>NZ_CP108538.1:4007500-4664375 GCF_035994185.1 Streptomyces sp. NBC_01217
GGACGCTGGGCGCGGATGAGCTGGCGCGGGCCACCGCCGTGTCGTTGCACGGCGGTGGCTTCGCGAAGGTGGTGCGCAGTGCGGAGCTGATCGAGGCCGCGGGGTAGGGCCGGACAAACGGGCGCGGCCGTCAGCCGTTGCCGGAGGCGAGTTCGCGGCTGCGGTCGCGAGCGGCTTCGAGGGCGGCGATCAGGGCGGCTCGTACGCCGTGGTTCTCCAGCTCGCGGATGGCGCTGATGGTGGTGCCGGCCGGGCTGGTGACGGCTTCGCGGAGCTTGACCGGGTGTTCGCCGCTGTCGCGGAGCATCACGGCGGCTCCGATGGCGGCCTGGACGATCAGCTCGTGGGCCTGGGCGCGGGGCAGGCCGAGCAGGATGCCCGCGTCGGTCATCGCCTCGACGAGGAAGTAGAAGTACGCGGGGCCCGAGCCGGAGAGGGCGGTGGCCGCGTCCTGCTGGGACTCGGGGACGCGCAGGGTCTTGCCGACGCCGCCGAAGATCGCCTCGGCGGCGGCGAGGTGCTCGGTGGTGGCGTGGCTGCCCGCGGAGATGACGGACATCCCCTCGTCGACGAGGACGGGGGTGTTCGGCATGACGCGTACGACCGGGGTGTTCGCGGTGAGGCGGTCCTCGATGAAGGCGGTCGTGATGCCTGCGGCGGCGCTGATGACCAGACGGTCGGCGGTGACGTGCTCGGCGAGCTCGTCGAGCAGCCGGCCCATGTCCTGGGGCTTCACCGCGAGGATGAGGATGTCGGCGCGCTTGGCGGCCTCGGCGTTGGTGACGGTTTCGACGCCGTATCGGCTGTGGAGTTCCTCGGCACGCTCGGAGCGGCGGGTGGTGACCAGCAGGTTCGCCGGGCGCCAGCCTGCCCGGATCATGCCGCTGAGCAGGGCTTCGCCGATCTTGCCGGTGCCGAGGACTGCGACTGTCTGGGTCATGCGGTTCACCCTCCGGACGGTGCGGTGGTTCGCGGTTCTGGTGGTTCGCGGTTCTGGTGGTTCGCGGTTCTGGTGGTACGTCGTCGTCGCCATCCTCGCACCGTGGCCTCAGGCGGTGCGGCGGCGGAGCGTGGCGGCGCCGAGGGTGAGGACGAGGAGTGCGCAGCCCGCGACGATCAGGACGTCCCGGATGAAGTCGCCGGTGACGTCGGTGTGGTGGAGGACCTCGTTCATGCCGTCGACCGCGTACGACATGGGCAGGACGTTCGAGACCGCTTCGAGGGCGGGTGCCATCCGGTCGCGCGCGATGAACAGGCCGCAGAGCAGGAGCTGCGGGAAGATCACGGCCGGCATGAACTGGACGGCCTGGAACTCGGACGCGGCGAAGGCGGAGACGAAGAGGCCCAGTGCCGTGCCGAGCAGGGCGTCGAGCAGGGCGACCAGGAGCAGCAGCCACGGGGAGCCGGTGACGTCCAGTCCGAGTGCCCAGACCGAGAGCGCGGTGGCCAGGAGGGACTGGACGATCGCGACGGCGCCGAAGGCGAGGGCGTAGCCGCCGATCAGGTCGCCCTTGCCGAGCGGCATGGCGAGGAGGCGTTCGAGGGTGCCCGAGGTGCGTTCGCGCAGGGTGGCGATCGAGGTCACCAGGAACATCGTGATCAGCGGAAAGATGCCGAGGAGCGAGGCGCCGATGGCGTCGAAGGTGCGGGGGCTGCCGTCGAACACGTACCGGAGCAGCGTGATCATCACGACCGGGATCAGGAGGAGCAGCGCGACGGTGCGGGGGTCGTGGGTCAGTTGGCGCAGGACGCGTGCGGCGGTGGCGAGCGTGCGGGCGGGGCTGAGGGGTGGCGCGGCGGGGTGGGGGTGGTGCTGGGTGCGGACCCGGGGTGAGGGCTGCGGGGTGGGGTTCGGGGCGGGCTGAGGGGTCGGCTGCGGGGTCCTGGTGCTCATCGGGCGGTCTCCTGACGGGTGGCGGCTTCGTCGACCAGGTGGAGGAACGCCTCTTCGACGGTGGCGGTGCGGGCGGCGGTGCGCAGTGCCTCGGGGGTGTCGTCGGCGAGGATCCGGCCCTCGCGCATGAGGAGCAGCCGGTGGCAGCGCTCGGCCTCGTCCATGACGTGGGAGGAGACGAGGAGTGTGGTGCCGCGGTCGGCGGCGAGGGCGTGGAAGAGGTTCCACAGGTCGCGGCGCAGCACCGGGTCCAGGCCGACGGTCGGTTCGTCGAGGACCAGAAGTTCGGGGGTGCCGAGCAATGCCACGGCGAGGGAGACCCGGGTGAGCTGGCCGCCGGAGAGGGTGCCGGCGAGGGCGTCGGCGTGGCTGGTCAGGTCGACCTCGGCGATCGCGCGGGTGACGGCGGCGCGGCGGGCGTCCCGGTGCCGGCGGCCCGGCTGGAGGACCGCCGCGAAGTAGTCGAGGTTCTGCCGGACGGTCAGGTCGGTGTAGACGGACGGGGCCTGGGTGACGTACCCGATGCGCGGGCGGAGGGCGGGGTGGCCCGCGGGGCTGCCGAGCACGTCGAGGGTGCCGGTGACCTTGGCCTGGGTGCCCACGACAGCACGCATCAGGGTGGATTTGCCGCAGCCGGAGGGGCCGAGGAGGCCGGTGATCCTGCCGGGTTCGACGGTGAAGTCGAGGTCGCGGAGGACGGTGCGGTTGCCTCGTACGACGGTGAGGCCGCGGGCCTCGATGGCGACGCCCGAAGAATTCATCATGTGATGAATTTTGATCCCGGCGGTGTCGGTCCGTCAAGAGGGCGTGAGCGGGCGGGGGCGTGAACGGAGCGGGGCATTCCACCTCATTGCGCTTCCGCGGCCTCCGGCCGGTTCCCGGATCCGGGCCGGGTATTCAACTCCCGTAAAGGACAATGAATTTCACCGTCCCTCGGTACTCATGCATCTCCCTGTCCATGACGTGTCCGCCAGTCAGTCGACGGAGGTGCTTCCCGTGCGTGGTTTTCCTGACTGCCCGAGCTTTCGACCCTTTCCGTTGTCGCGTGCCGACTTCGCCTCTTCGCGCGTCGTCTTCCTGGTCGCCCTGCCGCTGTGTGTGGGTGCGGCCGCCGCCTCCGGGGCGCTGCTTGTACTCACGCTGTGGCCGAAGTGGCGGCGGGCGGCCTGCTGGTGCATGCGGGCTTCAGGCTCGTTCCCCTACGGGCGTCGGTGCCGCTGTGGCGGGAGCATCGCGGGGAGGCGATGGTGCTGGCGGTGACGGTGACGGCCGGGACGATCGTGGCGACGAGCGCGAGGCGCTTCGGCCTGCGGGTCAGGAGTCCGGTGCGGACGGGGACGGGGGTGAGCCCGGGCGGATCGCCACGCTCAGGTCGACCACGTAGCTCTCCTCGACCGTGCCGTCCGAGAACAGCTCCGCGAGCCGGTCGCGCTCCTCGGTGAGGAATCGGTAGGTGGGTTCTTCAGCCCGGACCAGGAAGGCGGAGTGGCTGCCGAGGTTGGCGAGGTGGGTGTCGAGGGACACCCGTCGGGTCCAGGGCACGGTGCGGTGTACGAAGTCGAGCTCGGACGGCAGGTCGCGGGAGTGTACGGACGAGCCGTGGGCGCTGTCGCCCGCGCCGAGGAAACGGCGGAGGCGGGCGTCCTGCTCGGCGATCCAGGGGACGGCGTGATCGGAGACGTTCCACCAGAGGGCGAGTGCGCCGCCGGGGCGCAGGACCCGCAGGGCCTCGGGGGTGGCGCGGCTCGGGTCGGTCCAGTGCCAGGACTGGGCGTACGTGATCAGGTCGGCCGACGCGGTGGCGAGGGGGAGGCGGTTGCCGTCGCCGCGCACGATCGCCACGTACGGGAGTGCGCGGTGCAGCTCTTCCGCCATGCCGGGGCCCGGTTCCACCGCCGTCACCCGGGCGCCCCGGTCGTGGAGGAGCCGGGTGGAGATACCCGTGCCCGCACCGACGTCGACCGTGCGGGCGCCACGCAGGGGCCGGCCGGCCAGCTCCTCGACGGCGTCGAAGAGAACGGGCGGGTAGCCGGGGCGGGCTGCGGCGTACTGAGCTGCTGCGCGATCGAAGGAGAGCGCGCGGGGGGAGGCGACAGGAGGGCGAGAGCCGGGGCCAGGGGCGGAAGAAGGCATGGGGCCATGATGGCCGGTGCGGGGGGCTTGTGCCGGTGCAGGGGGCTTGGCCGGTACGGGGGGCTTGGCCGGTACGGGGGGCTTGGCCGGTCGTTGTTGGCGCAGGCCGCAGGAGTTGGCCCGCGGACGCGTGCGGCTACTTGCGCTTGGGGCGCTTGCTCCTGGTCGATTTACGGGCGGCCGGGTTTCCGGTGCGGGCCGAGCGGCGCTTTGCGTAGCGGGCCTGGGCCGTCTCGTACTCCGTGCGGCGCAGTTGCTCGCCCGGCGCCTCCTTGAACGTACGGAGGAAATACGCGATCAACGAGCCCACGAAGCCGATCGTCTTGAGCCCGCGCAGATTGGCCTCGCGCGCCGGATCGGCCGGGCGGCGGCTGAACCCCTCCCAGGTCTTGCGGAAGGCGATGGCGCTGCAGACGGCGAACATCAGGACGACCAGGATGCCGACGAGATCGCCGACGTCGGCGATCTGCAGTCCCTGGAAGGCGAAGCGGAGTACGAAGCAGGCGGCGACCGCGGCGACGAGGGAGCCGACCGCCGCCCCGACGCGTCGCAGCCCGTAGCCCCCGTCGTGGTCGACCCAGGTCGTACCGAAGAAGAGCAGGGGCTCGGGCTGCGGGCCGGGCGTGGTGGAGCCGGGCGTACTGCTGCCGGGCGTGGGGTCGGCGCCGGGGGCTTCGCTGTTCTCGCTCACGAGGTCGATTATCCCCGGGCGCCCGCGGCCCCGGGGACCGGCGCCGTACCGGTCAGTCGCAGCGCGGGGCGATGTAGCCGTCGCTGCCCGTGTGGACGTAGGCGTCCGACACGAACTGGCCGTTGGCGATGTTGTCCCAGAGGTTCGAGGTGCCGTACGGGCCGGTGACCCACTCCCCGGGCTTCTGGCAGTAGACCGGAACCTTCATTCCGTACGGCAGCGTCCTGACGATGCCGTACTGGGTGCCCGGCCCCCTGCGGACGTTGACGCGGTAGCCGGGCGCGATGGGGTACCTGGTGACGTCGTCGGTGGCGGCGGCTTCGAAGGTGCCGTCAGCGGCTTCGGTGGTGCTGTCGGTGTGCTCTTCCATGGCCCGTGGGCCCTCCCCCGTCGAGACGATGTGTACGACGCGCAGGTTACAAGCCACGTCCGAATCGCACGCACCATCGACTAGGCTCCGTGCGTCGCGCTTGCGCACGAACACACGGGGGTGGGCGATGCCGCCGCTGCGAGGTACCGGAGCCGATCCGGAAGCGGAGCATCCTGAGTACGCCGGTCACTACCGCCTTGAGGCATGTCTCGGCGAGGGCGGCATGGGTGTCGTGCACCTGGCGCGCTCCGCCTCGGGGCTGCAGCTCGCCGTCAAGGTGGTGCATCGGCAATACTCCGCGGACCCCGAGTTCAGAGCGCGTTTCCGGCAGGAGGTCGGGGCGGCCAGGCGGGTCAGCGGGGCCTTCACGGCGCCGGTCGTCGATGCCGATCCGGACGCCGCACGGCCGTGGATGGCCACCCTGTACGTACCCGGCCCCACGCTCTCCGACCAGGTGAAGCGGAACGGGCCGATGGCCCCCGCCGAACTGCGCAGGCTGACGGCGGGACTCGCCGAGGCACTGCGCGACATCCATCGGGCCGGAGTGATCCACCGCGATCTCAAGCCGAGCAATGTGCTGCTCTCCGACTCCGGGCCCAAGGTCATCGACTTCGGGATCTCCCGGCCGTACGACAGCGATCTGCGCACCGAGACGGGCAAGCTGATCGGCTCGCCGCCGTACATGGCGCCCGAGCAGTTCCAGCGGCCGCGTGAGGTCGGGCCCGCGGCGGATGTGTTCGCCCTGGGGGCCGTGCTCGTCCATGCGGCGACCGGCCGGGGGCCCTTCGACTCGGACAGCCCGTACATCGTGGCGTACCAGGTGGTGCACGACGAGGCCGATCTCGCGGGGGTGCCGACGGACCTGGCGCCGCTGGTCGGGCAGTGCCTGGCGAAGGACCCTGCAGAACGGCCCACTCCGGACGACATCATGGTGGCGCTGCGCCCTCCTTCGTACGACGCAGCCGCGTTCATACCGTCGCAGCGGCGACCGGTGGCCGTCGAAGCCGGGATCGCGGCCGAGGCAACGGCCGCGGCGGTCGCGGACACGCATGTGGGCGCGGGCGCGGCGGCGCGGGGCGGCAGCGGCGGGGCGACCGCGAGCGGTGGCGGCAAGCGGCGCTGGCTGGTGGCCGCCGCGGCGCTGCTCGCCGTCGGTGGGGGCGGGGTGTGGGCGGCCGGTGTGACGGGCGACTCCACCGGTTCCGCCGGCTCGGGCAAGTCGGGCGGGGCGAAGGGCTCGGCGGTGGCGTTCGCGCCGTGGCGAACTCCTCTTCCGGCCTCGGGCAGCTCCACTCCGGTCTGTTTCTCGGCGGGCGGTTCCGGCGAGGATGCCTCCGAACGGTCCGCGTCGGCGCTGTACTGCGCGGCCGTCGGTATCGGCGTCGCCCGGCTGGACCCCGCGGACGGCCGGCTGCTGTGGTCCCGTCGCGGCCCCTCCGGGGACACCGCGCCGGCCGGCGTGGTGTCGGTCTCCGGTGGTCTGGTGCATACGGCGACGGCGGGCGGGAAGCTCCGGGCGTACGACCCCGCCGACGGCGAACAGGTCTGGGACGCGGACCTCTCCCCGTACGTCGGCACCCCCTTCGCCGCAGGCGACACGCTGCTGCTGGTCGGCGAGGACGGCGCGACCGAGGCGCTCGACTCCGCGACCGGCGCGTCCCTCTGGCGGCACCCCCTCGGCGGGCACCAGCGGCCGGACTACGCGCTGTACGACGACGGATCGGGGCTGGCCTACGCGTTCGAGCACTCGGCCTACGGATCCACCACGCTGGTCACGGCCCTCGACCCGGCGACCGGGCACGCGGCCTGGCAGCGGCGGCTGGACGGAATGCTCACCCCGGTGGGGACCTCGGACGGTGCGCTCGTCCTGACGTCCATGACCGAGGACGCCCAGACGGTCGGGCTCGTGCGTTACGACCCGGAGAGCAGGCGCGTGGCACGGGTGGCGCTGCCGTTCCGGATGAACGAACCGGAGGTCGTGATCGGCGGGGACACCGCCTATCTGCTGGCGCACGGCGGGACACTGGTCGCCGTCGGCACGCGCCCGGCCGACGGCGGGGCGGCGCTCTGGCAGCTGGAGACCGCTGCCGGGCGGACGTCGGCGCCCGTTCTCGCCGCCGGGAACCGGCTGTACTTCTCGGCGGCGGACGGGCGGCTGCTCGCCGTGGACACGGAGCGCGGAACGCTGCTGGGGCAGACGGGCCCCCGGCTCCGGGACGGGAGGCTCGCGTACGCCTCGGCGCTGCCCGCCCCTGTCGCCGCGGGCCGGACCGTCTTCGGGACCGCGCCGGACGGGTCCGTGTTCGCCGTCGACGGAAAGGACCCCGCTCACTGGTGAGAGCGGGGTCCTTCCTGGGTTCTTGCGTCCCGAGTCGGTTCAGCCGAGCTTGGAGACGTCCCGCACCGCGCCCCGGTCCGCGCTCGTCGCCATCGCCGCGTACGCGCGCAGCGCCGCGCTGACCTTGCGGTCGCGGTTCTTCGGCGCGTACACGCCGTTCAGCGCCTCGCGGCGGGTGGTCAGCTCGGCCTCGGGGACGAGCAGCTCGATCGAACGGTTCGGGATGTCGATCCTGATCCGGTCGCCGTCCTCGACCAGCGCGATCGCGCCGCCCGCCGCGGCCTCCGGCGACGCGTGGCCGATGGACAGGCCCGACGTACCGCCGGAGAAGCGGCCGTCGGTCACCAGGGCGCAGCTCTTGCCGAGACCGCGGCCCTTGAGGAAGGACGTGGGGTAGAGCATCTCCTGCATGCCGGGGCCGCCGCGCGGGCCCTCGTAACGGATGACGACGACGTCGCCCTCCTTGATCTCCTTGCGGAGGATCTTGTCGACGGCCTCGTCCTGCGACTCGCAGACGACCGCCGGGCCCTCGAAGGTCCAGATCGACTCGTCGACGCCCGCCGTCTTCACGACGCAGCCGTCCTCGGCGAGGTTCCCCTTGAGGACCGCGAGGCCGCCGTCCTTGGAGTACGCGTGCGCCATGTCGCGGATGCAGCCGCCCGCCGCGTCCAGGTCGAGGGTCTCCCAGCGCTCGGACTGCGAGAAGGCGGTCGCGGAACGGACGCATCCGGGGGCCGCGTGCCACAGCTCGACGGCCTCGGGGGACGGGGAGCCGCCGCGGATGTCCCAGTTCTTCAGCCACTCGGCGAGGGAGTCGGTGTGCACCGAGTGCACGTCCTCGTTGAGCAAGCCGCCGCGGTGCAGCTCGCCGAGGATGGCGGGGATGCCGCCGGCCCGGTGCACGTCCTCCATGTAGTACGTGCCGCCGGGGGCCACGTTGGGCGCGACCTTCGACAGGCAGGGGACGCGGCGCGAGACCTCGTTGATGTCGTCGAGGTCGTACGCCAGCTCGGCCTCCTGGGCGGCGGCGAGCAGGTGCAGGATCGTGTTGGTCGAGCCGCCCATGGCGATGTCGAGCGCCATGGCGTTGTCGAACGCGGCGCGGGTGCCGATGGAGCGGGGCAGGACCGTCGCGTCGTCCTGCTCGTAGTAGCGCTTGGTGATCTCGACGACCGTACGGCCTGCCTCCTCGTACAGCGCCTTGCGGGCGGTGTGCGTGGCGAGAACGGAGCCGTTGCCGGGGAGGGAGAGACCGAGGACCTCGGTCAGACAGTTCATCGAGTTGGCGGTGAACATGCCGGAACAGCTGCCGCACGTGGGGCAGGCGTTCTCCTCGATACGCAGGATGTCCTCGTCCGAGACGTTCTCGTTGACGGCGTCGCTGATCGCGTTGATCAGGTCGAGTTTGCGCACCGTGCCGTCGACGAGGGTGGCCTGGCCGGCCTCCATCGGACCGCCGGAGACGAAGACCGTCGGGATGTTGAGGCGCATCGCGGCCATCAGCATGCCGGGGGTGATCTTGTCGCAGTTGGAGATGCAGATCAGCGCGTCCGCGCAGTGCGCCTCGACCATGTACTCGACGGAGTCGGCGATCAGGTCGCGGGAGGGGAGGCTGAACAGCATCCCGGCGTGGCCCATCGCGATGCCGTCGTCGACGGCGATGGTGTTGAACTCGCGCGGGACGGCGCCTGCGGCCTTGATGGCGTCGGAGACGATCCGGCCGACGGGCGCGAGGTGGGTGTGGCCCGGGACGAACTCGGTGAAGGAGTTGGCGACCGCGATGATCGGCTTGCCGATGTCCTCGCTCGCTACGCCCGAGGCCCGCATAAGGGCGCGGGCGCC
Source organism: Streptomyces sp. NBC_01217 (assembly GCF_035994185.1). Classification (NCBI taxonomy): domain Bacteria; kingdom Bacillati; phylum Actinomycetota; class Actinomycetes; order Kitasatosporales; family Streptomycetaceae; genus Streptomyces; species Streptomyces sp. NBC_01217. Next base: position 4,016,769 of record NZ_CP108538.1, read on the forward strand.
CGCCATGTTGCGGCCGTGGGTGACAGTGCGGGACCTCAGCTGGGGCATCGTCTCTCGCTCCTTCGACATCAAAGACTGTCTCCGAGCGTACGCCTCCGGCTCCAAGATCTGGACACTGTGTCCGGTATGCGGGATCGGGTGATCGGTGGGTGGGCGGGAGGTGCCGGGTGCGGTGGGATTCGGCGGGGGCCGGGAGCGACCCCGTTCCTCAAACGCCGGAGGGGTTGGGGATGTCGGGTTCCGTCAGGTAGCGCTGCAGTGTCGGTGCGACCATTTCGATGATCTTCTCGGGGGGCGCCGAAGCCAGCGGCTCCGCCTGGATGACGTAGCGCAGCATCACGATGCCCAGCATCTGCGAGGCGGCCAGTTCCGCGCGGAACGTCGCGTCCGGTACGTCCAGTGCCTCGGCGACGCGTTCCAGGAGGCGGCGCAGGACGAAGCCGCGCAGGACCTTCGCCGCTGCCTCGTGCGTCAGCGCGGAGCGCATGATCGCCAGCAGGGGGGCCCTGGTCGCCGGGTTCTCCCATACGGCGATGAAGTAGCGGGCCAGGCGCTCCCCCAGGCCGTCCGTGTCGCTGCCGAGGATGGACGGGATCACCAGGGCCGGTTCGAAGGAGAGCTCGATGGCGGCCGCGAAGACCTCGTCCTTCGTACCGAAGTAGTGGTGGACGAGGGCGGAGTCGACGCCTGCCGCCTTGGCGATGCCCCGGATCGACGTCTTGTCGTAGCCGCGCTCCGCGAATTCGGTGCGGGCCGCCTCCAGGATGCGGGTGCGGGCGTCGGGGCCGGTGGTCTCGGTCTTGCGGGAGGGACGACCGCGGCGCTTGGGGGCGGGGCCCGTGGGATCGGTGGGGCCACCGGTCATGGGCGCGGCGCCTCGGCCGAGGACGACGCCAGGTGGAGGCGGGTGAAGGCCAGCGCCTCCGCCAGGTCGGCCTCGCGTTCGGCGGTGGACATGGCGCGGCGGGTGTTGACCTCGATGACGACATGGCCGTCGAAGCCGGTACGGGCCAGCTGCTCCAGGAGTTCGGCGCAGGGCTGGTCGCCGCGGCCGGGCACCAGGTGCTCGTCCTTGTTGGAGCCCTTGCCGTCGGCGAGATGGATGTGGGCGAGCCGGTCGCCCATCCTGCCGACCATCGCCATGCTGTCCGTACGGGCCGTCGCGGTGTGCGAGAGGTCCACGGTGAAGTGGCGGTAGTCGTCGCTGGTGACGTCCCAGTCGGGGGCGTACGCGAGCATCTCGCGGTCCCGGTAGCGCCAGGGATACATGTTCTCGACGGCGAACTTCACATCGGTCTCGTCCGCCATGCGCCAGATCCCGGTGACGAAGTCGCGCGCGTAGTTGCGCTGCCAACGAAACGGCGGGTGGACGACGACGGTCGTCGCACCGAGCTTCTCCGCGGCGGCACGGGCCCGCTGGAGCTTCACCCACGGATCGGTCGACCAGACGCGCTGCGTGATCAGCAGGCAGGGTGCGTGGACGGCCAGGATCGGCACCTGGTGGTAGTCCGAGAGCCGTCGCAGCGCCTCGATGTCCTGGCTGACGGGGTCGGTCCACACCATGACCTCGACACCGTCGTAACCAAGACGCGCGGCGATCTCGAAGGCCGTCGCCGTCGACTCCGGGTAGACGGAAGCCGTCGACAGGGCGACCTTCGCATCCGGGATGCGCACCACTGGTTCTGCCACTGGGACAGCGTACGGGCAGTGCGTCGCCACGCCGAGAGGCCCCGGCGGAAAGCGAGGAGGGCCATGAAGGGCGGGGTCCGGCCCGAGGGTGCAAGCCGAAACGCCCCGCGCGTGCTCAGCCCGGTGCGGGCTGCTCCGCCTTTCCGCCGGCTCCGTCTACTCCGCCGGCAGGTGGTCCAGGCGGCGCAGGATGACGCCCTCGCGCAGCGCCCAGGGGCAGATCTCCAGCTCCTCGACCCCGAACAGATCCATCGCCCCCTCCGCCACCAGCGCCCCGGCCAGCAGCTGGGAGGCCCGGCCCTCGGAGACCCCGGGCAGGGTGCCCCGCTGCTCGGCGGTCATCGCGGCCAGCTTCGGCACCCACTCCTCCAGCGCCTTGCGGGTGAGGGCGCGCTGAACGTACAGGCCGTCGGTGGAGCGTGCGGCGCCCGCGATCCTGGCGAGCTGCTTGAAGGTCTTGGAGGTGCCGACGACATGGTCCGGGCGCCCGAAGCGGGTGAATTCGCCGACGCTGCGGGCGATCCTGGCCCGTACGTGGCGGCGCAGCACCTTCACCTCCGCCGGGTCCGGCGGATCGCCCGGCAGCCATCCGGCGGTGAGCCGGCCGGCCCCGAGCGGCAGCGACACCGCGGCGTCCGGCTCCTCGTCCATGCCGTACGCGATCTCCAGCGAGCCGCCCCCGATGTCCAGGACCAGCAGCCGTCCCGCCGACCAGCCGAACCAGCGGCGCGCGGCGAGGAAGGTGAGCCGGGCCTCCTCCGCACCGCTGAGCACGGCGAGGTCGATGCCCGTCTCTTCCCGCACCCGGGCCATCACCTGGTCCGCGTTGCTCGCCTCCCGTACCGCCGACGTGGCGAAGGGCAGGACGTCCTCGCATCCCTTGTCCTCGGCGGCCTGCAGCGCGTCTGTGATCGTCGCCACGAGCCGGTCCACACCGTCGGGGCCGATCGCCCCGTCCCCGTCGAGAAGTTCGGCCAGGCGCAGCTCCGCCTTGTGCGAGTGCGCGGGCAGCGGGCGGGCGCCGGGGTGCGCGTCCACCACCAGCAGATGCACTGTGTTCGAACCCACGTCGAGGACTCCGAGTCTCATACCCGGAACGCTACCGGGACGGCGGACTTACTCTTGGCGCGTGCCAAAGACGAAAAAGGCGAAGCCGGGCAAAATCACGAAGAAGCAGAAAACGAAGCAGGAGATGCAACAACAGGAAGCGAACGGACCGAACCGGTCCGAAGACGAGACGGGGATCGACTTCGCACGCGCCTGGGTCGAATTCCCGGACCCGGCGGACGACGAGCAGATCTTCCGCTGCGACCTGACCTGGCTGACGTCCAGGTGGACCTGCATCTTCGGCAGTGGCTGCCAGGGCATCCAGGCGGGCCGTGCGGACGACGGGTGCTGCACGCTGGGCGCGCACTTCTCGGACGAGGACGACGAGAAGCGGGTGGCGAGCCATGTCGAACGGCTGACCCCCGATCTGTGGCAGTTCCACGACGTCGGTACGGAGACGGGCTGGGTCGAGGTCGACGACGACGGCGAACGCCAGACGCGGCGCTGGAAGGGTTCGTGCATCTTCCAGAACCGTCCCGGGTTCGCGGCGGGCGCGGGCTGCTCGCTGCACATCCTGGCGCTGCGGGAGGGCAAGGAGCCCCTGGAGACCAAGCCGGACGTCTGCTGGCAGCTGCCGATCCGGCGTACGTACGACTGGATCGACCGGCCCGACGACACGCGCGTGCTGCAGGTGTCGATCGGCGAGTACGACCGCCGGGGCTGGGGCCCGGGCGGTCACGATCTGCACTGGTGGTGCACATCGGCGACCTCGGCGCACGGGGCCGGGGAGCCGGTGTACGTGTCGTACCGCCCGGAGCTGACCGAGCTGATGGGCAAGAAGGGGTACGACCGGCTGGTCGAGCTGTGCGAGGAGCGGCTGTCCTCGCTGCTGCCGATGGCGCCGCACCCGGCGGATCCGGTCGATCCGGCGTAACGGCCGGGGCGCCTGCGGTCTACGTCACACCGGAGGCGCAGGTCACGCGGCGGGCTGTTTCAGCACTTGTTCAGCCCGTCTTCAGCCCGTCGGCGTGGCGGAGCCCGTGCCCGTCCCCGGGTCGGCGGGAGTCGACGGACCGGACGGGTCGGAAGGGTCGGGGGACGGCGTCGGGTCCGTCGGGGACGGGTCGGTCGGTGACGGCGTGGGATCGGTCGGGTCCGGTGTCGGGTCGGTCGGCTGGGTGGGGTCCGGCGAGGACGGCGGCGGATCCGACGGTACGGACGGGCCCGACGGTACGGACGGGCCCGACGGCGTGGAGGGTTCGGGCGGCCCCGAGTGCCCCGGGCCGCCGGGCGTGGGCGCCGTCGCCCCGTACCCCCGGATCGCCACGACCGAGCCCGAAGGGGCGAGGGCGATGCGTGCGCTCCAGGCACCGGCGGGCTCGCGCCGGTGGTCCACCAGGACGCGGACCGTGATGCTCTCGCCCGCGGCGAGCGTGCCCGAGGAACTGCTCAGGCGCAGCCAGGACGCATCCGCGCGGGCCGACCAGGCGACGGGTGCGCCGCCCGACGCGGTCAGCCGGATCAGTGTCGTACCGCCGGACGTGCGGACCGCGACGGTGAGCCCGCCGACGCCGCCGCGCACCGGGCCCGAGCCGATCACCTCGGCCGAGACGTCCGGGCTGCGGCCGTCCTCGAAGCGGGCGCCGGGCTGGGGACGGGCGTTGCCCGCGTTCTCGTAGTGGCCGTCCGGGGGGCCGCCGAGGTCGTGGCGGACGTCCGTCTCGGTCGCGGTGACCGACGAGCCGTCGTGGCCCTCGCCGGTCTGCGGCGCGCCGCGGTAGGCGGTCCACAGCGCGATCACCGGGGCGGCGACGACGGTCGCCACCACCGTCGTCGTCACGACCCTGGCCCGCAGCCGGTCGCGGCGCGCGGCGTGGTCCTTCGGGTCCATGGGGAAGCCCGCCCGGTCGAAGCGCGGGCCGCCGGACCGATTGCGCTGGGCGTGCACCATCGCCACGTACGCGGAGGGCCGTGGCGCCTCGACGACCGGCAGTACGGCGGCCGGGGTGACGGCCGCGCCCGGCCAGGGGCCCTCGGCGCCCGCCCGCTCGGCGGCCCGGCGGCAGCGGGGACAGTCGTCGACGTGGCGGACCAGTTCGCGGCGCAGGGCCGGGGAGAGCAGGACGCGGTGGTCGCCGGTGAGCCGGGCGACGGTGGGGCAGTTGCCGGTCTCGACGACGGCGAGGGCGGCGCGGGTGCGCTCCACCTCACAGGCCGCGGTGGCCAGGAGCTCGCGGGCGGTCGCCGGTTCGAGGCCCAGGACGGAGGCGACGGCGCGCGGGGCGAGGCGGTGGCGTACGGCGAGTTCGAGCGCTTCGCGCTGCTCGGGGGTGGTGCCCGCGGCCTCCGGCCAGGCCAGTTGGGCGAGTTCACGGCGGTGCGCCTCGGCGGCGGCGTCGGATTCCTGGGCGGGCGCGTTGCCCGCCGGGGCGCCGCCCGGCGCGGAGAGGGCGGCGACGGCCTTGGTCACGACGACAGGGGGTGTACGACGGCCGACGCGCGGGCCCTGGGTGGCCGTCCCGCTCGGCTGCTTGCCCGGAGGCCCTCCCCCCGACCGCTTCGGCTCCCGTTTCGTCTCCTGCTTGACCGGTTGCCTTCCCGGCGGCGTCCCTGCCTTGTGGTGGCGGTGCGCCTGACGGCCCTGTTTCTGCTCGGTGAGCCTGCGCAGACACGTCCATCTGGCCAGCGCGTACAGCCAGGATTTACGTTCCTCCTCGCCCGCCGGGCACCGGCCGTCCTGCCGTTCCGCGATCGCGAGCACACCGCCGAGCGCCTCAGTGGCGGCATCGTGGTCGCAGAGCACGGAGAGGCAGTAGGTGAACAGGCCGTCGAGATGCGGCTCGTAACGTGCGGGGGGCCGCTGCGGCGAAGGCTGCGCAGAGGAGTGGGGCGCACGGTGCCGCGCCCGGTGTGCGCCGGTGGTGTGCGTAGGTGGCTCCAGCCTTCTGCTCGTCACCTGGCGACCGTAGGCAGCGGAGAGCATGCCTTTAGAGCCCCTTCGACACATTTAATCCTTACGGGTGAACGTATCGCTCAAAAGGGGACTGGAGTCCCTGGTTCAGCTGATCGGGCACCGCTCGCGGACCGCGCCCGGCGGCGTTGTCGTACCCCACCTATACGGTTGCGCCATGGCTGCCCGTACGAAATCCGCGAAGGACCGGCCGTCCTACCGCTGCACCGAATGCGGCTGGACGACCGCCAAGTGGCTCGGCCGCTGCCCCGAATGCCAGGCGTGGGGGACGGTCGAGGAGTTCGGCGGCGCCCCCGCCGTGCGGACCACCGCGGCCGGCCGGGTCAGCACCGCTGCGCTCCCCATCGGCCAGGTCGACAGCCGCACGGCCACCGCCAGGTCGACCGGCGTCAGCGAACTGGACCGGGTGCTCGGCGGCGGTCTCGTCCCGGGTGCCGTCGTGCTGCTCGCGGGCGAGCCGGGCGTCGGCAAGTCGACGCTGCTGCTCGACGTGGCCGCCAAGGCGGCCAGCGACGACCACCGCACGCTCTATGTCACCGCCGAGGAGTCCGCGAGCCAGGTGCGGCTGCGCGCCGACCGGATCCGGGCGATCAACGACCATCTGTATCTCGCCGCCGAGACCGATCTGTCCGCGGTCCTCGGCCATCTGGACGCCGTCAAGCCGTCGCTCCTCATCCTCGACTCCGTGCAGACCGTCGCCTCGCCCGAGATCGACGGGGCGCCCGGCGGCATGGCCCAGGTCCGGGAGGTCGCCGGCGCCCTCATCCGGGCCTCCAAGGAGCGAGGCATGTCGACGCTCCTGGTCGGCCATGTCACCAAGGACGGGGCGATCGCCGGGCCGCGGCTGCTGGAGCATCTCGTCGACGTGGTGCTGTCCTTCGAGGGCGACCGCCATGCCCGCCTGCGTCTCGTGCGCGGCGTCAAGAACCGATACGGCGCGACCGACGAGGTCGGCTGCTTCGAGCTGCACGACGAGGGCATCACCGGCCTCGCCGACCCGTCCGGACTGTTCCTCACCCGGCGCGACGAACCAGTGCCCGGCACCTGCCTGACCGTCACCCTGGAGGGCAAGCGTCCGCTCGTCGCCGAGGTGCAGGCGCTGACGGTCGACTCCCAGATCCCTTCGCCCCGGCGCACCACCTCGGGTCTGGAGACGTCCCGGGTGTCGATGATGCTGGCCGTTCTGGAGCAGCGCGGCCGGATCAGCTCGCTCGGCAAGCGGGACATCTACAGCGCGACGGTCGGCGGTGTGAAGCTCTCCGAGCCCGCCGCGGACCTCGCGATCGCGCTGGCACTGGCCAGCGCGGCGAGTGACACACCCCTCCCCAAGAACCTGGTGGCAATCGGCGAGGTGGGCCTCGCGGGCGAGGTCAGAAGGGTTACGGGAGTCCAGCGCAGGCTGGCCGAGGCATACCGTCTCGGCTTCACGCACGCACTGGTTCCGACCGACCCGGGTAAGGTCCCGGCCGGTATGAAGGTCACAGAAGTCGCCAACATGGGCGATGCTCTGAGAGTGCTCCCGCGCCGGTCTCATGCACAGGCCCCACAGGAGGAGAACGCGCGCCGGTAGACTTTGCCCTGGTCTCGCCCGTCCGTACGAACGGTATGAGTGACGTAAGGGCACCGCAAACCTGTGACCGGAGGAGTGCAGTGGCAGCCAGCGACCGGGCAGCATCGCCCGGAAAGTCCGGCCAAGGCACCGGTAACGAGGCGCTGATGCGCGCCTCCTTGAGCGCCGTCGCGCCCGGAATGGCGCTGCGGGACGGCCTGGAGCGCATTCTCCGCGGCAACACCGGCGGGCTGATCGTGCTCGGCATGGACAAGACCGTGGAGTCGATGTGCACCGGCGGATTCGTGCTGGACGTGGAGTTCACCGCGACGCGCCTGCGTGAACTGGCCAAGCTCGACGGGGCACTGATCCTCGACAAGGACATGACCAAGATCCTGCGGGCCGGCGTGCAGCTGGTCCCGGACGCCTCCATCCCCACCGAGGAGACCGGCACCCGCCACCGCACGGCGGACCGGGTCTCCAAGCAGTGCAACTTCCCGGTCGTCTCGGTCTCGCAGTCGATGCGCCTCATCGCGCTGTACGTGGACGGGGAGCGCCGGGTCCTGGAGGAGTCCGCCGCGATCCTCTCCCGCGCCAATCAGGCACTCGCCACCCTGGAGCGGTACAAGCTCCGGCTCGACGAGGTCGCGGGCACGCTCTCGGCGCTGGAGATCGAGGACCTGGTGACGGTCCGGGATGTGACGGCCGTCGCACAGCGCCTGGAGATGGTCCGCCGGATCGCGACCGAGATCGCGGAGTACGTGGTGGAGCTGGGCACCGACGGGCGGCTTCTCTCGCTCCAGCTCGACGAGTTGATCGCGGGCGTCGAGCCGGAGCGCGAGCTGGTCGTGCGCGACTATGTGCCGGAGCCGACCGCGAAGCGTTCCCGTACGGTCGCCGAGGCGCTGACCGAGCTCGATGCGCTGTCCCACACCGAGCTGCTCGAACTCCCGGTCGTGGCAAGGGCGCTGGGGTACAGCGGTTCGCCCGAGACGCTCGACTCCGCGGTCTCGCCGCGCGGCTTCCGGCTGCTGGCGAAGGTGCCGCGGCTGCCCGGGGCGATCATCGACCGGCTGGTGGAGCACTTCGGCGGTCTGCAGAAGCTCCTCGCCGCCAGCGTGGACGACCTCCAGACGGTGGACGGGGTCGGCGAGGCGCGGGCGCGGAGCGTGCGCGAGGGGCTGTCGCGACTGGCCGAGTCGTCGATCCTTGAGCGGTACGTCTAGCCGTACGTGCAGCGGTACGCGCAGGTGGTGTCGGGGCCCGGGAGACTGGGCCCCTTCTCACGGCCCCGCGGCCACCGCCCCGGGTCCTCAGTCCTTCGCGAGGACGAACGAGGCGCGCTGCACCGGCTCGCCCGGCGCCTTCGCCTCGACCAGGTACGTACCGGGCCCCGCGCTCCCCGCGGGCGGTGTCGCGCACTGCGGGGCGCTCTTCTTGCGGTCCCACTCCACGGTGTGGACGACGGTCGAGCCCGCCGGGACCATCAGCAGGAGGCTGCCCGCGGTGCGCGGGCAGTCCTTGGAGGACCACACCTGGCTGTCGTCGCCACCGGCCTCGGTGATGGTGAGCACCGCGCTCTTCGGCCCGAAGTCGGCCTTGCAGGTGGTGGACGAGGTGTTCCTGGCGGTCAACCGGAACTTCGGCTTCTCGTCGGGGCCGTAGCTGAGTTCGGTGCTCAGGCTCAACTGCAGTGCGCCGGCGGTGCAGTCGGGGAGCGAGGAGCCCGCCGGGACCTGCTGGCCGGTCGTCGCACCGCCGCCCGTACCGCCGGCTCCGGTGTCCGTACCGCTGCCGCCGCCCGTAGCGCCGCCGCTGTCGCCCGCGCCGCCGTCGGAGCCGCCGCCCGTACCGCTGCTGTCCCCGCCTCCACCGCCGGAGCCGTCCGACTCGTCGCGTCCGCCCGGCTGTTGGCTGATGGCCGGGCCCGGCTGGGAGGGGCCGGGAGTGATCTCGCGCGTGGGAGCCGATCCGCCGGACCGGGAGTCGTCCGTGCCGCCCTTGCCGCCGCCGGACGTGACGGCCCACGCGATCAGCAGCGCGAGCAGCGCAACCAGAGTCGCCGCTACGGCCCTCCGTCGCCAGTAGATGCTGGAGGGAAGCGGCCCGATCGGATTACGCAAAGATCCCACGGCGCAAACTGTACGAGAGATCGGGCCCAACTCCCGCCCCACCCGCCGCCCGACCCCGAAGTTTTGCGGATCATCATCTCGGGACGGACCGTTCCTGCCGCGTGATTCCGGCGAGTTGGGCCACCGGCATCGCCCAAGGTGACCACCCGGTTTCGTTGACTACCCTCTGTCACATGGATAGTTCATTCACTGCCCCGCTCTACCGGGACATCACCGGCTTCGCCCATGACATGCCGTCATGGGTACAACACCTGGCCGAGATATGGACGGAGCTCGGGCTCCTGGTCTTCGGCATCCTGTTCATCACGGGGTGGTGGCGTGACAGGCGGGCGGACGAGAGCGCCCTGGCACTGGCGGTGCTCGCGCCCATCGCGACCGCCTTCGCCTATGTGGGCAGCGAGGTGCTCAAGTCGATGGTGGACGAGGAGCGCCCCTGCCGGTCGGTCGTCGGGGCCGCGGCCTCGCTGGTGCCGTGCCCGCCGACGGGCGACTGGTCGTTTCCCAGCAACCACTCCGCGATCGCCGGCGGGGCGGCCGTCGCCCTGGCGATCGCCCGGCCGGGGCTGGCCTGGCTCACCGCGCCGCTGGCCCTGCTGATGGCCTTCTCACGGGTCTTCGTCGGGGTGCACTATCCGCATGACGTGGCGGTCGGCCTGCTGCTGGGTGCGGCGGTCGCGGCCGCGGCGGTCGCCGTGCTGCGCCGCCCGGCGCGCTCGCTCGTCCGGACGGTACGGAGCAGCGGTGCGCCCCTGGCCGTCTGGGCGTCGGGCCCGGGTGCGGCGCCGGGCGGCCGGTCCCGGCGGCGGCACGGACGGCACTGACGGCCCGGAGGGAGTCCCCTTGGGCCGGTTGCCGGATATCGCGGGGACAGACGGGTGGCATTATCACCCCAAGGGCCCCCAGGACCGGCGACACCACCGTGCGCGAAGCCGTCCTCAGCCCTTCCGTGTCAGGATCGGCGATGCGATGACTGCCATGACTGCGACACAGACGCCCCCCGCCTCCCTCCACACTCCCGTCATCGGGTGGTTCGAACAGCACGCCCGCGATCTGCCCTGGCGCCGCCCCGAAGCGGGCGCCTGGGGCGTGATGGTGAGCGAGTTCATGCTGCAGCAGACCCCCGTCAGCCGGGTCCTCCCGGTGTACGAACAGTGGCTGGCCCGCTGGCCGCGCCCGGCCGACCTGGCCGCCGAGCCGCCCGGTGAGGCGGTCCGCGCCTGGGGCCGGCTCGGCTACCCGCGCCGGGCGCTCCGCCTCCACGGGGCGGCGCAGGCAATAACGGAACGGCACGGCGGCGACGTACCGAGCGAGCACGGTCAGCTGCTCGCCCTGCCCGGGATCGGTGAGTACACCGCGGCGGCCGTGGCCTCGTTCGCGTACGGGCAGCGCCATGCGGTGCTCGACACGAACGTCCGCCGGGTGTTCGCCCGGGCCGCGACCGGCATCCAGTACCCGCCGAACGCGACCACCGCCGCCGAGCGCAAGCTCGCCCGCGCCCTGCTCCCGGAGGAGGACGAACGGGCCGCCCGCTGGGCCGCCGCGACGATGGAGCTCGGCGCACTCGTCTGCACCGCCAAGAACGAGGACTGCACACGGTGCCCGATCTCCGGGCAGTGCGCCTGGCGGCTGGCCGGGAAGCCCGCCCACCAGGGTCCCCCGCGGCGCGGCCAGACCTATGCGGGCACGGACCGGCAGGTGCGCGGTCGGCTGCTCGCGGTGCTGCGCGAGGCCGTGGCACCGGTGCCGCAGTCGGCGCTGGACGCGGTGTGGGACGAACCGGTGCAACGCGCCCGTGCGCTGGACGGTCTGGTCGCGGACGGCCTGGTCGAGCCGCTCGCCGGCGGGCAGTACCGGCTGCCGCTGAGCTGAGGATCCGTACCGCCCTCTCCCCGTACCGCTCTCTCCCGCTGTTACACAACCGATGGACAGCCGTGCGTCGGTGTATGGCTGCTCCGCACAGCCCCGTGACAACAGCTCCGTAGCGTCATCGACGTCAGCCCGACCGAACGATGGCTGGCGGCGGTTCTACGGGGATCTACGGGGACGGAGGCGGTTGGAATGGCGCAGGGCGAGGTGCTCGAATTCGAGGAGTACGTACGCACTCGGCAGGAGGCACTGCTGCGCAGTGCGCGCCGGCTGGTCCCCGACCCGGTGGATGCACAGGACCTGCTGCAGACCGCCCTGGTCCGTACGTACGGCCGCTGGGACGGCATCGCCGACAAGTCCCTCGCCGACGCCTATCTGCGCCGCGTCATGATCAACACCCGTACCGAGTGGTGGCGGGCCCGCAAGCTGGACGAGGTTCCCACCGAGCAGCTGCCCGACGCGAGTGTCGAGGACGGCTCGGAGCAGCGCGCCGACCGCGCCCTGCTGATGGACGTGCTGGGCGTCCTGGCTCCCAAGCAGCGCAGCGTCGTCGTGCTGCGACACTGGGAACAGATGAGTACGGAAGAGACGGCTGCGGCGCTCGGCATGTCGGCCGGTACGGTGAAGAGCACGCTGCACCGCGCGCTGGCCCGGCTGCGCCAGGAGCTGGAGAGCCGTGAGGCGGCGAGCAGGGAGGCCCGGCTCCGCGAGGAGCGGGGTCCGGCGGCTTCCGGCCGCGCTGCGGTGAGTGCGCCGCGGGCAGCGGCTCAGGTAGGGGCCCGGGCGGCCAGGCGGATGGACGAGTGGGGGCGGGAGCGGTGCGCGGCCTGACAGCCGGCGATGACAGCGCCAACGTCGACGGCGGTGACGGGGACCCCGGCGGCGGAAGAAACAGCGGTGGCCGCAAGGCCACCGGCGGGCGGGGCCGGAATCTGGCCTGCTGGGCGGCGAGCACCACGACCGTGGTCGGGCTCGCCGCCTTCGGGCTGCTCGCGGTCGGCTGCTCCACCGGCGGGACCGGCACCCGGGACGAGGGCCCGGCGGGCACCCAGCCCGTCGCCCAGGTCACGCCGAGCACCGCTCCGCAGGCCACGGCCAGTCCCACGCCCCGGGTCGATCCGGTGACGCTGCTCAAGCGGGACCCCAAGGTCAGCGAGGGGGTCAGGACGGATCTGAAGCCGTGCAGCGGCTCCGAGTACCCGGTGGACACCTCGTACGGCACCCTGACCGGCGGATCCTCGGCCGATGTCGTGGTGAACGTGATGACCTGCGGCGACTCGGTGGGCGTCGGCACCTATGTGTACCGCCCGAGGGGCAACGGCAGGTACGAGAACGTCTTCTCCATCGAGCAGCCCGCGGTGTACGGCACCATCGACCGCGGTGATCTGGTGGTGACGGCCCAGGTGTACGAGAAGAAGGACTCGGTCGCGTACCCCTCGGGCGAGGAAGTGATCACCTACCGCTGGGCGGACAACCGGTTCAGCGAGCACGACCGGGTGCACAACGACTTCAACCGAGCCGTCGGCAACGGCGAAGCGGGTCTTCCGGAATCCGCCGAGCCGGCGGGGAACTGAGAGCAGTCCGATGGCCGAGACCCACGTCCTGTTCGTCGAGGACGACGATGTCATCCGCGAGGCCACCCAGCTGGCGCTGGAGCGCGACGGCTTCGCGGTCACCGCGATGCCCGACGGCCTGTCGGGTCTTGAGGCGTTCCGGGCCGACCGTCCCGACATCGCCCTGCTCGATGTGATGGTGCCGGGGCTCGACGGGGTCAGCCTCTGCCGTCGTATCCGCGACGAGTCGACGGTCCCGGTGATCATGCTGTCGGCCCGGGCCGACTCGATCGATGTGGTGCTCGGTCTGGAGGCCGGCGCCGACGACTACGTCACCAAGCCCTTCGACGGGGCGGTCCTGGTCGCCCGGATCCGTGCCGTGCTGCGCCGCTTCGGCCATGCCTCGGGCGGGCAGCCGGGCAACGGGGAGCCGGAGTCGCAGCCCTTCGGCGGGGTGCTGGCCTTCGGTGACCTGGAGGTGGACACCGAGGGCATGGAGGTCCGCAAGCGCGGTGAGCCGGTGGCGCTGACCCCGACCGAGATGCGGCTGCTGCTGGAGTTCTCCGCCGCGCCCGGCACAGTGCTCTCCCGCGACAAACTCCTGGAGCGGGTCTGGGACTACGGATGGGGCGGTGACACCCGGGTCGTGGATGTCCATGTGCAGCGGCTGCGCACCAAGATCGGCCAGGACCGGATCGAGACGGTCCGCGGCTTCGGCTACAAACTCAGGCCATGAGACGTCCGGCCCTGCGGACGGGTGTCCGCTGGAAGATCAGCATCGCGATCGCGGCGGTCTGCGCGCTGACCGCGGTCGCGCTCAGCTTCGTCGTCCACAACGCCGCCCGGGTCTCGATGCTGGAGAACGCGCGCGAGGTCCAGCTGGAGCGGCTGAAGTACGCGCAGCTGCTGTACGAGGCGAAGAAGACGCAGAAGGCCGACCCCCGGTTCGGCGCCAAGCTCAACGACCCGCTGATGCCGCGCAGCCTGCGCGCGGAGACCAGCAGGAACCGGCGCGCCACCCATGTCGAGGAATCCGGGAACGGGGTGCCCGACGTATGGGCGGCCGTGCCGCTCGGCAACGGCGACGTGCTCTCGCTGCACACCCGGTTCGCCGACCGCAGCGCCACGATCATGGACGATCTCGACCGGGCGCTGGTCATCGGCTCGGTCTCGGTGGTGTTCGGCGGCTGTGCGCTGGGCGTGCTGATCGGCGGGCAGCTGTCGCGCCGGCTGCGCAAGGCGGCGGCCGCGGCGGGCCGGGTCGCGCAGGGCAATACGGATGTACGGGTCAGGGAGGCCGTCGGCGGTGTCGTCCAGGACGAGACCGATGAGCTGGCGCGCGCGGTGGACGCGCTGACGGACGCGCTGAACGAACGGATCGAGGCGGAGCGCCGGGTCACCGCGGACATCGCGCACGAGCTGCGTACGCCCGTGACCGGTCTGCTGACGGCGGCCGAGCTGCTCCCGCCGGGCCGCCCCACCGAGCTGGTACGGGACCGGGCGCAGGCGATGCGCACCCTGGTCGAGGACGTGCTGGAGGTGGCCCGGCTGGACAGTGCCTCGGAGCGGGCCGAGCTGCAGGAGATCGCGCTGGGCGAGTTCGTCAGCCGCCGGATGGCGCTGCTGGACCCGGATGTGCGGGTGCAGGTCGTCCACGAGTCCTGGGTCAGTACCGATCCGCGCCGGCTGGAGCGCATCCTCGGCAATCTGCTGGGCAATGCCGCCAAGCACGGTGCCACCCCGGTGGAGGTCACGGTCGAGGGCCGGGTGGTGCGGATCCGCGATCACGGTGCCGGGTTTCCTGCTGCGCTGCTGCGTGAGGGCCCGAGCCGGTTCCGTACCGGAAGCAGCGACCGGGCCGGACACGGGCACGGTCTGGGGCTGACGATCGCGGCCGGTCAGGCACGGGTCCTCGGGGCGCGGCTGACCTTCCGCAACGCCGGTCCCGATGGGGCGGCGAAGGGCACGGGCGGGGCGATCGCCGTGCTGTGGCTGCCCGAGCACGCACCGACGAACACCGGCAGTTTCCCCATCCTGCGCCTGTCCGAACAGCGCACACCGGGCAGCGGCGACGTGCAGAGCGCGGAGTCCGGCCGCAGACGGCCCGGCTGCTGAGCCGGATACGGCCGGGTACGAAGGAGGCACGGAGAGGTCAGACGGCCTCGGGCTGTTTGCTGCCCGCGCCCGCGGCCGGCTCCGGCGCATCATCCGACGACGCCTTCTCCGGAGCCGCTCCCCGCAGCGGGACCTCCTTGACGAAGACCGACGCGAGCAGGGCGATCACTCCGACCGAGGCACCCACCAGGAACGCGATGTGGGTTCCGGACGACACCGCGAACTGGTACGCCTCACGCACCGCGTCCGGCAGCTTGGCCAGGCTCGCCGCGTCCAGCTGCGCGGACTGCGCCGTGGCGCCCCCGCCGCCGCGGGCGGCCATCTCGTCCTGCACCCGTCCGGTGAACAGCGCACCCATGATCGCGACGCCGAAGGAGCTGCCGAGCGTACGGAAGAGGGTGGTCGCGGAGGAGGCGACGCCCATGTCCTTCATCTCGACGCTGTTCTGCGCGACGAGCATGGTGATCTGCATCAGGAAGCCCATGCCCGCGCCGAGCACCGCCATGTAGACGCCCGAGGTGAACCGCGTGGTGCCGGTGTCCATCTGCGAGAGCAGGAACAGACCGGCCACCATCAGGACGGAGCCGATGACGGGGAAGATCTTGTACTTGCCGGTGCTGGTGGTGACCCGTCCCGCGATCAGCGAGACGACCATCATCGACAGCAGCATCGGCAGGAGCAGCAGACCCGAGTTGGTCGCGGAGGCGCCCTGGACGGACTGCTGGTACAGCGGCAGGAAGAGCACCGCACCGAACATCACGAAGCCCGACATGAAGCCGACCACGGACATCAGGGTGAAGTTGCGGTTGCGGAAGATGTGGAGCGGAATGATCGGTTCTGCAGCCTTCGTCTCGACGAAGACGAAGCCGGCGAGCGAGGCGACACCGATCGCGATGAGCTCCATGATCACGGCGGAGTTCCACTCGTACTCCGAGCCGCCCCAGGTGGTGACCAGCACGATCGCGGTGATGCCGAGGGTCAGCAGCCCCGCGCCGAGATAGTCGACCTTCGCCTCGGTGCGCTCCCGCTTGGGCAGGTGCAGTACGACGGTGACCATGGCGAGGGCGACCGCGCCCAGCGGCAGGTTGATGTAGAAGCTCCAGCGCCAGCCGAGGTGGTCGGTTATGGTGCCGCCGACCAGCGGTCCGCCGATCATGGCGATCGCCATCACACCGGCCATCATGCCCTGGTACTTGCCGCGCTCGCGGGGCGGCACCAGGTCGCCGATGATCGCCATGACGCCGACCATCAGGCCGCCCGCGCCGAGGCCCTGGACGGCCCGGAAGCCGATGAGCTGGCCCATGTCCTGGGCCATTCCGCTCAGCACCGAGCCGATCAGGAAGACCACGATGGACGTGAGGAAGATGCCCTTGCGTCCGTACATGTCGCCGAGCTTGCCCCAGATGGGGGTGGAGGCGGCGGTGGCCAGGGTGTACGCGGTGACGACCCAGGACAGATGCTCCAGGCCGCCGAGGTCGCCGACGATGGTCGGCATCGCGGTGCCGACGATCAGGTTGTCCAGCATGGCGAGCAGCATCGTGATCATCAGGGCGAGCATCACCACCTGGACGCTGCGCTGCCGTTTCTCGGGTTTCCCGGCGGGCCGGTCGTCCGCCTTCCCGTCCGTCGCCTTCTTCAGGTCCGACATGGTCCCACTCCCCTGGTGCCCGGTGCGCGGCCGGGCACTTACTTGCCGCCCGGCTAGTTGACTACACTGGGGAAAGTAGACCCGTAACTAGCCGGGCGTCAAGTAAGTTCGAGGGAGAGCGCCATGGGCAGCACACCGCAGCCGCGCCGGGGCAACACACGCCAGCGCATTCAGGACGTCGCCCTGGAGCTCTTCGCCGAACACGGCTACGAGAAGACCTCGCTGCGCGAGATCTCCGAGCGGCTGGATGTCACCAAGGCCGCGCTGTACTACCACTTCAAGACCAAGGAAGACATCCTGGTCAGCATCTTCGAGGACCTCAACCGGCCGATCGAGGAGCTGATCGAGTGGGGCAGGGGTCAGCCCCACAGCCTGGAGACGAAGAAGGAGATCCTGCGCCGCTACAGCGAGGCACTGGCCGCCGCCGCCCCGCTCTTCCAGTTCATGCAGGAGAACCAGGCGACGGTACGCGACCTCAGCATCGGAAAGACCATCAAGGACCGCGTCATCGGCATGGTCGATCTGATCAAGGAACCCGATGCCCCGCTCGCCGACCAGGTGCGCTGTTTCACCGCGCTCTTCACGATGCACGCGGGCATGTTCGCCCTGAACGACGTCGAAGGCGACCCCGAGGAGAAGCGCAAGGCCGTCCTCGAAGTCGCCTTCGAACTGGTCACCCGGGCACACGGCCCCGAGTCCGCGAAGTAGCGGGTCCGTCAGGGTCGGGTCAGACCATGACGCCTTCCTTGTGCAGGAACGAGACCGGGTTGATCGCGGAACCGTAGTTCGGGGTGGTCCGGATCTCGAAGTGCAGGTGCGGGCCACTGGAGTTGCCGGTGTTGCCGGAGAGGGCGATCTTCTCGCCCGTCTTCACGCTCTGGCCGATGTGCACATTGATCTGCGACAGGTGGGCGTACTGCGAGTAGGTGCCGTTGCCGTGGCTGATCACGATGGCGTTGCCGTACGCGGAACCGTCGCCGCCGCCGTTCGGACCGGCCTTCACGACGGTGCCGCTGTGCGCGGCCTCGACCTTGGTGCCGATCGGCACGGCGAAGTCCTGGCCGGAGTGCTTGTGGGCCCAGCGGGCGCCGTCGTTGCCGAAGCACGCGCTCAGTACGTAGTTACTCACCGGGGTCTTCCAGTCGGCGAGGCGCTTGGCCGCGGTCTTCTTCACCGCCGCCTTCTCGGCCACCACGCCCTTGACGGACTTGGCCGCCTTGGCCTGCACGGCCGCCTGCTTGGCGACCGACTCGGCCGCGCTGTTGCCGGCCAGGCTCGCGTGACCGGAGCTCGCCGTGCCGACGGCGAACGCAGCGCCCGCGCCGAGAACCATCGATGTCCCCAGGCCGGCTGCCACCACGGCGCCACGGACACGGGACAGGGACGGGCGGCGGGAGTGCTGGAACGAAACGCGCTTCGGCATAAGCGGAAATCCTCCGGAAGTGACTGGTCCCGGCGCTTCGGCCGGGCTGGCCATTCCTTGGTAACCCGCATCCCCGCCAATGCTCAAACACCCCATCTACGAACAAAAGCCGTAGCCGGGCCGGGAAATTCACCGTCACCCGTTCCGCGCACCCCATGCCCGGGCCCCTCGAAACTCTTGTTTCCGGACAGGTTTAACCCCAGTTCGAAACCGCCTTAATCGGACTAAACATAGCCATTCAGGCTTATCCCCCTCCGGCCCCGAAAGCCCCTCCCCACACAGGGGCAAAGGTCCCTGCCCCGATCACGCAGCCTTCCCCTATCACCCCTAGTAGGCCGCGAAAGGGCTGTGCGCCATGTCACCGCCGGTGGGACCGAAGACTGTCCGATTCGGGACCTTCGGCCTGCAAGCTGGCTACCCTGAACCGGCGACCAGCTCAGCTCCCGGGGGGACAAGGCCATGGCCAGTGACGCCGCAGGCACCAGCGGCATGGACGGCATCGAGCTCGCCGACGCCGTCGAGTCGATCCGCAACCAGCTCATCGACGCCGCGGGCCGCGCAACCGGCCGTCCCGTGGCCTTCGAGGTCGGCGACATCCAGATGGAGTTCACCCTCGAACTCCGCAAGGAGATCAAGGGCGGCACCAAGGTGAAGGCCTGGGTCGTCGAGGCGGGCGCCGACGCGTCCCGTACGACCGGCCGCACCCACAAGGTCGCGTTCACCCTCAAACCGCGCGATGCCACGACCGGCGAGCCCTGGCGCATCGGCCACGAGGACGAGGGCAGCACGGCGCACTTCGGCGGCGGGACGGCACAGCCATGAGCGGTGCGCCGCCCGCGGCCGCCACGGCGCCCACGACGCGTACGGTCGTCGTGCTCGGTGCCGGATCCGTCCAGGGCAGCGGCGCCCTGCTCACCGACCGGCTCGTGCTGACCTGCGCCCATGTGGTCAAGGGCGGCAGCCGGGCCTCTGTCGCCCACCCCGGTCTACCGAACCGCAGAACGGCGACGGTCGCCTGGATCGATCACGACCTCGACGCCGCCCTGCTGCTGACCGCGGCCCCGGTGCTCCAGGTCGCCCCCGTGCGGCTCGGCGTCCTCCACAGCGACCAGGCACTCTCCGGCTGCGAGATCACCGGCTTTCCCGACATCCAGCGGTACGGCCCCGGGCAGCATCTGGAGGCCGACCAGTACACGGCCACCGCCCTGCCCATGGCCGGGCACCTGCGCGGTCTGCTGGTCTGCGAGCTGGACGGCGCGCCGCCCGCCGACCCCCTGGGCCATGAGTCCCCGTCGTTGCGCGGCATGTCCGGCGGCCCGGTCTTCGCCGGGGACGTCCTGATCGGCATCGCCCGGCAGATCCCCCGGCAACGCGGCGGCCGGCGCGTGGAGTGCGTACCGCTCGCCCCGCTCGTCACCTCGAAACCGTTCGGTCTCGTCTACCGGCAGAGCGGTACGGCACTGCGCCACGAGCGGGTCCACGGCCACTTCCCCCGGGACGCGCGGTACGAGGAGGAGTACGCGGCAGCGCTCGGTGCCGCGTACCGGCGCATGAAGATCTTCGGCCTCGACGAGCTGGGCCGGCGCGATTCCGAGTGGGACCTGGACACCGCGTATCTGAGCCTGGAGGCCCAGCGGAATCCCACCGGCCCTGATGATCCCCGCAGTCCGCGTTCGCCCCAGCGGATCGACGCGCTGCTCGCCGACCGCCCCCGGGTACTGCTGCGGGGCGAAGCGGGCGCTGGGAAGACCACACTGCTGTGGTGGCTGGCCGCCCATGCCTCCGCCCGGACGCTGGGCCCGCAGCTGGCCGCGCTCAACGGGCTGGTGCCGTTCGTCGTCCCGCTGCGCACCCTGCGCGCCCAGGGAGGCACGTTCCCGGCCCCCGCACGGCTGCCCGCCGCGGCCCGGCTGGTGATCGACGAGGCCCCGGAGGGCTGGGTCGGCCGGGTCCTGGAATCGGGGCGGGCGCTGCTGCTGGTCGACGGCCTGGACGAGGTCCCGCAGGACGACCGCGAGCAGGCGCACGACTGGCTCTCCCGGCTCCTCGACCGGTACCCGGACATCCGCTGCGTGGCCACGGTGCGCCCGCTGGCCGTGGAGCCGGACTGGCTGGAGCCGGAGGGCTTCGAGGAGCTGCGGCTGCTGCCGATGCGGAACGAGGACATCGAGGCCTTCGCCGCCGCCTGGCACCGGGCCGCCCGGCTGGACGACGACGATCACGAGACCCTGACCCGGCTGGAACGGGATCTGACCCAGCAGTTCGCCCAGAACTCCGCCCTGCGCGATCTGGCCCGCACCCCGCTGCTCTGCGCGGTGATCTGCGCCCTGCACCGACGCCGCCAGGGCATCCTGCCGGAGACCCGCTGGAGTCTGTACGACTCGGCCCTCGCCATGCTGCTCGGCGACCGCGACAAGCGGCGCAGGATCGAGGCCCCCGAAGGCATCACGATGAACGTGGAGGAACAGGCCCAGCTCCTCCAGCGCATCGCGATCTGGCTCGTACGGGGCAACCAGTCGGAGCTCCGGCGCCCTGCGGCGCTGCACCAGCTGGACCGGGCCCTGCCGGGCATGGAACAGGTACGCGGCCAGGGCACGGCCGAGGAGATCCTGACGCATCTGCTGAACCGCAGCGGGGTCCTCCAGGAACGGGCCGACGGCGTCTACCAGTTCGCCCACCGCACCTTCCAGGACTTCCTCGCCGCCAAGGAGTTCGTCGAGGGCGACCAGCTGAACGAACTGCTCGGCCGGGCCGGCACACAGCAGTGGCAGGACGTCATCCTGCTGGCGGCCGGCCACTGCGGCCGCCGTGAACACCCCGTCCTGGTCAACGGGTTGCTGGATGTGGAGCCGGGACCGGCGGACACCGTCACCCGGAACGAGATCGTCGTCCTGGCCGCGCTCTGCGCCCAGCACGCCACCTGGCTGGACGAGACGACACGTGCCAGGGTCCGCACGGCCGTCGCGGCCCTGTTCCCTCCGGAGTCCAACCGGGACGTACGGCTGCTCGCCCGGCTGGGACCGGCCGGGCTGAGCCATCTCCCCGACCCGGCGACCGCCGGGCTCGCCGCGAGGGAGGTGCGCACCGTCGCGGATCTGATCA
Source organism: Streptomyces sp. NBC_01217 (assembly GCF_035994185.1). Classification (NCBI taxonomy): domain Bacteria; kingdom Bacillati; phylum Actinomycetota; class Actinomycetes; order Kitasatosporales; family Streptomycetaceae; genus Streptomyces; species Streptomyces sp. NBC_01217. The sequence continues at coordinate 4,037,864 of NZ_CP108538.1, forward strand.
ACGAGGTCGGCGGCGCCGAAGCCGTGCCGTACGCCCGCCGCTGGGCGCTCGCCCACCCGACCCTCAGCTATACGTTCCGCGACAACTGGGACAGATACCCGGCGGCGGAGTACGCCGAGCAGGTCCTCGCCGTCTTCGATCTGGAGTATCACCTCCTGAAGATCACCTCCCGGGAGCAACTGGACGCGCTGGACCGTCTGCCCTCCGCCGGCCATCTGCGGATCAGCGGCCGGTTCACCGACGCCGAACTCCACGGAGCGCTGCGCGGCAGGCAGTGGACCGAACTCTCCATCGGGGAGAACCCCTGTATGACGGACCTGTCCTTTCTGGCGGACTGCGGGGAGAGGCTCATGGACCTGTCCCTGCGCGCCTGCCCGGCCGTGCAGGATCTCGGTCCGCTCGCCGGAATCCGTGCGCTGAGGTCACTCCAGCTGGACATGAGTCATCTCCCGGGCGCCGCGCTCTCGGCGACGGCTTCCGCCTCGGACCGGCTGGGCTTCCTGTACCTCAGGAATGTGCCGGCCGAGCGGCTGACGGGACTGCCCTCGCACCCCCACGTGCGCACGCTGACCATCCGGGGGACGGCCCCGTTCGAAGTGGACTCGCTCGACGGCTGGACGCTCCTGGGCGTCCTCCATCTGGAAACCCCCACGCCGGTGCGGCCCCTGCTCGACGCCCTGCGACAGGCTCCCCGGGTCACCGACCTCACCATGCAGGTGGTGTCCCTGGCGGAGTTCGAGGGCGAGGCGGCCGTCCCCTCCGTCCGGGAACTGGTGCTCCGCAGCGGCACGGAACCGGACGAGGGGTTCGAGCAGATCCCCCGGGTCTTCCCCGCGTTGAGATCGCTGCTGTTCACCCCTCCCACGTACGGCGGGAGCATCGATCTGACCCCGCTCGAAGCCCTGCCCGGACTACGGGTCTCCGTCACCGGCAATTTCCGGCCCATCGGTGGCGAAGGCCTCGATGTGCGCCGCTGACGGCAGCGGACACGGCAGCACGGCGGGTACACGGCGGGCACGGCAGAAGGGGCTGCCCCGGACCGTTTTCACGGTTCCGGGGCAGCCCCTTCGGATGCTCAGGCGCTCAGCCGCTCGGGAGCGTCCTCACACGTCCTTCGACATGTTCGGGCCCGCGCCGCCTGCCGCCTGCTCGATCGGGGGGACGTCGGGCAGAGCCGACTTCTCCTCGCCGCGGAAGGTGAACTTCTTCTCCTCACCCTCGCCCTCGGTGCCGACGACCACGATGTGACCGGGACGCAGCTCACCGAAGAGGATCTTCTCGGAGAGGATGTCCTCGATCTCGCGCTGGATCGTCCGGCGCAGCGGCCGGGCGCCCATCACGGGGTCGTAGCCCTTCTTCGCCAGGAGCGACTTGGCTTCCGAGCTCAGCTCGATGCCCATGTCGCGGTCCTTCAGGCGCTCGTCCACCTTGGCCAGCATGAGGTCGACGATCTGGATGATGTCTTCCTCGGTGAGCTGGTGGAAGACGACCGTGTCGTCGACACGGTTGAGGAACTCGGGGCGGAAGTGCTGCTTGAGCTCTTCGTTGACCTTGACCTTCATCCGCTCGTAGTTCGTCTTGACGTCGCCCTGGGCGGCGAAGCCCAGGTTGAAGCCCTTGGAGATGTCCCGGGTCCCGAGGTTGGTCGTCATGATGATGACCGTGTTCTTGAAGTCCACGACCCGGCCCTGGGAGTCGGTCAGGCGACCGTCCTCCAGGATCTGGAGCAGGGAATTGAAGATATCGGGGTGGGCCTTCTCGACCTCGTCGAAGAGGACGACGGAGAACGGCTTGCGGCGCACCTTCTCGGTGAGCTGGCCGCCCTCTTCGTAACCGACGTAGCCGGGGGGAGAACCGAAGAGGCGGGAAACCGTGTGCTTCTCGCTGAACTCCGACATGTCGAGGGCGATCAGCGCGTCCTCGTCACCGAAGAGGAATTCGGCGAGCGTCTTGGAGAGCTCGGTCTTACCGACACCGGACGGGCCGGCGAAGATGAACGAGCCACCGGGACGCTTCGGGTCCTTCAGACCGGCTCGCGTACGGCGGATCGCCTGCGAGAGGGCCTTGATGGCGTCCTTCTGGCCGATGACGCGCTTGTGGAGCTCGTCCTCCATGCGCAGCAGCCGGGAGGACTCCTCCTCCGTCAGCTTGAAGACCGGGATGCCGGTCGCGGTGGCGAGGACCTCGGCGATCAGCTCGCCGTCGACCTCGGCCACGACGTCCATGTCGCCGGCCTTCCACTCCTTCTCGCGCTTGGTCTTCGCGGCGAGGAGCTGCTTCTCCTTGTCGCGCAGGGACGCGGCCTTCTCGAAGTCCTGCGAGTCGATCGCGGACTCCTTGTCGCGGCGGACGCCCGCGATCTTCTCGTCGAACTCGCGGAGGTCCGGCGGCGCGGTCATCCGGCGGATGCGCATCCGGGAACCGGCCTCGTCGATCAGGTCGATCGCCTTGTCCGGCAGGAAGCGGTCCGAGATGTACCGGTCGGCCAGCGTCGCGGCCTGGACCAGCGCCTCGTCCGTGATGGAGACGCGGTGGTGGGCCTCGTAGCGGTCGCGCAGACCCTTGAGGATCTCGATGGTGTGCGGCAGCGACGGCTCCGCGACCTGGATGGGCTGGAAGCGGCGCTCGAGAGCGGCGTCCTTCTCCAGGTGCTTGCGGTACTCGTCGAGCGTCGTGGCACCGATGGTCTGCAGCTCGCCGCGGGCGAGCATGGGCTTGAGGATGCTGGCGGCGTCGATCGCGCCCTCGGCGGCACCCGCACCCACCAGGGTGTGGAGCTCATCGATGAACAGGATGATGTCGCCGCGGGTGCGGATCTCCTTGAGCACCTTCTTCAGGCGCTCCTCGAAGTCACCGCGGTAGCGGGAACCGGCGACCAGCGCACCGAGGTCGAGGGTGTAGAGGTGCTTGTCCTTGAGGGTCTCGGGCACCTCGCCCTTGACGATGGCCTGCGCCAGTCCTTCGACGACCGCCGTCTTGCCGACGCCGGGCTCGCCGATGAGAACCGGGTTGTTCTTGGTACGGCGGGACAGCACCTGCATGACCCGCTCGATCTCCTTCTCGCGCCCGATGACCGGGTCGAGCTTGGATTCGCGGGCCGCCTGGGTGAGATTCCGGCCGAACTGGTCGAGCACCAGGGATGTGGAGGGCGTGCCTTCCGCGGGGCCGCCCGCGGTTGCCGCCTCCTTGCCGCCCGAGTAGCCGGAGAGCAGCTGGATGACCTGCTGCCGCACCCGGTTCAGGTCGGCGCCCAGCTTCACGAGGACCTGGGCTGCGACGCCCTCGCCCTCGCGGATCAGGCCGAGCAGGATGTGCTCGGTGCCGATGTAGTTGTGGCCGAGCTGGAGGGCCTCGCGGAGCGACAGCTCCAGGACCTTCTTGGCCCGGGGCGTGAAGGGGATGTGCCCGGACGGGGCCTGCTGGCCCTGGCCGATGATCTCCTCCACCTGCTGGCGGACCGCCTCGAGCGAAATCCCGAGGCTCTCCAGGGCCTTAGCGGCGACACCCTCACCCTCGTGGATAAGGCCCAGGAGGATGTGCTCGGTGCCGATGTAGTTGTGGTTGAGCATCCGGGCTTCTTCCTGAGCCAGGACGACAACCCGCCGCGCGCGGTCGGTGAACCTCTCGAACATCGTTAATCGCTCCTCAGAGCGGTCAGGCAGTAAGGGGTCGGTCCCCTCCCTGTCCTTCCGCAGCTTAGTCCCGCAAGCGGGGACCGCTCATTCCAACTGCCGACACCGTCCTTGGCCTCCTGCCCCGAACGCCGACATCTGCTCCAACCCGATGGTGCGAGACGATGTTCCCGCAGGCCAGGCAGATACCCCTTTCGCCAGTACGCCGATGGCGAACGTGAGACGCCCGGACCAGCGTGTCGCCCCGTCCCACTAGGGATGTCTTACCCGCAATTACAGACGGTCCATGCGGCGCGCGCCCGTTCCCTCCGCTACGGGCGAACATCTTCGCGCTCCCGAATACGTCTCTACGCCCCCATCCCGGACACACTGAGCACTCGGATGCGGACCCTGCGTAACCCCTGGAGTGGCTCGGGCGTTCTTCCGGCATGGCCATCGCCGTCCCGCCTCCCCTGCCGTCGCTCGCCGACGGGCGGGAGGATCACGCCGAGTGTGCGCGCTGGGCGCGGTGGTACGAGCGCGAGCTCGGCTGGGCGACGGAGGGCACCGCACCGGTGCGGTTGCTGACCGGGCTGCGGTTCGACGTCCTGGAGGTGCCCGCGGCCGTCGGCCGTGCGGCGCTGCGGCGGGTGGGCCGCACCGGACCGGTCGCACTGACGGGCGCGCGGATGGGCCTGCTGGTGGCGGCGGGAAGCGCCGAGGAGTTGCCCGGGCTGCTCGACTGGCTGGAGTGGGGCGGGGTCGCCCTCTCACTGACCGCCATCGGCACGGGCGGTCGGATCACTGCGCCGGCACCGCCCGGACGGACGGCGGGCCGGTCGGGGGCCGCCGTATGGCTGCGGCCCCCCGGGCCGCGGCACGAGGGAGAGCCGGAGCTCCCGGCCCTCGTCGGCCTCGGGAGCAGGGGTGGGGGTGCTCCCGATCTCGTACGGATCGTGGACGCGGTGGCCACGGAAAGCCACCGGGCCCGGTTGATGCGTGCCCGAACGGGGCGGTCGACCGATGAGTCGACAGCTCAGCCGTTGGCCTTCTCGTAAGCCTCGCGGATCTCCGCGGGAACACGGCCGCGGTCATTCACATTGTGGCCGTTCTCGCGCGCCCACTTACGGATCTCCGCGGTGTCCTTGTTGCCACCCGTAACGGCGCGGCCCTTGCCACGGCCGGCCGCTGCGCGGCCACCCGTACGCCGGCCACCCTTGGTGTAGGGCTCAAGAAGACCACGGAGCTTGTCAGCGTTGGTCGTGGTGAGGTCAATCTCGTACGTCTTGCCATCGAGCGCGAACGTGACTGTCTCGTCCGCCTCGCCACCGTCGAGGTCATCGACAAGAAGGACCTGAACCTTCTGTGCCACGGGATTTCCTTTCATCGAAAATGCAGTACGCGGAAAGGAAACCGCTTTTCCCCGGAAAACACAAACCCCCGGGAGAGGTTCAGGATCCCGAGAAGACGGGAAACGTGCGCGATTCGGACATAGGGCTACGGCTTCTTGCGACGGTCACAGGTGCAGAAGCATCCGGCTGTTGCCCAAGGTGTTCGGCTTCACTCGTTCGAGACCCAGGAACTCTGCTACACCTTCGTCATAGGAACGCAGCAGCTCGCTGTAGACATCTCCGTCGACCGGAGTCTCTCCGATCTCCACGAAGCCGTGCTTCGCGAAGAAGTCGACTTCGAAGGTGAGACAGAAAACCCGCCGTACGCCCAGCCAACGGGCGGTCTGCAACAACTTGTCCAGTACTTGATGCCCGACTCCCGCACCCCTGATGCTGTGATCGACCGCGAGAGTACGCACTTCGGCGAGGTCTTCCCACATCACGTGCAGTGCACCGCAGCCGACGACCCGGGCGTCCTCGTCGCGTTCCGCGATCCAGAACTCCTGGATGTCCTCGTAAAGCGTCACCGTTGCTTTGTCGAGCAGGATGCCTTCACGTACGTACCCGTCGAGGAGACGGCGGACCGATGCCACATCGCTGGTCCTGGCACGGCGGACGGTGATGGCCACGTTTATAACCGACGGTTCGGTACGGAAATCGGTATGCGGAAGCTCTGAGGACATACGCAGACGCTATCGCCCGGTCTCCGGGCCCGCGTCATCGGCCGGATCTCCGGCCGGTTCTCCCGCCGCTTCTCCGGCCGGTTCATCGGCCGCTTCATCCGCCGCTTCATCGGGCGGGAGCTCGGGGGTGCCGTGCAGATCGGGCAGAACGATCCGCATGGCGTCCTGGAGGGCCTCGCGCTGCTCGGCGGACATCATGCCGAAGAAGGCGACAAGAGCGGCGGCCGGGTTGTCGCTGTGCGACCAGGCTTCGTTCATCAGTGCGGCCGAGTAGGCGGCGCGGGTGGAGACCGCCGTATATCGATATGCGCGGCCGTCGACTTCCCTGCGCACCCAGCCCTTCTGATGGAGATTGTCCATTACCGTCATGACGGTGGTGTAGGCGATGGAGCGTTCCTGCTGAAGGTCCTCAAGGACTTCCCGCACGGTGACCGGACGGTTCCATTGCCAGACCCGCGTCATCACGGCGTCTTCCAGATCTCCCAATTGGCGGGGCACAATGTCACTTTAGTGCCAGATGCCGGGAATGCTCGGCTATTCACGCAGCAAAAAGGCGCACGACTCCTGACGGGTCGTGCGCCCTTCGACATGCTGCGAGGCCCAAAGAGACCTCCGGGAGGATCAGACGCCGTTCGTCCGCGGTGCCTGCTCGGCCGACTCGGCGTGGCCGAGCGCCATGTCCACGGCCGCGTCCTCCTTGGCCTTGTTGGGACCGCCCTGGCTCTTGACGATCGTCACGACGAGGCCGATGAAGAAGGCGGCCATCACCACGGGGGGCACCAGCGCGGATACGTAGTCCATGGCGTCCAGAGTAGCGAGGCCGGTACGGCCTTCCGCGCACCCCCTCCGCGTCGTGGCGCGGCTATCCCGCGGCCCGCTCCTGCGGCGGCGGGACAGGGCGCCGGGGCGGGAAGACCTCCGAGGGCTTCGGTGCCGGACGCTCGGCCGGCGGGACCGGCCGGGGCGGGGCCGCCGGGGTCTTGGGCCGTTCGGGTTCGGCGTCGGCGGCCCGGCCACCGGGCAGCGCGAGGAGCCGGCTGCGGGGTGCGGGGGCGGCAGGTGCGGCGGCGCGTCCGGCGAGGCGGGCCCGTACCGACCGCTCCGCGAGCACCCGGCAGCGCTCCAGGAGCGCCGCGGCCACCGGTCTGTGGCGCAGGGCGCGCAGCGCGGCAAGGTCGTCGGGGCGGGGGTCGTATCCGCCCGCCAGGGCATCCTGGAGAAGCTCCAGATAGCCGCTGACGGAGCCGGGGAGGGCGTTGCGGTAGCGGACGAGGTCGGCGAGGAGGAACGCGCGCAGCCGTCCCGCCTCGCCGACCGCCTCGTCCACCGCGCCCGCAAGCCGCAGGCAGTCCTGGACGTCCTCGTCGGGCAGGGGCGAGGGGTGAAGGGCGATGGCGAGGACGCGTCGGAGCACACGCAGCTCGTCCGCGCTGAACGCCATGCCGCCGCGTGATCCGTAGGGCGTGGGCATGACGCGACAATACGTGCTAAAGGGACAAAATCGGCTTAACTGGCAGTCGGCGGCGCGGCGGCGGCCCCCGCCTCCACCGAACCGTTCCCGCAGGTACGCCGCCCGTATCCGCTACATCCGGGACACGTTCCGCTCGTACACCAGACGCAGACCGATGAGGGTGAGCCAGGGCTCGTGCTCGTCGATGACGGAGGACTCGCCCAACACCATCGGCGCAAGGCCCCCCGTCGCGATGACGGTGACGTCGTCGGGATCGGCCGCCAGTTCCTTCTTCATCCGGGCGACGACACCGTCGACCTGGCCCGCGAAGCCGTAGATGATGCCCGCCTGCATCGCCTCGACGGTGTTCTTGCCGATCACGCTGCGCGGCCTGGCCAGCTCGATCTTGCGGAGCTGGGCGCCCTTGACGCCGAGCGCCTCGACCGAGATCTCGATGCCGGGGGCGATGACACCGCCGGCGTACTCACCGCGGGCGGAGACCGCGTCGAAGGTGGTGGCCGTGCCGAAGTCGACGACAATCGCCGGACCGCCGTACAGGTCGACGGCAGCGACCGCGTTGATGATGCGGTCCGCGCCGACCTCCTTCGGGTTGTCCATCAGGATCGGCACCCCGGTCTTGATGCCCGGCTCGACGAGGACCGCGGGGACGTCGCCGTAGTAGCGGCGGGTCACCTCGCGCAGCTCGTGCAGGACGGCCGGGACCGTGGAGCAGATCGCGATGCCCTCGATGCCGTCGCCCAGCTCCTCGCCGAGCAGCGGGTGCATGCCCATCAGGCCCTGCAGCAGCACCGCGAGCTCGTCCGCGGTGCGGCGGGCGTCGGTGGAGATCCGCCAGTGCTCGACGATCTCCTCACCGTCGAACAGGCCGAGGACGGTGTGGGTGTTGCCGACGTCGATGGTGAGCAGCATCAGACGCCGGCCCCGTCGGTGTCGCGGAAGTCCAGGCCGATGTCGAGGATCGGCGAGGAGTGGGTGAGCGCGCCGACGGCCAGGTAGTCGACGCCCGCCTCGGCGTAGGCGCGCGCGGTGTCGAGGGAGAGCCGGCCGGAGGACTCCAGGACCGCGCGGCCGCCGACCAGGGCGACCGCCTCGGCCGTCTGCAGCGGGGTGAAGTTGTCCAGCAGGATCAGGTCGGCGCCCGCGTCGAGGACCTCACGGACCTGCTGCAGGGTGTCGACCTCGACCTCGATCGCCACGTCCGGGAACTCGTCCCGTACCCGCTTGAAGGCCTCGGCAACACCGCCCGCCGCGATGACGTGGTTGTCCTTGACCAGCGCGGCGTCGGACAGCGACATGCGGTGGTTGACGCCGCCGCCGCAGCGCACCGCGTACTTCTCCATGGCGCGCAGGCCCGGGGTGGTCTTGCGGGTGTCGCGGACCTTGGCCTTCGTGCCTTCGAGCGCATCGGCCCAGGCGCGGGTGGCGGTCGCGATGCCGGAGAGCCTGCAGAGCAGATTGAGTGCGCTGCGCTCGCCGGTGAGCAGGTCGCGGGTGCGGGTGGTGACGGTCAGCAGCTTCTGGCCGGGGGCGACGCGGTCGCCGTCCTCGACATGGCGCTCGACCGCGAACTCGTCCGTGCAGACGATGGACAGGACGGCCTCGGCGACGCGCAGCCCGGCCACGACGCCCGCCTCACGGGCGGTGAAGTCGCCGGTGGCCACGGCGTCCTCGGCGACGGTCGCGACGGTGGTGACGTCGACACCGCCGTCGAGGTCCTCCGCGATGGCGACGTGCGCGACGTCCTCGACCTGAACCGGGTCCAGGCCCGCGTCGGCGAGGAGCTGGGCGAGGTCGGGGTCGAGGCCGCACTCCAGCGGGTCGATCTCGTAGTACTCGTCCCCGCCGCAGCCGCAGCCGTCCCCGCAGCCGCCGGCGGACGGTGCGGGCGCGCCGATCTGGATCAGCGGTACGTCCACGGGTGTGGGGCGCGGATTCTCTTCGGGCGTGCTCACGGTTACGGCTCCTCGGTGACGTCGGCGGGGTGAATCAGGGGTGCTGCTGCTGCGCAGTCTGGCGCCTGCGCCGGGCGTACGGGCCCGAATGCCTCGGTCTCCGTCCGACGGAGGACCGGTTGACGCTCCGCGGTGAGCCGGACGACGAGGTGGCGGCGCCAGTTCTCGTCGTCGCGTTCGGGCCGGTCCTCGCGCCAGTGGCAGCCGCGGGTCTCCTCGCGCAGGCGGGCGGCGGCGACCAGGACCCGCGAGACGAGCAGCAGGTTGGTGGCCTCCCACGCCTCGACGCCGGGCACCGCGACCTTGGGCTCGGCAGCCCCGGCGGCCTCGGCGGCGCTGTTGTGCAGATCCTCCAGCTCATCGGCCGCGGCGGCCAGGCTCTCGGCGGAGCGCAGGACTCCGGCGCCCCTGGTCATGATCCGCTGGATCGTGCCGCGCGCCTCGGGGGCGAGCAGCGGCGAGGGGGCGGGAAGGGGGCCGTTCGTCGCGGCGCCCGCGCGGGGCCGGTCCTCGACGATGTCCGCCGCGATGCGCTCGGCGAAGACGAGACCCTCCAGGAGGGAGTTGGACGCCAGCCGGTTCGCGCCGTGCACACCGGTGCAGGCGACCTCGCCGCAGGCGTACAGACCGGGCACGGTCGTACGTCCCCGCAGGTCGGTGCGGATGCCGCCGGAGGCGTAGTGCGCGGCGGGGGCGACCGGGATCGGCTCGGTGATCGGGTCGATGCCGTGGGCGCGGCAGGCCGCCAGGATCGTGGGGAAGCGCTGTTCCCACATCTCGGCGCCGAAGTGGCGGGCGTCGAGATACATGTGCTCGGTGCCGTGCAGTTGCATCTGGCGGGTGATGGCCTTGGCGACGATGTCGCGCGGGGCGAGCTCGGCCAGTTCGTGCTGCCCGAGCATGAAGCGGGTGCCGGACGCGTCGACGAGATGGGCGCCCTCGCCCCGTACCGCTTCCGATACGAGGGGCTGCTGGCCCTCGGCGTCGGCGCCGAGGAAGAGCACCGTCGGGTGGAACTGGACGAATTCGAAATCGGAGACCTCCGCGCCGGCCCGCAGCGCGAGAGCGACACCGTCGCCCGTGGAGACCGCCGGATTGGTGGTGGCGGAGAAGACCTGGCCCATGCCGCCGGTGGCGAGGACCACCGCGGGGGCTCGGACCGCGCCGACGCCGTCGTGCTGGCCCTCGCCCATGACGTGCAGGGTGACGCCCGCGGTACGGCCTTCGGCGTCCGTCAGCAGATCCAGGACCAGGGCGTTCTCCACGGTGTGGAGGGCTGCGGAGCGGACCGCTTCGACCAGGGCGCGGGAGATCTCGGCGCCCGTGGCGTCCCCGCCCGCGTGCGCGATGCGGCGGCGGTGGTGGCCGCCCTCGCGGGTCAGCGCGATGTCGCCGCCGTCCGTGGTGTCGAAGTGCGCGCCGGTCTCGATCAGCCGGCGCACGGCGTCGGGGCCCTCGGTGACCAGGGTCCGTACCGCCGACTCGTCGCACAGGCCCGCGCCCGCGACCAGGGTGTCGTCCAGGTGCTGCTCAGGGGTGTCGCCCTCGCCGAGGGCCGCCGCGATGCCGCCCTGCGCCCAGCGGGTGGAGCCGTCGTCGAGGCGGGCCTTGGTGACGACGACGGTGGCGAGGCCCGCGGCCGCGCAGCGCAGCGCGGTGGTGAGACCGGCCACGCCGGACCCGACCACCACGACGTCGGCGTCGATGGACCAGCCGGGGGCGGGGGCGGTCAGCCGTATTCCGGTCACGTGGTGGCTCCGAAGGTCAGCGGGATGTTGTCGATGAGGCGGGTCTTGCCGACCTTCGCCGCGATGGCGAGGATCGCGTCACCGGTGGTGCGGTCGTCGGGGATCTCGGTGAAGTCGGCCGGGTCGACGAGCGCCAGGTAGTCCAGGGCGAGCGGCGGCTGCTCGGCGGCCGCGTCGTCCAGGATCAGCTGCGCGGCGGCGCGCACGGCCACGGGTCCGTCGACGGGGCGGGCCAGCGCCACCGCCTGGGTGTCGGCGGCCGCGCGGGTCTCGCCGAGCGCGGTGAGCGCGGCGGCCCTGCCGGTGGTCGCCGCGGTGGTCTGCGCGCGGGCGTGCAGCGCCTGCTGGGCGGCGAGCCGGTCGCGCGCCGCGAACAGGGCCCGGGACAGGGCGAGGGCGGTGTGCCGTTCCTCCGCGTCCAGGAAGCGGTTGCGGCTGGAGAGCGCGAGGCCGTCCGGTTCGCGGACCGTCTCCACGCCGACGATCTCCACGGGGAAGTTCAGATCGCGCACCATGCGGCGGATCAGCGCCAGTTGCTGGGCGTCCTTCTGCCCGAAGAACGCGGTGTCGGGGCGGGTGAGGTGCAGCATCTTGGCGACGACGGTGAGCATCCCGTCGAAGTGCCCGGGGCGAAAGGCCCCTTCGAGCCGCTCGCCCATCGGGCCGGCCGAGATCCTGACCTGCGGTTCGCCGCCGGGGTAGACCTCGTCGACGGAGGGCGCGAAGACCGCGTCCGCCCCGGCGGCGCCCGCCACGGCGAGATCGGCTTCGAGGGTGCGGGGGTAGCGCTCCAGGTCCGCCGCCTCGCCGAACTGCAGCGGGTTGACGAAGACGGTGACGACGACCTGTCCGTCCGGGCCCGCGGCCGCGCGTGCGGTACGGATCAGGGTGGCATGGCCCTCGTGCAGGGCGCCCATGGTCATGACGACGGCCCGCGGCCCCTTGAAGGGGGCGAACGCGGCGAGTTCGGCGCTCGTACGGAGAAGGGGGGCGCCGGGGGCGCCGGGGCGGGGCGTGCCCGGCGTGTGGGGCGCGGCGGCGGAAGGGGCCGTACCGGGCGTGTGGGCGGTGCTGGGCGTGCCGGTCCTGTTGGTCATCGGGGCTCCTGGGTTCCGGTGCCGTCGGCCAGGACGTCGAGCAGGTCCTCGGCCAGCTCCGGCTTGAGCATGCCGTGGGCGAGTGCGCGATCGGCGGTGGCGCGGGCCATCGCGACATAGCCGGCGACCGTCTGCGGAGCGTGTCTGCGCAGCTCGCCGATGTGCGCGGCGACCGTGCCCGCGTCGCCGCGGGCCACGGGGCCTGTCAGGGCGGCGTCGCCGGAGCGCAGGGCGTTGTCGAGCGCGGCGCCGAGGAGGGGGCCGAGCATCCGGTCGGGGGCGGTGACCCCGGCCGTGCGCAACAGCTCCATCGACTGGGCGACCAGGGTGACCAGGTGGTTCGCGCCGAGGGCGAGCGCCGCGTGGTAGAGCGGGCGGGACTCCTCCGCGATCCATTCGGGCTCGCCGCCCATCTCGATGACCAGCGCCTCCGCGGCGAGCCGCAGCTCCTCGGGGGCGGTCACGCCGAACGAACAGCCGGCCAGCCGCTGGACGTCGACGGAGGTGCCGGTGAACGTCATCGCCGGGTGCAGGGCGAGCGGGAGCGCGCCTGCCCGCAGCGCCGGGTCCAGCACCCTCGTCCCGTACCGCCCCGACGTGTGAACGATCAGCTGTCCCGGCCGCACCGCACCGGTCTCGGCGAGGCCCTCGACCAGGCCGGGCAGGGCGTCGTCGGGCACGGTCAGCAGCACCAGCTCTGCGCGCGCGAGGACCTCGGCGGGCGGCACCAGCGGTACGTCGGGGAGCAGGGCGGCCGCCCTGCGCACGGACGCGTCGGAGACGCCCGACACGGCGACGGGCCGGTGCCCTGCGAGCTGCAGGGACGCGGCGAGAGCGGGGCCGACGCGGCCCGCGCCCACGACGCCGACCGTGAGGCGGGCGGGACGGTCCCTCGCATCGAGGGGCTCCTTGGGAACTGTTGCATTCACGCGGCGGTGGCCTTCCGTTCCAGTCCGCGGGGGGTACCGGACGATTTCATTGCATGCTACGCCAGCGTTTCGCCCGGGCTCCTGACTGTCCACAGCCTGTGGGAAAAGTCCGGAGGGGGCACGGGGGAGACCGGTGAACCGTGTGGGCCGGGGCTGCGCTCTGCGTGATGATCGTCCCATGACAGACACAGCAGACACGGACGAGCAGTCGCCATCGGGATCGCCGTCGGAGTCGGAATCGGAATCGAAGTCGGCGCAGCGGCTGCGCAGGCTGAATGCCTGGCGCGCGGCCGAGCGGGCCTTGATCAGGCCGCCCATGGACCTGTCGCTCGGTGAACGGCTGGCCGCACTGGCGGCGGGGGCCGGGACGGTCACCGATCCCGACCGCCCCGCGGACATCTACGGCGACGGCGTCGTCGCCGAGCTGGAGGGGCGGATCGCGGGCCTGCTGGGCACGGAGGCCGCCGCGTTCTTCCCGACCGGGACGATGGCGCAGCAGGTCGCGCTGCGGTGCTGGGCCGGACGGACCGGCAACTCCACGGTGGCGCTGCATCCCCTGGCACACCCCGAGGTGCACGAGCGCGGCGCGCTGGGAGCGGTGAGCGGGCTGCGTACCGTCCATCCGACGTCCGAGCCCCGGCTGCCCACGGCGCAGGAGATCCATGACTTCGCCGAGCCGTTCGGCACGATGATGCTGGAGCTGCCGTTGCGCGATGCCGGTTTCGTCCTGCCGACGTGGGAGGAGCTGGAGGCCGTCGTGGCGGCCGCGCGGGAACGCGATGCAGTGGTGCACTTCGACGGCGCGCGGCTGTGGGAGTGCGCCTCCCACTTCGGGCGGGAGCTGCCGGAGATCGCGGCGCTCGCGGACAGTGTGTACGTCTCGTTCTACAAGACGCTCGGCGGCATTTCCGGGGCCGCGCTGGCCGGTTCCGAGTCGCTGATCGAGGAGGCCCGCACCTGGCGCCACCGGTACGGCGGACAGCTCTTCCAGCAGTTCCCGGCGGCGCTCGCCGCACTGATCGGCCTCGACCAGGAGCTGCCGCAGCTGCCTTCGTACGTGGCACGGGCGAAGGTGGTGGCCGGGGCGCTGGCCGAGGGCTTCTCGGCGGCGGGCGTCGGCTGGTTCCGGGTGCATCCGGATCCGCCGCACACGCACCAGTTCCGGGTGTGGCTGCCGTACGGGGCGGATGCCCTGACGGAGGCGGCGGTGCGGCAGGCGGAGGAGACGGGCGTGGCGCTCTTCCGCGTCTGGCACCCTGCGGCTGCCGGGCCGCCCGGGGTGTCGCTCACCGAGGTCACGGTGGGGCGGGAAGGGCTGGAGTGGACGGCGCAGGATGTACGGGGGGCGGTGGCGGAGTTCCTGAAGCGGGTGGCTTAGCGGGGGCTGCCGAGCGGCCCGGGGCCGACATGTTCACCCCGGGTCCCCGCCCGGACGGTTCCGTAACTGTCGATCATGTGTTGCTGAATGGCGTCCATGACCGCAGTGTGGGCCGGTCCCGCCCGTCCGGCCCGTCGATTGACGACCGCCGTCAAATGGCGCGTGGCCTCCCCCGCACACCCCGCACTATGGAGGGGTGAGCGTGCACATCGACATCGCCGGGCTGGCGCCCGAGCACATCGTCTTCGAGACCTCCCCCCTCGCCGAGCTGGGGCTGGCCCTGCACGCCCTCGCCGAGCCGGGACACCACCCGGGCCTGCACGGCTGGGCGACGGCGACCGCGAGCGCGCTGGAGCCCGACCTCGCGGACCGGCTGCACGAGGCCGACTTCCTGTGGAGCCACACGTTCTCGGACGTCTTCATGCCGTTTGCCGGGGTCCGTGGCGGCAACGGCAGGACGGGCGCGAACCTCGCCGAGGACCTGGACATCCTCGACCGGCTCGACGACGAGCGGTTCGTCTCCGCCGCCCTGGAGTTCACCTGCTCCAGCCACTACGCGATCGGCGCGCCCTCCCCCCTCGACGACGCGACGATGCGCGCCCGCGCTCTGGAGCTGGCGGCGGCGCGCGGTCCCCGGCAGGTGGAGTTCACCCGGCAGCTGCTGGCCGACCCCGTCTCCGTACGCCGCTGGGTACGGCGCCTGTTCGAGGACTGCGACCAGGCGTTCTTCGGCGACACCTGGCGACGCGTGCAGGTCCAGCTGGTCGCCGACGCCCGGCACAAGACGGATCTGCTGCGGCACAAGGGCATCGGCGAGGCGATGGGCGCGGTGTCCCCGGCCCTGTCGCTCGACGAGGCCGGGACCAGGATCAGCGCCGACAAGCTCGCCGAGGGCAGGACCAGCGCCACGGGCCCCGGGCTCACCCTCGTCCCGTCCGCCTTCGGCTGGCCGCACCTGATGGTGCTGCACGCGCCGGGCTGGCGACCGGTGATCCACTACCCGGTGCACCAGCCCGAGCTGCCCTCCCCCGCCTCCGTGGAACTGCTCCAGCTGCGCATGGAGGCGCTGGCCAACCCGATGCGGATGCGCCTGTGCCGCCATCTCGCCCGGTCCGCGCACACGACCGGCGAGCTGGCCGATATGCACGGCATCACGGCGCCCGAGGTCTCCCGGCACCTCGCGGTGCTGAAGAAGGCGAGCCTGGTCACCACCCGGCGGCGCGGCCGGTACGTACTGCACCAGCTGGACCTGACCGTGGTGGCCCGGCTCGGCAGCGACTTCCTGGAAGGCGTTCTGCGCTGAGCGACGGCCGGTTCGGCCGAAGCGGATGTGCCTGATCCCCGTCCGCGTACGCCGCACCCGGTGCCGCAGCGCGCTCTCCCGCTTCAGCCCGCCCCGCCACCGGCCCGGACCATGCCCGTCTCGTACGCGAGGACGACGACCTGCACCCGGTCGCGCAGGCTCAGTTTGGTGAGGATGCGGCCCACATGCGTCTTCACGGTCGCCTCGGAGAGGACCAGGCGCGCCGCGATCTCGCCGTTCGACAGGCCCTGTGCGACCAGCAGCATCACTTCGCGTTCGCGTTCGGTGAGCTTGGCGATGCCCTTGTGCAGCGGTTCGCGGGTGCCGCTCGGCAGCAGCGGGGAGAAGCGGTCGAGCAGCCGGCGCGTGGTGGACGGGGCGACTACGGCGTCACCGCTGTGCACGGAGCGGATAGCGGCGAGCAGTTCGGCGGGCGGTACGTCCTTGAGCATGAAGCCGCTGGCCCCGGCCTTCAGCCCGGAGAAGGCGTACTCGTCGAGGTCGAACGTGGTCAGGATGAGCACCTTGGGCGCGTCCGGCTGCGCGCAGATGCGGCGGGTGGCCTCGACGCCGTCCAGCCTCGGCATCCGTACGTCCATCAGCACCACGTCGACGGAGGTGGAGCGCAGGATCTCGATCGCCTCCGCGCCGTCGCCGGCCTCGGCCACGACCTCCATGTCCGGCTGGGCGGCGAGCACCATCCGGAAGCCGGTGCGCAGCAGCACCTGGTCGTCGACGAGCATCACGCGGATCGCCATGAGGGTCCTTGTCTCCTGTTCCTGTCCAGCAAGGGGGCAGTGGGCTAGTGGGCCGGCTTGAGCGGCAGCAGTGCGCTGATCCGGAACCCGCCGCCGGGCCGCGGCCCGGCGTCCAGCGTGCCGCCGACCATGCCGACCCGCTCGCGCATACCGATCATTCCGTGGCCCGCGCCGTCGGCGCCGCCGTCCTCGTACAGCTCGTGCGCCGCGCCCCGCCCGTCGTCCTCGACCAGCAGCCCGAGCCCGTCGTCGAAGTAGACCAGCCGCACACTGGCCCCTGCGTCCGGGCCGCCGTGCTTGCGGGTGTTGGTCAGGGCCTCCTGCACGATGCGGTACGCGGTCAGCTCGACCCCGCTGGGCAGCGGGCGCGGGGTGCCCTCGATCTTGAAGTCGACGGCCAGTCCGGTCCGCCTGACCTGTTCGATCAGGTCCTCGATCTGCTCGACATCGGGCTGCGGAACGTACTCCCCGCTCTCCTTGACGTCACCGGTCCGCAGCACCCCGAGCAGCCGCCGCATCTCGGCGAGGGCCTGCCGGCCGGTGCTGGAGATGGTCTCCAGGGCCTGCCGGGCCTGGTCGGGGGCCGCGTCCATGACGTACGCCGCGCCGTCGGCCTGCACCACCATCACCGAGACGTTGTGCGCGACGACATCGTGGAGCTCGCGGGCGATACGGGCCCGCTCGGCGGCCACCGCGACCTTCGACTGCGCCTCGCGCTCCCGCTCCAGCCGGGCCGCGCGCTCCTCCAGCTGGCTGAGGTAGGCGCGCCGGGTCCGCATCGAGTCGCCGAGCACCCAGGCGAGTACGAACGGCACGGTCATCACGACGCAGACGAAGACCTGCTGGAGCCAGCTGCCCCGCGGTACGTCCTGCGGCCAGCGCAGCTGGGAGAGACCGGCCGCGCTCAGGCTGCAGACCAGTGCGAGCCGGGACGCCCAGCGCTCCCCGAGAGCGGCCACGGTGAAGACGATCACCAGCAGCGCGAAGTCCGCGACGCCCGGCTTGACCTCGAAGACCAACTGCGCGACGCCCATCGCGATGGCGAGCAGCAGCATCTTCTCCGGCGTGCGTCGGCGCAGCGCGACGACCGTGCACAGGCCGATGGCTATCGGCACGGCGGCGATCCGCTCGGCGGTGCTGCCCGCGAGCGCCACCATGGACAGGCCGGAGAACCCGAGGAGGCAGACAGCCCAGAAGCTGTCGACGCCCGTCGGGTGTCTGCGGATGAAGTCGTAGAGGCGCTGCACGTAACCCAGCGTAGGGAAAGGCGGTAGGTGCACGGGTCAACCGAGGGGCCGATCCGGCTGCAGGGACCGTACTCCCCAAGGTGGAGACTTGGAAACGTGACGGATGAGTGGCATGGGTGGCGGGATGCGGCAGAGACCGCTTTGTACGGGGACGGGGGGTTCTACCGGAGCCCCGAAGGGCCGGCGGGCCACTTCCGCACCTCTGTCCACGCGTCGCCGCTGTTCGCCCGTGCCGTCGCCCGGCTGCTGGTCAGGACGGCGCGGGAGCTGGGCACCGGCTCGGTCGACCTGGTGGATCTGGGGGCGGGGCGGGGCGAACTGCTGACGGGCGTGCTGGCGGCGCTCGCGGCAGTGGGCACCGACGGTCTCGCCGTACGGGCTTACGCCGTGGAGCTCGCCGCCCGCCCGGCCGGTCTGGACCCACGGATCGAATGGTGCGCCGAGCCGCCGAAGGGGACGTACGGTCTGCTGTTCGCCAACGAGTGGCTGGACAACGTCCCGACCGACGTCGCCGAGACCGATGCGGACGGTGTCGACCGCTATGTCCTCGTCCGGGCGCCGGACGGTACGGAGCGGCTCGGCGAGCCGGTGACCGGGGCGGACGCCGAGTGGCTGCGCCGCTGGTGGCCGTCGGCCGGACCGGGCACCCGCGCGGAGATCGGCCGCCCGCGCGACGAGGCCTGGGCGCGGGCGGTGTCCACACTGTCCGGGGGGCTCGCGGTGGCGGTGGACTACGCACACGTACGGGAGGCCCGGCCGCCCTTCGGCACGCTGACCGGCTTCCGGTCCGGCCGCGAGGTGCGGCCGGTGCCGGACGGCAGCTGCGACCTCACCTCGCACGTGGCGCTGGACGCGTGCGCGGCGGCGGTGACGGCGGTGGACGGGACCGCACCACCCGAGCTGCTGACACAGCGCGAGGCCCTGCACCACCTCGGCATCACCGGCGAACGCCCCCCGCTGAGCCTGGCATCGACCGACCCTGCCGGATACGTACGTGCCCTGGCCTCGGCGAGCGAGGCAGCCGAACTCACAGCCCGGAACGGCCTGGGCGACTTCGCCTGGCTACTACAACGAAAACCCCGCCTCCCCTCGGCCGAACCGAGCCCCACCCCGGCCGAACCCAGCCTCACCACGGCAGAACGCAGCCCCTCCGGCGATTGAGGAGCGGGGTCCGGGGCACAGCCCCGGTCGGAACCAGCTCTGTCGGTGCTTGACGCGCGGGGTCCGGGGCACAGCCCCGGGCGCTCAGGGAATACTGGCCGTATGACGGAGACGACAGTCGGCATCGGCGGCGCAGCGGAGAGCACCGACATGGTGCTCAACATCGGCCCCCAGCACCCCTCCACCCACGGCGTGCTCCGTCTGCGCATCGTCCTCGACGGCGAACGCATCCAGCACGCCGAACCGGTCATCGGCTACATGCACCGCGGCGCGGAGAAGCTGTTCGAGGCCCGCGACTACCGGCAGATCGTGATGCTCGCCAACCGCCACGACTGGCTGTCGGCGTTCTCCAACGAGCTGGGCGTCGTGATGGCCGTCGAGCGCATGCTCGGCATGGAGGTCCCGGAGCGTGCGGTCTGGACGCGCACCCTGCTCGCCGAGCTGAACCGGGTCCTGAACCATCTGATGTTCCTCGGCTCGTACCCGCTCGAACTCGGCGGGATCACCCCGGTGTTCTACGCCTTCCGCGAGCGCGAGGAGCTCCAGGCCGTGATGGAGGAGGTCTCCGGCGGCCGGATGCACTACATGTTCAACCGGGTCGGCGGCCTCAAGGAGGACCTCCCCGCGGGCTGGCTCGGCCGTGCCAGGGACGCCATCGCCTCGGTCCGGTCCCGGATGGACGTGTACGACGACCTGGTGCTCGGCAACGAGATCTTCCGGGGCCGCACCCGCGGTGTCGGCGTGCTGTCCGCAGGGACGGTGCACGCCTACGGGGTGTCCGGACCGATCGCCCGCGCCTCGGGAGTCGACTTCGATCTGCGGCGCGACGAGCCGTATCTCGCGTACGGGGAGCTGCAGGACACGCTCAAGGTCGTCACCCGCACCGAGGGCGACTGCCTGGCCCGGTTCGAATGCCTGCTGGACCAGACGCACAACGCGCTGGAGCTGGCGGACGCCTGCCTGGACCGGATGGCCGGCCTGGCGCTTGGCCCGATCAACCAACGGCTGCCCAAGGTGCTGAAGGCCCCCGAGGGCCACACCTACGCCTGGACCGAGAACCCGCTCGGCATCAACGGCTACTACCTGGTGTCCAAGGGCGAGAAGACCCCGTACCGGCTGAAGCTCCGCTCCGCCTCGTACAACAACATCCAGGCACTCACCGAGCTGCTGCCGGGCACACTGGTCGCCGACATGGTGGCGATCCTGGGCTCGCTCTTCTTCGTCGTCGGCGACATCGACAAGTAGACCGCGACAAACAGGCCGCGGGGCCCCGGACCGCTACGAGATCGCGCTGCGCAGCTCCACCACGTCGAGCTGCTCGGTCTCGTCGTGCGCGGTCAGGTCGATGACCTTGCCGACGGCCCGGTTCTCGGCCGTGCCCGTGCGGTGCGCGGCCAGCGCCTCCTCTCCCACCACGTCCGCGAGGTCCTCGTTCTGCACGGACTCGATCGCGGCGCGCGCCTTCTGCGTACCGAAGAAGTCGAAGCTGCCCTGCGGCACCGGATGGCGGCGGGACGCCGCGTAGGGAGCGACGGCGCTGGCGCGCGGAACGGCGCGTGCCGCGGGCAGCGCGGCGGACGGCCGGGTCGCGGGAAGGGCGGCCTGCGGGCGCGTGTGGTGCGTCCCGGACTCGTCCGCGGCCGCCGCGTGCTTCCCCTGCCGCTCCTCCGCCTCCCGGGCCCGCTCCGCGAGATCCCGCTCCCTGGCCTGCTCGGCGGTACGGCGCGCTTCCTGGAGCGCCCCGTTGCGCGCGAGGTCCTCCAGCGCCTTGGCGGCACGCAGATAGGTGGCCGGTGTCGGCGTGCTGCGTGCGGCGGGCAGCTCCCGGGGCGCGGCGGCTTCGAGCGCGAGCTGCCTGCGGCCCTCCAGCGCGCTGGCCCGCTCGGTCTCGGCGTTGGCGTACCGCCGCAGCAGCGCGGCGTGCTCCCCGCGCAGGTTGGCGAGCTCCACGCGCTTGCGGCGCAGCTTCGTCTCCAGCCGTACGCGCAGCTCCCGCGACTCCTCCAGGTCGGCCTCCAGCTCGGCCGTGCGCTCCTCGGCCCGCCATTCGTCACCGGCGCGGGCGCGCGTCAGATCCGCGACACGACGGCCCGCCTCCCGGTCCCAGCTGCGCATCAGATACGCACCGGTCACGGCAGCGGCCGCCGCGGCGGCCACCAGACCGCGCAGGACCAGGGGCTCGGCGAGCAGCCAGGCGCCCGCGGCACAGAGCACCGAGGCTCCGGCGACGACCGAAGGCGGAAGGATTCTGTGCAGAGGTGGCGAATGGCGATGACGTCCACGTGGCATGGCCTGAAATTTACCGTGTGTACGGGGCTATCGGGAGGCCGCCCGGCAATCTGTTCCCGGCCGGTTACCTGACGGCCTCCGATCCCCCCAATACCTACTTCTCGATGAGTCCCTTCGACTGCAGATAGTCCTTGGCCACATCGGCGGGCTTTGCGCGCTCGGCGTCGACCTTGCGGTTCAGTTCCGCGAGATCCTCGGTCGTCAGGGCCTTGGTGAGCTTGCCGAGTGCATCGGCAATGTCCGGGGAACCGGCGTCCTTGGCATTGACGACCGGCAGAACGTTGTCCGCGTTCTGGAGCTTCTTGTCGTCCTCCAGGAACACCAGGCCGTAGCTGTCCAGCACCGCGTCCGTGGTGGTGGTGAGGACCAGCTGGTCCTTGCCGTCCTTGACGGCCTGCTTGGACTGCGGTGTACCGACTCCCTTGGGGTCGATACCGGTGACATCGATGCCGTACGTCTTCTTCAGGCCCGGCGCGCAGAACGGCCGCACCTCGCACTCGTCACCCGCCGCGATCTTCACCTTCAGCTTGGAGGCACCGAGGTCCGAAAGGGTCTTCAGCTTGTTCTCGTCGGCGAATTCCTTGGTCACCGCGAAGGCGTTCTGGTCGACGGCCTCGCCGACCGGGAGCACCTTCAGTCCGAGCGGGCCCGCGAGCTTCTCCAGCGCCGCGACCGTGGCGGCCGCGTCACCGGAGGCGACCGGCTTCTTCCCGGCCTCCTTCGCGCCGTTCACCTTGGCGTTGAGGAATTCGGCGATCGTCGCGGCATATTCGGGGACGACATCGATCTCGCCCTTCTCCAGAGACGGTTCGTACAGCTCCCGGTTGGCCACCGTGGTGACTGAGGTGCTGTATCCGGCGTCGCCCAGGATCTGCGCGTACAGCTCGGCGAGCACCTTGGACTCGGTGAAGGACGCCGCGCCGACGACGAGCGAGCCCTTCTTGCCGGAACCGCCGGAGTCGCCCGAGGCCGCCGAGCTCCCCTTGTCCTTCTCCAGGCTGTCGCCACCGCAGGCGGCGAGCGAGCCGGCCAGCGCGACCATGCCGATGACCGCGCCCGCTATTCGCGAGGTCTTGCTCATTGTGTTCTCCGTCCACAGCAACAGGGGCTGTCTGAGATGAAATCCGGTGAAACAGAGGATGCGACGGCGTGGGCCGACGGACGGTCGCGCCGAGCCGTCATACCAGTCATGCCGTCCTGCGGCGGCGCAGCGGTGACAGCAGCCGGTCCAGGACCACCAGCACCGCCTCCACCAGCAGGGCGAGCACGGCGACCAGCAGCGCCCCCGCGACCACCTGTGGCGTGTTGTACGTGTTGAACCCGGCGGTGATGATCCGGCCGAGACCGCCCTGGCCGACCATCGCGGCGATCGTCGCCGTGGCGACCACCTGGACCGCGGCCGAGCGCAGCCCGGTCATGATCATCGGGTAGGCCAGCGGGAGCTCGACCCGTACGAAGAGCTGGCCCCCGGACATCCCCATGCCCCGCGCCGCCTCTGCCACCGACCGGTCGACCTCCGTCATCCCGACGTAGGCGTTGGTGAGCAGCGGCGGCACTGCGAACAGCACCAGCGCGATGATCGTCGGCACATATCCGGTGTTGCGCAGCGGCGAGACCATGAAGAGCGCCAGCACCGCGAAGACCGGGATCGCCCGCCCCACATTGGAGATGTTGACGGCCAGCGCGCCCCCCTTCCCGATGTGCCCGAGGTACAGCGCGATAGGCAGGGCCACGGCGCAGGCCAGCGCGAGCGCGACGCCGCTGACGTACAGATGCTCGCCGAGCCGGTGGGCCGCCCCGCTCTCCCCCGACCAGTTGGCGCCGGTGGTGAGCCAGGTCCAGGCCTCGCCGAGAACTCCCATGGGTCAGACCGCCTTCGCCGTGGCGTCCGCGGCCGCGCCCGCCGGCGCGGTGCGTATTCGGGTCCAGGGGGTCAGCAGCCTCTGGAGGCCCAGCAGCAGCAGATCCGCGACGACCGCGAGCAGTACGCACAGGACCGAGGCGGTGAGCACCTGGGCCTTGAAGAAGCTGGGCAGCGCGTCCCCTATGAGGTTGCCGAGGCCGCCTCTGCCGATGATCGATCCGACCGTCGTCAGCGCGATCGTGGAGACCGTGGCGATGCGCACCCCGGCCATCAACGCGGGCATCGCCAGGGGGAGTTCGACCTCCCAAAGCAGCCGGAACGGCCCGTACCCCATTCCCTTCGCGGCTTCCTTCGCCTCCTGCGGAACCGCTTCGAGGCCCGCCAGGATGTTCCGTACGAGAATGGTCAGCGAATACAGCACCAGGCCGGTGACGACCAGCGCCGCGGAGAGCCCGAACAGCGGCAGCAGCAGCGAGAACATCGCGAGTGACGGCACGGTGTAGAGCACCGTCGTCAGCCCGAGGACCGGCCCGGCGAAGCGGCGGCCGCGGCGGGCGAGCAGCGCCAGCGGAAAGGCCACCAGGAGTCCGATCGCCACCGAGACGGCGGTGATCCAGATGTGCTGGACCGTGGCATCGGTCAACTCCTGGCTGCGGGAACGGAGATACTCCCCGCAGATCCAGTCGTTCGTCACCATGCAGTTCTGCGCGGCAGCCATCCGTCCCCCCTCTCCGATTACCGACTCGTACCGATGTTCTGGTGACCCTATCCTCGACCACTGACAATCGCCGAGGACGTTGTATTCCAGCAACATGTCCTTCACAGAACACGCGCGACAATGGGGAACCATGATCCGTTTCGAGCATGTCACCAAGCGGTACGCGGACGGCACGACCGCCGTCGACGACCTTTCCTTCGAGGTCGCGGAGGGTGAACTGGTCACGCTCGTCGGACCGTCGGGCTGCGGCAAGACGACCACGATGAAGATGGTGAACCGGCTGACCGAACCGACCGAGGGCCGGATATTCCTCGACGGGGACGACA
Organism: Streptomyces sp. NBC_01217; assembly: GCF_035994185.1. NCBI lineage: Bacteria > Bacillati > Actinomycetota > Actinomycetes > Kitasatosporales > Streptomycetaceae > Streptomyces > Streptomyces sp. NBC_01217. The sequence continues at coordinate 4,061,790 of NZ_CP108538.1, forward strand.
TATCCGCCATCGACCCCGTCCAGCTGCGCCGCCGCATCGGCTATGTGATCCAGCAGGTGGGGCTCTTCCCGCACCGTACGGTCCTGGAAAACACCGCGACGGTTCCCCATCTCCTCGGCTGGAATCGGGGAAAGGGCCGTGCACGCGCGGCGGAACTCCTCGACCTCGTCGGACTTGATCCTTCCGTTTATGGCGACCGCTATCCGGAACAGCTCTCCGGCGGTCAGCGCCAACGCGTGGGCGTGGCAAGGGCGCTGGCCGCGGACCCGCCCGTGCTGCTGATGGACGAGCCTTTCGGCGCGGTCGACCCGGTCGTGCGGGAACGCCTGCAGAACGAATTCCTGAGACTTCAGGCACAGGTCCGCAAAACGGTGCTGTTCGTCACGCACGACATCGAGGAAGCGGTCCGGCTCGGTGACCGTATCGCCGTCTACGGACAGGGCTCCATCGAGCAGTTCGACACCCCGGCGACCGTGCTCGGCGCCCCCGCCACCCCCTATGTCGCGGACTTCGTCGGCGCCGACCGCGGCCTCAAGCGGCTCTCCGTGACCCCCATCGAGGAGGGCGACCTCGACCAGCCGCCGGTCGTCCACCTCGACGACTCCCTGGCGAGGGCGACCGAGCGGCTGCGGGCCGAGGGCGCGCGCTGGGCGGTCGTGCTGGACGGCCAGGACAATCTGCACGGCTGGATCCCGGCCGACGGCTTCACCGCCGGGACGAAGGACACGGTGCGCGCCCACGCCCGCAGGATGGAGGCGTGGCTGCCCGTCGGAGCCCCGCTCAAGCAGGCGTTCGCCACCATGCTCCAGCACGACGCGGGCTGGATCGCCGTCATCGACGAGGAGAGCACCGGCCGCTTCCTCGGCGTGCTCACCCCGGCCCGGCTCCATGAGGCGCTGCGCCGCTCGATCGACGCCGATGCCCAGGCCGTACCGCGTACCGAGGTGGCCGTCGAGACCGTGGAGAGCATCGCCAAGAGCATCGCGGGGTGAGCCGCCGGCCCGGGGTCAGTTCTCGCTGAGCCGGCTGCTCATCCAGTCCAGCGCCGAAGGGATCTCCCGGCGCCAGGTGTTGAAGTTGTGCCCGCCGCTGTCGAGCACGATCGAGGAGACCCGGGAGGGCGGCTTCACCTTGTCGATGAACTGCCGCGTGGTGCGGTAGTTCCCCTCGCCCTGCCTGGAGGTCGTGACGAGGAAGGAGGAGTCGGGCTGCGGCAGATTGTCCAGGCTCCACATCAGATCGGAGCGGTCGCGCGCCCCCTGGTCTCCATGGAAGAGGTCACCGGTCGTCGGGTCCTCGGCCGCCTTGTAGTACGCGGAGAGCCCCGCGCTCGCGGCGAACCGGTCCGGGTGGTGGAGCCCGATCTTCAGCGCGCAGTAACCACCGGTTGAATTGCCCATGATGCCCCAGTTGCGGGCCAGGGTGCCGACCCGGTACGCGTCCGAGACCGCCCGCGGCAGATCCTCGGCGAAGAAGGTCTCGGTCTGCGGCCCGCCCTTTATGTCCACACACTCGGTGTCCCTGGGCGGCGCCACCGTGGGCCGCAGCATCACCAGGATCATCGGCTGCGCCCGGCCGGCCTTCACCCGTTCATGCGCCGTTCGCGGGTACTTGAGACCCTGCAGAAGGTTCTCCGCGACGCCTGGGTACCCGGTGAGGACGACGACCGCGGGGAACTTCCGGCGGGCGAAGGCCGGCTGGAAGTACTCCGGCGGGAGATACACGTACGCCGAACTCTCGATCTTCGACTGCCGGCCCGCGATCACGACCTTGTCGATCCGGCCGCCCGTCGTCGGCCGCGAACCGCCCGGCACGTCCGGCCGTTGGATCCCGACCCGCACGATGTTCCCCGATGCCGGTGCTCCGGCCGCGTGGTCCGTGACCACGCCCAGATCCTGCTTCCGGCCGAAGAGATCGGCCCAGGAGCCGTAGAAGAGGAAGGAGTTGTTGGCCACCAGAGCGACGCAGACGAACACCGTCACCTGGGTCGCCAGCAGCAGGCCGACCCTGCCGAGCACCGCGGACACGCTGCGCCGGGCCAGGCGTGGCCAGAGCCAGACCGTGGCGGCGAAGAACACCACGGCCAGCACGATGGCCAGGGCCAGAAATATCTTGCTGGTAAGACCCATGCGGGGTGAGCTTTCTCGTCGGGAATTTTCCGGCCGGCGGGTGAACCCTCGCCGTGGAAGCCTCGTCCTACAGATCGCACATCGTCCGGAAGGCCTCGGCCGAAGGACTCAAAAATCTCTCGCGGAGCCACGGGAAGCGATGTCTGTCACGCTAGATGGGGATAAATCGGGATCGGTTCCGAGTCCGGTACGCAAGTTCGTACGCGGACCGCGCCCCGAATCCGTACCGACGCTGGTCGGTACCGCCTGCACCGTCGTCGGCCTGATCGATGTCGCCGCGGGTGTCTTCCCGCGCTTCCGGCACAGCCGGATGCACACCCTCGCCGAGGTGCTCCCCGGCGCCCTCGGGCCGTTCGCCGCCGCCCTCTCCCTGAGCACGGGCGTCCTGCTGCTGCTCCTCGCCCACGGCCTCAAGCGGCGCAAGCGGCGGGCCTGGCGGGCGGCCGTCGTCCTGCTCCCGGCCGGTGCGCTGGCGCAGTTCGTCTACCGGCACTCGGTCATCGGCACGCTCGTCTCGCTGGCCCTCTGCCTGCTGCTGATCCGCCACCGCACCGAGTTCGCCGCGCTCCCCGACCCCAGGAGCCGCTGGCGGGCGCTGGCCAACTTCGTGCTCCTCGGCGCGGGTTCGCTCGGCCTCGGCCTGATCATCACCAGCGTCCACCCCGGCCGGGTCGTGGGGAGCCCCAGCATCGCCGACCGCCTCCAGCACGTGCTGTACGGGCTGTTCGGCTTCGAGGGTCCTGTCGAGTACGCCGGGGTCACCTCCTGGACCGTGGCGTGCTCCCTCGGCGCCCTCGGTCTGCTGACCGCCGTCACCACCATCTACCTCGCCTTCCGGCCCGAGCACCCGGCCGCCCGCCTCACCGAGGACGACGAGGCCCGGCTGCGCGCCCTGCTGGCCAGGCACGGCGGCCGCGACTCGCTCGGCCACTTCGCGCTCCGCCGCGACAAGGCCGTCGTCTTCTCCCCCAGCGGCAAGGCCGCCGTCTGCTACCGGGTCGTGTCCGGGGTGATGCTGGCCAGCGGCGACCCGATCGGCGACGTGGAGGCCTGGCCCGGCGCCATCGAGCGCTTCATGGACGAGGCCAGGGCCCACTCCTGGACCCCCGCCGTCATGGGCTGCAGCGAGACCGGCGGTGAGGTCTGGACCCGCGAGACCGGACTTGACGCGCTGGAGCTCGGCGACGAGGCGGTGGTGGATGTCGCGGATTTCTCACTCGCCGGGCGCGCGATGCGCAACGTACGCCAGATGGTGAAGCGCATTGAACGCCTCGGCTACGAGACCCGGGTCCGGCGCGTCAGCGACATCGGCGAGGCCGAGCTGGCCCGCATACGTCGCGCCGCCGCAGACTGGCGCGGCACCGACAACGAGCGCGGCTTCTCCATGGCGCTCGGCCGCATCGGCGACCCGGCCGACGGGGACTGCGTGATAGCCACCGCCCACAAGGCCGACGAACACACCGCCGACTCCCCCCACGGCAACCTGAAGGCCGTACTCCACTTCGTCCCGTGGGGCACGGACGGCATGTCACTCGATCTGATGCGCCGCGACCGCTCCGCCGACCCCGGCATGAACGAACTGCTGATCGTCGCCGCCCTGCAGGACGCCTCCCGGCTCTCCGTGGAACACGTCTCGCTGAACTTCGCGATGTTCCGCTCGGCGCTCGCCCGCGGCGAGAAGCTGGGCGCGGGACCGGTGCTGAGGACCTGGCGCGGACTGCTGATCTTCCTCTCCCGCTGGTTCCAGATCGAGTCGCTGTACAAGTTCAACGCCAAGTTCCGGCCCCGCTGGGAGCCCCGTTTCGTCGTCTACCGCACCGCCCGCGACCTGCCCCGGATATCCTTCGCGGCCATGCAGGCCGAGGGCTTCGTGAACCTCGCGCTGCCCGGCCGCCTCGCCCGCCGGTTCCCGGGCCGCCGGCCGCTGCCCTGCGCCCACGCCCCGGCGCCGGGCCAGGAGCACCACGCCCGCGCGGCGTAGCCGCACGCCGTACGGGCCTACGCTGGTCGCATGAGTACGTTGCGTGGACGAGGCACGGTCCGAGGACTGCCGGAGTGGGACCGCTGCGCGGTCATGGGTGTCGTCAATGTGACCCCGGACTCCTTCTCCGACGGGGGCCGCTGGTTCGACACCACGGCCGCGATCAAGCACGGCCTCGACCTGGTCGCCGAGGGCGCCGACCTGATCGACGTCGGTGGCGAGTCGACCCGCCCCGGCGCCAGCCGGGTGGACGCGTCGGAGGAGCTGCGGCGCGTGGTCCCGGTGGTCAGGGGCCTGGCATCCGAAGGGGTCACGGTCTCCGTGGACACCATGCGGGCCCGTGTCGCCGAGGAGTCGGTCGCGGCCGGAGCCGCCCTGGTCAACGACGTGAGCGGCGGCCTCGCCGACCCGGACATGGTCGGGGTCGTCGCCGCGGCCGGCGCACCGTTCGTCGTGATGCACTGGCGCGGCTTCAGCGAGTCCATGAACAGCCGCGCGGTGTACGAGGACGTCGTCGCCGAGGTCGCCCGGGAACTGCGGGAGCGGATGGACGCCGTGATCGCGGGCGGTGTCGCCCCGGAACGGATCGTGATCGACCCCGGTCTCGGCTTCGCCAAGGACGCCGCGCACGACCTGGCTCTCGTCGCCCACCTCGACGAGCTGCGCGCCCTGGGCCGCCCGCTGCTGGTCGCCGCCTCCCGCAAGCGCTTCCTCGGCCATGTGCTGGCGGGCGAGGGCGCACCGCCGCCGCCCGCCCGCGAACGCGACGCCGCCACCGCGGCGATCTCCGCGCTCTCCGCCGCCGCCGGGGCCTGGGCCGTCCGGGTCCACGAGGTCCGGGCCACGGCCGACGCCGTACGGGTCGCCCGCGCCGTCGAGGGAGCCGCGTGAGCGGGCCGCGCGACGAGCACGCGGAGGCCGCCGCCGACATCGCGGCCGTCGAGCAGGCCAACACCGCCTTCTACGAGGCGATGGAGCGCGGCGACTTCGAGGAGCTCTCCGGGCTCTGGCTGCCGGGCGAGGATCTCACCGTCTCCTGCGTCCACCCCGGCTGGCCGGTGCTCACCGGACGCGGCGAGGTGCTGCGCAGCTATGCCCTGATCATGGCGAACACCGAGTACATCCAGTTCTTCCTGACCGATGTCGGGGTCTCGATGACCGGCGACACGGCCCTGGTGACCTGCACGGAGAACATCCTCAGCGGCGGCCCCGCGGAGGACGGCAACGCGCTCGGACCGCTGGTCGGCCAACTCGTGGTCGCCACCAATGTGTTCCGGCGCACCCCGGACGGCTGGAAGCTCTGGTCCCACCACGGCTCGCCCGTCCTGACCGAATCCGGCGAGGACGAGGACGAGGACTCCTCCTCCTGACCGTGGCGTCCGCCCGGCGGTGGGTTGGAATCCGGGGCCGCGGGTAGAAGCGGCTACCAGCCCCGCGAGGCCCTGTCCATAGCCCCCGCGGGCGGGCACTGTCGGTGCTCGCAGGTAGATTCGAAAGAGAGCACCCGGTCGCCCGCACGCGGCCTCGTGTCTCTACGCCCAACGACAGCAGGAGTGATTCGCGTGGATCGTGTCGCGCTGCGCGGCCTCAAGGCCCATGGACACCATGGCGTCTTCCCCCGGGAACGGGAAGAGGGCCAGACGTTCATCGTGGACCTGGTGCTCGGCCTCGACACCCGCCCCGCTGCAGCCGCCGACGACCTGGCGAAGACCGTGCACTACGGCATCGTCGCGGAGGAAGTCGTCGATGTGGTGCAGGGGGAACCGGTCGATCTGATCGAAACGCTCGCGGAGCGCATCGCCCAGAAGTGCCTCAAGCACGAAGGAGTCGAGGAGGTGGAGGTGGTGGTGCACAAGCCGGACGCGCCGATCACCGTCCCCTTCGACGATGTGACCATCACCATCACCCGGAGCCGAGTATGACTGCATTTTCCACCCAGGGGCAGAGCGATCCGACCGTACAGCCGGTACCCGCCTCCGTGGTCGAGCAGGTGGACGCCGCCGACATCACCCTCTCCAACCCCAAGCGCGCCGTGATCTCCCTGGGCTCCAATCTCGGCAACCGCCTGGAGACCCTGCAGGGCGCCATAGACGCGCTGGAGGACACCCCCGGCCTGCGGGTCAAGGCGGTCTCCCCGGTGTACGAGACGGAGCCCTGGGGCGTCGATCCCGGCTCCCAGCCCTCGTACTTCAACGCGGTGATCGTCGTGAAGACGACGCTCCCCCCGTCCTCCCTCCTGGAGCGCGGCCAGGCCGTCGAAGAGGCCTTCGACCGCGTCCGTGAGGAGCGCTGGGGCCCGCGCACCATAGACGTCGACATCGTGGCGTACGCGGATGTCGTCTCCGAGGACCCGGCGCTCACCCTCCCCCATCCCCGGGCCCATGAGCGCGCCTTCGTGCTCGCCCCGTGGCACGACATCGACCCCGAGGCCCAGCTGCCCGGCGCGGGCCCCGTCGCGGAGCTGCTGGCCGGTGTCGGCCGCGAGGGCGTACGGCCCCGGGCCGATCTGGAACTCCGTCTGCCCGAGTAGTCGTTAGGCTCGACGGAAACGGATCACTGGCACCACTGATCAGTGGCACCACGGATCACCGGCGACGAAGGGCGGATCACTCGGTGAAGCAACTACGGCTCGGGGTACTGGCCGGCCTCTTCGCCGCGGCCGGGGTGGTCTCCTGGGGCGGCGCCCGTCTCTGGGACTCCCTGGGCAGTCTGCCGAGCGTTCCCCTCGCCGCGCCCATCGTGCTCGCGGTGATCGCCGCCGTCCTGTTCGCAACGGCGCTCTCCATCCGTTCCCGGCTGCGCGCCCAGCGCGAGCGCCGCCCGGGAGCCAAGGGCGTCGAACCGCTGATGGCCGCCCGCGCGGTCGTCTTCGGCCAGGCCAGCGCGCTGGTCGTCGCCCTGGTCTCCGGCATGTACGGCGGTACGGGCGTCTTCCTGCTCGGCTCCCTGGACATCCCGGCCCGCCGCGACCAGGCGATCTACGCAGGCTTCGCGGTCCTGGCCGGCATCGCCGTGGTCGCCGCGGCCCTCTGGCTGGAGCGCATCTGCAAGCTCCCGGAGGACGGGGACAACAACGACAAGAGCTCGGCGGCCGCGTAGCGGTCACCGAGCTCTCCCCTCACAGCCGCTGCGGCGCTCAGCGCGCCATGATCAGGCTCATGGCCTCGGCGCGCGTCGCGGGGTCGCGGAGCTGTCCGCGCACCGCCGAGGTCAGCGTCTTCGCACCGGGCTTGCGGATACCGCGCATCGACATGCACATGTGCTCGCACTCGACGACGGCGATGACCCCGCGCGGCTCCAGGATCTGCATGAGCGAATCGGCGATCTGCGTGGTGAGACGTTCCTGGACCTGCGGGCGGCGGGCGAAGACGTCCACGAGGCGGGCCAGCTTCGACAGTCCGGTGATCTTTCCGCTGGTCGCCGGGATGTACCCGACGTGTGCGACGCCCCGGAACGGCACCAGGTGGTGTTCACAGGTGCTGAACACCTCGATGTCCTTGACCAGCACCATCTCGTCGTGGCCGAGGTCGAACGTGGTCGTCAGGACGTCCTCGGGCTCCTGGTAGAGGCCCGCGAATATCTCCCTGTACGCCCGTGCCACCCGCCCCGGCGTCTCACGCAGTCCCTCACGGTCCGGGTCCTCGCCCACGGCGAAGAGGAGCTCGCGTATGGCCGCCTCGGCCCGCTTCTCGTCGAACTCACCGATCGAACCCTGGCCGTCCAACGTCACCGGGTCGGTCATCTGTGCCTCGTTCCTCTGAGCTGTCACCCGCACACACCTCCGTGCGGGTGTACGAAAAAGCCGCGCCCCCACAGGCTAGAACCTGCGGAGGCACGGCATCCATTCCGGGCCCGGTGGGGCTCCCGTGACAGGAACCACACCGGGGTCGTACGACTCAGCTCTCGGAGCGGTCCTCCGGGAGCACCTCGGTGGCCGGGACGGTGTCCGTGGGGACGACCGAGCCGTTCGCCGTGGTGGCGCCGTTGGTGAGGGCGAGCTCCTTCGGCGAGAGCACCGGCGGGCGCGTCGACGGGGTGCGTCGGGCGGAACCGGTCCATGCCGGGCGGGCCGGGCGCTTGACGATCGGGGCGAAGATCTCGGCGATCTCCTCCTTGCCGAGCGTCTCCTTCTCCAGGAGCTGGAGAACGAGGGCGTCCAGCACGTCGCGGTTCTCTACGAGAATCTCCCACGCGTCGTTGTGCGCGGTCTCGATGAGCTTCTTGACCTCTTCGTCGACGAGGGCCGCGACCTCTTCCGAGTAATCGCGCTGGTGGCCCATCTCCCGGCCCACGAAGGGCTCGGTGTTGTCGCCGCCGAACTTGATCGCGCCGAGCCGCTCCGTCATGCCGTACTGCGTGACCATCGCGCGGGCCGTTGCGGTGGCCTTCTCGATGTCGTTCGCAGCGCCGGTGGTCGGGTCGTGGAAGACCAGTTCCTCGGCCGCGCGCCCGCCCAGCATGTAGGCCAGCTGGTCGAGCATCTCGTTGCGCGTCGTGGAGTACTTGTCCTCCTCCGGGAGCACCATCGTGTAACCGAGGGCGCGGCCGCGGGAGAGGATCGTGATCTTGTGGACCGGGTCCGACTGGGGGGAAGCCGCCGCGACCAGGGCGTGTCCGCCCTCGTGGTACGCGGTGATCTTCTTCTCCTTCTCGGACATGATCCGGGTCCGCTTCTGCGGGCCCGCCACGACGCGGTCGATGGCCTCGTCGAGCATCTTGTTGTCGATCAGCTTCAGACCGCCGCGCGCCGTGAGGAGCGCCGCTTCGTTCAGCACGTTCGACAGATCGGCACCGGTGAAGCCGGGCGTACGACGGGCGACGGCGCCGAGATCGACATCCTTCGCGACCGGCTTGCCCTTCTGGTGCACCTTGAGAATTTCGAGACGGCCCTGCATGTCCGGCCGGTCGACCGCGATCTGCCGGTCGAAACGGCCCGGGCGCAGCAGCGCCGGGTCGAGGATGTCCGGCCGGTTCGTGGCGGCGATCAGGATGACGCCGCCCTTCACGTCGAAGCCGTCCATCTCGACGAGCAGCTGGTTCAGCGTCTGCTCGCGCTCGTCGTGACCGCCGCCCATTCCGGCACCGCGGTGCCGGCCGACGGCGTCGATCTCGTCGACGAAGACGATCGCCGGGGCGTTCGCCTTGGCCTGCTCGAAGAGGTCACGGACCCGGCTGGCACCGACACCGACGAACATCTCGACGAAGTCGGACCCGGAGATCGAGTAGAACGGGACACCGGCCTCGCCCGCGACGGCGCGTGCGAGCAGCGTCTTGCCCGTACCGGGAGGCCCGTACAGCAGGACACCCTTGGGAATCTTCGCGCCGACGGCCTGGAACTTCGCCGGCTCCTGGAGGAACTCCTTGATCTCCTGGAGCTCCTCGACGGCCTCGTCCGACCCCGCCACATCGGCGAACGTCGTCTTCGGGGTGTCCTTGGTGATGAGCTTCGCCTTGGACTTCCCGAACTGCATGACCCGGGAGCCGCCGCCCTGCATCTGATTCATCAGGAACAGGAAGACGACCACGATCAGGACGAAGGGCAGCAGCGAGAGGAGGATCGAGATGAACGGGGACTGCTTCGACGGCGCGACGGTGTAGCCCTTGTCGATCTTGCCGCTCTCGAACTTCTGCTGCAGCGTGTCGGCGAGCTGGACACCCTGGTCGCCGATGTAGCTCGCCTGGAACTTGCTGCCGGACTCGCCCGAAAGCTTCTGGCCCTTGTTCAACTCGATCTTGATGATCTGTTCGTCACCGGTGGTCAGCTTGGCCTGCGCCACCTGGTCCTTGCTGATCGCCTGGATCACCTTGCCGGTGTCCACCGATTTGTAGCCGCCCGACGAGCCGACGACCTGCATCAACACGACCACGGCGAGGACGGCCAGCACGATCCACATGACCGGCCCACGGAAGTATCGCTTCACGTCCATCCATACGGGGCGATGACGCCCCGTCCCTCCTGCCCGTAGGTAAATGCTGCTGTGAAAAAGACTGTTCTTCGGACGGTACCCCAGCATTGTCGCCCGCGACCGCCGGGGACGTCTGTCGAAACCCGCCTTCGATTGCTCAACGGCGGGAATCCGGTGAAAGGTTCCCCGCCGTCGGTACCGGTCGGGCCGGACACCCTCGCCGGGCGAGAGGCGCCGGGAGGAGGTCAGCCCCCGTAGACGTGCGGGGCGAGCGTGCCGACGAAGGGGAGATTGCGGTACTTCTCCGCGTAATCCAGCCCGTATCCGACGACGAACTCGTTGGGGATGTCGAAACCGACCCACTTGCAGTCGAGCGCGACCTTGGCCGCGTCCGGCTTGCGCAGCAGGGTGCAGATCTCCAGGGACGCGGGCTCGCGCGAGCCGAGGTTCGACATCAGCCAGGACAGCGTCAGGCCCGAGTCGATGATGTCCTCGACGATCAGGACGTGCTTGCCCTTGATGTCGGTGTCCAGGTCCTTGAGGATCCGGACCACTCCGGAGGACTGGGTGCCCGCGCCGTACGACGAGACGGCCATCCAGTCCATGGTGACGGGGGTGGACAGCGCGCGCGCCAGGTCCGCCATCACCATCACTGCGCCCTTGAGGACGCCGACGATGAGCAGGTCCTTGCCCGCGTACTCCGCGTCGATCTTCGCGGCCAGCTCGACGAGCTTCGCGTCGATCTCTTCCTTGGTGAGGAGCACCGACTGAAGGTCGGTGCCCATGTCCTTCTCGTTCACCCGCGTCTCTTTCTCTGCCTTGCCGGATCCGGGGTGATGCCCGGATCCGCGCGGCCGATCGCCTGCGTGTCAGCCGCTTGTGCTTCAGCTCTGCCGAATCACCAGTCTGCCACCCTGGCGCATGGCTTCGACCCGGCCGGGCAGGTTGATGGCCCCCTGACCGCGCCATCCGGTGATCAGACGGTCGACTTCCTCGATGTGCCGGGCGAAGAGGGAACCGGCCGGGGAGCCCGCCTCCATGAGGGCCCGGCGCAGTACCCGGCGGCGGACGGCGGGCGGCAGCGCGTACAGCTTGGTGCACTCCAGCCGGCCCGCGTCGTCCCGTACGGTGCGGTCGGCCTCGGCGGCCCAGGTGTCCAGGGCGTCGGCGTCGTCGCGGGAGAGCTGTGCCGTGCGGGCCAGGGCCTCGACGACCCCCTTGCCCAGGGCCTTCTCCAGGGCGGGCAGGCCCTCGTGGCGCAGTCGGGAGCGGGTGTAGGCGGGGTCGATGTTGTGCGGGTCGTCCCAGACGGGCAGCGACTGGACGAGGCAGGCCTTGCGGGCGGTCTGCCGGTCGAGCTGGAGGAAGGGGCGGCGGTAGCGGCCGGCCGGGCCGGACGCGGCGGCCATGCCGGAGAGCGAGCGGATGCCGGAGCCGCGGGCGAGGCCCAGCAGCACCGTCTCGGCCTGGTCGTCGCGGGTGTGGCCGAGCAGGACGGCGGTGGCGCCGTGCCGCTCGGCCGCGGCGTCCAGGGCGGCGTAGCGGGCGTCGCGGGCAGCGGCCTCGGGCCCGCCGCCGTGGCCGACCTGCACGGCGACGGACTCGACCGGGTCGAGGTGCATGGCGGTGAGGCGGTCGACGACCTCGGCGGCCCGGGTGTCGGAGCCGTCCTGGAGGCCGTGGTCGACGGTGATGCCCCCGGCCCGGACGTCGAGCTTGCGGGCCTCGAAGGCGAGGGCGGAGGCGAGGGCCATGGAATCGGCGCCGCCGGAGCATGCCACCAGCACCAGCGGGGTATCGGGGCGTTCGGGGAGTGCGGCGCACCGCCTGCCCGCGCCGGCTTCGGCGAGCTCGGGGTGCGGGGTGCGCCGGGCGTGCTCGGCGCTGCGGGTGTGTTCGGTGAGTACGTCGTGGAGTACGCGGCGGACCGCCAGGCGTATCGCCGCGACCGCAGGATGGGGACCCATGTCCGGTGCCCTTCGTGAAGTTTCGGGAGGTGCCTCGGAGTGCCGGGACGGAAAGAGTGCCGTCACTCAGAGTGCGTCGATGGTGACAGAGGCAAGCCGTCCATCGAGCATTGCACGCCTTCCCATGCCCCTACGGTCCCTCGGATGGGTGATTACCCGCGCGTTCGTTTCCTGTCATCCGCCGTCGGGCCCGCTGTGATCACGACTCTGCCTTACGGTGCACCCTCGCGATCCAGTCCGCCGGCTTTGCGATCTCCGCCTTGGTCGGCAGGGTGTTAGGCGAGGTCCAGACCCGGTTGAAGCCGTCCATGCCGACCTCGTCGACCACGGCCCGGACGAACCGCTCGCCGTCTCGGTACTGGCGCAGCTTGGCGTCGAGTCCGAGGAGCTTGCGCAGCGCCTGGTCGAGGCGGCTCGCACCGCGCGCCCTGCGCTGCTGGAACTTCTCCCGGATCTCGCCGACGGAGGAGACGACCTCGGGGCCGACGCCGTCCATCACGTAATCGGCATGGCCTTCGAGCAGCGACATCACGGCGGTGAGGCGGCCGAGGATCTCGCGCTGGGCGGGTGTCTGGACGAGTTCGACGAGGCTGCGGCCGCCGTCCTCGCCGTCCTCGCCCTCGGGACGGCCCCCGGCCAGGGACTGGGCGGCCTCGCGGAGCCGCTCCAGCACGGTCATCGGGTCGACGTCGGTCTCTTCGAGGAAGGCCTGGATCTCGCCCTTCAGATGGTCGCGGAGCCAGGGCACCCCGGTGAACTGGGTGCGGTGGGTCTCCTCGTGGAGGGCGACCCAGAGCCGGAAGTCGTGCGGGTCGACGTCCAGTTCGCGCTCGACGTGGACGATGTTCGGGGCGACGAGCAGCAGCCTGCCGCCGCCGTCGGACACGGACGGGAACTCACGGGAGGCGGGGGCGAACGTCTCGTACTGGCCCAGGACCCGGGAGGCCAGGAACGACAGCAGCATCCCCACCTCGACGCCGGTGACCTTGCCGCCGACCGCGCCGAGCACGGCACCGCCGGGTCCGCCGCCCCGCCGGTCCTGCATCTTTCCCAGCAGCGGGCGCAGCAGTTCGCGGAAGCCCGCGACATTGGCCTTGATCCAGCCGGCCCGGTCCACGACCAGGACCGGGGTGTCCTCGGGTTCGGTCCCCTCGGGGATCATCCGGGTGAAGGAACGGACGTGGTCCTCCGCGGCCTTGGCATGCCGACGCAGCTCCGCGACGACCTCGCGGGCCTCCTCGCGGCTGATCTCGGGCCCCGGCCGTACAAGTCGGGTCGCGGTCGCGACCGCGAGATTCCAGTCGACCATCTCGGCACCACCGATGCTCGTCATGCGTCAACCGTACGTGCTCGGGTCCGTTCGCGGTGTGGTGTCGACCGGCTCATCGGTTGCGGGCGGCGAGGCTCGTGGCGAGGGCGTCGAGGGAGGACTGGGCGGCGGACGGGGATGTCGTACCGGATGCCAGGAAGGCGAAGGCGAGCAGCCGGCCCTGCCCGTCGACGACTGTTCCGGCAAGGCTGTTCACCCCGGTGAGGGTGCCGGTCTTGGCGCGGATCAGGCCGGTGCCCGCGGACTTCTCCGTGTAGCGGCCGCTGAGGGTGCCGCTGAACCCGGCCACCGGGAGGCCTGTGAGGACGGGGCGCAGTTCGGGGTGGTCCGGGTCGGCGGCGCGGGCCAGGAGGCCGGCCAGCAGTCCCGCGGTGACCCTGTCCTTGCGGTTCAGTCCGCTGCCGTCGGCGAAGTCCGCTCCCTTGAGCGGCAGATGGAGCTTCTTGAGCTGTGCGGTGACGGCCCGTCGGCCGCCGTTGAAGTCGGCCGGTTCGCCCGTGGCCAGGGCGGTCTGCCGGGCGAGCGCCTCGGCGATGTCGTTGTCACTGTTGGTCAGGGCCCGTTCGACCAGGGCGGAGAGCGGGACGGACAGATGCCGGGCGACCGGACGGGACTTGGCGGCGGGCCGGCCGTGCGCCGGGGCGGACCGGGTGGTGATCCCCGTGCCGTCGAGCAGCTCGGCGAAGGTCCGGGCGGCGTCACCGGCCGGGTCGGCGCTGCGCGGGGCGGGTCCGCTGGTGGATTTGTCGAGCCTGCCCTCGTCGGTCATCAGGGCGCTGACGGGCGCGATGTTCTCGTTGGGGCCGATCGGGTGCCGTGCGGGGCCGGAGTAGCGGGAGGTGTCGTACGTGAGGCGGACCGTTTTCACTCCTTTGCCCTTCAGGGCGCGGGCGGTGTCCGTGGCCAGGGCGCGCAGGGCGGCCTTGTCTAGGGTGGGGTCGCCGCCGCCGACCAGGGTGACGGTGCGGGAGTCGGGTGACGCCTGGACCGTCGTGGCGATGCGGTAGTCGGGGCCGAGGGCGCTCAGGGCGGCGACCGCGGTGGCGATCTTGATGGTGGAGGCGGGCGTCATGGGCGTACCGGCGCCCTGTCCGTACAGCCGTTCTCCGGTGGCGGTGTCGATGACGACGGCGGTGCGCACGGCGCCCAGGGCGGGGGCCTTCAGCAGCGGGCCGAGGGTGGCGCGGAGGGCGGCCGCTGCGCCGTCCGGGGCATCGCGGGCGTCCGGGGCGGCGTTGTCGACCACGGAGCTGAGGGGCGCGAGGACGGCCGGGGCGCTGGGCGCGGGCTTCGGTCCGGGCGGCGCGTCGGCTCCGTGATGTACGCCACCTGTACGGCTCCGGGCGGCGGCCCAGTCCTGCTCGGCCTTACGCTGACCCGAGTCCCAGGGGCCGGCGGCAAGGACGACGCCGGCTGCGAGCGCCAGGCCCAGGCCGGCGGAGACAGCCGTGAACTGCCGATCGTTCAGTCCCTTCAACCTGATCACGCTGCCCGGCAGGGTGAGCCTGCTCAGCTTGCGCAGCGGGTCGACCGACGGTCTTTTCACCGGCTCGTCCACCGTTGACCAGCCCCTTTCGCGAGCACACATCTCCGTGGGGGACACTTAATCACCAGTCGTATGTCTTGATCATGGAGGAGCCACCCGTGGAGTTCGACGTCACCATCGAGATCCCGAAGGGTTCGCGGAACAAGTACGAGGTGGACCACGAGACCGGTCGGATCCGCCTGGACCGTCGACTCTTCACCTCGACCAGCTACCCGGCGGACTACGGCTTCGTCGAGAACACCCTCGGCGAGGACGGCGACCCGCTGGACGCGCTGGTCATCCTGGACGAGCCGACCTTCCCCGGCTGCCTCATCAAGTGCCGCGCCATCGGCATGTTCCGGATGACGGACGAGGCCGGCGGCGACGACAAGCTGCTGTGCGTGCCGGCCTCCGACCCCCGGGTGGAGCACCTGCGCGACATCCACCACGTGTCGGAGTTCGACCGCCTGGAGATCCAGCACTTCTTCGAGGTCTACAAGGACCTGGAGCCCGGCAAGTCCGTAGAGGGCGCCGACTGGGTCGGCCGCGCCGAGGCCGAGGCCGAGATCGAGGCCTCCTACAAGCGCCTTGAGGCGCAGGGCGGCGCGCACTGACCCGAGGGTCACGGCCGGATTCCGGCCGAGGTACGTCGCACGGTTCCATTCAGGGTTCCGGGCCGGACCGGGCGGCACTCCTTTTCGAGGGGTGCCGCCCGTTCCGTATGTCCTGCCGGGCCCGTACGTTCCGTAGGCCCGCCCGCCTCGCGTCGCCGCCCTCGTCCGTGGCCATACTGGGGCAGGGGCGCAACCCAGGACGCGCAGCCCGATGAGGAGCGAGGTCGAGTGGTGGCGGAAACGGGCGGTCCTGAGGACCAGAAGCCCCAGTCCGACGAGGCGCGCAGCGCCTTCGTCCCGCCGGCCGGGGTGGGGAGGCCCACGCCTGCCTCCGACGATGACCACCCGACATCGGAATTCGCCGTTCCGGCGGGCCTGACGACCGAGCCGCAGGGACCGGGAACGGGTTCCGCTTCGGGCGCCGCCTCCGGTTCCGGTTCCGGTTCCGGTCCGGCCACCGGCTCGGACACGGTCGGCTCCGCCTTCGCCCCGCCGAGCACCCACGGCGACCGGCAGCCGCCGCCCGCCTTCACTCCGGCGCACGGCAGCCCGATGATCCGGCTGACCAAGGAGGCCCCCTGGCAGGACCGGATGCGCACGATGCTGCGGATGCCGGTCGCCGAGCGCCCGGCACCCGAGCCGGTGCAGAAGCCCGACGAGGCGGGGCCCGCGGTGCCGCGAGTGCTCGACCTGACGCTGCGCATCGGGGAGCTGCTGCTCTCCGGTGGTGAGGGCGCCGAGGACGTCGAGGCGGCGATGTTCGCGGTGACCCGCAGCTATGGCCTGGACCGGTGCGAGCCCACGGTCACCTTCACCCTGCTGTCGATCTCGCACCAGCCATCGCTGGTCGAGGACCCGGTGACGGCCAGCCGTACCGTACGCCGCCGTGGCACCGACTACACCCGGCTGGCCGCCGTCTTCCGGCTCGTGGACGACATCACCACCGAGGATGTCGAGGTCTCGCTGGAGGACGCCTACCGGCGCCTGGCGGAGATCCGGCGCAACCGGCATCCGTACTCCGGCTGGGTGCTGACGCTGGCCGGCGGCGGTCTCGCGGGGGCGGCATCGGTGCTGGTCGGCGGTGGTCCGCTGGTGTTCCTGGTGGCGGCGGCCGGTGCGATGCTCGGCGACCGGCTCGCCTGGCTGTGCGCCGGGCGGGGGCTGCCGGAGTTCTACCAGTTCGTGGTGGCGGCGATGCCGCCCGCCGCGCTGGGCGTGGCGCTGACCCTCACCCACTGGTCGGACGTACGGCCGTCCGCGGTCATCACCGGTGGGCTGTTCGCGCTGCTGCCGGGGCGGGCCCTGGTGGCGGGCGTGCAGGACGGGCTGACCGGCTTCTACATCACCGCGGCCGCGCGGCTGCTCGAAGTCATGTATCTGTTCATCGGCATCGTCGTCGGTGTGCTGCTGGTGCTGTACCTGGGGCTTCAGCTGGGCGCACAGCTGAACCCCGAGGCGAGGTTCATCGCCCACGACCGGCCGGTGGTGCAGATCCTGGCGTCGATGGCGCTCTGTCTCGCCTTCGCGATCCTGCTCCAGCAGGACCGGTCCACCGTGCTGGCGGTGACCCTCAACGGCGGCGTGGCCTGGGTGATCTACGGGGCGATGGCCAGGACCGGCAACATCTCACCGGTGGTGGCGACCGCGACGGCGGCCGGTCTGGTGGGCCTGTTCGGGCAGCTGCTCTCGCGCTACCGGAACACCTCGTCGCTGCCGTTCATCACGGCGGCGATCGGCCCGCTGCTGCCCGGCTCGGCCACGTACTTCGGTCTGCTGGGCATGGCGCAGGGCAATGTGAACGCCGGGCTCGCCTCGCTGTCGACCGCGGTGGCGACGGCGCTGGCCATCGCGATAGGGGTGAACCTGGGGAGCGAGATCTCCCGGCTGTTCATGCGGGTGCCGGGGGCGGTCGGCGGGGCGACCCGCAGTGCGGCCAAGCGCACGCGCGGGTTCTGAGACCGTCGCGGGTACGGCTGCCAGGTACGGCTCCGGCTTCCGGGCCCGTGGCCGGGAAGCCGGAGCCATGCCTCAGCGCTTGGCGTGGCGGCCGCGCTGGCCCGGGGCGGGCGCCGGGCCGCCGCCCACGGACGGGCCGTGGCTCTCGCCGCCACCGGCCGCCGCTTCCTTCTTCGCCTTGGAGTGGGCCCGCAGGAACTCGATCCCGATCGGCACGACCGAGATGAGCACGATCAGGATGAGCATCGCCTCGATGTTCTTGTGCACGAAGTCGATCTTGCCGAGGGCCGCGCCGAGCAGCGTGACCCCGACGCCCCAGAGCACACCGCCGATGATGTTGAACGTGATGAACGAGCGGTAGTTCATCCGGCTCACACCGGCGATGATCGGCGTGAACGTACGCACGATGGGCACGAAGCGGGCCAGGATCAGCGACTTCGGTCCGTATTTCTCGAAGAACTCGTGGGCCTTCTCGACGTTCTCCTGCTTGAAGAGACGGGAGTCCGGGCGCTTGAAGAGCGACGGGCCGACCTTGCGGCCGAAGAGATAGCCCACCTGGTCGCCGATGATCGCCGCAAGCGCCACCAGGAGGCAGACCAGCCAGAGCGGGAACTTCAGCTGGCCCGTGGTCACCAGCAGACCCGTGGTGAACAGGAGCGAGTCGCCGGGGAGGAAGAAGCCGATCAACAGTCCGGATTCGGCGAAGACGATGAGGAGGACGCCGGGAAGTCCGAAGGTGTTGATCAGATAGTCCGGGTCCAGCCAGCTCGGTCCGAGCGCAAGCGTATTCAAGGGTCCGGGCTCCTGGATCGGTCGATGGCGGCTGCGTGGCCGCCCAAAGCTATCAACGCAGGATGACGCCCCTGGGTTCCAGTGGCCCCCAGGAGAATGCGCACCGGGTGAACCGGGGCAAAGCCGCCCCAAAGGCGCCTCCCGCCGCGGTTACGCCAGGCGTTCCGCGTTGGCTTCGATCGCGTCCCGCAGGTGCTCGGCCAGGCCCGGCCGCATCGACTCGTAGTACGCGCGGAACTGCGGGTCGTGGACGTACATCTCGCCGAGCCCCCGGTGGATCTCGGGAGTGCACTCGTAGAACCACTTGGTGATGTGGAGCCGGTGTGCCTCGGCCAGCTCCATCGCCCTCTCGCCCGTGGCGGGCTCACCGGCCTCCATCAGCGCGCTGTAGGCGGCGCCCCAGTCGGCCACCTCCGCCTGCATCCGCTTCCAGTCGTCCTTGGTGTACCGGGCGACCCGGCGCTGCGACTCGGCGTACGTGGCAGTGCCGCCCCAGCGGCGCTCGGCCTCCTGCGCGTGCTCCTCGGGATCCTTGTCCCCGAAGACCTCGAACTTCTCCTCGGGCGTGAGGTTGATGCCCATCTTCCGTGCCTCCATGGCTGTTTCGACGGCGGCGGCCATCTTTCGCAGTGCGGCGATCCGGTCGGACAGCAGCCGGTGCTGGCGGCGCAGGTGTTCCTGCGGGTCCGCGTCCGGGTCGTCGAGCAGTACCGCGATCTCGTCGAGCGGGAAGCCGAGCTCCCGGTAGAACAGGATCTGCTGCAGCCGGTCGAGATCACCGTCGTCGTAGCGGCGGTGACCGGCGTGACTGCGCCCGCCGGGCGAGAGCAGCCCGATGCCGTCGTAGTGATGCAGGGTGCGCACCGTGACTCCGGCGAATCCGGCGACCTGTCCCACGGAGTAGTCCATGACTCCCCGCTCCTTTCTCCCTTCCGGGTACGTACCGAGCCTGGGGCCTGACGTGACGTGAGGTGCAAGCCCGGAACACCGTCGCTTCCGGTCCTGGCGCCGACCCTCGGCGGGCTGCTGCTCGGCCCGCCGGCCGCAGACGCAGCTGCGCGAGGACGGTACGCCGCTGAGGTGAGCCCGGCCCGCGACCGTGCCCCGCACCCGGCCGCTCCGCGCGCCGGATGCCCCCGCCTTCCGTATCGTCCCCTTCGTACGCATGCGCAGCGATGCATCCCCGTCATGCTCCGCCGGAGGTCTCCGCAATGCCCACGCCCGTCAACGTCGCCGTCATCAAGTTCACCCGGGCCGTCAAGGGCGGCCTCGCCGCCGAGAGCTGAGAAGGGCTGTCCCCTATGCCTCTCCACAAAGGTTCGCCCCACGGCACGGAACCGTCCAAGGAGCGCCGCAGGCTCGCCCTCAACCCGTTCTTCGGGGAGGCCGACCCGGTCGCGGGGATGGAGTCGGCGCCGCCCCGGCACCGGCTGCCCGACGGGCCGATGCCGCCCTCGACCGCATACGGCCTGGTCCATGACGAGCTGATGCTCGACGGCAACTCCCGGCTCAACCTCGCCACCTTCGTCACCACCTGGATGGAGCCCGAGGCCGGGGTGCTGATGGGCGAGTGCCGCGACAAGAACATGATCGACAAGGACGAGTACCCACGCACCGCGGAACTGGAGCGGCGCTGTGTGGCGATGCTCGCCAATCTCTGGAACGCCCCCGATCCCTCGGCCGTCGTGGGCTGTTCGACGACCGGCTCCAGCGAGGCGTGCATGCTCTCCGGGCTGGCGCTGAAGCGCCGCTGGGCGGCCAGGAACCCCGACCGCTACCCGGCGACCGCCCGGCCGAACCTCGTCATGGGCATCAATGTGCAGGTCTGCTGGGACAAGTTCTGCAACTTCTGGGAGGTCGAACCGCGGCTGGTCCCGATGGAGGGCGACCGCTTCCACCTGGACCCGCAGGCCGCTGCCGACCTCTGCGACGAGAACACCATCGGGGTCGTCGGCATCCTCGGCTCCACCTTCGACGGTTCCTACGAGCCGATCGCCGAGCTCTGCGCGGCCCTGGACGCCCTTCAGGAACGCACCGGCCTCGACATCCCCGTGCATGTGGACGGCGCGTCCGGCGCGATGGTGGCGCCGTTCCTGGACGAGGACCTGGTGTGGGACTTCCGGCTGCCCCGGGTCTCCTCCATCAACACCTCGGGCCACAAGTACGGCCTGGTCTACCCGGGCGTCGGCTGGGCACTGTGGCGCTCACCCGCCGAACTGCCCGAGGAGCTGGTCTTCCGGGTCAACTACCTGGGCGGCGACATGCCGACCTTCGCGCTGAACTTCTCCCGGCCCGGCGCACAGGTGGTGGCGCAGTACTACACCTTCCTGCGGCTGGGCCGGGAGGGCTACCGGGCCGTCCAGCAGGCGTCCAGGGACGTCGCCTCCGGGCTCGCGAAGCGGATCGAGGAACTCGGGGACTTCCGGCTCCTCACCCGGGGCGGCCAGCTGCCCGTCTTCGCTCTGACGACCGCGCCGGACGTCGGGGCGTACGACGTCTTCGACGTGTCCCGCAGGCTGCGGGAGCACGGCTGGCTGGTGCCCGCGTACACCTTCCCCGCCAACCGGCAGGATCTGTCGGTGCTCCGGGTGGTGTGCCGCAACGGCTTCTCGTCGGACCTCGCCGAGCTGCTGCTTGAGGACCTCCGGCAGATCCTGCCCGAACTGCGCAGCCAGCCGCACCCGTTGAACCACGACAAGCAGGCGGCGACGTCCTTCCACCACTGAACGCCGGGCCGCGGCGCTAGCGGTCGATCCGGGCGAACCTCCGTACCGCCAGCGGGAAGAACACCGCGGTCAGCACCAACGGCCAGGCCACGGAGAGGAGTCCGGCGTGCTCGGACGCCCAGGTGCCGCCGGAGCCGCCCGGGTTGCCGAACAGTTCGCGCACCGCCGTGGCCGTGGCCGACATCGGGTTCCACTCGACGACCGCGCCCAGCCAGCCGGGCATCGACTCGGGAGCGGCGAAGACGTTGGAGAGGAAGCCGACCGGCCAGACGAGGATCTGCACCGCCTGCACCAGCTCCGGCTTCCCGGCCACCAGCGCCAGGTGGATGCCGATCCACAGCATCGCGAAGCGCAGCAGCAGAAGCAGCCCCACCGCCCCCAGCGCCGCGGCCGGGCCGTGGTGCCAGCGCCAGCCGACCGCGTAACCGACTCCGGTCATCACGGCGAGTGCGGCCGCCGACTGGAGCATGTCCGCCGCGCAGCGGCCGACCAGCACCGATCCGGAGACCATCGGCATGGCGCGGAACCGGTCGATGACGCCCTTGTCGAGGTCCTGGGTGACCGCGAGCATGGTCGACTCCAGCCCGAAGGCCATGGTGAGCGCGAGCATGCCGGGCACCAGGAACTCGGTGTTGTCGCCGTCGACGCCCTGCCCGCCGCCGACCAGGTAGTTGAACATCAGCAGCAGCATCACGGGGAAGACCAGGCCGACGACGACCTGCACCGGCTGCCGCGCCCAGTGCGCCAGTTCGCGGCGGGTCATCGTCCAGGAGTCGGACACCGCCCAGCTCATCGCGCTCATGCCGCCACCTTTGCGTGCTCCGGCTTCCGGTCGGTCAGCGAGAGGAAGACCTCGTCCAGCGTCGGGCGCCGCACCGCGATGTCCTCCGCCTCGATGCCCGCCTCCTCCAGGGCCCGTACGGTCCGGGTCAGGGCCGCCATCCGGTCCGGCGCCGGTGCCCCGACCAGCCGCCGGTCCGTGTCGATCACCGCGCCGTCGCCCAGCAGCAGGGCGGCGGCCGCCAGTTGCGAACCGTCCCTGACGACGACGTCGATGCGGTCCTGGGCCACCATCGCCTTCAGCTCGTCGGCCGTCCCCTCGGCGGCCACCCGTCCGGCGTCGATCACCGAGATCCGGTCCGCGAGCTGATCGGCCTCCTCCAGATACTGCGTGGTCAGCAGCACGGTCGTGCCCGCACCCACCAGTGAGCGCACCGCCGACCACACCTCGGCCCGGCCGCGCGGGTCGAGTCCGGTGGTCGGCTCGTCCAGGAAGAGCACCTCCGGGTCGGTGATCAGCGAGGCGGCCAGGTCGAGCCGTCGCCGCATGCCGCCGCTGAACTCCCCGACCGGCTTGCGCCCGGTGTCCGCGAGCCCGAAGCGGGCGAGCAGTTCGTCCGCCCGTGTACCCGCCCGGCGGGCGCCCAGGTGGTACAGCCGGCCGAACATCTCCAGGTTCTGCCGGCCGCCCAGCTTCTCGTCGACCGCCGCGGACTGCCCGAGCAGCCCGATGCGGCGCCGGACCTCGCGGGCCCGTTCCCGTACGTCGAACCCCGCCACCTCGACCCGCCCCTCGTCGTGCCGCAGCAGCGTCGACAGGATGCGTACGGCCGTGGTCTTGCCCGCGCCGTTGGGGCCGAGCACGGCGTGGACGGTGGAGCGGGCGACCGTGAGGTCCAGGCCGTCCAGGGCGCGCTTCTCCCCGTACCGCTTGTGCACACCTTCGACAACGATCGCATCGGTCAAAATCGCCACACCCTCTCGTAGTCAAACTTGACTAGCGAGATCGAAGGTAACCGCGCCAGCACCATTCGTCAAACTTGATTACTCGCTTTTGATCACTCGTCGTCACCGGGGTCGCGGACGCCTGTCGCGTACGGGTTCTCCTGGCCCTCGGCCAGCACGCCGACGAAGGGCTCGCCCTCCCCCGCGAAGGTGTACGCCCCGCCCTCGATGCGGGCGATCAGCCCGCGCGTCCACTCGGCATCGGAGTCCGCGGAGTGGACCCACATGTTCATGATCTCGCCGATGTGGCCGATCGACTGGGGCCCGGCCTCCGGCGTGTAGTACTCGGTGACCGAGGACCGCCAGGCCGCGAGACCGGCCACCCGCTCCTTGAGCAGCGCCACCGCCTCGGACCGCTCCAGGTCGACGATGCCGCCCAGGCCCGCCGACAGCACGTCCATCTTCTGGTCGTACGAGGTCAGCGCGGCGCGCAGCAGCGCGAAGTACTCCTCGTTGCCCCGCCCGGTGATCTCGTACTCGGTGCGAGGCGGGCCGCCCGCGGTGCTCGGGGCGGTCTCGTGGGCGATCAGCAGTCCCTG
This sequence comes from Streptomyces sp. NBC_01217, assembly GCF_035994185.1. NCBI lineage: Bacteria > Bacillati > Actinomycetota > Actinomycetes > Kitasatosporales > Streptomycetaceae > Streptomyces > Streptomyces sp. NBC_01217. The sequence goes on from NZ_CP108538.1 coordinate 4,085,040, forward strand.
CTTCGCCATCTGCTTCAGTGCGTGGTAGACCGACCCGGGCTTGGCGTTGGACCACTCGTGGGCGCCCCAGTATTCCAGGTCGTTGCGGACCTGATAGCCGTGCGCCCGGCCGTGCTGTCGCACGGCGCAGAGGACCAGCAGCCGGATCGCGGACATGTCACGCACCCTTTCTATTCAACTTTGATCAGCGTATCCCTCCGCCTCGGCGACCAGCTCGAACGCGGTCCGGCCGTCCAGGGACTCCCGGATGATGTCGGCGTGCCCGGCGTGCCGGGCGTGCTCCTCGACGAGGTGGAGCAGCAGCCAGCGCATCGAGACCCGCCCCTCCTTCGGGAACCAGGGCGCCTCGGGCAGCGGGAAGGTGTCGTCCAGACCGGGCACCGAGCGGATGAACTTCTCCACCTCGGCCGCGACGCCGTCCCAGAAGTCCAGCATCCCCTTCACGGTCTCGTCACCGACGAGCCGGAAGCTCTCCGCCCAGGTCTCCTGGGTGCGCGAGGTCTCGCTCGGCCGCTGCTGAGCCATCCGCAGCCAGCCCAGCTCGGTCTCCGCGACATGCTTGAGCAGCCCGGAGAGGGAGAGTTCACTGGCGCTGGGCCGGCTCGCCGCCTGCTCCTCGGTCAGACCGATGAGCGAGCGCCGGATCGCGCCGCGCTGTGCCTCGACGAAGGAGAGGAGCGCGCCGCGCTCGTCGCCGGAGGTCTCTGCGGGAACGTGAGTGACCATGGTGTCCACCTCGGGTAGCTGTGCCGGTTTCTTTCTGACACCGGCCAAGCTACGGACCCTTGCGGTCAGCTTCCGTCCTCAACACATCGGCTGCGCGGACCCGGTTTCAGAAAGGGAATACCGACCGCTCGTGCTGGATGGATATCCACTTCTGGGTGGTGAAGGCGTTCACGGTCGCCTCGCCGTTCAGCCGGCCGGACCCGGAGGACTTCTCGCCGCCGAAGGCGGCCAGCGGATCGTCCTGGACGGTGGAGTCGTTGACGTGGAACATCCCGCTGACGACGCGCTGCGCGAACCGCACCCCGCGCTCGGCACTGCGGGTGTGCACGGCGCCGCTCAGCCCGTACGGGGTGTCGTTGGCGATCCGTACGGCCTCGTCCTCGCCGTCGAACGTCACCAGCAGCGCCACCGGCCCGAATATCTCCTGGGACAGCAGCGGGGAGTCCTCGGGGAGCCCTGTGAGCACGGTCGGTTCGACGAGGTTGCCGCGGGTCCGGCCGCGTACCAGCGCGGTGGCCCCCTCGGCGAGCGCCTGGTCGACCAGGGAGGTCAGGGCGTCGGCCTGGAAGTTGTTGATGACCGGGCCGATCTGGGTCCGGGGATCGCGCGGGTCGCCGGTCCTCAGCGCGGCCACCCTGGCGGTGAACTTCTCGGTGAACTCCCGCTCGACGCGGCGGTCCACCAGGATGCGGTTGGCGGCCATGCAGACCTGGCCCTGGTACACGAAGCGGCTGAAGACGGCCGCGTCGACCGCGTAGTCGATGTCCGCGTCCTCCAGCACCACCAGGGCGCTGTTGCCGCTGAGTTCGAGGATCGTCCTCTTGAAGTGTCCGGCGGCGACCGCGCCGACGTGGCGGCCGACCCGGTCCGTGCCCGCGAAGGAGATCACCTTGGGTACGGGGTGCTCTATGAACGCGTCCCCTATCTCGGCGACATCGGTGATCAGGACGTTGAGCAGTCCGGCGGGCAGCCCGGCGTCCTCGAAGATCTTCGCGATCAGTCCGCCGCCGACGACCGGGGCGTTCTGATTGGGCTTGACGACGACCGCGTTGCCGAGCGCGAGGGCGGGTGCGACGGACTTCATCGTCACCAGGAAGGGGAAGTTGAAGGGGCTGATCACCCCGATGACACCGACGGGCTGCCGGTAGAGGCGGTTCTCCTTGCCGTCCACCGGTGAGGGCAGGATGCGGCCCCGGGGGCGCAGCGTCTGCTGGATCGCGTCCCGCAGGAACTCCTTGGCGGCGCGGACCTCGTACTCCGCCTTGAGCCGGGTGCCGCCCAGTTCGTCGACGATCGCCTCGGCGATGTCGTCGTGCAGTTCCTCGGTGACGCGCAGGGCGCGCTCCAGAACATCGCGGCGCTGATACGGGCCGGTGGTGGCCCAGGACCGCTGGGCGCGCTCGGCCGCGCGGTAGGCCAGATCGACTTCCTGTGCCGTCGCTATGGTGATGGCGGCGAGTTTCTCCCCGTTGTAGGGATTGAAATCGATGATGTCCCACGAGCCGCTACCGGTCCGCCACTCACCGTCGATGTACTGGTCGGCCAGCTCGTAGAAAAAGGACATGCGATCCCTTAACTCTGGTGCAGACTCCCGTCGAACCCTCATCGTACTGATGAATCAGGTGAGTTGGAGTAGACCACGGAGGAGATCGCGGCTCTCCTCGGGACCGGGGCTGTCCTCGTGCAGTCGCACCATGGCCTTTTCGTACTGAGCGACTTCTTCGGCCTTGTCCAGATAGAGCGCACTTGTCAGCTGCTCCAAATAGACAATGTCCGACAGATCGGATTCCGGGAATCGGAGCATCGTAAAAGAGCCCCCCTCTCCCGCATGCCCGCCAAAACTGAAGGGCATCACCTGGAGAGTGACGTTGGGCTGTTCCGACATTTCGATCAGATGCCGCAATTGTCCGCGCATCACCTCACGGTCGCCGTACGGCCGGCGCAGCGCCGCCTCGTCCAGTACGGCATGGAAATGAGGTGCGCGTTCGGAGACGAGGGCCTTCTGGCGCTCCAGCCGCAGGGCGACCCGGCGGTCGATCTCCATGGCCGGGGCGTCACCCATGCCCCGGGTGACGACCGCGTGCGCATAGGACTCGGTCTGCAACAGGCCGTGCACGAACTGGACTTCGTACACCCGGATGAGCGATGCCGCTCCCTCCAGACCGATGTACGTCTGGAACCAGCCGGGCAGTACATCTCCGTAACTGTGCCACCACCCCGCCACGTTGGCCTCGCGGGCCAGGCCGAGCAGGGCGTCGCGCTCCGCCTCGTCCGTGACTCCGTAGAGCGTGAGCAGGTCCTCGACATCCCTGGCCTTGAAGCTCACCCGTCCCAACTCCATGCGGCTGATCTTCGACTCGGAGGCCCGGATGGAGTAGCCGGCCGCCTCGCGGGTGATCCCGCGCGAGTCGCGCAGCCGCCTGAGCTGCGAGCCCAGCAGGATGCGCCGCACCACAGATCCACTCGACTCGCCTGCCGCCACTGGTCCGGCCCTCCCCATCGCTTCCCGGGTACCGGGGCTCCCCCCTGAACCCCAAGTGCCGGATTCTGCCATCAAAACGCTTCAGCCCGTACTCATTCGATTACGGAAATGAGAAGACTTCCAGAAAGCTACGAAAATACACAAAGGAAGAAATGACCAAGAACCGGCACGGGACCGGACAGGTCCGGCGCGTGCACGTGCATCTGCCCTTGCATCCGCCCTGCGCATTCGGAACCATGGTCCTCGCGCACCTGCGTGCTCGTTCGTGTTGTGCCGCTGTACCCCCCGCAGTACCGATACAGCCGCGAATCCCGGGAGTGCCTCGCATGGGGACGAATGGATCGACGATGCTCGAGCCGTTACGGCAGGGGCTTCCCCCCATCGATCCCTCAGCCGTCTCCGGATCGGCCACCTGCACCCTGCCCGCCCGCTACGAAGCCGTAGGCGGAGCACGGCAGTTCACCAGGAAGACGATGAACGGCTGGGGACTGGACGAGCGCTTCGACGACGTCGCACTGGTCGTCTCCGAACTCGTCACCAACGCGCTGCGGCACGCCCTGCCTGCGGACACCGCGCCGGAGCCCCAGGAACCGCCGGTACGGCTCCACTTGATGCGCTGGAGCTCGCGCCTGGTGTGCGCCGTACGCGACCCGAGTCAGGCAAGCCCCGTCGCCTCCGAGGCCGCCGACTCCGCGGAATCGGGCCGCGGCCTCTTCCTGGTGGAGTCCTTCAGCGACTCCTGGGGCTGGCACCCCTCCCCCGTCCTGGGGGCGGAGAACCCGAACGCCGCGGGGGCGCCGCGCGGCAAGGTGGTCTGGGCGCTGTTCCGACTGTCCGACGACACATGACATGTGACGCGCGTTGAGTACTACGCCTGAGACGTGACGCACGTTGAGCGTGAGACGTGCGCGGTGCATGCGATCCGTGCGGCCCGCCGTGTGCGGCGGGCCGGGCCGGGACGCCGTCGTGGGAGTGGTCAGCCCCTGGGAGTGATCAGCCGCCCGCTATGAGGTGGTCGAACTCCCCGTCCTTCACCCCGAGCAGCAGCGCCTCTATCTCGGCCGGCGTATAGACCAGGGCCGGCCCGTCGGGGTGGCGTGAATTCCGCATCGCCACATCCCCGTCGGGCAGTTTAGCGAACTCCACGCAGGAACCCTGGGAGTTGCTGTGTCTGCTCTTCTGCCATACGACTCCGCGAAGCTCTGTGGCCGCCATGCCGTTGTACACGTGGTGCACAGGACGCTCCCCGAGTTGCAAGGTGCAAGTGTCAACTGTCTCGGATCATAGCTCTGTTCAATTTTCCCTGCATGAGCAGATGCATGCGCTGATGCACGTGCACGCGCGGTGTTCCTGCGATTACAGCTCCGTACGCAGGGATAGACGCACGGAACGCCTGTTTGGCTCCGCCTACCCCGGGCCGGGCAGCCCATCCCGGCGGGGCGCGCTGGTAACTTGGCGCGGTCTTTTGTCGGCAAGGGGGAATTACACATGCGCAAAGTCATACGTACCGGTGCCGTAATCATCGCCGGACTCGTCACCGCCGTAGCACTGACCGGCTGCGGCAGTGACGGCGAGAAGAGTGACACGGGCTCCGATTCGGGAGCCGGAAAGACCGGCCGGACTTCCGGCGGAAGCAGCGGCGGAAGCAGCGGCGGAAGCAGCGGCGGAAGCGATTTCGGGACCAACGCCTCGGCGCTGGAAGGCGGTTGGGCCGGGAAGACCGATGGCAAGGCGGTCGTCCTGTCCGTCGCATCCGGGAAGGCCGTGCTCGTCACCGAGCAGCGCGCCTGCACGGGCGACGTGAAGGACATGGGCAAGCTGATGCTGGTGCTGAAGTGCGCCGACGGCGACACCGCCCGCACCATGGGATCCGTCGTGTCCAACGACGGCACGACCGCCGTCGTGTCCTGGGAGGGCGGGACGAAGGACACCCTGGCCAAGACCGAGCCGGGTGCGATCCCCTCGGGCCTGCCGGAGCTGCCGGACCTGCCCACTCCCTGACGCCCGGTCGCGTCGCGTCCTGCCTCAACCCGCCCGGTCCACGGGTGGGTTCGGCTTCGGCGTCCCGTCCAGTCCCCGGGAGAACTCCTCCAGGGCTTCGAGGAGGAGGCCGGCCCTGTTCCGTACGAACGGGTCCGCCTCCCCTTCGCCCGCGCGCCGGAGCGCGTCCCACTGCGCCAGCGCCTCACGCACCTCCGCCCAGTCCGGCACGCGCCGCTCCCGCACCTCCTTCGCACCCCGTTCGGTGGCCCGGCGCAGCGCTTCGGCCAGGCGCGCGGCGGCCGGTACGGGGGTGGCACTGCCACACGGAAGGTGAGCCTCCAGCAGCATCGCGACTCGGCCGAACTCGGCGAGGGCGTGCTGGGTGTCGTCGGCGGCGGCGCGCGAGAGGCCTCGGTTGCGCACCGGCTCGTGCTGGGCGGTGGCCAGCGCCTCCTGCCAGGCGACGCGCGCCCGGCGGGTGTCGAGCAGGGCGGAACGGACGTCGTCCCGGCCGCCCTCGGCCGGTCCGGCGTACTGACCGACGACCGCGGCGACGTACCGCCCGTCCGCCTTCAGCCAGTCGCCGAGCCTGCCGCGAAGCCGCGGGGTCTCCCACGCCGGGTAGGCGGCGTACGAGATCATCGCGAGAAGGCCGCCGACGAGGGTGAGGACGACTCGTTCGAGTACCGTCTGCGACCAGTCGTCGCCCGCCATGCCGAGCAAAAAGACGACGTACGCGGAGACGCACGCCTGGCCGACCACGTACCCGGTGCGCATCAGCAGATACATCAGCAGGGCGCAGAGCACGGAGAGCATCGCGGCCGGAGTGACACCGGGGTCGGTGATCTGGACGATCGCGGTGGCGAACGAGACGCCGACGATCGTGCCGCCGAAGCGTGCCACGGAACGCCCGTACGTCTGGGAGAACTCCGGCCGCATCACCATGACGGACGCCATAGGTGCCCAGTAGCCGTGCCCGAACGGCAGTGCGGCGCCGATGAGATAGCCGACGGCGACGACGACGGACACCCGGACGGCGTGCCGCAGGATCGGTGAACCGGGGCGCAGTTCGGCGCGCACCGCGTTCGCGACGACGGGGACCAGCCGCGGGAGGGTGGGGCGGCGGCGGTGCGGGGCGGCGGGTGTCCCGCCGCCGGTGGCCTTGATGGTCTCGGCCGCTTCCTCGGCCGCGGCCTGTTCCTCCTTCGTGCCCTCGCCCTCGGCCGTCTCGATGACGTCGGAGAGCAGCGCGCCGAGCCGCCCGGCGGCACGGCGGGTCGGACCGGTGAGGAGCGTGCCGGTGTCGGGGGTCTTCAGCGCGGCGACGGCGGCCGGGGAGAGCTTCACCGGGTCGCCGTGGCGGATGGCGCGGGCGGCCGAGTCGAGCACGGATCCGGCGGCGGCGAGGAGTTCACGGACCCGGTCCCGCTCCGGCCCCTCGGACGGGACGCCCGTCGCCGGGTCCGCGAGCGAGGCGAGCACCGGCCGGATCCGCTCGGCGACACCGCGGGAGCCCCGCAGCTCGGGCGGCCGGTGGCGGGCCTGACGCGGGGTTACGGCGGCCGCGCTGCGGGCCGTCATCAGCGGCACCGGGTCGAAGGCGGCGAGCGGGTCGTGGCGCAGCCGTCGGGCGTAGTCGGCCTCGCCGGCCAGGGCGTCGGCGAGTGCGTCGCGCTGGGCGCCCCATCTGCGTACCGGGAACAGGACGATCAGCGCCGCCTGCACGACACCGCCGAACAGGATCATCACGGCGTGCACGGCCGAGTTCGCGACGGAGGTGGGCAGGGTGACCGTCACCAGCATGATCGCCACATTGGACGAAGCGATGATGCCGGCCGTCGGCCCCGCCGCCCAGGCCAGGCCCGAGAGGAACGTCCAGAGCACCAGCAGGGCCAGGAACAGCAGCATGCGCGAGCCGGTGAGATAGCCGAGGAACGTCGATACGGCGAGGCTCGCCCCGGACACCAGGGCGAGGACGGGCCGGGGACGCCAGCTGCGCTGGAACGTGGCGATGGCCGCCTGGAACGCACCGAACGCGGAACTGGCGGCGACCACCGGCCCGAAGAGCGCGAGACCGATCCCGAGGACGAGGGCGAGACCGGCCGCACCGCGGATCGCGATGAGCGGTTCGAGCCGCCGCCGCTCGATCGTCAGCCCCGCGTGGGCGGTCTCCTTCAGCGCCCGGAGCCAGCTCATGCCCAGAGCCTAGCCGGAATGACTGATAAGCCCGAGTTGCCGGAATACGACATTCATCCGGGTCTCCGACCTCCGTCGCCCGGTGTCCGGGTTTCCTAACGGCTCCCGCGACGGCCGTGGATCTCCGGCCCGGTCCGGCCCGTCCTCGCCCGGTCCGCGGCGGCTGTCCCATGGGTCCATCCGTCGAGATCGGTGGCGCCCCGGACGCGTGTGGTCGTGGTCTCGGGAAACATCCGCTCGGCGGTGTCCGTGACGGCCATGTCGCGGGCGGCGAGGACCGGGAGCAGCTGAGGCGCGGCGGACCTCGGCGATCCCGATCCGGGTGCGGCCCCGGTCCCTGCTTCGGCGGCCGCGGTGACGCGGGCGGTGTCGGCTGCGAGCCGGCTGCCCAGGCGCTGGGCGTACGCCATCAGGAACGACTGCCGGAACGTTTTGGTCCGCTTACGTCCGCCGGCCCGCTGGCCCGCCTCCGCCTTCGTCATCGCCACCGTGCCCTGGACCAGCAGGGAGGTGTACAGCAGCTCCACGGCCTCCAGATCCGGCTCGAAGCCGACCACCGTGGAGAAGCCGAGGTCTCCGTTCCACACCGCGCGGCAGCGGTTCGCGGAGGCGACCGCGTCGAGCAGGATCGCCTTCGCCGTCTCGTACGGGGCGTCGACCCCGATCCGGCACGCCCCCGGTGCCTCCTTGCTGTGGCTACGGGCGGCGAGCAGGGCCTCGTCGATGGAGTGCCGGGCCATCAGCTCCTGCGCCTTGGTCGTGAGGGCCTCCGCCTCCTCGGGGAAGCCGGTCGCCTCCGCCTTGGCGAGCAGGGCGCGGATCCGGGTCAGCATCCGGGGTTCGTCGTGGGCGGGCGGCAGGTGGAGGCCGTGCGGGGAGGTGCCGGGCGGCGGTCCGACCGGTTCGATCGACGGGAGCCGGAGCAGCAGCCGGTACAGGCCGAGGAGGGCAGTGGCGTAGGAGAACCGGTCGGGCCGGTTCCGGGGCGGCGCGGCGGGGAGCCCGTCGAGCTGGGCCCGCCAGCGCGGCGGCAGCCGCTCGTACCGTCCGGTCTCCGAGGCGATCAGCCCGGCGGCGAGGCCGGCCGCGGTCTCGTCGAGTTCGCGGCGCACGATGCGTACGACATCGGCGGGCTGCCAACCGCGGTCCCAGGCCCGGCGGACGAACTCCTCGCCGCGCCGGAACAGTTCCGCGTCGGCCGCCGGATCGGCGGCCAGGAGGGAGGCACCGGTGTCGAGACCGGCGTCGCCGTCGGAGTAGAGGGCTGCCGCGAATGCCTGGTCGATCACCGGTTCCATGAGGTCAGGGTAGGCAGGGCGGTGCGGCGCGGTATGCCTGGCCCTACCCGGGGACGGGCTCTGGTGGTCGTGATCGCGGGGCGCGGAGACGGTTCGATCGAGGACATGACTTCCCCGCACGCATCCACCGCGCCCCCTGCGCCGCCCGCGGGCGGCGCCGATGCCCTGCGCCTGCGCTCCGTACGCCGTGCCTATGGAGAGGTGACCGCCCTCGGCGGCATCGACCTCACCGTCCGCCCCGGCACCTTCACCGCCGTCATGGGCCCGTCCGGCTCCGGCAAGACCACGCTGCTGCACTGCGCGGCCGGGCTGGACCGGCCGACGTCCGGCACCGTCGAGGTGGGCGGGGTGGAGCTGACCGGGCTGAGCGAGCGCCGGCTGACGCTGCTGCGCCGGGACCGGATCGGCTTCGTCTTCCAGGCGTTCAACCTGGTGCCTTCGCTGACCGCCGCGCAAAACGTCGCGCTGCCGCTGCGGCTCGCCGGCCGCCGCCCGTCCCGTACCGAGGTACGGGAGTCCCTGGCCCGGGTCGGTCTCGCCGACCGGGCGGGGCACCGGCCCGCCGAACTGTCCGGCGGGCAGCAGCAGCGGGTGGCCCTGGCCCGGGCCCTGATCACCCGGCCCGCGGTGCTCTTCGGCGACGAACCGACCGGTGCGCTGGACACCGCCACGAGCCGGGAGGTGATGGTGATGCTCCGGGAACTGGTGGACCGGGAGGGGCAGACGATCGTGATGGTCACCCATGACCCGGTGGCCGCGGCGCATGCGGACCGGGTGGTCTTCCTGGTCGACGGGCGGGTGGCGGACGACCTGACCGGCCCGTCGGCCGAACGGATCGCGGCCTGGACGGCGGCAGGTGTGGCACGCGCTGCGGACGGCGCGGGCAGCGCAGGCGCCGCGGAGGTGGCGTCGTGCTGACCATTGCCCTCGCCGGTCTCCGTACCCGCTGGACCACACTCATCGGCACCTTCGTCGCGCTCGCGCTGGGCGTGGGGCTGGTCGCGGCCATGGGACTCGGCCTCGCCTCGACCCTCGACGCCCCGGACCGGGCACCGCAGCGGTTCGCCGGGTCGCCGGTGGTGGTGATGGGCGACGACACCCTGACCGTGCGGGTGCGGCGCGGGCCGTCCACAGCGGAGGTCAGCCGCACGCTCGCTCATCCACACCCTGTGGATATCGAACTCCTGCGCGACCTGCGGACGCTCGGCCCGGTGGCGCGGGACGACGAAGGCCGGGCGCGGGGCGGCCCCGACGCCGTGGGTGTGGACGCGCCCGTCGCCGAGGTGCGCCGCGTAGTCGGTGACCGCGCCCTGGTCCTCACCGGGGACGACCGCCGCCGCGCCGACCCGGCCACGGAGCGGGACGCGGAGGGGCTGATGACCGTGAACGCCCTGCTCGGCACGGCGGGCGGCATCACCGCCTTCGTCTCGGTCTTCGTCGTCGCGTCGACGTTCGCCTTCGCGGTCGCGCTGCGCCGGCGCGAATTCGGGCTGCTGCGCACGGCGGGCGCCACGCCGGGCCAGCTGCGCCGGCTGCTGCTGGCGGAGGCCGCCGTGGTCGGCACCCTCGCCTCGGCCGCCGGGTGCGCTCTGGGCCGCCGGGCGGCGCCCCTGCTGGCCGGGCTGCTGGTCGACGAGGGGATGGCACCGTCCTGGTTCACCGTCCGCCAGGCCGCCTGGCCGCTGCATGCCGCCTTCTGGACCGGTCTGGCCGTGGCGTTCGCGGGGGTCTGGGCGGCCTCGCGCCGGGCGGGCAGGATCGGCCCGGCCGAGGCGCTGCGCGAAGCCGACATCGATACGGACGTACTGGTGCCGGTCCGCCGTCTGCTGGGCTTCGCGCTGCTCGCGGGAGCCGCGTTCCTGATGGCGAAGTCCCTCGTCACGGACCCGTCCGCGCTGCTGAAGCGGAAGACGTACACCACGCAGCCGATGGTCCTGATCACGGCCGCCGCCCTGCTCGCGCCGCTGCTGGTAAGGCCGTTGGCCCGGCTGGTCCGGCTGCCGGGTGCGACCGGAATGCTCGTACGGGCGAACACCGCGGCATCGCTGCGGCGTACGGCCGCGGTGGCCGCTCCGGTGCTGATCACCGTGGCACTGGCGGGTTCGGTGACCGGCTCCGCGATGACGGTGACGGCGGCGAAGGCGGCCGAGGCACGCGAGCACACCCGGGCCGATCTGGTCGTGACCGGCGAGGAGTTGAAGGTACGGCCGGTGCATGGCGCGACGCTCTCCGCGTCCGCCTCGACGGCTCTCTACGTACGCGAGGAAGGCACCGCCCTCATCACCTCCCGTGCCCGTGCGGTGGACGACGCGAAAGCGCTGGCGGAGGTGGAGCGGCTGCCGGTGGTGGCGGGCGACATCCGCGATCTGGACGACCGCTCGATCGTCGTGAACGAGGAGTGGGAGCAGCACACGGTGGGGTCGACGGTACGGGTGTGGCTCGGCGACGGGCGGCCGGCCGCGCTGCGGATCGCGGCGGTGCTGGCGCTCGGAACGGGGAACAACGGGGCCTATGTCACACGGGCGAACGCGCCGGCGGCTCCGGTGGACCGCATCGGCGTACGCCTCTCACCGGGCGCGAACCGGGCCGCTGTCGCGGCGCGCTTGCGGGACACCGGCGGCACGGTGCGGACGACGGGACAGTGGCTGGCCACGACGCATCCCCGTACGAGTGCGCAGACCCGGCTCGGCCTGGCCGTGATCCTGGGGATCGCGCTGGTGTACACGGCACTCGCCCTCGCCAACACGATGCTGATGGCGGGGTCCGTACGGTCCTCGGAGCTGAACGCGCTCCGGCTGGCCGGGGCCACCCGGCCGCGGGTCCTCGCCGTGGTGGCCGGGGAGACCCTGTGCGCGGTGGGGCTGGGGGCGCTGCTCGGACTGGCCGTGACCGCGGTGAACCTGGCGGGCCTCGGCGCCGCGCTGGCCTCGCTGTCCGCACCGGTGGCGGTGTCGGTGCCGTGGCAGCTGATCGGGGGTGCGGCCGGGGTGTGCGCGGCGGTCGCGGTGGGGGCGGCGCTGCTGCCAAGGGCGGTGCGGCGCCGCTCGGCCATGGGCCCGTGACCGGGTCACCACCCCCTTACCGGCCCGCGACTGGTCCATCCAGCCCCACCCTCTGACGATGTATCCGCTTTCATCCTTTCCTCAGGATTTCGCATGGTTTCATCTCGCCATGGAGGCGAACAAGTCATGACTGGAGACCGACAGCAGGACACGAATACACGGGCGGTCACGTCCCGGCGGCGCGTACTGGCCGCGGCCGCACTCGCACCGGTGCTGACCGCCGCGGGACCCGCCGCCGCCCGGCCCCGCCCCACCGGGGCGGCCGGGATGACCGGGGCGGAGCACGGCAGGCTGGTCAGGCCGGTGCCGACCACCCTGGCGGACTGGACGGGAGTGGCGAGAGCGCTGGGCCGCACGGGCAACATGCTGCGCGGGACGAACTACCACACGGGCTTCCCCCGACGGGACCTCCATGTGGTCTCCGACGGCGTCGTCGTCACACCGGGGCTCGCGCTCGGCACGCATGTGGCCTTCGTCCGTTACGCCGACGGCAGCACGATGCTGATGGGCGACGTGGTGGTCACCGAGGACGAACTGCAGCAGGTGACCGACGCCTGGCAGGAGCACGGGATCGAGCAGACCGCGCTGCACAAGCACCTGCTCGCCCAGACCCCCGACATCTGGTGGACCCATGTCCACGCCCACGGCCGCGACGCGGTGGCCCTGGCCCGCGGCCTGCGCGCCGGATTCGACCGCACCGGCACCCCGCCGGCCCTGCCGCCCGGCCCGGCGGCCCCGGTCGACCTGGACACCGCCGGAATGGAGGCGGTGCTGGGCACCAAGGGCTCCGTCGAGGACGGGCTCTACAAGATCCTTTTCGTCCGCCGGGAGACCATCGCGGACGGCCATCTGATCCTGCCGCCCGGCCTGGGCTCGACCAGCGCGTTCAACTTCCAGCCGCTGGGCGGTGGAAGGGCCGCGCTCAGCGGCGACTGCGTCATGCTCGCCCACGAGGTGCAGAACGTACTGAAGGCGCTGCGGCGCGGCGGGATCAAGCTCGTCGAGCTGCACAACCACCACCTGGCGGAGAGCCCCCGTCTGTTCTTCACCCACTTCTGGGCCGTGGGCGACGGCGTCGAACTCGCCAGGGCGGTGCGCCCCGCGGTGGTGGCGACCGACGTCGTACCGGTCGCCTGAGACCGGCCGTACGGGGTCGCCGGGCCGATTGCGCCGGTCCAGCGACCCCGGCCGCCGAATCCGTTCTGCATATGGACCAATCGGCCCGGAGCGGCGCGTGCCCGCGCGGATGACCGGGCACCCATGTCCCGTCCAGCCCGCACCTTCCCCGGCCCACCCGTCAGATCCCCCTCTGGAGCTCCGTATGGAACCAGTCGCCGGCGCACGGCACTGCCCGTTCGACTACGCCGAGGCCCTCGAATTCGACCCGGTGCTCAGGCACTTGATGACCGAAGAACCCGTCTCCCGCATCCGGCTGCCGCACGGCGACGGCGAGGCATGGCTCGTCACCGGCTACGACGACGTGCGCACGGTGACCACCGACCGGCGCTTCAGCCGCAGCGCCATCATCGGCCGGAACTTCCCGCGCATGACCCCCGAGCCGATCGTCCAGGACGAAGCGATCAACGTGATGGACCCGCCGGGCAGCAGCCGTCTGCGCAGCCTGATCTCGAAGGGCTTCGCACCCCGCCACATGGAGCGCATGAAGGTGCGCACCCAGCATGTCGTGGACGAGCTGCTGGACCGGATGGAGGAGCACGGCGCCCCCGCCGACCTCTTCGAGCACCTGGCGGCCCCGCTGCCGCTGACCACCATCTGCGAGGTCCTCGACATCCCCGAGGCCGACCGCGCGCAACTGCGCGCCCACGCCCGGACGATGATGGACACGACCGTCGAGAACAAGGAGAACGCGGTACGGGCCAAGGCCGATCTCCGCGCCTACTTCCAGACGCTGACGGCGCAGCGGCGCGCGAACCCGGGCGACGACCTGATCAGCGCGCTGGCCACGGCGCGCGACGGGGACGAGATCCTGAACGACCAGGAACTGACCGTGATGGCCATGGTCCTGCTCATCACGGGCCAGGACACCACCACGTACGAGATCGGGAACATCGCCTACACGCTGCTCACCAGGCCCGACGAGCTCGCCATGCTGCGCGCCCGCCCCGGCATGCTCCCGCAGGCCATCGAGGAGCTGCTGCGCTTCATCCCCTTCCGCAAGGGGGTCGGCATCCCCCGTGTCGCCACCGAGGACGTGGAGCTGAGCGGGGTCGCGATCCGGGCCGGGGACATCGTGCATGTCTCCTATCTGACGGCCAACCGTGACGGCCGGAAGTTCGACCGTCCCGACGAGCTGGATCTGGAGCGCAGCGCTCCGTCCCATATGACGTTCGGCTGGGGCGGACACCACTGTCTGGGCGCCCCGCTCGCGGCCACGGAGCTCCAGGTCGCCATCGGAACTCTGCTGGACCGCTTCCCCGCCCTGAAACTGGCGGCGCCGGCCGAGGAGGTGCGCTGGAACAAGACATCGATCTGGCGCTATCCCCTGGAACTGCCCGTCACCTGGTGACGGGGCCCCGGCACTGACTGTCATCGATGATGCGACGCCCCAGGGCGCCCGGCAAGCCGGAACGACCCCGGCCGGCCGGGCGCCCTGCTGTACATGGGCCCACGCATGCACCCCCCGGCTCGACGTGCGGCCCTGATCGGCCTGTCGTAGCGTGATCCCGACAGCCACCCGAGCCGTGGCGGATCAGTATCCGCCCATGAACGGCTAGAACTCAGTCTTCGACGGTCGGCCCGTCCGCGCCCGTTCCAGGGGTACAGAACCCGGCGCAGGAATCCACCAACGCTCAGTCTCGCGCCTAACCGCGCGTGCGGAGACGCGGTGGGCACTCCCGCGTCGGCGAACACCCCACAACCGGTTCCGGGCCCGGCGGTGTGGACCAAGTCCGCTAGGAGGAGTTCCATGGCGGTTCTCTGCAAGCCGGCAATCGAGGTTCCCGAGTACATCATCACCAACGAGGAAACCCTGGACCTGGCTCAACGGTTGCACGGCGACCATCCGCAGATCGACCTGGTCCTTCGTCTCATCGAGCACACCGGGGTGCAGAAACGGCACCTGATACAACCGATCGACAAGGTGCTGCAGCATCCGGGTCTGGACGCCCGCAGCATCACCTACGAGCAACAGACCAAGGCCCGGGTTCCCGCGGTGGTGCGCCGGGCGCTCGAACAGGCCGAACTGGAGCCGCGGCAGATCGATTTGATCGTCTACGTCTCCTGCACGGGCTTCATGATGCCGCCGCCGACGGCGTGGCTCATCAGCGAGATGGGCTTCAGGCCGGAGACCCGGCAGCTACCGATCGCCCAGCTCGGCTGTGCCGCGGGCGGCGCTGCCGTCAACCGGGCCCACGACTTCTGCACGGCCTACCCGGACTCCAATGTCCTGGTCGTCGCCTGCGAGTTCTGCTCGCTGTGCTACCAGCCCACCGATCTGGGCGTCGGATCCCTGCTGTCCAACGGCCTGTTCGGCGACGGCATCGCCGCCGTCGTGGTCCGGGGCAGCGGTGGCACCGGGATCCGCCTGGAACGCAACGGCGCGTTCGTGATTCCGCGGACCGAGGACTGGATCTCCTACGCGGTCCGGTCCACCGGATTCCACTTCCAGCTCGACAAGCGTGTGCCCGGAACCATGGAACCCCTCGCCCCGGCGTTGAACGCCGTCGCGGAGGAGCACCAGTGGAACGCCAGCAAGATGGACTTCTACATCATCCACGCCGGCGGCCCGCGCATCCTGGACGATCTGAGCCTCTTCCTCGACGTACCGCCCGAGGCGTTCCGCTTCAGCCGGGCCACGCTCACCGAGTACGGCAACATCGCCAGCGCGGTGGTGCTGGACGCCCTTGGCCGGATGTTCGACGAGGCTTCGGCCCTGGACGGCCACCGCGGCCTGATGGCCGGCTTCGGCCCGGGCATCACCGCCGAGATCTCGCTGGGCACGTGGACGACGGACTCCGAGTAAATGGTCCGGGGTCGGGGTCCGGGGCATCGCCCCGGACCCCGACTCATGCCCCCACTTCACGCCTCCCCACTTCACGCCCCGCCCCCGCCTCGCGCCCCCGCCCCCTTGTCAGTGCCGGGTGCCAGACTCGACAGCATGACCGAACGTTGGGCTCTGGCCACCACGGAGACCGGCGGCGCGCTCCTCGCCCCGCTGGACCCCACCGGCCTGCCCTGCGCCCCGGTCCTGACCGAACCCGACCTCGTGGAGGCCGTCCGCTCCCGCCCGCAGGTCACCCGCTGGGTCTGGCGGTCCACCGCAGAGGTCTACCCGCGCCTGCTCGCGGCCGGCGTCACGGTGGCCCGCTGTTACGACATCGAGGTCGCCGAGTCCCTCCTCCTCGCACACGAGGGCCGTCTCGGCGAACCCCGCTCCGCGGCCGCCGCCCACGCCCGCCTGCGCAACGCCCCCGTACCCCCCGATCCCCCGCCCCGCTCCGCCGAGCCCGGCTCGCAGTCCTCCCTGTTCGAGCCGCAGTCCGGCACGGGCCTGCCCTTCGACGAGCTGCTCCAGGTGTACGCCGACCAGCTCCGCCGCCACGACGCCACCGCGCACCCGGGCCGGATGCGCCTGCTGACGGCCTCGGAATCGGCCGGCATGCTGGTCGCCGCCGAGATGAACCGGTCCGGCCTGCCCTGGCGCGCCGACGTCCACCGGGACGTCCTCCACGAACTGCTCGGCGAGCGGTACGCGGGTGGCGGCGAGCCCCGCAAGCTGGCCGAGCTGGCCGACGAGGTGTCGGCCGCCTTCGGCAGACGGGTCCGCCCCGACCTCCCCGCCGACGTGGTGAAGGCCTTCGCACAGGCCGGTATCAAGGTGAAGTCCACCCGCCGCTGGGAGCTGGAGGAGCTGGACCACCCGGCGGTCGCACCCCTCGTCCAGTACAAGAAGCTGTACCGGATCTGGACGGCGCACGGCTGGAGCTGGCTCCAGGACTGGGTGCGCGACGGCCGCTTCCGCCCCGAGTACCAGCCGGGCGGCACGGTCAGCGGCCGCTGGACGACCAACGGCGGAGGGGCGCTGCAGATCCCCAAGGTGATACGGCAGGCCGTCGTCGCCGACGAGGGCTGGCGCCTCGTCGTCGCGGACGCCGACCAGATGGAGCCCAGAGTGCTGGCCGCGATCTCCCGCGATCCCGGTCTGATGGAGGTGGCGGGCCATGACGGCGATCTCTACACCTCGCTGTCGGACCGGGCGTTCCACGGCGACCGGGAGCACGCCAAGATCGCCCTGCTGGGCGCGGTCTACGGCCAGACCTCGGGCGACGGCCTGAAGAACCTCGCCGCCCTGCGCCGAAGATTTCCGCTGGCCGTGGCCTATGTGGACGATGCGGCGAAGGCGGGCGAGGAAGGACGTCTCGTACGGACGTGGCTGGGCCGGACCAGTCCGCCCGCGGCCGGGAGCGGGGAGGACGACGAGGCGGGAATCCCGCAGGAAAGTGCCGAACAGCCCTCCGCGGACGGGGAGTTCACCCCCGGTTACGCATCGTCGAACGCGCGCGCCCGCGGCCGCTTCACCCGTAACTTCGTGGTGCAGGGCAGCGCCGCGGACTGGGCGCTGCTGCTCCTGGCCGCCCTGCGCCAGTCGCTGAGCTCCGCCGGTCTCCGGGCCGAACTGGTGTTCTTCCAGCACGACGAGGTGATCGTGCACTGCCCTCGGGAGGAGGCCGAGGAGGTGGTGGCCGCGATCCGGGCGGCCGGTGATCTGGCCGGGCGGACGGTCTTCGGCGAGACGCCGGTGCGTTTTCCGTTCACGACGGCGGTGGTGGAGCGCTACTCGGACGCGAAGTAGCCGAAGCGCTGCCCGGACTCGAAGCAGTCCCTCCGATCCCCCGCTGCTCACCCGTTCCCGGCCCCGAGGCAGGCTCCGGAGCAGGTACCGAAGCGGGTCGCGCGCCCGGTTCCTCGCCGAACCCGGCCAGCCCGTGGTCGTAGTGCGCGGGACGCAGATGCTGATGCCGATGCCGGGCATTGAGCAGATGGATGACGAACGCGGCGATCGCGATCATCGCCAGGACGACCACGACAGTGACCAGAGTGTCCATGCGGTACCGGCCCCCTTCGATGCGCAGGCCGACAGGAGCGGCTCACCGCGAGCCGTACACATCAAGGCTACTCCGCAGCCCGGCACCCGCCCCCGGACAGCGGCCCGGGAGCGGGTGCCCCTTGGGGGAGACCCCTCTGACCTGCCTACCCGCGTTCCCACAGCGCGGGGACGTCCGGCGGTTCCCAGCCGGTGATGGCCCAGGTGGAGCCGCCCGGGTCGGTGAGCGGATCGGTCGGGGCGCCGCTGGCGACCAGGGTGAGTCCGTACGCCTGGAGCGCCGGGTTCACCGGCTGGAAGTACGTCGTACCGCCCTGGGAACAGTCGCCGGAGCCGCCGGAGGTGACACCCTGCGCCTGGCTGCCGGAGATGAACGACCCGCCGGAGTCACCGGGTTCGGCGCACACATCGGTGCGGGTGACGCCGGAGACGGTGCCCTCCCGGTAGGTGACGCTGGTGTTGCGCTGCTGGAGTGTTCCGCAGTGCCAGCCGGTCGTCGAGCCCGAGCGGCAGACGGACGAACCCTCCAGCACCTCGGTGGACCCGGTGACCGTCACATCGCCGCTCCCGTACCCGTTCACCAGGGCGCGCGGCGTCCAGTCGGTGTTGGTGGCGACCCAGGAGTAGTCGCGGCCGGGGAAGGTGGAACCCTGGAAGGTGCCCTGGGCCTGCTGGTTGTAGCCGCTGCTGCTGACCCCGGGCGTTCCGCAGTGACCGGCGCTGACGAAGCCGGACTGGCTGCTGCCGCGCTTGACGGGGAAGCCGATCGAGCAGCGTCCCGAACCGTTCATGTAGTACGCGTCGCCGCCCCGCAGATCCACGAACGTACGGGGCTTCTCGGCGGACCGGGCGACCGTCACCACATCGCGCGGCACACCCGCCACGGCGAGGAAGACGTCGGCCGCCGAGGTGCGGGCGGCCTGCACGACCACGCGGTTGGTGGTCACGTCGACGAACCAGACGGGTACGTCCTCGGGGGCCTTGCGCAGCGCCACCCGGTCCAACGCGGCCTTGACCGCGTCGAGTTCGGCCAGGCTGTGCTCGACGACGACGGCCCTGGCACCGGCCTTGCGGATCCGGTCGGTGTCCGCGGCATCGGTGGTGGCGACGGTCAGGACGGCATCGTCACCGCTGACCCGGGCCCCGGCGAAGTCCGCGCCGAGGGAGCTCTTCAGCCCGGCGGCGACGGCTGCCGCCCGGGACTCGTTGTCGCTCCTGTTGCGCGCCTCGGCGGCGGTCAGTCCGAGGTCGCGCCGCATGGCCTTCAGCAGGCCGGGCGAGAGCTGGTCCACGCCTTCGGCGGGAGGGGCGGGGTCGGCGGACGCGCTGCCGGTCAGGCCGGCCAGTGCGAGTGCACCGACGGCCACGGTGGCGGTACACGCGGCCAGGGCACGTCTGCGGAGGGTGGGGCTCTCCACGGGGCTCTCCTTGACTTCGGGGGAATTGCCGCCAAGGTAGCCGCGCGCACATCACTCTCAGGAGATCCCGCTCTCCCCCTCACTTCGTGTTATCGGGCCCGTGGCCCGGAACATGCCGACGCGCCACCGATCCTCATCCCGCCGCCGTGACCTCCCCATACCGCCGTCCGTACCCATAGGTTCGCCCCATGCGAATAGGTGAGCTGCTGGGTGCCGGACGATCCGCCGATGTGTACGCACTCGATGAGAAGTGGGTCCTGCGCCGATACCGCGACGGCATGGACGCCACCCACGAGTGGACGGTCATGTCCTACCTCAGCGCCCACGGCTACCCGGTTCCCAGACTCGGTCCGCGCAACGCCGAGACGGCCCCCTGCGATCTGGTGCTGCAACGTCTGACCGGCCCGACGATGCTGGACTCCCTGCTGAACGGCGACCTGTCGGCGGCCGAGGCGGGCGCCGTGCTGGCCGATCTCCTCGCCGAACTGCACACCGTCCCGGCCCGGCTCTCCCCGCACCCCGAGGACCGGATCCTCCACCTCGACCTGCATCCGGACAATGTGATGCTGACGGACCGGGGCCCGGTGGTGATCGACTGGAGCAACACCAGGGAGGGCGCACCGGCCGCGGACCGGGCCATGTCGTCCCTGATCCTGGCCCAGGTAGCGGTCGACCCCCGGTCCCCCGCGTCGACGGGCGCCCGCGCCCTGCTGGAGGCCCTGGTGCCGCACCTCACCGCCTCAGGCGGCATCCCCGCCCACCACCTCGCCGAGGCGGCCTCGCAGCGCGCGGCGAACCCGACGATGAGCCCGCACGAGGTGGCGCTCATCGGCCGGGCGACGTCACTGATAGCCGAACTGACAACCTGAAAGCCCCCAGGACTCAGCCGATGTCACCGGGATGAAGGACGACCTTGGTCCACCCGTCGTCACGGTGGTCGAAGTGCTCGTAGCCCTGCGCCGCTTCCGAGAGCGGCAGTTCGTGGGAGACGATCCAGGACGGCTTGGCCTTGCCCTGCTGGATGAGGTTGCACAGCTGCCGGTTGTAGGCCTTCACATTGGCCTGCCCGGTCCCCATCGACTGCCCCTTGAACCAGTACATGCCGTAGTCGAAGGCGATCTCCCCCTCGTCCTTGTACAGCTGGTCCGGGCTGCCGGGGTCCTGGGCGACGAAGACACCGACCACACCGATGGTGCCGGTGAACTTCACCGACTGCACCAGGTTGTTCAGCGTCAGATTCGGCTGCTCGTGCCCCTGTGCGTCGTGTGCTTGGAAGCCCACGCACTCGCAGCCGCGGTCCGCGCCCAGGCCGTTGGTGTGCTCATTGATCTGGTCGATCAGCGAGGCCTTGGAGTCGTCGATGGGGATCGCGCCGATTTCCTCGGCCAGACGCAGCCGGTCCGGGTGACGGTCGACGACCATGACCTTGGCGGCGCTCTTGAGCTCCGCCGACAGGGCGGCCATCAGCCCGACCGGCCCGGCACCGTAGATGACGACGGTCTCGCCCGGCCGCACACCCGCGAGTTCGGTGCAGTGCCATCCGGTCGGGAAGACATCGGACAGCATCACGTAGTCGGTCTGCTTCTCCCGCGCTTCCTCCGGCAGCACCAGGCAGTTGGAATCCCCGTACGGAACCCGCAGGAACTCCGCCTGGCCACCGTTGTACGGCCCCATCCCCGCGAAGCCGTACGCGGCTCCGGCCATCCTCGGGTCCGTCGGCGTGGTCAGACAGAACGCCGTCAGCCCGTTGTCGCAGTTGCGGCAGAACCCGCAGCTGATGTTGAACGGCAGACAGACCAGGTCTCCCACCCTCACCCGGTCCACACCGTCACCGACCTCGATCACCTCACCCATGTTCTCGTGCCCCAGGACGCGCCCCGTCTCCATGTCGGTGAAGTACGCCTGGTAGCCCATCGCCCTAACGTTCTCGGCGTGCAGGTCGGTGAGCGAGAACGTGACCGCCAGGGCCAGCAGTTGCCCGCACTGGTGGTAGAACCTCTCGACAATCGGGGCCTTGGCCTGGCGCGGGAAGATCACATAGTCGCTGGCGCCCCGCGGGTAGTAGTTGAAGGCGCGCCAGCCCATCCCGGTGAGCTCGTAGCCGAGATACTCGATGTAGCCGTAGGCCTTACGGACGGGAGCGGGCAGAGGCTCCCCGGATGTCGGACAGCGCGGCAGGATCCGGTAGGTCGGCAGCAGTTCGAGCCCGGCGGCGGGGTTCGCCGTGACATAGGCGTTGAAGATCTCGACGAGGCCCTGCCTCAGGAACCCGGGTTCGCCCGAGGCCCGGTTGGCCGCGGCCGAGTTCCCCGTGATCAGGCAGTCGATCTCCAGGTCGGACGGCTTGTAGACGACCTTCAGTGGAAAGCTCTTCGGGTTGCAGCCCTGGAACATGCGCGCGGCGAAGATGAGGATCAGGACCTGCTGGCCGCCCTTGTGGAAGTCGGACCCGGTCGACGAGATCTTGCTCAGCCCGCCCAGCGTCAGGCCGGGGTACATGTCGGCGAACAGGTCGGTGATGTCTTCGCGGTCGTCGAGGATCCGCTGGCAGGCCGTCGCGATGTTGCTCCGGAAGTTCTGGGCGATCTTGGCGAGAGCCTGTTCGGTAACCGGGAACTGCGTGAAGAACGCCGTGACGTTGTTGTCGTAGGTGCCCTGGTCGGCGGCGAGGACCTGGGCGTTGAACCAGCCCGCGTACGTCGCCGCGACGGGCGGGCGGGCCATCGCCTGGCCGACCGCGACGCAGAGCCACTGGTCCAGGCTTTCCGCCAGGTTGTTGAGGAGGCTGCCCTGGGCGAGTGCCTGTTTCACCCAGGGGTAATCCGCCGCCCCGAGCCCGGCCGGGGGCTCGCCGGCAAGCGTCGCCGTCAGGAACGTCCGGGTGTCCGTCAGATGATTCAAGTACAGCGCTGCCCGGTACTGCCGCTGGTCTGCAGCTCGGCCTGCAGTTGGGCGGTGTATCCGGGCAGGGAGGTGTCGTCGTCGAAGACCAGCGACACCCCGAGGCGGGCGAGCTGGTTCTGGAGGGTACCGATGTCCACCGCGTCAGCACCTCTTGGCGTCCGGTCGATCAGGCCGAGTCCGTGTCGTTCGGATCATCGCGTGCCCGTTCCTCCGGCGCCGTCACCTCGCCGCGCGACCGGCAGAAGCAACCCTTCCGGATGCACGGCGGTCCCCAACATGTACGGCGGTCCCCAACCGACCTACGCATGACGATGCGCAGAGCGCTGGTGCCCGATCAGCCCGATTTCCAAGGTCAACCAAAAGAAGAAACCCCAGGCCAAAGGCTTGACCTGGGGTTCACCACGGAGCCGCCTTCGGAATGCGATCCGATCGAGGGTAAGCAGCGCCTCTACCTCTGCAGCGAGACCGTGAGCGTTCGTGTTGCCTCGTGCCTCGCCGTGCTGTCCGGTGACGTTTCGCCTGATCAGAGCACGTGCGGCAGGTTGACCCGTGCCACCCGATGCTGCGCGGTCCGAAGGCATCCGGCCACCGGCTGGCCACCGGGAAGGTCACCAATGATGGCAAGAAGCAGGAGCACCGGGATTGTAGGGCTCCACAGCCTCTTCTTACCCGTGCCGGGTATCCCGCAGGTCGCTCCTGAGGCGGACTTTTCCAGCTCGGGCACCGGGAGACGCCGCGGTTCGTCAGGAGCAACAAAGCCCTCACCAGGGAGGTCACCCGCCTCGGGTCGGTACGTACCCGCGGGATGGCGCTGTCCGCCGTATCATGACGGCACGCGGGAAGGAGCACCGTCAATGAGCGTCGACGCGATCGTGCACACCGAGTTCCCCAGGGGTTACACGGTCCTGTTCGGGGCCGACGGAAAGGTGATCATGACTCCGCAGAGTGAGGAGCATTCAAGCACCATCAGGTCGATGCAGATCGACTCGGCGGCCGCCCTCGGCCGTCATGCAAAGGTCACCTCCGACGTCTACATCGACTTCCCGGCCGACGAGAACTCAGCCCCCGACCTGGCCATCCTGCGCGTGGACGCGCGCCGGGAGAGCAAGCGCTACAGCTTCGAAGACGTTCTGCTGATCTCGGAGGTCGTCTCCACCTCCTCGGCGCGCAAGGACTACGACGACTGCACGGCGAAGTACGGCCGCTACGGCATCCCCGTCTACCTGGTCGTGGACCCTTACGCCCGGGAAGTCGTCCTGCACACCGAACCCACCGCGAACGGCTACAGCACCGCGCACACGCGCGCGTACGGAACGGGCAAGCTCCCCATCGCGCTGGCCGACGGCCGCACCTTCACCCTCGACCTCGACGAGCTTCCGGTGCCCGACCCGGACACCGACACCCGCTGAGAGCCACCCGCCGAGTAACGCGGGGTAACGAACGCGATCGAACTGGGCTCGTCCACGGGCTCGGGTACCGGCGCCGGCTCGCCGGTGCATGCGCTTCGACGTGCTCCGGTCGACGGATCGAGTCGGCCACCGGGCGCCGGTTCAGGCACGAGTGAGGTCGGACAGGAGCACGGGCAGAAGGCGTTCCTCCATGACCGTACTGCCCGATGCCGCCATCGCGAGGGCCAGTCCGGGGTCCCAGGGGCTGGTCGTGGGCGGTCCCGCGAGCGGTGTGGACTCGCCCTCACCGAGTGCGGCCGTGTAGTCGGCGGCCGTCATCCGCCAGGGGTGAGCGCCGTGGCGGGCTACGGCGTCCGCGGTGATGCGCAGGCCGGCCCAGTCGAAGTCGGCGCGCCAGTGCAGCCGGACTCCCGCGCGTACGGCGTCGCCGAGCAGTTTGTGGCAGGCGGCGGACGGGACGCCCTCGGTGCAGACCAGGGCGGCGCCGGTGTCCTGCAGTTCGCCGGCCGCGGCGCGCAGGACGGCCGGGTTCTCGCAGACGAAGATGGTGCGGGCGGCGGGGACGACGGGGTCGGTGGCGAGCTGGTGGAGGGTGAGCCGGAAGGGTATGCCGAAGCCGGCGGCGTCACGCAGCCAGTCGCAGACGACGGTGTCGCCCCTGGCGCCGATGTTGAGGACGAGGACCTGGCTCGCGAGGTCGTCCGCGATGGCGCCGGCGCTCTCCCACAGGGAGCGCCGCCCGGCCCGGTCGCGCGGTACGGCGCGGCCGTCGCCGACGCGCTGGGCGAGGGCGCGCAGGACGAGCTGTTCGAGCGGGGTGCCAGGAACCAGGGCCTTGGTGTCGCCGGTGGCCCATTCGGCGAGGACCGGAAGCGGCAGGACTACGGAAGACCGCTCCGGCGAGCCCGTGCGGCGGTCCCCGTCGCCGCAGAGCCGTTCCAGGACACGTGCCGCCGCGTCGAGGAGCGGCGCGTCCCCCCGGCGTACAAGACGGGTGAGGGTGCCGTCGGCGGCGATCCGCTCCAGCCAGGCGGCGAACCATCCCTGCCCGGCGAGCCTGCTGGAGCGGAGGGATTTGAGGGCCTGGTCGCGGCGCGATTCCTCCTCGGCCCGTTCGGCGGGCCGGTCGCGCAGCGGGCCATGGAGACGGCCGAGAGTCTGGAGGAGACCGGTGCCGTAGCGGTCGTACAGGTACCCGTCCAGATCGCGTATGGGTACGGCGAGACGTCTGGCGGTCTCGGGCCGGTAGCGGCCGGTGATGCCGATGACGGTGCGGCGCTCGGCCTCGCTGGGCGCCGTGAGCCCGATGTCGCCGTCGAGCGCGCCGCCGGTGCGCTCCAGTCTGCGGTGGGCGGCGGCGAGCAGCCGGGTCCATCCCTCGCCCCGCAGCTCGTCGTAGGCCGACGGCTCACGCTCAGTGGACAACCGCGGCCCCCTCGGGCGCCGGGACACGCCGGGTGCCGGGCGAGCCGAGGGCGGTGGTGAGGTCGCCGGTGTCGTCCGCGAGGAGCCGGCCGCCGTCCCAGACGAGCAGCAACGCGGAGACGGTGTGGTCGACGGCGCTGTGCGCGAGGTCGTAGTGGGCGGCGGCGGACACGGAGGCGTGGGCGGCCCACAGGTCGTAGCCGGTCATGAACAGGTCGAGGTCGAACTGCGCTGCCAGCGACATGAGTTCACCGCGCCCGGTGTCGTCCACGCCCGCGAAGGCCTCGTCGAGGGCGAGCAGGCGCGGGGCGTGCGGAAGGGCGGAGTTGAGCATGGCGTGCGCGGCGGCGAACAGCGGCAGATGGAGCGACACCGACTGCTCACCGCCCGACAGGCGGCTGTGCCGGGCTCGGGTGAGCCTCTCCTCCGTCTTGTCGGGGCGTACCAGCTGGAACGCGAAGTGCCGCCAGCGCCGGTAGTCGAGGACCTCGGCGAGCAGTTCGCGGTAGGGCTGGTCACGGTGGCGGGCGCGGGCGTTCTTGATCTGTGCGGCGAAGTGCGTACGCACCCGGGCGAGACCGTCCGGGCCGAGGCGGGCGGCGTCGGCGTCGAGGAGGGCGCAGACGCCGCGCTGTTCGTCGTCGAGGTGGTCGGCGAGCAGCCAGCTCACCCCGACCGTCGTCCCCGAGGACATGGTGCGCCGGCGCATGTCCGTGTTCATCCGCCGGATCAGGTCACGGGCGTCGATGGTGCGGTCGTGGATCTGCTGGGCGAGCCGGGTCAGCAGGGCGTCCTCCAGGATGCGCTGCTCGGACTCGGAGAGCAGTTCGGCCTGGTCACGGCGATGGGCGGAGATCTTCTGCGCGAAGGCCGCCACCGGCAGCGGGCCCTCCTGGTCGGCCACACGGACGACGATGACCCCGTCGGAACCGTCCCACTCGGGCCGGTAGTCCTGCCCGGCGGCGGCCAGCTGCGCCTGCAGGTCGTCCAGGGCCTTGGTGAGACGGGTGACGGACTGCTTGAGGCTGGATTCGGTGGGGGTGAGGTCGCGGGTCGCGGCGAGGATCGCCTCGTGTACGGCGGCCACGGCCGGCGGGAGTGTCTCGCCGGCCCAGTCGGCCTCCTGGGCGGGCCAGGCGAGGCCGGGCGGGCAGCGCAGGATGTCGAGGAGTTCCCTGACGGCATACGGGCGCAGGGAGCGGGCGGTGTCCTTCTCCTCCGCCGCGGCGACCGACCGGGCCTCGGCCGCGGCCGTACGGCGGGCCTCGGCCGCCGCGGTACCCGCGATCGCGCCGTGCTGAGCGGTGCGGGCCGTCTCTGCCTCCCCCACCAGGGCGTCGATGCCGTCCTCGGTCTCCTGCACCTGGCGCATCACCTCCTGCGCCTCGGCCCCGACGGCATCCTGGAGGGCCTCAAGTTTCGCGGCCTCCTCGGTGTACCGGCGGCGTGCCGCGCGCTCGGTGTCCGCCGCCGCCTCCTCGTCCTCGGCGGCGACGGTGAGTCGGTCGGTGGCCGCCTCGGCCGCCTCACTCTGGCGGGCGTGTTCGCGGCGGCGGGCGGCCAGTTCACGGACCGCCGTCTCGAAGGCGCGGGTGGCGGTCTCGACGGCGTCGACGCGGTCGGTCTCGATGGCGTGTTCGGCGGCGGTGCGGCGCAGGGCGCGCTCGGCGACCGAGCAGGCGGCCACCGACTCGTCGTAGGAACCCTGGGCGGCGTCGGCGGCGTCGCGGGTGGCGCGCAGCCTCGCCGCGGCCCTGTCCAGTTCGCGCAGCGCCGCGGTGATGCCGGTGGTGCGGGGCAGGGCGGCGCGGGCGGCGGCGTACGCATCGAGGACGGCGTTCGTGCGGGTCTGCGCGCGCGCCAACTCGTCGCGATGGCCGGAGAGTTCGGCCAGGAGTGTCTCGCAGGCGGCGATCCGGGCGGCGCGCCGCCGGGCACGGGCGGTCGCGCCGACGTACTCGGCGTGCTCCTTGGTGTGGGCACCGACCAGGACACCTGCGGCGTACCGGCCGTCGGGGCTGATCTGCGGGATGCCGGTGTCGAGGTCGCCGGTGACGGCGACGGATCGCAGTACGGCGGTGACCCGGGCGGCGGTCGGGATCGCATCGCCGGCTTCGGGG
Organism: Streptomyces sp. NBC_01217; assembly: GCF_035994185.1. NCBI lineage: Bacteria > Bacillati > Actinomycetota > Actinomycetes > Kitasatosporales > Streptomycetaceae > Streptomyces > Streptomyces sp. NBC_01217. The sequence goes on from NZ_CP108538.1 coordinate 4,112,127, forward strand.
ACCTCGGGGCGCAGGAGGTCGGCGAGGCTCGGCCCGCTCACCGGAGAACCGGCTCGCAGCCAACCCTCGCTGCGCCCGGCCGCCACGGGGGCGTCCTCGGCGGTGAGGAGGGCGTCAAGCAGGCCCGATGCTTCCAAGGCGGCTTCCAGGCCTGCTCGCTGACTGTCCGTCAGGTGATCGTCGAAGTCGACGAGCCGCCACAGCGGAACACCCCTTTCACCGGGCGCCCTCTCGGCAGTGCGGCCACGGGCCGGGGGCGGGGCGTCGTCGAGTTCGGCGGCGATCCGGTCGCGTTCGGCCTCCGTCTCGGCGCGGCGGCGCTCGACATCGGCGCGCTGGGCGCGCAGGGCGGCGAGGGAGTCACGCAGTTCCTGTACGGCGGAGGCGGTGGCCTCGGTGAAGGCGTCTTCGAGCGTGACGGGCACACCCGAGCTGTCCGCCTCGCCGGTGAGTTCGAGGGCTTCGGCGAGTCGGCCGATTCCCTCCTCGGTCAGAAGCTCACCATGTGCCTCCGCCCACTGTCCCAGTGACTCACGGGCCTGTTCACGGGCGGATGCGAGAGCCGACTCGGCGGCCGTCTCGGCGGTTTCGGCCGCGCTGACGGCCTCCTCAGCACGGTCGAGCGATACCCGGGCGAGGTCACGGGTCTGCTCGGCGCCACGTGCCGCCTGCTGGGCGGCGCGCACGGCCCGGACGCCCTCGTGGCGGGCCGCGGCGAGCGCGGCGGAGCGTTCGGCGAGCCGAGCGGGCTCGGCGTCGGCCGGGGTCCAGGAGAGGCCGGCGGTGTGGGCGTGGTCGGCGACGGCCGCGGCGTCCCGGGAGACGGCGGCGTCGAGTTCGGCGGCGAGGCTGGCTGCGTGTTCGGCCTCGGCGCGGGCGCGGCCGGTGGCAGCCGTACGGCGTTCACGGTCCGCGGTGGCCTGCCGGGCGGTCTGCTCACAGGTGCGCACCAGGCGTTCCAGGTCGGCGAGTTGCTCGACGGCCTGGTAGGCGGCGGAGGAGCGCAGTTGGTCGAGGCGGGCGCGCTGGGCGGCGAGCGCGGCGTCGGCCGACTCGGCGCGCGCCTCGGCGGCGGCCTGCCGCTCGCGGGCCGCCGCCAGGTCCGTGGTGGCGGTGCTCAGTGCGGCGGCACGCTCGGCGGTCTCGGTACGGCGGGCGGTGAGCCGGTCCGCGGAGGCGCGGGCGTGGACCCGCAGGTAGGTGGAGTAGCTCGCGAGGAACGCGCGGGTGGCGTCGTCGGCGGCTGCCAGCCCCTCCAGGGTGCGCTGCACGGACTCCATGTCGTCGAAGGAACGGGCCGCCTCGGCGATCAGGTCGTCGTCGAGCGGGCGCAGACCGGCGGTGAGGGTGTCGGAGAGCTTGGCCGGGTCGAGGTTCTTGGCGAGCTGCGGGCGGCGCAGCGTGAGGATCAGAGTGAGCAGTTGCTCGTACCTCTCCGGGCCGAGATCGAACAGGCGCTGGTCGACGGCGGCGCGGTAGTCGGCCGTGGAGGCGATCAGCTCGCGTCCGAGTTCGGCGGCGAGTTGCTTCTTCGTCATCGGCCGGTCGTCGTGGGTGAGGAGGGAGAAGTCCTCACCGACGCGGCCCTCGGCGACGAAGTGCCAGCGGGCGGGTGTGTCACGGTGGCGCTGGGCGTGCAGCCCGATGCCGCAGGTGACGGCCTCGCCCGTCTCCCGGTGGGTGAACTCGATCCAGACGTAGCCGAGCGCGTTGTCCTGCCCGCGGAAGAGCAGGTTGGACTTCATCGTGCGGTCCTCGGCGGCGAACGGGTTGAGCCGCTTGGGGTCGATACGGCCGTCGAGGACGAAGGGAAAGAGGACTTCGAGGGCCTTGGTCTTGCCGGATCCGTTGGGGCCGCGCAGCACCAGCCAGCCGCCGGCGAAGGAGAACTCCTCGTCCCGGTAGTCCCACAGGTTGATGATCCCGGCACGAGTGGGGACGAACCGGGCGGCGGGGGTGGTGGCCGAGAGGTCGGACGGGGTGGGAGCCGGGGTGCTCACGGAGTCGGTTCCTTGGCGGTGTCGTTGACGATGTCGTCGGAGAACAGGGCGGTCTGGGAGGGCGATCGGGCCGCCGTACGGGATCTCACTCGGGCCGTGACCCCCCGGTAGCGGGCGAGCAGCGGAAGCGCGAGAGCCCCGCCGTCGACCCGGGCGATCAGCGACATGGCGGCCAGCAGGTCGACCGCCTGACCGAGCAGTCGTTCCGGGTCGCCGCGCAGATCGGCGGCGAAGCCCGCGCCGTACTCGGCGGTGATCTCCTTGAGTCTGCCTCGCAGCCAGGAGTCCGTGACGAAGGGGTAACGGGTCTCCGCCGACTCCTGAGCCCCGTCTCCGGGTGCCCCGTACGCCGGCGCCTCGTCCGGCTCCGCGAGTGCGGCGATCAGACCACGCGACGGCAGGGCCACGTCGATACGCCGGGCACGTGCCGCGAGGCGTTCGGCGGCGGTGGGCGCGGGCAGCAGTTCGAGGGCGTGCCGTCCGGAACGCTGGACGGCGGTGCTGATCCGGGCGGCGAGCAGCAGCGCGGCCTGCGCGACGGTACCGCCGCCGGGAAAGCGTAGGTCGGACAGCCTGCCGGAGGTGTCGATGAGCGCCAAGCCCTCGGCCCGCCGTTCCACCGTCAGCCCGGTCAGCCGCTCCAGGTCCTCGGCGAGAGCGGGGGCCCGCAGCTGGCCCAGGAGTTCGGTGTCGGCGTCGGCGTAGTACGCGACCGGGTTCTCCAGTACCAGGCGGCGGGCGCGGCGGGCCTGGTCGCGGCGCCGGCCGGCGCGGCCGGCGGACATGCCGAGCGCGCTGCCTGTGTCGAGGAGCGCGGTGACCGAGGTCAGGTGCTGCAGGACGCGGGTCGGGTGGTGGACGGCGAGGAGGATCTCGCGGTCGATGTCGTACAGGGCCTCGGCACGCTCGGGGTCGCCGGCCCAGGCGGTGGCGGAGCCGTCGGCGAGGGTGAGCGCGCCGCGTTCGGTGAGCCAGGTGACGGCGTCGACGAAGGCGTCCCGGTCGGGTTTGCGCGCGGTGTCGAGCCCGAGTCCGTCGATGCGTACGGCGTCGGCGGCGACCGCGTCGGCCAGCTCGCCTAGCGCCACCTGCGCGCCGTGGCGGCCCAGGGCCGCGAGGGTGAGGACGAGGTAGGCGTAACGGCGTCGGTCGAAGGGGCGTCCCGCGCGGGTGAGGGCGGGGCGGGTGGCGTCCAGGCCGTCCTGGGCGCGCTGGAGCCGGGCGGTGTCGGCGGTGGTGACGAGCCGGTGGCCGAGCACCTCCATCAGGTCGGTGCGCAGCTGGTCGGCCCAGCGGCGCACGGTCGCCAGCGCCGTCCGATCCGGGTACCCGGGTGTGATCAGCGGGTGCCGCAGGACGAGGCGTACCGCCTTCTGGTAGTCGGCGAGTTCGAGCGAGGAGACACCCTCGGCGACACGGCTCATGCGATCCTGCCTCGGTGACGGTTCATGCGGTGACCTCCAGGCGCAGCCCGTCGAGATGGAGACGCCCGCGCACGGTGTCGACTGTCGTGGAGCCCTCGGCAGGGGTGAGGGTGAGCCGTACCCCGTGGGCGGATCCGGAGGCGGCGGTGACCCGGCGGCTGGCGGGGACGCGGGCGGCGAGAGCCACGTCGAGGAGGGCGAGCAGCGCCCGTGTCTCGGGCTCGTCGAGTGTCCGGCCGTAGACGCCGTCCGACGCGAGGGTGTTCGCGGCGTCGCGGCGCTCGGCCTGCTCCTTCAGCTGCCCGGCGCGGAGCAGGGCCCGCCGGTCGTCGTCGCGTTCGATGCGGCCGGGGCCGTGCAGGGCGGGGGTGCGGCCGGACTGGACCAGGGTGCGGGCCAGCTCGACCGGTTCGGCCTCCCACCAGGACGTACGTCCCGGGATCTGCTCGGGATCGGCGTACGGGACGGCGATGTGGCGGGGTGCGCCGAGCCCGAACACCGCCTGGAACAGGGCGTGCGCGTCCTCGTCGCTCTCGCAGGAGGTGAACCACTGGGCGAGGTGGCGCAGTTGGCTCTCCCGGCTCACCCCGCCCCGGCGCGCCTCGGTTACCCGGCGCAGCAGGGCGAGGACGGAGCGGATCGCGGTGACGGTGGCGTCCTGCAGCCGCTCGGTCTCGCTGTGCTCGCGCTCCGCGAACCAGTGGACGATGCCGTCCCACCGGTGCCGCCAGTCCGCCAGGCGCTCGGCGGGGCTGCGGAAGAGCCGCTCGTCCGCCTCGGCCGCGTACTCGATCATGCGGTCCACACCGGTGGCCGCCGCCTTCTCGACCGCCTCGGCGAGCAACGGGGCGTAGCGCCCGAGTTCGGCGGTGAACTCCCGCATGTGCGCGAGGAGCGTGTCCTTGTGGGCGAGGAACACCTCGGGCCGGGTGTCGTTGGTACGCGCCAGGTCGCCCAGCATCAAGTAGAAACGGGCGGCCCGCTGCGCCATCTCGTTCAGCACGGAGTCAAGACGGCCGAGCTTGCGGTACACCTCCTCGCCGTCGCCCGCGGTGTTGGCCTCGGCCAGCGCGCGCAGGTCACCGAGGATGTCGGGGAAGACGAGGCGGGAGAGCTGGGCGTCCTCCAGGCTCGCGCCGAGCACGTCCTCCACGGCCCGGTACGCCCGGTATCCCGCCTGGGTGAACTGGTAGACGTAGTGGCGGTTGCGGTACTCGGCGAGGTTCGCGGCGCGCGTCCCGTCGTACGACCGGTCCAGGACCTGCCACTCCGCGAGCGCGTCGAGCAGCGGCTGAACGCCGGCCAGACCGCCGACGGCGCGCGCCGCGGGGTGGTCGACGGCGAGCCGCTCCAGCAGTCCCACCGCGTCCGAAGCGTGCAGCAGGACCTGGTAGTTGCCGCGTCCGCGGTCGAAGGCCCGCAGCAGCCACAGGTATTCGTGGCGCTTCTCGGCGGAGGCGAAGTGGAACAGCCGCAGCCGGTCGTCGAGGGAGAACGCGTCGATACCGAACGCGCCCTCGTCGACGGGCTCCGGGGCTGGGGGCTCCTGGGCATCGAACTCGTCACTCACAGATCTGCGGGCTTCCCTTCTCCCCTGTCTCGGCTGGTGCGCGTCCGGCCGAGACACCGCCGGACCGCACCAGTCTGCCGCACCCCGACCGGCGCGGGTAAGCCGCTCCCCGGCTCATGCCACCTGTGCTACCACGCGCCCCCTCTCACCCCCCTACCGGGCGGTGACCGCCGTCGGGATCCGTCCGGCGGTCGGCTCAGAGGCGGATCGCCGCGTACGCCCCCAGCCACCCCGCCCCCACCCGGTCCCCGCGCGTGAAGACGACCGCTCCGCTGCGCCCCGCCGACGGATCGGACGGGTCGTCGGGCGGCAGGAGCAGCGTGGTTTCCTCGCCGTCGGCGGTGCGCAGGGTGGTGGTCGCGCCGTTCCACAGGCGGATCACCGAGCCGGGCGGGGCCGTCACCCGGACCTCGTCGCCCTGGAGGGCGAGATGGACGCCGGTGACGCGCTCCGCGAGCAGCGCGCGGTAGCGGTCCGGGGTCAGGGCACAGTCGCCCGGCGGTGTCGTCCCGCTCCAGTCGGGGGCGTCGACGCCGCGGGCGCGGGCCGCGCGCCACATGCGGGGGACGAGATCGGGTGCGAACGGGGCGGTGGCCATCCGCTCGCACATCCACAGCAGCCGTCCGGCGCCTCGGCCGGGCCCCAGCCTCCGCCACCGGATGCGCTGGGCCAGATCGCTTGCGACCACGGCCGCCCAGGGGTGGACCGTGCCGAGGGGACCCTGCGCGCCGAACCAGGCCAGGTAGCGCTGGGCCTCGTCCAGGATGCCGGTCATGGAGTCGGCGGGGATGCCGAGGACGTAGCCGGGACTGGCGCGGAAAAGGGCCGGGCGGCCGGCGACCAGATGAAGGACCGCGCGGGCGAGGTCGCCGGCCTCCGGCTTCGGCTCGTCCTCCGCCGCCGCGTCACTCTCCTCCGGCTCCCCATGCTCGTGATCCGCCTCTCGCAGGACTCGGCGCAGCACCGAACCTGCCCGGTCGGTGAACGGCGCCTGTTCGAGCACCGGGAGGCGAGTGCTGAGCAGGGCCGCCAGCGATCGCTCGGCGGTGAAGGCGTCTTCGGGCACGGGGGATTCCCGTACCGCTGTGGCCAGTTCGTCGGCGAGGGTGGCATCGACCATGAATCGGCTGGTCAGCCGGCCCAGCGCGGTCGGTTCCAGGCGGCCCTCGTCCGTGGTGGCACGCAGACAGCCCGACGCGGTGAGGAACCGAGCCGCCTCACGCAGGGGCTCGACGCCGTCCTCACCCTGATGTGCGGCGAACGTCCCCGCCCACCACGCCTCCGTCTCCTGGGCGGTGGTCAGCCGTTCCTGGACGGCCTCGGCCAGCAGGTGGTCGGGCAGATGGTCGCCCAGCCGCGACCGCACCGTGTATCCGGCGGCCAGCCGAGCCTGCCAGTGCGCCCGTTCGGCCGGGTCGGCGAGCAGGAACGCCCAGCCCTCGCGCTCCCCGGCGCCGATCCGTCCGGCCCGTCCGAACATCTGCTGGACCATGGACACCTCGATACGGTCCAGACCGATGCTGGTGTCGCTGACGATCACCGCGCGGGCGGGGAGGTTGACGCCCGCGGCGACGGTGGAGGTGGCGACCAGGACGTCCGCCTCACGGGCTCGGAAGGCCTGCTCGGCCTCCCGCCTGTAGGGCCAGTCCCGGTAGTGCAGCCGTACGCCGGCCTTGGTGCACAGCCGCTCGACCAGTTCGGTGTCGTCCGCGTCCGCCCCGGCCGTCGGCACGCCCCGGTCGGCGGCCAGCGCCAGCGCGGTCGCCCGCACCCGGCGCTTGCTGCCGCAGAACACCAGCACACTGCCACCGTCCGCGGTGACTTCCCGGGCGATGCGTACCGCGGCCTCGGTGCGCATCGCGGCCCGCGCCGCCCAGTCCGCCTCGTCCGCCGACGGCAGGACGGGCAGCTGCCAGGTCAGCCGGGTGGGCCGCCAGGAGGTGCGGACCAGGCGGGCGCCCAGCCACTCGGCGACCTCGTCGGCATTGGCGACCGTCGCCGACAGCCCGACGATCCGCGTCCCCGTACCGTCCTCCCGCACGCGGGCGACAAGCGCCTCCAGCACGGCGCCGCGAGCGGGATCGCCCAGCAGATGGATCTCGTCGACCACCAGGCAGCCGACCTCGGCGAGCACGTCGCTCAGCGATCCGGCACGGCAGATCGCCTCGAACTTCTCCGTGGTGGCCACCCACACATCGGCCGCCCGGATCAGCGCGGTGTCCACAGCGGCCTCACCGGTCAGGCGGACCACACGCAGGCCACGGCGCCGCCACAACTGAAGCTCGCGGTCCAGCTCATCGGTGAGCGAACGCTGCGGCACCAGCCAGGCCGCCCTACGGCCCCTCGCGTGCGCCTCCAGCGCCGCGACCATCCCGATCGGCGTCTTGCCCGCGCCGGTCGGCGCCACCACCACCAGATGCCCGGTGCCCTCCCGTACGACCGGAACGGCCGCCGCCTGCGCCGGATTGAACGCCGGGTGCGGCAGCAGCGCGGCCCACTCGGCCGGCACCAGCTCCTCGACCGGCACATACGCGCCGCCGTCGTCCTGCGGCAGCTCCTCCAGCGCGTCCCACTGGGCGGCGAACGCGTCCCGGGCCGCCACTGCCCAGGGACCCGCGGCCGGGGCGGCGCCGCCCGGACCGACCGCGACCAGATCCGTCCGACCGCCCGACTCGTTGACCGTACCGACCTGTTCGGTCTCTTCCCAATAGCGGCTGACACGGTACGGGACACCGCGCCCCGCGAGCCCGCTACGCAGCGCGTCGTACTCCGGTCCCTCGGGCAGGATCACCCGTACGTCCTCGGCTGCCGCGAGCGCCTCCTCGGCGGGGCACCACGCAGGATCGGTCACCTTGCACCACAACAGGGCCCGCTTCTCGTCCTGTTCCGGCACGGCCAGGTCCTCCGGCCACGCCGGACGGGACCCTTCACGCACCGCCGCGGGGAACTGCCCTGGGACTCGGATCGTGGTCACGGTGCCCCCAGGGCCGCCCGGACAGGGCCCCGGCGGCACAGGGATGGACGCCGAAGGTACGGCCGCGAGCTGGTCGTACGTCTTCACCCCCAGGTCCGCGAAACTGAACGCGGTGGGGCAGGCGGGGCAGATGAGCGCGGTGTACCGGTACACCCGCCCCTGCGACGCATACGGCCTGCGCAGGGCATGCAACTCCCCCTCGCAGACAGGACAACCGTGCCCCACCCGTTCCTCGTAACTCCACCCCGGCTCCGAGAACCGTGCCGGGAACGGTCCGCCCAGAGCCACGCCCCACCGCCGCCGGGCCACCTCGGCCACGGAGCCCTCCACGCCCGTCCCGGACTGTGCCGGAACGCCCTCGTCCATCACTCCGTCCGCGCTGCGCATGCCGCGACTGTGGCATGCCGTGATCTACGCTCGCAGGCGGTTCATACCTCTTCCACCACTACGAGCGCGGCTTGTGCTCAACCGGCAAAGGGACTCACGCCTCACCGCGCACACTCCTGCGCATGGAGTGTTGTCGACCGATGACAAAGCACGGCACCCCCCTGCGGCCGTCCCGCCAACGAGGACCTGCCACGTCCAGTGCCGCCACGGTGGATACCGACGGCGCGAACTCGGCACCCGTCGCCGACAACACGAAGCGTTCCCTCTGTCACGTCACGCTCCCGAGCATTTCCAACTGCTGGCTCCAACCGCAATCCTGCGGTGGCGATGCCGACGAGGTACGCGAGGTGAGGCCATCATCGACAACCCGAACCTGACTGAGGCTGTTGAGCGCCAACTGTTGCAGGCGCAGGAGTCGCTCTACGAGCGGGCTGTCGATCGTGCCCCATGTGGAGCGCGTTGATCGTGGGATTGTCCGGATGGCACAACCCTGCGGCCTTGAGCACGCCTGTGAGGGCACGGCGGCTGGGGATCCGTTTGCACGATCTCTGCACGCTTGGCCACCACATGGCCACCACACTGAACCCAACAGACCCGAACCGACCGGCAGAACGGAACAAAAAGCCAGGTCACAGCCCTGCGAACCGAAACGGCCACTGGCTACCAATCCCAGACCTACGCATTACGATGCGTAGACCACAGGCGCCCGATTTGCCCGGATTCAAAGGTCACCCGAAACAAGAAACCCCAGGTCAGAGGCCTGACCTGGGGTTCACCATAGAGCCGCCTTCGGGATTCGAACCCGAGACCTACGCATTACGAGTGCGTTGCTCTGGCCAACTGAGCTAAGGCGGCGCGCCCTGTCGCACCATGATGCGATCAGCAGCGTCGCCAAGTCTACACAGTTTCCGGGGGTGCTCCGCACCAGCCCGGATCCGGTCTGTTTTCGCAGGTCGGGGGCGGGATGAAGGGGATCAGGAGCACGTTTTGCCGTCGGTCGGCGGGGTGCCTTCCAGGAGGTAGGTGTTGATCGCCGTGTCGATGCAGTCGCTGCCGCGGCCGTACGCGGTGTGGCCGTCGCCTCGGTAGGTGAGGAGGGTGCCGGAGGAGAGCTGGCCGGCCAGGGACTCGGCCCATTTGTACGGGGTGGCCGGGTCGCGGGTGGTGCCGACCACGACGATCGGGTCCGCGCCTCTGGCCTCGATGCGGTGGGGGGTGCCGGTGGGGTGGATCGGCCAGTCGGCGCAGTTCAGGGCGGCCCAGGTGAAGGTCCTGCCGAAGACCGGGGACGCCTTCTCGAAGCTGGGAAGCGCCTGGGCGGCGGCGTCGGCGTCGGCGAAGGCGGGCGGCAGGTCCAGGCAGTTCACGGCGGTGTTGGCGAACATCAGGTTCGCGTACGAGCCGTTCGGATCGCGTTCGTAGTAGCCGTCCGCCAGGGAGAGCAGACCGGATCCGTCTCCCTTCTGAGCAGCAGTGAGGGCATCGCTGAGCTGGGACCAGGTCGACTCGTCGTACATGGCGGCGATGACTCCCATGGTGGCGAGGGACTCGGTGAGCTCGCGGGAGGCGCCGCTGGGGATCGGCCTGGCGTCGAGGCCGGCGAAGAGCTGCTTCAGGCGGGTGGCCGCGTCGGCGGTGGAGGTGGTGCCGAGCGGGCAGTCCGCCTTCTTCAGGCAATCGGCGGCGAAGGACCGGAACGCGACCTCGAAGCCCGCGGTCTGATCGCGGTTCACATCGATGGCGGGGAGCGACGGGTCCATCGCGCCGTCCAGGACCAGGCGGCCGACCCGGGCCGGGAAGAGCTCGGCGTACGTCGCGCCGAGGTAGGTGCCGTACGACGCCCCGACGTAGTGCAACTTCTCGTCCCCGAGCAGGGACCGCAGCATGTCCATGTCGCGTGCGGTCTCGACGGTGGAGACATGCGGGAGGATCTTGCCGGAGCGCCGCTCGCAGCCACCGGCGAACTCCTTGTAGGCGCTGCCCAGCCTGTCGACCTCGGCGGCGTCGTCCGGGGTCTGGTCGACCTGGGTGTAGGCGTCCATCTGCGGACCCGTGAGGCATTCGACGGGCTCGCTGCGGGCCACTCCGCGCGGGTCGATGGCGACCATGTCGTAACGGGCCCGGACCTGGGCGGGGTAGCCGATGGCCGCATAGCTCTGGAGATAGCCGATGGCCGAACCGCCGGGGCCGCCCGGATTCACCACGAGGGAGCCGATCCGCTTGCCCGGCCCGGTGGCCTTCGCCCGGGCGACGGCCAGCTTGATGTCGCCGCCGCCGGGCTTCGCGTAGTCCAGGGGCGCCTTCATCGTCGTGCACTGGAATCCCGGGACACCGCAGTCCCGCCAGGTCAGCTGCTGCGCGTAGTACGGCTTGAGCACGGCGGGGGCGGACGGGGCGGACGGCGAGGCGCTCGTCGAACTGCCGCTGCTGCAGCCGGAGATGAGAAGGCCGGCAGTGCCGAGCGCGGTGGCGAGAATGCGAAGCGGGCGCCTGGTGTCCATCCCCGGAGCGTAGTCGCCGCGTGATGGTTCGCCCGCTTCTCTGCACGTACGGGTGAAAAAGCGGCGATGGGCGGGGATGAGCAGCGGTGGCGGTGGTGACGGGGGCAGTGGTGACGGGGGCTGGCGTCAGCCCGCGCGCAGCGCCATCGTCATCGCCTCCACCGCCAGCAGCGGCGCCACATTGCGGTCCAGCGCCCGGCGGCAGGCGATCACCGCCTCTATCCGGCGCAGGGTGCGCTCGGGTGTGGAGGAGCGGGCGATGCGGTCGAGGGCGTCCTGCGCGTCCCCGTTGGCGATGGCGATCCGCGAGCCCAGCTGAATGGCCAGTACGTCGCGGTAGAAGCCGGTCAGATCGGTGAGCGCCAGATCGAGGCTGTCGCGCTGGGTGCGGGTCTTGCGGCGCTTCTGCCGGTCCTCCAGCTCCTTCATCACGCCCGCCGTGCCGCGCGGCATGCGCCCCCCGGCGGATGCGCCGAGCGCGGCCTTCATCTCCTCCGTCTCCTTGACGTCGACCTCCTCCGAGACCTGCTTGGCGTCATCGGTGGCGGTGTCGATCAGCTCCTGGGCGGCCTTGAGGCAGCCCCCGATGTCCTCGACCCGCAGCGGGAGCTTGAGGACGGCGGCTCGACGGGATCGGGCCTTCTCGTCGGTGGCGAGGCGGCGGGCCCTGCCGATGTGCCCCTGGGTGGCCCGGGCGGCGGACGCGGCCCGCTCCGGATCGATGCCGTCACGCCGGATCAGGACGTCGGCGACCGCGTCGACCGGGGGCGTGCGCAGCGTGAGGTGACGGCAGCGGGAACGGATGGTGGGCAGCACGTCTTCGAGGGAGGGCGCGCAGAGCAGCCACACCGTGCGCGGCGCGGGCTCCTCGACGGCCTTCAGCAGGACGTTCCCCGCGCCTTCGGTGAGCCGGTCGGCGTCCTCCAGGACGATGACCTGCCAGCGGCCGACGGCCGGGGAGAGCTGGGCGCGGCGGACCAGCTCACGGGTCTCCTTGACACCGATGGAGAGCAGATCCGTACGCACCACATCGACGTCGGCGTGCGTACCGATGAGGCTGGTGTGGCAACCGTCACAGAAGCCGCAGCCCGGGGCGCCACCCAGGGCGCGGTCGGGACTGGTGCACTGGAGGGCGGCGGCGAAGGCCCGGGCGGCGGTGGAACGGCCGGAGCCCGGCGGCCCGGTGAACAGCCAGGCGTGAGTCATCTTCGACCCCGGAGGCACCGGCTGCCCCGCGGAGTGGGCGGTGACCAGCGCATCGGCGTCCCGGGCGGCGGCGCCGAGCTGCTCCTGCACCCGGTCCTGACCGACCAGGTCGTCCCATACGGTCATGGGTCACCGCCCTTCCGGTGGTGTGCGGCCGCGCGGCTGTCGTCCGATGCGTTACGGCCGCGCGGCTGTGATGTCGCTGCTTGTCGATCCGGCTTCCCCGATCCGACTCCCATTGTGGGGGACGGGTCTGACAATCCCGGCAGCACAGCCGCTGCCGCGGATCGACGGAGAGCCGGATCCGCAGATCAGCGGCGCGGGCGGCGGCCCCGGCCCGAGGAACCCGAGCCCTCGTCGTCACGGTGGTCGCCCAGCAGCTCGTCCGCGAGCGTCGGCAGATCGTCCAGCGGGGTCTCCTCGGCCCAGTCGGGACGAGGACGCCGGCCCCGGCGCTCCTGACCCGGCTGCGGGGCAGCCGCATCCGGGTCACCGACCTGCGGGAGCTCGCGCGTGCGCTCGTTCTCGTTCTCCCGCGCGTAGTCCGCCGGACGCTCGTCGCGGAAGATGCCCCGCGGAACCCGGTCCGCCGGATTCGCGTCCCGAACATCCCGAGAGTCCCTGCCCGGAACCGGGGGAAGCACCGTCGTCTCGTCGGCGGCACCAGCCACACCGGGCCGCTCGGCCCGCTCCGACCTGTCATGAATCTTCGGAATCATCGCCGTCTCAGCCTCGTCAGAGGACGAGAACGAGGAAGTTGACGCGGGCGGAGTGACCGGCGAGGGCACCGACTGCGTCACATCGTTCGGGCTGACGATCGGTGTCGGCACCGTGATCTCGTTGTCCGGTACGGACGCCGCCGCAGCCGCCTCGGCCTCGGCCTGCCGACGGGCCGCCTCTGCCCGCAGCAGAGCCTCCTCGGCCTTGCGCTGCTTCTCCAGCCGCCGCTCCTCGGCCTCCTTGCGCAGCCGGGCCTCCTCCTCGGCCAGCCTGCGCAGCCGGGCCTGCTCGGCCTCACGGGCGGCTTCCTCGGCCTCGCGCCTGACCTGCTCCTCCTCGGCCAGCCGACGGGCTTCCTCGGCCCGCTGCCGGGCCTCCTCCGCCTGGCGCTCGGCCTCGCGCCGGCGCGCCTCCTCCTCTTCGAGGCGCTTCCGCTCCGCCTCCTCGGCGCGGAGCTTGGCGAGCTGTTCCTGCCGCTCGCGCTCCAGCCGCTCCTCTTCGGCCTTGCGGGCCGCCTCTTCCTCGGCCTTGCGCCTGGCCTCCTCCTCGGCGGCCCTGCGCGCTTCCTCCTGGGCCTTGATCTCGGCCTCGGAGAGCGGAAGGAGCTGGTCGAGCCGGTGACGTACGACCGTGGTGATCGATTCCGGATCCTGGCCCGCATCCACCACCAGATAGCGGGTCGGGTCGGCCGCGGCCAGCGTGAGGAAGCCGGACCGCACCCGGGCGTGGAACTCGGGCGGCTCGGACTCCAGCCGGTCGGGCGCCTCGGTGAACCGTTCCCGCGCGGTCTCCGGGTCGACATCGAGCAGCACCGTCAGATGCGGTACGAGGCCGCTCGTCGCCCACCGCGAGATCCGGGCGATCTCGGTCGGGGAGAGGTCACGGCCCGCGCCCTGGTAGGCGACGGACGAGTCGATGTAGCGGTCGGAGATGACGATCGCGCCGCGCTCCAGCGCCGGACGGACGACCGAGTCGACGTGCTCGGCACGGTCGGCGGCATACAGCAGCGCCTCGGCCCTGTTGGAGAGCCCGGCCGAGGACACGTCGAGCAGGATCGAGCGCAGCCGCTTGCCGACCGGGGTCGCCCCCGGCTCGCGGGTGACGACGACCTCGTGGCCCTTGGCACGGATCCACTCGGCCAGCGCCTCGACCTGGGTGGACTTGCCGGCGCCGTCGCCGCCCTCCAGGGCGAGGAAGAATCCGGTCGCGGCGGGGGCGACGGCCGGGTCGCCGCCGCGCAGCGCCTCACGCAGATCGCGGCGCAGCGGCACTCCGGAACGGTCGTCCGTCTTCGCGAGGACGATCACGGCGACCGGCAGCAGCAACGCGCCGATCAGCATCAGCGCGAAGGCCGCTCCCCCGTGCGCGAAGACGAAGTCACCGGAGACGAGCCGGTGCTTGCCGATCGCGGCGGCCAGCAGCGGGCCCGCGAGCGCACCGAGCGCGATGAGGACCCGTACGACGGCCTGGAGGTGCTCGGTCGTCCTGGCCCGTCGGGAATCCTCGGTCTCCTGGTCGACCAGGACGTGACCGGTGCCTGCGGCGACACCCGCCGCGTATCCGGCGAGTACCGCGATCATCAGCACGGTCGCGGTGTCCGGCACGAGGCCCATGGCGAGGAGCGCGATACCCGTGACGGCGATGGCCAGCGCGAGCAGCCGGCGCCGCGACAGCGCGGGCAGCACCTTCCCTGCCGTACGGATGCCGACAGCCGTGGCACCGGTCAGGCCGAGGATCAGCAGGGCGAAGGTGGCGGGCCCGCCGCCCAGGTCGATGGCGTGCAGTACGGAGACGGCTGCGGCGGCGGCAATGGCTCCGGCGACCGCGGCCGAGGCGCCGACGATCAGTGGTACGGATCCGGTACGGCCCTTGTCGCGGCCGCTGCCGGTCGACGGCCGGCGCAGGCCCTCCAGCGGAGAGCGCGGGCGAGGCGTCTGCGTACCGGGCAGTTCCAGGAAGTACAGCGTGGAGATCGAGGCCGAGAAGAGCCCGGCCGCGACATACGAGCCGAGGGCCGCCTGGTGGAACGAGAACCATTCCAGGCCCGAGCCCAGGAGGTTGCCGACCAGCGTGGCGATCAGCAGCACCGCAGCGGCGGCCGGAATGGCGGCGAAGTCGGTGCGGATGGAGAGCCGGCGCAGCGCGTCCAGGTGGTCGGGCAGCGGACGTACCGCGGCGCCCCCGGGGGGCGGGCCGGGCAGCAGCGCGGGGGCGGCGCCGTCCTTGGCGACCGTCCACAGGCGTTCGGCCGCGCCGATGACGAAGACGGTGATGAGGATCATCATGAGCGCCTTGTCGGGCATCCAGTCGATCCACAGCGGTGCGACGACCAGCAGTGCGAGCCGCAGCCCGTCCGTCCCGATCATCAGCCACCGCCGGTCCAGCGGTCCTCCCGGCGCGGTGAGCGTCGTCAGCGGCCCCAGAAGTACGGCTCCGAAGAGCAGGGTGGCAAGGATCCGGGCACCGAACACCGCGGCGACGGCAAACGCCGCCCCTCGGTACCCGGCTCCGAATGAGCCCTCAAGGACCGCCGCTTGCAGCGACATCAGCACCAGCACGAGAAGGGCGAGTGCATCGCCGATACCGCCGACGAGCTGGGCGCTCCACAACCGCTTCAGCGGAGGAACACGCAACAGGGCTCGTACGGCGCGCTCGCGTGAGTCTGCGGCAAGTGTGTCGGAGGTGGGGCTCACGACCGTTGGCTGCTCGGCTCGCGTCATCCGCCCAGCCTATCCGGAGCAACAGGGTCCCCGGGGCCCCGCCCGAACATATGGCCACCCGAAACACCCCGGCCCCGGCGAAATCCTCAGCCCCTCCGGCGTTTGAGGAGCGGGGGTCCGGGGGCAGAGCCCCCGGTTACGGGAATGGGCGGGCAGGGGACGAGGCCCGCCGCAGGCGCCGCCCAACCGCACCACCGCCCCGCACCCACCGCCCCGCCACAGACCAGCCGTACCGTCAGTCCTCCACAGACGCCGCAGCCGACTTCTTCGCCGCCGCAGTCGTCGTCTTCTTCGCCGCAACCGCCTTCTTCGCGGTAGTCGTCTTCTTCGCCGCAGTCTTCTTGGCGGCCGTCGTCTTCTTCGCGGCCGTCTTCTTCGCGGTCGCCGCCTTCTTCGCCGGAGCCTTCTTCGCCGTCTTCTTGGCGGGCCCCTTGGCGCGCTTCTCCGCGAGCAGCTCGTAGCCCCGCTCCGGCGTGATGTCCTCGACGCTGTCGCCGGTGCGCAGCGTCGCATTCGTCTCGCCGTCGGTGACGTACGCGCCGAAGCGCCCGTCCTTGACCACGACCGGAGCCCCGCTCACCGGGTCCGTGCCCAGCTCCTTCAGCGGCGGCTTCGCGGCGGCCCGCCCGCGCTGCTTCGGCTGGGCGTAGATCGCGAGCGCCTCTTCGAGCGTGATGTCGAAGAGCTGGTCCTCGGAGGTCAGCGAACGCGAGTCCGTGCCCTTCTTCAGGTACGGGCCGTAACGGCCGTTCTGCGCGGTGATCTCGACACCCTCGGCGTCCTCACCGACGACCCGCGGCAGCGACATCAGCCTGAGCGCGTCCGCCAGTGTCACCGTGTCCAGCGACATCGACTTGAAGAGCGACGCGGTCCGCGGCTTCACCGCGTTCTTGCCGGTCTTCGGGGTGCCCTCGGGCAGCACCTCGGTGACGTACGGGCCGTACCGGCCGTCCTTCGCGATGATCTGGTTCCCGGACACCGGGTCCGCGCCGAGCTCGTAGTCACCGCTCGGCTTGGCCAGCAGCTCCTCCGCGTACTCGACGGACAGCTCGTCGGGTGCCAGCTCCTCCGGGACGTCCGCGCGCTGGTGGCCCTCGGCGTCCTTCTCACCGCGCTCGATGTACGGGCCGTACCGCCCGACGCGGAGCTTGATGTCGTTGCCGACGGGGAAGGAGGAGATCTCCCGGGCGTCGATCGCGCCGAGGTCGGTGACGAGCTCCTTGAGACCGCCGAGGTGGTCGCCGTCACCGTTGCCCGCGGCGGAGGCCGACCCGCTGACGGTGTCGTCGCCCTCACCGAAGTAGAAACGCCTCAGCCACGGCACGGACTGGGCCTCGCCCCGCGCGATGCGGTCGAGGTCGTCCTCCATCCGCGCGGTGAAGTCGTAGTCGACGAGCCGGCCGAAGTGCTTCTCCAGCAGGTTGACCACGGCGAAGGAGAGGAACGACGGGACGAGCGCCGTGCCCTTCTTGAAGACGTAGCCGCGGTCCAGGATCGTGCCGATGATCGAGGCGTACGTCGACGGGCGGCCGATCTCGCGCTCTTCGAGCTCCTTGACCAGCGAGGCCTCGGTGTAGCGGGCCGGCGGCTTGGTCGCGTGACCGTCGACCGAGATCTCCTCGGCGGACAGCGCGTCGCCCTCGGCGACCTGCGGGAGGCGCCGCTCACGGTCGTCGAGCTCGGCGTTCGGGTCGTCGGCGCCTTCGACGTAGGCCTTCATGAAGCCGTGGAAGGTGATCGTCTTGCCGGACGCGGAGAACTCGGCGTCCCGGCCGTCGCTCGCCCGGCCGCCGATCTTCACGGTGACGGAGTTGCCGACCGCGTCCTTCATCTGGGAGGCGACGGTCCGCTTCCAGATCAGCTCGTAGAGCCGGAACTGGTCGCCGGTGAGGCCGGTCTCGGCCGGGGTGCGGAAGCGGTCGCCGGAGGGGCGGATCGCCTCGTGCGCCTCCTGCGCGTTCTTGACCTTCCCGGCGTACGTGCGCGGCTTGTCCGGCAGGTAGTCGGCGCCGTACAGCTGCGTGACCTGCGCCCTTGCCGCGGAGATCGCGGTGTCGGAGAGGGTCGTGGAGTCGGTACGCATATAGGTGATGAAGCCGTTCTCGTACAGCTTCTGCGCGACCTGCATGGTGGCCTTGGCCCCGAAGCCCAGCTTCCGGCTCGCCTCCTGCTGGAGGGTCGTCGTACGGAACGGGGCGTACGGGGAGCGGCGGTACGGCTTCGACTCGACGGACCGTACGGCGAACGACGAGTCGGCGAGAGCGGCGGCCAGGGCCCGGGCGTTCGTCTCGTCCAGGTGCAGCAGCTGCCCGGAGGCGGACTTCAGCTGTCCGTCCGGACCGAAGTCGCGGCCCTGGGCGATGCGGCGGCCGTCGACCGCGCTGAGGCGGGCGGCGAGGGTCGAGGGGTCGGAGGCGTCACCGGTGCGACCGGTGGCGAAGGTACCGGTCAGGTCCCAGTACTCGGCGGAACGGAAGGCGATGCGCTCGCGCTCCCGCTCGACGACGAGACGGGTCGCCACGGACTGGACACGGCCGGCCGACAGGCGCGGCATGACCTTCTTCCACAGGACCGGCGAGACCTCGTAGCCGTAGAGGCGGTCGAGGATGCGGCGGGTCTCCTGGGCGTCGACCATGCGCTGATTGAGCTCGCGCGGGTTGGCCACCGCCTCCCGGATCGCGTCCTTGGTGATCTCGTGGAAGACCATCCGGTGGACCGGGACCTTGGGCTTCAGGACTTCCTGCAGGTGCCAAGCGATGGCTTCGCCCTCGCGGTCCTCATCGGTGGCGAGGAAGAGTTCGTCGGACTCGGCCAGCAGCTGCTTGAGCTTCCTGACCTGGGCCTTCTTGTCCGCGTTGACGACGTAGACGGGCTGGAAGTCATGCTCGACGTCGACGCCGAGCCGGCGGACCTCGCCGGTGTACTCGTCCGGGACCTCTGCGGCGCCGTTCGGCAGGTCGCGGATGTGCCCGACGCTCGCCTCGACGACGTATCCGGGGCCGAGGTAGCCCTTGATCGTCTTCGCCTTGGCAGGCGACTCGACGATGACGAGTCGGCGGCCGCCCTGTGCGGTCTCGCTGGTCGGGGACAACTTCGCTCTTCTCTCCGGTCGACACTCAGTGGGCATCCGGGCAGCGCGATGACGCTGCCTACGGTGCTGTCGCTGCGGAGTGTGACGGTACAACCCGCCCCCGTGTCAAACGGCAAAAGCCCGCAACGGCCACTCGAACGGTAACCCGACTTCCGCCATTCCTGCCGCCCGGACTGTCCGGTCCGCCGAGCGCACGGCCGCTGCCTGCGGGTTTCTGGGTGCTGTAGCAGCGCTGCGGGTACGGGTGGTGAGATGCGGACGGTCCGGGCGTGTTCCCCGTCACCGTCCGACGCAACCGCGCCACTGTCCGGCATCCCCGCGCCGCTGCCCTGTGCGCCCTGCCGGCTCCCGGCCCGGTGCGGTGCGGTCCGGCGGGGAGTGGATCAGATGCGAGTGAAGCACCACACGCCGAGGACGAGAAAAAGTACGCCGAACACAGTGGCGAGAGTGGCGGAGGCGACGGGGCTCACACCGTGCGCGACCGGCGCGCGGTGCAGCAAGCGCGCCCCCGTCCACAGCAGCAGCGCGACACCGAACAGCGCGAACGCCGTCCCGGCGAAGACCGCAGGTCCGCTCTCCATGTCCGTACGCCTCCCTGTCCCTGCTCGGCCGGGGCCCGTGCCATCCGGTCAGGAGGAGGCTGCCACCCCAGGGCGTCTCGTACGCGAACCCCGGGTGAATGGAAGGATTCACGCAACCCGGATGCTCGGGACCGAGGCCCCGGGGGCAGAACCGGGCCGTGGACCAACCGGAATCCGCACCCTCCGCGACGGACCGTCACCGGGCCATCGGCAGCAAGCGTGAAGACGCTGTTGGCGGGCCCGTTCCTTACATACGGCGGACCGGCATACGGCGGCAACGCACCCGAACCGGAACGAATCCCGGCCACGGAGACGGCCACGGTGGCGTGGGCCGTGGCGGGCAGTGGCAGGCGCAGGGGCAGCCCGGAGGCGCACCGCCCCCGCTCCCCGGGATCCGAACGACGCCATCAGCGCGCCGACGGCACCGGCTCCAGGAAGCCCTCCTCCACCAGCAACCGGATCGCCTGCGGGGTGCGGTCGCGCAGCAGCACCGGGTCCTCGTTCATCAACTGGGCGATCGCGTCCAGGATCCGGCCCGCGGGCAGCGTCCCGTCGCACACGCCCGCGAAGCCTGCGCCGACGGCGTCGACCTTCGTCGCACGCCGCATGCCGCGGTTCTGACGGAGCACCACGTGTTCGGGGTCCTCCGCGCCCGGCAGTCCGACCTGCTCCTGCACGACCTCGGCGGCGAGGGTGAAGTGCCCGGCCAGGAGCGCCGCGTCGTCCTGTTCACGGAGGTAGTCCTGACGGGCGAAGTGGGCCTGGACGGCCGGTCCGAGCGGCTGCTCCACCGCATGCGGCCACTCCTCGATCACGACGGACGCGTTCCCGGCGGCAGCCGCGGCGGACTTGCGCAGGGTGATCCAGCCGAAGCCGACACCCTTGGTCTTGCGGGCCTCGAACTCGTCCAGCCAGGCGTCGTACCGCGCGGCGTACTCAGCGGGGTCCGCACGGTGGTCGCCGCTGTCGCGCAGCCACAGCTCTGCGTACTGCGTGACGTCCTGGACCTCGCGCTGCACGATCCAGGCGTCGCAGCCGTGCGGCACCCAGGAACCGAGCCTGTTCTGCCACTCCTCGCCCTCGATGTGCTGCCAGTTGGCGAGGAAGTGGGCGTATCCGCCCTCGTTGAGCCGGTCGCCCGTCTGCTGCACCAGGGTCCGGCACAGGTCGTCGCCGCCCATCCCGCCGTCGCGGTAGGTGAGGCGGGCGCCGGGCGAGATGACGAACGGCGGGTTGGAGACGATCAGGTCGTACGTCTCGGTGCCGACCGGCTCGTACAGCGACCCCTGGCGCAGCTCGGCCGGGGCGGCGCCGGACAGGGCGAGGGTCAGCCGGGTGAAGTCCAGCGCCCGCGGGTTGAGGTCGGTGGCCGTGACCCGGGTGGCGTGCTGCGAGGCGTGCAGCGCCTGGATGCCGGAGCCCGTACCGACATCGAGCGCGGAGGCGACAGGCGTACGGACGGTGATGCCGGCGAGCGTGGTGGACGCCCCGCCGACGCCGAGGACCACGCCCTCCTCGTGCGAACCGATGCCGCCCGCACCGCCGACCGCGCAGCCCAGGTCGGAGACGATGTACCAGTCCTGCCCGTCGGGGCCGCTGTACGGCCGTACGTCGACGGTGGCCCGCACTTCGTCGCCGATGCGGGTCACCCAGCCGTCCTCGACGCACTCGGCCAGCGGGAGCGCGGCGCGGGCCCGCTCGTACGGGACGGGGTGCTGGAGCAGAAAGAGCCGCACCAGTATTTCGAGCGGCGAGTCGCCCCGGGTGGCGCGCAGCGCCGGAACCGTCTCGCTGCGGGCGAGCGCGGCGTAGGCGGGCGCACCGAGCAGGTCGAGGAGTCCGTCGGCGGTGAAGGCGGCGGCGAGCAGGGCTTCGCGGAGTAGGGGCGAACGGTCGGGCGCGGGAAGACTGGTCGTACTCACCCACCCATTGTGGCCGCTCCCACTGACAACGGCAGCGGTCCGGCACCTGCAGGGGCCGCCGGACCGTCCGTACAACCGCTGCTCCGCTACAGCCGCCCGGTCACGACGTCTTGCTGGGCAAGGCGGCCGGGGAGGCCGTCTTCGAGGCACTGGTGTTCGGCGGCACCGAGGCCGTCGGCTTCTGGCAGCCCTTCTGCTTGGCCATCGCGGCGCCGACCTCGCCGGACTGGAGCTTCTTCAGCGCGTCGTCACCACTGGTGCTGATCTTGTTGAGCTCGTCCGCGATGCCCTTGAGACCGTCGGCGAACTTCGCCTGGTCCTTCGTGTTGAGGGCGTCGACCTTCTTCTGCAGGTTCGCGTAGGCCACGGAGGAGGCGTTGAGCTCCTTCACGGCCTCCTTCTGCGTGGTCTCGCCACCGTCGACCGGCGGCGGGCCGGCTGAATCGACAGCCGTGCCCAGTGCCTTGTACGCCTGCGAGATCTGCTGGAAGGCGGCCGAGTCGGTCTTCTGGACATCGGCGGGCTTGCTGTTGTCCGCGGTCTGCTGCTGGATGGCGGCGTTGGCATTCGCGATCTTCTGCAGTTGGGGCTGGACCTGGTCGCAGACCGTCTTGGCCCAGGCGTTCACCTTGTCGCTGTTGTCGTCGCTGCTGCAGCCCGACAGGGTCAGTACCAGTACCGCGCCGCCGGACAGCGCGGTACCAAGCTTCTTGTTCACCGGATCGGTCCCTTCCAAGACTCTCGGCCCCGGAACTTACACGCCGAGCGCCCCCCATCCGGGTGCCGAACGTCCGATGAGTGGCCTTTTGCAGCCATTTGCACCAAGGGAAATGAGGGAGATACAACTCACCCGCACGGCCCTCAGGGGTGGGAACACCTGCACGAGCAAGCGCACGAACGGGTGCACGGACAGGTGAACGGACACGCGCGCCGACAACCACATCGGCAGGATCTCCGACCGGCGGACAACAAGCGGACAACAAGGCGGGCGACGCATCAGAGTGCGTCGCCCGCCCGGTCGTTGAGCCGAGACCGGCTATGCGCCGCCCCCCGCTCCCCGGAGCCACTTCACGAAACGGCCGCCGGGTCAGCCGACTTTGCGGGTCCCCCGTCACCGTCCGCGGGGTCCTCCTCGTCCCCCACGGCGATCCCGCGCCGCTTGGAGACGTAGACCGCGCCGATGATGACGACGATGGCGAACACCGCCACCACCGCCCGCACTCCGGCGCTCGCGTCCTGCCCGTAACTGAACTGCACCACCGCCGGGGCGATGAGCAGCGCGACCAGGTTCATCACCTTGAGCAAGGGGTTGATCGCCGGTCCCGCCGTGTCCTTGAACGGATCGCCGACCGTGTCACCGATGACGGTCGCGGCATGGGCCTCGCTGCCCTTGCCGCCGTAATGGCCGTCCTCGACGAGTTTCTTGGCGTTGTCCCACGCACCACCGGAGTTGGCGAGGAAGACCGCCATCAGGGTGCCGGTGCCGATGGCGCCCGCGAGGTACGAGCCGAGCGCGCCGACGCCGAGCGTGAACCCGACGGCGATCGGCGCCAGGACGGCGAGCAGGCCGGGCGTGGCGAGCTCGCGCAGGGCGTCCTTGGTGCAGATGTCGACGACGCGCCCGTACTCCGGCTTCTCGCTGTAGTCCATGATCCCGGGATGCTCGCGGAACTGCCGCCGCACCTCGTAGACCACGGATCCGGCGGACCGGGACACCGCGTTGATCGCCAGGCCGGAGAAGAGGAAGACGACCGCGGCACCGAGGATCAGGCCCACCAAGTTGTTGGGCTGTGAGATGTCCAGACTGAGTGTCATCCCCCCGGCCTTGGCCCCCACGTTGTCGACCGCCGTGGCGATCGCGTCGCGGTACGAGCCGAAGAGCGCCGACGCCGCCAGGACGGCGGTGGCGATGGCGATGCCCTTGGTGATGGCCTTGGTGGTGTTGCCGACGGCGTCCAGGTCGGTGAGGACCTGGGCACCGGCGCCCGTGACGTCGCCGGACATCTCCGCGATGCCCTGCGCGTTGTCGGAGACCGGGCCGAAGGTGTCCATGGCCACGATGACCCCGACGGTGGTGAGCAGCCCGGTCCCGGCCAGGGCCACCGCGAAGAGCGCCAGCATGATCGACGTACCGCCGAGCAGGAACGCCCCGTAGACGCCGAGGCCGATCAGCAGCGCCGTGTAGACGGCGGACTCCAGACCGATGGAGATACCGGCGAGCACGACGGTGGCCGGGCCGGTCAGCGAGGACTTGCCGATGTCCCTGACGGGACGCCTGTTGGTTTCTGTGAAGTAGCCGGTCAGCTGTTGGATCAGGGCGGCCAGCACGATGCCGATGGCGACGGCGACCAGGGCGAAGACCCGTGGGTCACCGTCGTGCGAGGTGATGGCGCCGTCGGTGACACCGTCCAGTTCCGCGTACGAGGACGGCAGATAGACGAAGACCGCCACCGCCACCAGAACGAGCGAGATCACTGCGGAGATGAAGAATCCGCGGTTGATGGCGGTCATTCCGCTGCGGTCGGCGCGCCGCGGGGCGACCGCGAAGATCCCGATCATCGCGGTGACCACGCCGATCGCCGGGACGATCAGCGGGAAGGCCAGCCCGGAGTCGCCGAAGGCGGCCTTGCCGAGGATGAGCGCGGCGACGAGCGTCACGGCATACGACTCGAAGAGGTCGGCCGCCATGCCCGCGCAGTCGCCCACGTTGTCGCCCACGTTGTCGGCGATGGTGGCGGCGTTGCGCGGGTCGTCCTCCGGAATGCCCTGCTCCACCTTGCCGACGAGGTCGGCACCGACGTCGGCGGCCTTGGTGAAGATGCCGCCACCGACCCTCATGAACATGGCGATCAGTGCGGCACCGAGACCGAAGCCCTCCAGCACCTTCGGCGCGTCCGCGGCGTAGACGAGGACGACACAGGAAGCGCCGAGCAGCCCGAGGCCGACGGTGATCATGCCGACCACTCCACCGGTACGAAAAGCGATCTTCATCGCCTTGTGCGAAACAGCGGTGAGATCTTTTTCGGGTTCGCCAGGCGCGGGAGTCGCCTCACGCGCAGCAGCAGCCACACGGACATTACTGCGTACGGCGAGCCGCATCCCGATGTATCCGGTGGCCGCCGAGAAAAGCGCACCCACCAGGAAGAACAACGAACGGCCCGCGCGCTGCGACCAGTTGTCGGCCGGAAGCAGCAGAAGCAGGAAGAAGACCACGACGGCAAAGATGCCGACGGTGCGCAACTGCCGGGCCAGATAGGCATTCGCGCCTTCCTGCACGGCGGCCGCGATCTCCTTCATGCGGTCGGTTCCCTCGCCGGCCGCCAGCACCTGACGGACCAGCAGCCGGGCGACGACCAGTGCGGCGACGGCGACGACCGCGACAACGATCACGATGACGCGATTGTCATCGGTGAGTACCGCGGCCGCGAGAGATGCGGACCGGCCGGAAGGTGTGGAAAGTGCGGAATCTTGCGTCAGTCCTGCCAGTGGGGTGTTGAAGAACTCCGCCATACGTCCTCCTTGACGCTCAGCGCTCAAGACGTGGACGGATTGTAGGGAGCGGAAGCTGATCAAAACAGTGCGCGGCAAAATGTAATTGACCTTGGCACGCGGATCGGCAAAAGATCGCGGTCACCGATCGACCCGAATGCAGTAATGGGGCAGACACATTTTCTATAGATCATTGATCACACAGAAATGAAAAAGGCCCTGCTCAGCAGGGCCTCAAAAGTCGGATCAAGAAATGGCACGAGGGAGGGATCCAGCGGGATCGGGACGGCCTAACCCGCCGGAACCCCTGCGGCGCCTCAGGGAAGCACTGTCACGGGCGTCTTCGGCCAGCTCATGCGGATCACTTCGCCATGGGCTCCCGATCTGACTTCCATATCATCGACGAGCCCGCTGATGACCGCGAGACCCATCTCGTCCTCGCCGTCGGCATCGGTCTCGGAATCCGGTCCATCGAACCCCACGCCGGGCGTGGCGCCGCGTGTCGCGGAGGCTCCGGCTGCTTCGCTTCCGCCGGGGGCGGGTTCGGCGCCCGGTCCGGGCACCTCGTCGCCGACCTCGATGGAGAAGGACTTCTCCTCCTCGGTCAGGATGACGGAGACGGGCGCGGTGATGCCGTGGCTGCGGTGCAGCCCGACCGCGCGGCTGCAGGCTTCACCGACGGCGAGTCTGACCTCGTCGAGCACGGCTTCATCGACCCCGGCCCGGCGCGCCACGGCGGCTGCCACGAGGCGGGCCGTCCTGACGTGTTCGGGCTGGGCGCTGAAGCGGAGTTCAACGGTGGCCATGCGATCCCCCTCAGACGTACGGGCGTGCATCCCAGGGGTCCGGGCGGGCTGCCCGGCACCCTGCTCTTCTTCCGGTCTACTCCGGTCGGCTTCCGATTCGTCGTCCGGACTTCGTCCAGTCTTCTTCCAAAACCGGCAAAGGCGTCCGCCGACCGGCCGGGAAGCAGCAGACCGCCGAACGGCCGCCTGACGGCGACCGACCGGCTACCCCGGCGATCGGAGCACTGACTGCCCGACCCACCGACTGCCCGACTACGGCAACCGGCGGTCGGACCGCCTGCGTCGCACCGGCCGCCGGTCATGGCCACCGGTGCGCCGACCACACGTCGGCCGACTGCGAACCGGCCGTCAGTCGGTGGCCGCAACCGCCTCGTCGACCGTGGTGTGAATCGGGAACACCTTGGTCAGGCCGGTGATCCGGAAAATCTTGAGAATTCGCTCCTGGTTGCAGACCAGGCGCAACGAGCCCTCATGGGCCCGGACACGCTTCAGGCCACCCACGAGCACGCCGAGGCCGGTGGAGTCGAGGAAGTCGACGCCTTCCATGTCGACAACCAGGTGGTAGCTGCCGTCATTCACCAACTCGACCAACTGCTCGCGCAGCTTGGGCGCGGTATACACATCAATCTCGCCACCGACCTCGACGACCGTACGGTCGCCACCAGGGCCGGACACATTGCGAGTCGACAAGGACAGGTCCACGGATCCTCCAGCACCTTGCTATCGAGCGGTCGCCCCTCGGTCTCCCCGACGGAGCCAGGGGACGGATCGCCAGCCGCGATGGCATTCAATCACTTACCAGCAGCCATGCACGACGCCTTGGGACCATTGTCCGTCACGCCAGTGACACACTCGGTGCCGATGGCCAAGAATCACCGCCCCAGTCGACCACCCGGGAACAGGGACTCGCGCCCCTCTCCCGCCATGATCCTCGACCGGCTCGCCGCAGTGGCGGGCCGGTCCACGCGCATCACTCATACGGAGCACTTGCCCCCGCGTACGGGAACCCATGCCATCTGGCCCGATCGCATCCGGCCAGAAGTGATCGCGGCGATCCAGAAGGCCGGGATCGACCACCCGTGGACGCACCAGGCGGCCGCCGCCGAGCATGCCCTGGACGGCGAATCCGTGGTCATCGCCACCGGCACGGCGTCCGGCAAGTCGCTCGCCTATCTCGCCCCGCTGCTCACCGCCCTGCTCGACGGCTCCGAGGCGCCGAACGGCCGTGGCGCGACCGCCCTGTATCTCGCCCCCACCAAGGCCCTGGCCGCCGATCAGAGACGTGCGGTGAAGGAACTCGCGGCACCGCTCGGCACGGCCATCAGGCCCGCGGTCTACGACGGCGACACCCCGGTCGAGGAGCGCGAGTGGGTGCGCCAGTACGCCAACTACGTCCTGACCAACCCCGACATGCTGCATCGCGGGATACTTCCGTCCCACCCCCGCTGGTCCTCCTTCCTGCGCGCCCTGCGCTTCGTCGTCATCGACGAGTGCCACACCTACCGGGGTGTCTTCGGCTCCCACGTCGCCCAGGTGGTGCGCCGACTGCGCCGCCTGTGCGCCCGCTACGGAGCGAATCCGGTCTTCCTCCTCGCCTCGGCCACTGCGGCGGAGCCCTCCGTCGCGGCGGGCCGCCTCACCGGTCTCCCGGTCGTGGAGGTCGCCGACGACGCCTCGCCCCGCGGCGAAATGGTCTTCGCCCTGTGGGAACCGCCGCTGACCGAGCTGCACGGCGAGAAGGGCGCCCCCGTCCGCCGCACCGCCACCGCCGAGACCGCCGACCTCCTCACCGATCTGACCGTCCAGGGCGTCCGCTCGGTCGCCTTCGTACGCTCCCGGCGCGGCGCCGAACTGATCTCCGTCATCGCCAAGGAGCGCCTTGCCGAGGTCGACCGCTCCCTGCCCGCCCGGGTCGCCGCCTACCGCGGGGGCTATCTCCCCGAGGAGCGCCGCGCCCTGGAACGCGCCCTGCACTCCGGCCGGCTTCTCGGCCTGGCCGCCACCACCGCCCTCGAACTCGGCATCGACGTCTCCGGCCTGGACGCCGTCGTCATCGCGGGCTATCCCGGCACCAGGGCGTCGCTGTGGCAGCAGGCGGGCCGCGCCGGACGCTCCGGCCAGGGCGCCCTGGCCGTCCTGGTGGCCCGCGACGACCCGCTGGACACCTTCCTCGTCCACCATCCCGAGGCGCTGTTCCAGCAGCCCGTGGAGTCGACCGTCCTCGACCCGGACAACCCCTACGTCCTCGCCCCGCACCTGTGTGCCGCCGCTGCGGAGCTCCCGCTCACCGAACCGGACCTGGAGCTCTTCGGTCCCGCCGTGGCCGAGCTGCTGCCGCAGCTGGAGGCCGCGAAGCTGCTGCGCAAGCGGGCATCGGGCTGGCACTGGACCCGCCGGGAGCGCGCTGCCGATCTCACCGACATCCGGGGCGAGGGCGGCCGCCCCGTCCAGATCGTCGAGGAGGGCACCGGCCGGCTGCTGGGCACCGTCGACGAATCGGCCGCGCACACCGCCGTCCACGAAGGCGCCGTCCACCTCCACCAGGGCCGCACCTATCTGGTCCGGAAGCTGGACCTGGAGGACTCGGTCGCCCTGGTCGAGGAGGCCAACCCGCCGTACTCGACGACCGCACGCGACACCACCGCCATCGCCGTCCTGGAGACCGACACCGAGATCCCGTGGGGCGACGGGCGGCTCTGCTACGGCTCCGTGGAAGTCACCAACCAGGTCGTCTCCTTCCTGCGTCGCAAACTGATCACCGGCGAGGTTCTCGGCGAGACCAAGCTGGACCTGCCGCCCCGCACTCTGCGCACGCGAGCCGTGTGGTGGACGGTCACACAGGACCAGCTCGACGCCGCCCGCATCAATCCGGAGATCCTGGGCGGCGCCCTGCACGCCGCGGAGCATGCGTCGATCGGGATGCTGCCGCTCTTCGCCACCTGCGACCGGTGGGACATCGGCGGCGTCTCCGTGCCCTTGCACCCGGACACCCTGTTGCCCACGGTCTTCGTGTACGACGGTCATCCGGGCGGTGCCGGATTCGCCGAGCGGGCCTTCCACACCGCTCGTACATGGCTGACCGCGACCCGCGAAGCCATTGCCTCGTGCGAGTGCGAGGCGGGCTGCCCGTCCTGCATCCAGTCCCCCAAGTGCGGCAATGGCAACGATCCGCTGCACAAACGCGGCGCCGTACGCCTCCTCAACGAACTCCTGCGATCCGCCCCGCCGGACCCCGGGAAGCCGAGCCCTCCTGAACCGTCGGAGGCGACGGCCCCGGAGAGCCGGGAGCAGCTTCCTGAGGGCCGGCCCGGGACCTGACCGCCGGTTCGTACGGCCCGAAGCCCACCCGGGCCGTCACATCGGCGATCTCCCCGCGCACGGTGCACCGCACCACCACCGCCCCCTGCGCCGCGGCCACCTCCTCGGCCGCCCCGCACGCCTCCCCGGGACCTCGCAGGGCCCGGTCGGCCGCGGCCAGGGCCGCCAGATCCGCCGCGCCACCGGCCCGGTGCCGGGCGACCACCACCTGCCCGAGCGCCAGCACGACTGCGAACACCGCACACAGCGTGGCCGTGGTCATCGCCACCCACACCGTCGCCAGCCCCCTGTCCCGGTCCGGGGCCCCGCCTCGGTTCCGGGCGCGGTCCCCGCACGCGCGCAGCCACCCGAGGACGGCCTTCTGAGCGCCCCCTCCCCCGTCCTCTCCCACTCCCGTCCCGGTCATGACGCCACCCCCACCGTGTCCTCGGCCAGTGCCGCCGCCTCGGCGTGGAGCGTCAGGGCCAGCGGCCCGAGTCCGGGCATCGGCGCCGCCACCCGTACCCGCCACAACTCCCCGGCCCGCTCCATCACGACTTCGGCCCCACCGGGTGCCGCCGAACGGGTGGCGTCCAGCACCAGAGCCTCCGGTTCCGAGCGGGCGGCCGCCCTCGCCCCGGCCCTGGCCGCGTCCACGCACCGGATCTGGGCGGAGGCGGCCATCAGCGCCCAGACGAGCGCCAGGGCGAACACCACCAGCACGGGAATCGCCATGGCCGCCTCCGCCGTCACCGCGCCTCGGTCCCCGCCCGCGCTCCCGGAGCGGCCCGGGGCCCATGCCCCGGAGCCGCTCCTAGAACTTCGCATCGAGCGCGCCCTTGAGCAGAGACTGCAACGCGGACATGACCGGCTGACTGGTGACCACCTTGTAGAGCACCGCCGCGAACGCACAGGCCGCGATCGTCCCCACCGCATATTCGGATGTCGTCATTCCGTCGTCCGACCGGATTCGGCGCACCATGCTCCGCACCCAGCCCCTGATTCGCTGCCTCATTTCAACCCCCACGAAATATGCAATTCATATCGAATAGATACTTACTATTACTTTTCAGTCATCCGGTGTGCAGCAGACCTGTCGCCAGGCCGATCACCACCGGCGCCACCCCGACCGCCAGGAATGCGGGCAGAAAGCAGAGCCCGACCGGTGCGGTGATCAGCACGCCCGCCCGCTGGGCGCGGGCCACGGCCGCGCTCGCCCGCTCCGCCCGCATCGCCTCGGCCAGTCGAGCCACCGCCTCCGCCGCCGGAGCCCCGGTCGATCCCGCACGGTCCAGGCAACGGGACAGCGCACCGGCGCCCGGTATCTCCCCGAACCGCCCCCAGGCCACCGCAGGTTCACCACCGAGCCGGATCTCCGCGGCCGTCCGTGCCAGACGCGCGCCGACAGGTCCGCCCAGCGACTCCCCCACCGCCTCCGCCGCCTCACGCGGCCCGGCTCCGGCAGAGACGCAGGCCGCCAAGAGATCCGCCGCCAACGGAAGTTGGCGTACGAACTCCGCCGCCTCCACAACATCGGCCCCCGGATCGCCACTACTGCGGGCCCGCTGCCACCGCCAGGCGCCGTACGCACCCGCCAGCCCGGCCGCGAACCCCAGCAGGCCGCCGACCAGGACCACGCCCGTCGCCCCAGCGCCCAGCGGCGCGATCCATTCCTTCACCCGGGCTCCGGGTGCCGGCCGCGCACGCCGAGGCCTGTCCGGACCGATGGCCAGCAGCACCGCACCCCGACGGCGCACCGCCCGCCTCCGTCGCCGTCCCGCCAGTGCAAGGGCCGGATACGCGAGCGCGCCCAGAACCGCCCACACCACCACCGCCTGGTGGACGACCTCGCCCATGGCCCCGTTCATGCCGTCTCCCCCGCCCGTACGATTCGGCCCGCCCAGCAGAGCCCGGCTGCCTCCAGCAACCCGCCCGCCGCCAGACAGACCAGCCCGGCCGGCGTGTGCAGGAGCACCCTCAGCGGATCGGCTCCGAGCGCCGCCCCCAGCCCCAGGCCCAGCACCGGCAGCAGCGCCAGCACGGCCACCGTCGACCAGGCACCCGCCAGTTGGGCCCGTAACTCCTCCCGTCTGCGCCGCTCGGCCCGCAGCGCTCCCTCCAGGCGGTCCAGGCCCGCCGCGAGACCGGCTCCGCCGTCCGCCGTCACCCGCCAGCAGGCAGCCATCCCGGCAAGCCCGTCCAGACCCGGCTCCCGTGCCGCCTGCCCGAGCGCCCCCGGCACATCGCCGCCGAACCGCGCCGCGGCGGACACACCTGCCTCCGCCGCTCCCATCACCCCGGTCACCCCGGCCTCGCGGACAGCTACGAGCAGCGCCTGCCCCGGTTCGCGCCCGGCCCGCAGCTCCCCCACGACGGCAGCACACAGCGCCACCACCCCATCGGCCCGGCTTTCCCGCTCCTTCCTCAGGGCTCGTCTCCGCAGCCACCGTCGCACCAGCGGCACCGCCACCACCCCCGCCAGCACCGGCAGCACGGACTCCCCAAGCCCGGCGACAGCCAGCGCCACCGGCAGAGCGAGCCACTCACGCCGCTCCCGCGACAGCTCCTGAAGCCATGTCCGAATCCGCTCCCAGCGCTTGCGCAGCGGCGACTCCACCACCCCATCGACGAACAACACCCGTGCTCTCCGCCGCCCCTGGTCCCGCGCCACCACCAGCCAGGCCGCCACCCCGAGGCACAAGGCCGCCGCGCAGCTCGCACTCGCCGGCAGCCCCACCGCCGCGCCGCCGCTCACAGCGCACCCCCGATCAGCGAACGCAGCCGCTCCCAGCCCCGCTCCTGCACGAATCCGCCGGCACCCCAGCGCAGCGCCGGCACGGTCACCACCAGCCCGGCCGCATCCCGCTCCAGGACCTGCACCTCGGCGATCCGCCGCTGCCCCGACCGGTCCCGTACGAGATGGACCACCACCGACAGTGCCGCCGCCAACTGGCTGTGAAGCGCCGTCCGGTCCAGTCCCGCAGCCGTCCCCAGCGCCTCAAGACGGGCCGGGACGTGCTCGGCAGCATTGGCGTGAACCGTCCCGCAGCCGCCCTCGTGGCCGGTGTTGAGCGCGGCCAGCAGTTCGGTGACCTCGGCGCCCCGCACCTCCCCGACCACCAGCCGGTCGGGCCGCATCCGCAGCGCCTGCCGCACCAGGTCCCGAAGGGACACCCGCCCCGCCCCTTCCTGGTTGGCGGGGCGCGACTCAAGGCGCACCACGTGAGGGTGGTCCGGCCTCAACTCCGCCGAGTCCTCGGCGAGCACGATCCGCTCACGCTCCCCGACCGCACCCAGCAGGCTCGACAGAAGAGTCGTCTTCCCGGCCCCCGTCCCCCCGCTGATCAGATACGAGACCCGGGCCTCCACCAACGCCCTCAGCACCCGGTCACCGCCCGGCGGCACGGTCCCCGCCGCGACCAGCTCCGCCAGCGAGAAGGCCCTGGGGCGCACCACCCGCAGCGACAGGCACGTCGACCCGACGGACACCGGCGGCAGCACCGCATGCATACGGGTGCCGTCCGGCAGCCGCGCATCCACCCAGGGCCGGGCGTCGTCCAGCCGCCGCCCCGCCACGGCGGCCAGTCGCTGCGCCAGCCTTCGTACCGCGGCAGCGTCCGGAAAGGTCACCCCGGTGAGTTCGAGCCCGCAGCCCCGGTCCACCCACACCCGGTCCGGCGCGCAGACCAGCACATCCGTCACCGCCGGGTCGGCGAGCAGCGGTTCCAGCACCCCGGTCCCGACCAACTCGCCGCGCAACTCATCGGCCGCACCGAGCACTTCGGCATCGCCGAGCAGCCGCCCCTGGGCCCGAAGGGCTGCCGCGACCCCGGCCGGGGTCGGCGCCGCACCGCTCTGCGCCAGCCGCTGCCGTACGGCGTCGAGCAGCGTCTCGGTCATGACGCACCTCCTACGGCGCGTCCACCCACGCCCTGCGAGGCGAGCGCCCGCTCCCAGAACGCCGTGCAGAACCTCGCCAGTGGAGCGCGCGCACTGCCGCCGGGCGGCGCGTCGGCCTCCTGGGCAGCCAGCAACCCTGCGTCGAGCGGGAGTTCACCGGCGAGCGGCAGCCCGAGCGCCTGCGCCACCCACTGCTCGTCGAGACCCGCCGCATACGGGCCGCGGGCCACCACCCGCAGGTCGTCCAGAACCATCTGGGCCATCGACGCCACCCGCTTCGCCGCCGCGACTGCGCGAAGCTCCCCGGGGACCACCAACAGCCCGAGATCCAGCTGTGCGAGTGCCTCGGCCACCGACTCATCGACCCGGCGCGGCAGATCGACGACCACCACCCCGCCGAGCCTGCGCGCAGCGGCCAGCACGGCCCGCATGGCCTGCGGCGGGATGGCCACCCAGTCGTCCCGGCCCCAGCTGAGCACCCGCAGCCCGTGCAGTGCGGGCAGCGACTCCTCCAGCGCGCCTCCGCCGACCCGCCCTTTGGAATGGGCGAAATCCGGCCACCTCATTCCCTCGGCCCGTTCGCCACCGAGCAGCACGTCGATGCCCCCGCCGAGCGGGTCGCCGTCGATCAGCATGGTCCGCCGTCCAGCCCTGGCCGCGGTCACTGCGAGGGCGCAGGCCAGGGTGGATGCGCCGGAGCCACCCCGTCCGCCGATCACCCCGACGGTGAGTGCCGGCCGTCCCACACCTTCCGCCGCATTGGCGATCTGGTCGACGAGCCAGCCCTCCGAGTCGGGAAGCCTCAGCACATATTCGGCCCCGATCTCCACAGCGCGGCGCCAGACATCCGGGGCGTCCTGGTCGCGGCCGACGAGCATCACGCCGCGCCTGCGTACCGCTCCGCGGCACCGCTGGGCGGCATCGTCCCCCACGAGAACCATCGGGGCCTGCTCCCAGCTGCCTCTGCGCTCGGGCAGCGAGTGATGAACTTCTGGTTCCGCTCCGGCGGCAGCGCACAGCCGCAGCAGATCGTCGAGGAGTTCCACATCCTCGGTCACGATCAGCGGTCCGCCCCGTCGCACTTCGACAGCCGGCAGACGATCCCGTGCGATGGATTCAGCCACGATCTCCGCCCCCTTCTCACTGCACCTTCATCGCGGTTCGCGGTGATCTCGGCGCGTTCCGAGATCGGCGATTCCGCAACCCGCGGACTTCGCGGCTGGAATCACCGTGCAGCGCTTCGGAAAATCGTGTGGATCTTGCTCAAAAACTGTGGACACCTCCACCGTTGTGAATATCTCTGTCACTCATACAGACGACTTCCGGAGAGCAGCACTTCCGCTACACACCGTGACGAGTCAAGATGAGGAGAGACCGCACGAGAAGCCGGCCGACGAGGGCCGCGATGGAGGCAGATTGCTTTGTTCCGAACGGAAGAAACACATCCGGACATGCGACGACCCCCGCCGGGGGGGGAGAGCGGGGGTCGTCCCCACGGCCGACTCGGGGGGGGGAGGAGCCGGACCGGGTTAGCACGGTCGCGAACGATCCGTGACTTCCATGGTGTACCCGAGAGCCTTCTCAGGCAAACCCACGCGGCCGAGTTTACGCCGAATGGTGGGCCCCTATGCTCTGCCTTGTGGAAAACCGCTTCTTGCCGCGCACAGCAGCCTTCTTTGACCTGGACAAGACGGTCATTGCGAAGTCTTCGACGCTGACCTTCAGCAAGTCCTTCTACCATGGCGGACTGATCAACCGCCGCGCCGTACTGCGCACTGCGTACGCACAGTTCGTGTTCCTTGCCGGGGGTGCAGATCACGACCAGATGGAGCGGATGCGTGAATACCTCTCCGCGCTCTGCAAGGGCTGGAACGTCCAGCAGGTGAAGGAAATCGTCGCCGAGACCCTGCACGATCTGATCGACCCGATCATCTACGACGAGGCGGCGACGCTCATCGAGGAGCATCACACCGCCGGACGCGATGTGGTGATCGTCTCGACCTCGGGCGCAGAGGTCGTCGAACCGATCGGTGAGCTCCTCGGCGCCGATCGCGTCGTCGCCACCCGATTGGTCGTCGGCGACGACGGCTGCTTCACTGGTGAGGTGGATTACTACGCGTACGGACCGACCAAGGCCGAGGCGATCAGAGCGCTCGCGGTGTCGGAGGGGTACGACCTCTCACGCTGCTACGCCTACAGCGATTCCGCGACCGATGTACCGATGCTGGAGTCGGTCGGACACCCGCACGCGGTCAATCCGGACCGCGCCCTGCGGCGCGAGGCGACCCTCCGCGAGTGGCCGATTCTCGTCTTCGACCGACCGGTCCGGCTCAAGCAGCGACTGCCCACGTTCTCGATGCCGGCACGCCCGGCCCTGGTCGCGGCGGCCGCACTTGGCGCAGCCGCCGTCACGGCGGGACTCGCCTGGTACACCTCCCGCCGCCGCGCCATCACGACCTCCGCCTGATGCGGGACGAACCCCGCTCGACCCGCACGGGCGAGGTGTCCAACTCGCCCGTAATTGAACCTAAAAGTAAAGAAGTGTGGCCAGCACTACCGCTCACCCCTGCTCTGGAGTAGAAAGGACTCAACGGCCCGCGAGACCAAGGACATCCGAGAGGATTACCTGTAACGCAGAGAAGGCCCCACGGACCGAGCATGGAAACCGAGCACCCACGCGACGTCGACCCGTCGATTACGGGCCAGCCGCACCAGGGAACGGGCAAAGTTCCCCGACCTGATGGGCACATATCGAGGACGCATGGTAACTGGGTAGACATGCCAGCGGCGGTACCGAAGTCGGTACCGCCGCAACCCTTTTACAGTGAAGTCACCGTCCTGCAAGTTGACGCCTGCGGACCCGTCAGGCCCGCCGCCCTGTTACGCGGCGCCTCGCTGCAGCGCCTCGCAGACCGCCGTCGATTCCCTGACGCCCAGCTCCACCGCGCGACCGCAGTGCGCGATCCAGGCCGCCATCCCCTCCGGCGTCCCCGACATATAGCCCTCGAACGCGGCGATGTACGCCGCCCGCCCCTGTTCCGCGTGGCCCACCTCGGCGGGGCAGATCGACTTGGGGTCGAGCCCGCTCCCGATCAGCACGATGCGCTCGGCCGTCCGCGCGACGAGGCCGTTGTACGAACCGAAGGGGCGCAGGGCCAGCAGTTCCCCGTGCACGACCGCTGCCGTCACCAGCGCGGGCGCCGCAGTGCCCGAAAGGATCATTCCGGAGAGCCCCTCCAGACGCCCGGCCACCTCCCCGGCGTCCGGCAGCGGCGCTTCGATCAGCGGCTCGTCCACCGGTTCGCCCGCCAGCCGCGGCCGGCCGACGGCGTCATCGGGCGCCGCGCCGCCTGCCGCGACGAGATGCAGCCGCGCCAGGACACGCAGCGGCGACTGCCGCCAGATGGAGAGCAGTTGGCCCGCTTCGGCGGTGAGCCTCAGGGCCGCCCCGATCACATGCGCCTCACCGTCACCACTGAAGTCGGTGCGTCGGCGCACCTCCTCCAGATTCCAGTCGGCTCCGGACAGCGCTGCCGACCCGCGGGCGCCGCGCAGTGCCGCTTCGGCGGTGACCTCGTTGCTGCGGCGCCGCATGACGCGATGACCGTAGACCCGGTCGACGGCCTTGCGTACGGAGTCCACCGCGTCGGCGACTCCCGGCAGGGCGCCCAGGGCGGCGAG
Source organism: Streptomyces sp. NBC_01217 (assembly GCF_035994185.1). Taxonomy (NCBI): domain Bacteria; kingdom Bacillati; phylum Actinomycetota; class Actinomycetes; order Kitasatosporales; family Streptomycetaceae; genus Streptomyces; species Streptomyces sp. NBC_01217. Next base: position 4,148,396 of record NZ_CP108538.1, read on the forward strand.
CGGATCAGAGGCAGTCGTACTCATAAGTAGCGAGGCTACGCGCCCCCTACACCGATACCGCCCGGGAGTGGCCTTCTTCACGAAGTGCGACAGCAGAAAGCAATCATGCCGCTACCCTAGGTGAACATGAAGATCGCTTTCGTAGGGAAGGGCGGCAGCGGCAAGACCACGCTGTCCTCGCTCTTCATCCGTCACCTTGCCGCCAATGAAGCCCATGTCGTCGCGGTGGACGCCGACATCAACCAGCACCTCGGGGCCGCACTCGGCCTCGACGACCAGGAGACTGCGGCGCTGCCTGCCATGGGAGCCCAGCTGCCTCTGATCAAGGAGTATCTGCGCGGCAGCAATCCCCGCATCGCCTCCGCCGAGACGATGATCAAGACGACTCCGCCCGGCGAGGGCTCACGGCTGCTGCGGGTCCGCGAAGACAACCCGATCTACGACGCGTGCGCCCACACCGTCCGGCTCGACGACGGGGAGATCCGGCTGATGGCCACCGGGCCGTTCACCGAGTCGGATCTGGGCGTGGCCTGCTACCACTCGAAGGTCGGTGCCGTCGAGCTCTGCCTCAACCACCTCGTCGACGGCCCCGACGACTATGTCGTCGTCGACATGACAGCGGGTTCGGACTCCTTCGCCTCCGGGATGTTCACCCGCTTCGACATGACGTTCCTGGTCGCCGAGCCGACGCGTAAAGGCGTCTCGGTCTACCGCCAGTACAAGGAGTACGCGCGGGACTTCGGGGTCGCGCTGAAGGTCATCGGCAACAAGGTGCAGGGCAAGGACGATCTGGACTTCCTGCGTACCGAGGTGGGCGACGATCTGCTGGTCAGCGTCGGGCACTCCGACTGGGTACGGGCCATGGAGAAGGGCAGGCCCGCCCGGTTCGAGCTGCTGGAGGCTGACAATCGGATGGCCCTGCAGGCGCTGCAGGACGCCGCGGAGGATTCGTACGAGCAGCGGGACTGGGAGCGCTACACGCGGCAGATGGTGCACTTCCATCTGAAGAACGCGGAGAGCTGGGGCAATGAGAAGACGGGCGCCGATCTGGCCGCTCAGGTCGACCCCGCCTTCGTGCTCGATGAGCGGTGGGTGCAGAACGGCGCCGCTCAGCCGGCCTGATCGCCGACGCCCCGGTCGGTCGGGCGGGCTCGTTTCCGGCCGGGGCGCTGTTGCGTGCTCAAGCATCCGTGGCCCCGGAACCGGGAGACGTGCGGATCGGTGCCGCGCGGATCGGTGCCGTGCACGGCGGGCGATCGCCGTCACCAGGCGCGGACGCGCAGCTGACGACCGGCCTGATGTGAGTGTAGTCAGTACGGGCGTGAGCCCTGTCGGCCTCCGAGGCCCGGGGTTCGTCGAGGAACTTCGCCCAGCCCTTCTCAGGTGCCTGGCCGAGTGGTTGCCGACGGTCTGCGGGGCGCGGTTTCCGTCGTGCGCGCGGTCGAAGGCCTGGATCAGGCCTTCGCGCATCTGGTTGCCCCCTCTTCACAAAGGACTTGGCCTGATCGACGGACCAGGTGCCGATGCCATCGTCGGGGCCTCGGAAATCGTCGGGGCCTCAGAAGTGGCCGTTGAAGCGGGTTCCGATGTCGCAGCTGCCGGGGCTGGCGGCCCGTGAACGTGGTGGAGCCGTCGCCGATGAGCCGGAACATGCTCTTGGGCGCGACTCGGGGGACGTTCATCTTCGCTCCGGCCTCCCGCTTCGCGGCGGTTCTCTTCGCGGCGCCCACCATCCGCCGGCTCTCCTCCTCCCGGGAAAACTGCGTCGTAGTGCCGACTCGGCGCGGTCAAGATCGCATGTGGTCCTACTACAACCAACACGACATACCGTCCGAAAAGATGTTTATTCACTTTAATGGGTTGTCGAATGGCCCATTTGGCCTCAACTATGGACACAGATCTTTACTCTCCATTACGATCTGTTTACTGAGAGTTGAGAAATCCCGCCGCTGCATGCCGTGACCCACGGCCGCGTCCCCCACGTTCCGCGACCGCGCTGCCCCGGAGGAGACGGGAACATGTCTGCTTGCGTCCCCACTCGTCATGACCGCACATCCCGCAGTTCGCGCCCACCACGCGCCTCGGGAATCAAGCGCCCGCACAGCCCGCCACCGCCGCCCAGCGGCGGCCGGTTCCGCATCAACGGCGCTGACCTGTCCGCTTCCATCACGGTCTTCCTGCTCGCCGTCCCCATGTCGCTCGGCCTCGCCGTCGCCATGGACGCCCCGCTGGAGGCCGGCCTCATCTCCGCCGCGATCGGCGGCATCGTCGCCGGACTGCTCGGCGGCACACCCCTCCAGGTCAGCGGCCCGTCCGCCGGACTGACCGTGGTCACGGCCGAGCTGATCCAGATCTACGGCTGGCGCACCACCTGCGCGATCACCATCGGCGCCGGACTTCTGCAGATCCTGCTGGGCTCGCTGCGGGCGGCGCGCAGCGCCCTCGCCGTCAGCCCCGCCATCGTGCACGGCACCCTCGCCGGAATCGGCGTGGCCATCGCACTCGCCCAGCTGCACATCGTGCTCGGCGGCTCGCCCCAGAGTTCGGCCGTCGCCAACGCTCTCGCCCTGCCCGACCAACTGGAACGGGTAAGTCCGGCCGCCCCGCTGATCGGCGCGCTGACCATCGCCGTCCTGGTCCTGTGGCCGCGGATGCCGGGACGGATCGGCCGGGTGGTACGGCGGATTCCGGCCGCCCTCGCCGCGGTGGTGACGGCGACGGCGGTAGCCGCGATCACGGCGCCCGGAATCGCACGGGTCGATCTGCCGTCCTGGCGCTCGCACGCCCTGCCGGAAATGCCGCACGGCCCCGTACTCGCCCTGGCCACCGCTGTGTTCACGGTAATGCTGGTGGCCAGTCTGGAGTCACTGCTCGCCGCGGTCGCGGTGGACAAGCTGTCGGCCTCGGCCTCGGCCTCCGGTTCGACCCCGGCCCCGGCTCCGACCGCGGCTACGGCCGCCCCGACCGCGCCCGCCCCCGCCGTTCCGCCACCCGCCAGACGCTCCGATCTCGATCGCGAGCTGCGCGCCCAGGGCATCGCCAACACCCTGTCCGGGCTCGTGGGCGGACTGGCGGTGTCCGGTGGCGCGGTGCGCAGTTCGGCAAATGTGCGGGCCGGGGCGACAGGCCGTGCCTCCACCGTGCTGCACGGCGTCTGGGTGGTGCTCGCCGCCTGCCTGCTGGTCGGCGCCCTGGAGCAAATCCCCCTGGCGGCGCTCGCCGCGCTGGTCATGATGGTCGGCATCCAGATGGTGAGCTTCGCTCACATCCGTAACGTCCATAAGCACCGGGAATTCCTGGTGTACGGGGCGACGATCACCGGAGTGGTCCTCTTCGGCGTGCTCAAGGGGGTGGCGATCGGCATCGCGGTGGCCGTGGCCGTCGCCCTGCACCGGCTGGCCCGAACCAGAATCACCGTGACTGATCAGGACGGCCAGCATCTGGTGGTCGTACGGGGCCAGTTGACGTTCCTCGCGGTGCCACGGCTCAGCCGGACGCTCGGCCAGCTGCCCCAGGACGGGGACGCCGTCGTCGAGCTGGACGGCTTCTTCATGGACCATGCCGCGTACGAGATGATCCAGGACTGGAGCATCGCCCAGGCCGCCCATGGCGGCCGGGTCGTCTTCACCGGCAGATCCGGTGGCCGGATCGCCGAGCCCGCCTCGGCGGCGCACTCCTGCTGCCGCCCCTGGACGCCGTGGCGCAACCATCACTGCCACGACCGGCCCGAGCATTCGCCCGAAACCCGCCACGGCGGCCTCGGTGCGCCCCCCGCCCCCACCTCCGACCACGGCTCCAACTCAGGCCCAGGCCACGTCCCCGGCCCCGACCCGGGCGAGGACCGCTCTCCCGACCACCTCACGCCCCACGACTCCACCGACGTTCCTGGCACCAACAACACTCCCGGAGCCGACAACGACCCCGGGCCGGGCGCTCCACCCACCGCAGCCCCGCGCCGCAGCGGTGGCAACCACCTGTTCAGCGGCCTGAGTTCGTTTCAGCGGAACACCGCTCCGCTGGTGCGCGACGAGCTGGCCCGGTTGGCCCGCGAGGGCCAGCGCCCCTCTCAGCTCTTCATCACCTGCGCCGACTCCCGCCTGGTCACCAGCATGATCACGGCGAGCGGCCCGGGCGACCTGTTCACCGTGCGGAACATCGGCAATCTCGTGCCCCCGCCGGACGCCGAGTCGGGTGACGACTCCGTGGGTGCCGCGATCGAGTACGCGGTGGATGTGCTGAAGGTGGAGTCCATCACCATCTGCGGTCACTCCGGCTGCGGCGCGATGCAGGCTCTGCTCGGCGCCGAGCCGGACCCGGACACTCCGCTGACGTCCCTGTGGCGCTGGCTGAGACATGGGCTGCCGAGCCTGGAGCGGATGGCATCCCGGCATCACACCTGGGCCCGGATCTCCGGCCGGCTGCCGGCCGATGCTCTGGAGCAGCTCTGCCTCACCAATGTGGTCCAGCAGTTGGATCATCTGCGGGCCCATGAATCAGTGGCGCGGCGGCTCACCGAGGGCACGCTCCAGCTGCACGGGATGTACTTCCATGTGGGCGAGGCGCAGGCCTATCTGCTGGCCGAGGGCGCGAGCGCCGGGCTCGCGCTCGACGAGGTCTTCGACCGCGTGGACCCCGGCGACCCCCACGCCGATTCCCACACCCCGGCCGATTCCCACGCCCCCGACAACACCGGCACCCCCGGGGCCACCGCGGCCCCGGGCGATCCATCCGGGTCCGGCGAGTTGGAACGTACCGGCGTCTGAACCGGATTCGCCCTCGGCCCGTGAGACCTTGTGGTCCCGCCTCCGTACCGCTCCGTACCGGTCCGTGTCGCTCTGCACCACGTCGGACCGCACGTGGAGGCGGGACCTGTGTCTCCATACACGAGACACAGGTCTAAACCAATTCCGGGCAGACACTTGTCACCCGGCCTTTGGCCTGATGAGCTATGCCCCGGGACACAACGGACACCCTGGGAATGGGAGATGTCGTGAGCAACGAAAGCCTGGCCAATCTGCTTCGTGAGGAGCGGCGGTTCGCACCGCCTGCCGATCTGGCCGCCAACGCCAACGTCAAGGCGGAGGCGTACGAGCAGGCCGAGGCGGACCGGCTGGGCTTCTGGGCCGAGCAGGCCCGTCGCCTGACCTGGGCCACGGAGCCGACCGAGACGCTCGACTGGAGCAACCCGCCCTTCGCGAAGTGGTTCGCGGACGGCAAGCTCAACGTCGCGTACAACTGCGTGGACCGCCACGTCGAGGCCGGTCATGGCGACCGGGTCGCCATCCACTTCGAGGGCGAGCCCGGCGACAGCCGCGCCATCACCTACGCCGACCTGAAGGACGAGGTCTCGCGCGCCGCGAACGCCCTCACCGAGCTCGGTGTCGGCAAGGGCGACCGGGTCGCCGTCTATCTGCCGATGATCCCCGAGGCCGCCATCGCGATGCTGGCCTGCGCCCGCATCGGCGCCGCGCACTCGGTGGTCTTCGGCGGCTTCTCCGCCGACGCCATCGCCGCCCGCATCCAGGATGCGGACGCCAAGGTCGTCATCACCGCCGACGGCGGATACCGCCGCGGCAAGCCGTCCGCGCTCAAGCCCGCCGTGGACGACGCCGTCTCCCGTATCGACAGTGTCGAGCACGTCCTCGTGGTGCGGCGCACCGGCCAGGACACCGCATGGACCGAGGGTCGCGACGTCTGGTGGCACGAGATCACCGGCCGGCAGTCCGCCGAGCACACCCCCGAGGCATTCGAGGCGGAGCACCCGCTCTTCATCCTCTACACCTCCGGCACCACGGGTAAGCCGAAGGGCATCCTGCACACCTCCGGTGGCTACCTCACGCAGGCCGCGTACACCCACAACGCGGTCTTCGACCTCAAGCCGGAGAGCGATGTCTTCTGGTGCACCGCCGACATCGGCTGGGTGACCGGCCACTCGTACATCGTCTACGGCCCGCTGGCCAACGGCGCGACGCAGGTCATGTACGAGGGCACGCCCGACTCGCCCCACCAGGGCCGCTTCTGGGAGATCGTGCAGAAGTACGGAGTCACGATCCTCTACACCGCGCCGACCGCGATCCGTACGTTCATGAAGTGGGGTGACGACATCCCCGCAAAGTTCGACCTGAGCAGTCTTAGGGTCCTAGGTTCGGTCGGTGAGCCGATCAACCCCGAGGCGTGGATGTGGTACCGCAAGCACATCGGCGCCGACAAGTGCCCGATCGTGGACACCTGGTGGCAGACCGAGACCGGCGCGATGATGATCGCACCGCTGCCGGGCGTCACGGAGACCAAGCCAGGAAGCGCCCAGCGCGCCCTGCCCGGCATCTGCGCCACGGTCGTCGACGACGAGGCCAACGAGGTTCCGAACGGCGGGGGCGGCTACCTCGTCCTCACCGAGCCGTGGCCGTCGATGCTCCGCACCATCTGGGGCGACGACCAGCGCTACATCGACACCTACTGGTCGCGCTTCCCGGGCAAGTACTTCGCGGGCGACGGCGCCAAGAAGGACGAGGACGGCGACATCTGGCTGCTCGGCCGGGTCGACGACGTGATGCTCGTGTCCGGGCACAACATCTCGACCACCGAGGTCGAGTCGGCACTCGTGTCGCACCCGTCGGTCGCCGAGGCCGCCGTGGTCGGTGCCGCCGACGAGACGACCGGCCAGTCCATCGTCGCGTTCGTGATACTGCGCGGTACGGCCGTCGCCTCCGACGAGCTCGTCGCGGAGCTGCGCAACCACGTCGGCGCCACGCTCGGTCCGATCGCCAAGCCGAAGCGGATCCTGCCGGTCGCCGAGCTGCCGAAGACCCGCTCCGGCAAGATCATGCGGCGCCTGCTGCGTGACGTCGCCGAGAACCGCGAGCTGGGCGACGTCACGACGCTCACCGACTCCTCGGTGATGGACCTCATCCAGACCCAGCTGCCGTCCTCCTCCGGCTCCGAGGACTGAGCCGCAGCGAGTACGTCCCCGAGGGGCATCCGGCGACGCGCCGGATACCCCTCGGGCATTTAGGGTGAAGATCACCGGATACCGTCCCGCGCACCCCGGGTACAGTGGCAGCTGCGTCAACAAAGCAATAAGAAATCTCCACAGGGTGTGCCGGGAAGTCTGGTCGGCAAGTGCATCAGCCATGCCATCGCTGCCGTACCTACCCGGAGGTCCTCACTCGTGGCCGCGCCCACCCCCACACCCTCTTCCTCCCGCCGTACCTTTCTCGGGCGCCTGTCCCTCCCTGAGCGGAACTATCTCGCGGACGCCCTGCGCACCGAGACCGTCGGCGGAGTCATCCTGCTGGTCGCCGCGATAGCCGCCCTGGTGTGGGCGAACACCTTCGGATCCAGTTACACGGCCGTCAGCGACTTCCACTTCGGCCCCGGCTCGCTGGGCCTCAACCTCTCCGTGGAGCACTGGGCGGCGGACGGGCTGCTCGCGGTCTTCTTCTTCGTCGCGGGCGTCGAACTCAAGCGGGAACTGGTCGCGGGCGAACTGCGCGATCCCAAGGCGGCCGCCCTCCCGGTCGTCGCCGCGCTGTGCGGAATGGTGACTCCGGCCATCGTCTACACGCTCGTGGCAGTGACCGGCGGGGGTTCCACGGACGGCTGGGCCGTTCCCACCGCCACCGACATCGCCTTCGCGCTCGCCGTCCTCGCGGTCATCGGCACCTCGCTGCCGAACGCACTGCGCGCCTTCCTGCTGACCCTCGCCGTCGTCGACGACCTCTTCGCGATCCTGATCATCGCGGTCTTCTTCACCGAGAAGATCGATTTCATGGCGCTGTTCGGCGCCTTCATCGGTCTCGCCGTCTTCTATCTGCTGCTGCGCAGGAACGTGCGCGGCTGGTACGTCTACGTACCGCTCGCCCTGGTCATCTGGGGCCTGATGTACAACAGCGGCATCCACGCCACCATCGCCGGTGTCGCCATGGGCCTGATGCTCCGCTGCACCCGGCGGGACGGCGAGACCCACGCCCCCGGCGAGCACATCGAGCACCTGATCCGCCCGCTTTCGGCCGGTGTCGCCGTGCCGCTGTTCGCCCTCTTCTCGGCCGGTGTCTCCCTCTCCGGCGGCGCGCTGGCACAGGTCTTCACCCGGCCCGAGACGCTCGGCGTCGTCCTGGGACTCGTCGTCGGCAAGACAATAGGCATCTTCGGCGGTACGTGGCTGGCCGCCCGCTTCACGAAGGCCGAGCTGAACAAGGACCTGGCCTGGGCGGATGTCTTCGCGGTCGCCTCGCTCGCCGGGATCGGCTTCACCGTCTCGCTGCTCATCGGCGAGCTGGCCTTCGCCGGCGACGAGGACATGATCAACGAGATCAAGGCCGCGGTGCTGCTCGGTTCCCTGACGGCCGCCGTACTCTCCGGTGTACTGCTCAAGCTCCGGGTACGCAGATACCGGACGCTGTACGAGGCGGAGGAGCGCGACGAGGACCAGGACGGCGTGCCCGACATCTACGAGCAGGGCGACCCGGCGTACCACCTGCGGATGGCCGCGATCTACGAGAAGAAGGCGGCCGAGCACCGTCGGCTTGCCCAACTGGCGGGGGCAGCGAGCAGCAAGCCGGACAGTCCGGCATGATCTGACACCAGATGTGTTGAGCAGGAGAGCTGGAGAGGGAGTCAGGGATGAGCGACCCCGGCAACAACGCGGGCAGTGCCGAGCGCAGTCTCGGGCAGCTGGTCGCCTCGGCGACGGCCGAGATGTCCGCACTGGTGCACGACGAGATCGCTCTGGCCAAGGCCGAAGTGCGTCAGGACGTCAAGCGCGGCGTCACCGGGAGCGTGGCGTTCATCGTCGCGGGTGTGCTGGTTCTGTTCGCGGTCCCGGTGCTGAGCTTCGCGGCGGCTTACGGAATCCACAACCTGGGGCTCGGGCTCGCTTGGTCGTTCCTGATCGTGGGCGCTGCCTTCATCGTGCTGGGGGCGTTGCTCGCGCTGTTCGCCATCACCAAGTTCAAGAAGGTCAAGCCGCCGGAGAAGTCCATCGCGTCGGCCAAGCAGACGGCGGCCGTGCTGCAGGGCGTCAAGCCGCACCCGCGGTCCGCCGTGACGGCGGGGGCGAACCTGCCGGCCGCCGTGGGCGGCAAGCCGGCGAACAAGGCCCTGGAGAAGTCTCCGGTCCAGGACAAGGCGTCCGCTGTGGCACGCTCGTCCACATGACGGTCCCCGATTCCAGCGCATCCGGCCCAGTAGGCCCGGAAGGTCAGGCAGGCCCGAAAGGTCATGCGGGTCCGGACGGCCGGACGCGTCCCGACGGCCGGACGGGCCCGGACGGCCCCTCAGGCTCGACCGGCCACCCCGGCCAGTCACGCCCCTCAGGCTCCACCGGCCGCAAGGGCACCTCGGACTCCCCGCGCTCCTCGGACTCCTCGGGCCTCTCCGATCCGCCGAGTCCGCCCGGCTTCGCCTCCTCCGGTGGGCCTGTTCGGCTCGACGGGCCGTGGACTCATCGGGACGTGGCGGCCAACGGCGCCCGCTTCCACATCGCCGAGGTCGGCGAAGGGCCGCTCGTGCTGCTGCTGCACGGCTTCCCGCAGTTCTGGTGGACCTGGCGCCATCAGCTCACGGCTCTCGCCGACGCCGGTTTCCGCGCCGTGGCGATGGACCTGCGCGGGGTCGGCGGCAGCGACCGTACGCCCCGCGGTTACGACCCCGCCAACCTGGCGCTCGACATCACCGGCGTGATCCGCTCGCTCGGCGAACCGGACGCCGCCCTGGTCGGCCATGACATGGGCGGCTACCTCGCCTGGACGGCCGCGGTGATGCGGCCGAAGCTGGTGCGCCGCCTCGTGGTCTCCTCGATGCCGCATCCGCGCCGCTGGCGTTCCTCGATGCTCTCCGACTTCGCGCAGTCCCGCGCAGGCTCGTACATCTGGGGCTTCCAGCGCCCGTGGGTGCCGGAGCGTCAGCTCATCGCGGACGACGCGGCGTTGGTGGGCCGGCTGATCCGTGACTGGGCGGGACCCCGGACCCCGGAGTTCCCCGATGACGCGGCGGTCGACGTCTACCGGCGCGCGATGTGCATCCCGTCGACGGCGCACTGCTCGATCGAGCCGTACCGCTGGATGGTGCGCTCCCTGGCCCGCCCGGACGGAATCCAGTTCAACCGGCGCATGAAGAGGCCGGTGCGGGTACCCACACTGCATTTGCACGGTTCACTCGATCCGGCGATCCGTACGCGGAGTGCGGCAGGGTCCGGCGAGTACGTCGAAGCGCCGTACCGTTGGCGACTTTTCGACGGTCTGGGGCACTTCCCCCACGAGGAGGATCCGGACGGGTTCTCGGGCGAACTCATCAACTGGCTCAAGGATCCCGAGCCCGACCGGTAGCCGACGGGCACGGTTGTCCGACGAACAGCCAATTGCCCGGCGCATAAGCCAATTGGCTGACGGATGGGCGGTTACCGACCATGAGGCACGGGCAGACGTCGGGGTATGGGCTGGACGCACGACTTCGGTGACGCAGCACGCAACCGTCGCTCGACCGCCACGGCGAGTCCGAGCACTCATGAGGGGGGCGGCCCCCAGGGCCGGGTGCACGATATGCATGTTCTGCACGATCCCCGGCTCGGTATCCCGCGCATTCTGCGCCGCAGAGCCCGCTGGGTCTCGGCGCGGCTGCGCCATCCACGCGGATGACTCCGCCCCGGCCGGCCTGTGAGCGTTCAGTTCACCTGCCGGGCGGGACTTCAACAACTCTCCCGGCTGCCAGAGATCGGTACGTCGGCACGCCTTGGACCTCTCGGCCTGGAGGCCTCTCGTCCTAGAGGGCGCACGCCTGGCTGTCGACCTGCTGGTTGGCGGCGCGGCCGTTCGTGATGTCCTGGCGGATCTCGTCGGCCGTCAGCGCGTAGCCGGTGTCGGGGTCGTCGAGCGACTTCGCGAAGACGACTCCGTACACCTTGCCGTCGGGGGTCAGCAGCGGTCCGCCGGAGTTGCCCTGACGGACGGTCGCGAAGAGTGAGTACACGTCGCGGCGGACGGTGCCCCGGTGGTAGATGTCCGGCCCGCTGGCGTCGATACGGCCCCGGACACGCGCGGCCCGTACGTCGTACGAGCCGTTCTCCGGAAAGCCCGCGACGATGGCACTGTTCCCGGTGTCGGCGTCGTGATCGGTGTCGGTGAACTTCAGCGGCTTCGCGTCGAGGTCCGGTACGTCGAGTACGGCGATGTCGCGCCGCCAGTCGTAGAGGACGACCTTCGCGTCGTACAGCCGGCCCTGGCCGCCGATCTGGACGGTCGGCTCGTCGACGCCGCCGACGACATGGGCGTTGGTCATCACCCGGCGGTCGGCGAAGACGAAGCCGGTGCCTTCGAGGACCTTGCCGCAGCTCGGGGCCGTACCGACGACCTTGACGATGGACTCCTTGGCGCGGGCGGCGACGGGGCTGCCGACCAGCGCCGGGTCCGGGGCCCGGACCTCGGTGATCGGCTCGTTGGCGAAGGGGCTGAAGACCTGCGGGAAGCCGTTCTGCGCCAGGACCGAGGAGAAGTCCGTGAACCAGGTGGAGGCCTGGTTGGGCATCACGCGGGAGATGCCGAGCAGGACCGATGAGCTGCGGACCTCCTTGCCCAGTGTCGGCAGTGAGGTGCCGGCCAGCGCGGAGCCGATCAGCCAGGCGACCAGCAGCATCGCGACCACGTTGACCAGGGCGCCGCCGGTGGCGTCGAGGGCGCGCGCGGGCGACCACGTGATGTACCGGCGGAGCTTGTTCCCGAGATGCGTGGTGAAGGCCTGACCCACCGAGGCACAGACGATCACGATGACGACGGCGACGACGGCTGCCGTCGATGAGACCTCGGAGCCGTTCGTCAGCTGGTCCCACAGGATCGGCAGCAGATAGACGGCGACGAGACCGCCACCCAGGAACCCGATCACCGACAGGATGCCGACGACGAACCCCTGGCGATAGCCGATGACCGCGAACCACACGGCGCCGGCCAGCAGCAGGATGTCCAGCACGTTCACCGTCTATAGCCTCGCAGATTCGTCACCGGGCCCGTTCTTTTCGGCTGGGTCCGGACAGGGCCGGACAGCACAGCACGGGAGTCAGACTGTCATGCACGCCAGTCGAGCGGCACCTGCTTGGCGGTGTCCCACGGACGCTCCCAGCCCGCGAAGTGCAGAATCCGGTCGATCACTCCGGCGGTGAAACCCCAGACCAGGGCGGATTCGACCAGAAATGCCGGACCCCGGTGGCCGCTGGGGTGGACCGTGGTCGCCCGGTTGGCCGGGTCCGTGAGATCCGCCACGGGAACGGTGAAGACCCGGGCCGTCTCACCCGGATCAACCACGCCGACCGGGCTCGGCGACCGCCACCAGCCGAGGACCGGCGTCACGACGAAGCCGCTGACGGGGATGTAGAGCCGGGGCAGCACACCGAAGAGCTGTACCCCGCGCGGATCCAGGCCGGTCTCCTCCTGGGCCTCCCGCAGAGCGGCCCTGAGCGGCCCTGTCGTGGCCTGGTCGCCGTCCTCCGGGTCCAGGGCGCCACCGGGGAACGAGGGCTGCCCAGCATGGGAACGCAGGTTTCCGGATCGCTCCATGAGGAGCAGCTCGGGGCCGCGCTCGCCGTCCCCGAACAGGATGAGCACCGCGGACTGCCGCCCGGCGCCGCTCTCGGGCGGCAGGAAGCGGCTGAGCTGGTCCGGCTCGATGGTCCGCGCGGCCCGGGCGACCGGGGCGAGCCAGTCGGGCAGGCCCTCGGCCGTGACGGTGATGGCGGCGTCGTGACCTGCGCCCGCCGCGCCCACTCCGGTCGCGCTCTGCCCGTACGTATCGTGCCGCTGCGTGCTCTGTTCGTGCGTCTTCATAGGCACCCCTCGTCTTTCAACGCCTGTCGTCACGCATTTCGTTCCGGAGCGAGCGCCGTACGTCAGCCGGCCCCCAGGGGCGGCGCGGGCTTGCCCGGGTAGTCCGCCGGCGGGCTCAGCCGCTGACCGGGCTGACCGCCCATCTCGTACTTCAGCAGCTTCCTGGCCTTCTCCGGGTCGGTCTCGCCCTCCCCGTACGCCGGGCAGAGCGGGGCGATCGGACACGCGCCGCAGGCGGGCTTGCGGGCATGGCAGATACGGCGGCCGTGGAAGACGACGCGGTGCGAGAGCATCGTCCACTCGCTCTTGGGGAAGATCGCGGCGATCTCGGCCTCGACCTTCTCCGGATCCTCCTGCTCCGTCCACTTCCAGCGCCGGACGAGGCGCCCGAAGTGGGTGTCGACGGTGATGCCGGGTACGCCGAAGGCATTCCCGAGGACGACATTGGCGGTCTTGCGGCCGACCCCCGGGAGCGTGACGAGATCGGCGAGGCGGCCCGGCACCTCGCCGCCGAATCTGTCCCTGAGCGCCACGGAGAGGCCTATCAGCGACTTGGTCTTGGCCCGGAAGAAGCCGGTCGGCCGAATGAGCTCTTCCATTTCCTCCGGGACGGCCGCGGCCATGTCCTCGGGGGTGGGGTAGGCGGCGAAGAGGGCGGGGGTGGTCTGGTTGACCCTCAGATCGGTGGTCTGAGCGGAGAGGACCGTGGCGACGAGAAGCTCGAAGGGGTTACGGAAGTCCAGCTCGGGGTGGGCGTACGGATAGAGCTCGGCCAGCTCACGATTGATCCTGCGGGCACGGCGGACCATCGCCAGATGCGATTCCGGCTTCGCACCGGGCCGCTTTGCTCCGGACTTCGCACCGGCCCCTGCCCCGGCCGTGGCTCCGGCCTTCGGGGCCTGCTCGCCCGCAGGGCGTTTTGTCGCTTTTCTCGGGCGGCTCGCAGCCTGTTCGCCCACAGCGGAATCACGGCCTTCCGACACCCCATCAGCCCCCTTGGCCTGCGCTCTCACCGGCGATTTGGACACCCGGCCAGCCTAGAGCCACGCACTGACATCCGCCCCGGTCACCGCGTATCCACCCCCAATCGGCCCCCTGCCTCACGGTTCGGCACGCCCGTGCGTCAAACTGGTTTGTGATTGATCGCACTGTTTTACCGTCCGGCATGATGGGGACCACGGTTCCCTGAACAGGCCGACAAGGAGAGAACTCGTGGACGACGTTCTGCGGCGCGCCCCGCTTTTCGCGGCGCTCGATGATGAGCAGGCCGCGGAGCTCCGCGCCTCGATGAGTGAGGTGACCCTCGCGCGCGGCGACGCGCTCTTCCACGAGGGCGACCCGGGCGACCGCCTCTATGTGGTCACCGAGGGCAAGGTGAAGCTTCACCGCACCTCCCCCGACGGGCGCGAGAACATGCTGGCCGTCCTCGGCCCCGGCGAGCTGATCGGTGAGCTGTCGCTCTTCGACCCGGGCCCGCGCACCGCCACCGCGACCGCGCTGACCGAGGTCAAGCTCCTCGGCCTCGGCCACGGCGACCTCCAGCCCTGGCTGAACGCCCGCCCCGAGGTGGCCACGGCCCTGCTGCGCGCTGTCGCCCGCCGACTGCGCAAGACCAACGACCAGATGTCGGACCTGGTCTTCTCGGACGTACCGGGCCGTGTCGCCCGCGCCCTCCTCGACCTGTCGCGCCGCTTCGGCGTCCAGTCCGAGGAAGGCATCCATGTCGTCCACGACCTGACCCAGGAAGAGCTGGCCCAGCTGGTCGGCGCCTCCCGCGAGACGGTCAACAAGGCACTCGCCGACTTCGCCGGACGCGGCTGGCTGCGCCTGGAGGCGCGCGCCGTGATCCTGCTGGACGTGGAGCGCCTGGCGAAGCGGTCCCGCTAGCCGCCCCGCCGACGACCGGACGCTCTCTCACGTACGCAAAAGGCCCCGCCGCACGGCGGGGCCTTGCGCGTGCCGTACGAGCGCCCTGCGCATGGCCCTGCGCCTGCCTTGCGCCGCCCATGCGTCCTAGATCAGCCCGTGCTCGCGCAGGTACTCCAGCTGCGCAAGTACGGAGAGCTCCGCCGCGGGCCACAGGGACCGGTCCACGTCCGCGTACACCTGCGCCACCACCTCCGATGCCCTCCGGTGCCCGGCCTCGACCGCCGTCTCCACCTGGGCCAGCCGGTGCGCGCGGTGCGCGAGGTAGAACTCCACCGCCCCCTGCGCGTCCTCCAGCACCGGACCGTGCCCCGGCAGCACCGTGTGCACGCCGTCGTCGACGGTCAGCGAGCGCAGCCTCCGCAGCGAGTCGAGGTAGTCGCCGAGCCGCCCGTCCGGATGCGCGACGACCGTGGTGCCGCGCCCGAGGATCGTGTCCCCCGTCAGCACCGCCCGGTCCGCGGGCAGATGGAAGGAGAGCGAGTCCGCGGTGTGGCCCGGGGTCGGCACGACGTGCAGCTCCAGCCCTCCAGCGGTGATCACATCGCCCGTGGTCAGGCCCTCGTCGCCGAGGCGCAGCGCCGGGTCCAGGGCGCGCACCTTCGTACGGGTCAGCTCGGCGAAGCGTGCCGCGCCCTCCGCGTGGTCCGGGTGCCCGTGGGTGAGCAGGGTGAGCGCGATCCGGCGGCCCGCGCGCTCGGCGGTGTCGATGACGGCCCGCAGATGTATGTCGTCCAGCGGGCCCGGGTCGATCACGACCGCGAGATCGGAATCGGGTTCGGCGACGATCCAGGTGTTGGTGCCGTCCAGCGTCATCGCCGAGGCGTTGGGGGCGAGGACGTTGACGGTACGGGTGGTGGCGGGGCCGGACAGCACCCCGCCGCGTGGCTGTCCGGGCAGCGCGGCCGCATCGCTCATCCGGCTTCACCTCCCGCACCACGGGCATCACCGACGCCACGGACATCACCGGAACCACCAGATCCGCCCGGCTCGCCCGGCCCGCTCGGGATGTGCTTGGTGAACTCGTCGTGTCCCGGCCAGCTCAGCACCAACTCGTCACCCTCCAGCCGCGCCTGTGCCAGTACGGGGGTGAGGTCCTGGGCATCCGCCGCCTTCAGGGCCTCGGCAGCTGTCCCGTACGGCCTGAGCGCCCGCAGCGTCGACACGGTCGGCGGCATCATCAGCAGCTCGCCCCTGTCGTACCCGTCGGCGGCCTCGCCGGGCCCGATCCACACCGTGCGGTCGGCCTCCGTGGAGGCATTGCGGGTGCGCTGGCCCTCGGGGAGCGCGGCGACGAAGAACCAGGTGTCGTAGCGGCGCGGTTCGAACTCGGGGGTGATCCAGCGTGCCCAGGCGCCCAGCAGGTCGGAGCGCAGCACCAGACCGCGCCGGTCCAGGAATTCCGCGAAGGACAGCTCGCGGGCGACCAGTGCCTCGCGGTCGGCCTCCCAGTCGGAGCCGGTGGTGTCGCTGACGACCGTGTCGGCGGTCGGGCCCGCGAGGAGGACGCCCGCCTCCTCGTACGTCTCACGGACCGCCGCGCAGACGATGGCCTGCGCCTCGGCCGACGTACCGACACCGAGCCGCTCGGCCCAGCTCTCCAGCGCGGGTCCGGCCCAGCCGACGAGCCGGTCGTCGTCGCGCGGATCGACCCCGCCACCCGGATAGGCGTACGCCCCGCCGGCAAAGGCCATGGAGGCGCGGCGGCGCAGCATGTGGACGGCGGGACCGCCCTCGGTGTCAGCGGCAGGGTCCCGGAGCAGCATCACGGTGGCGGCCCGCTTCGGGGTCACGGCCGTCAGCTCGCCTGCGGCGAGTGCCCGGATCCGGTCGGGCCATTCCGGTGGGTACCACTGACCATTGGACATGGCCGGAGGCTATCCGGAACCGCGACGATGTTCGAGAGCCACGTTGATCCGTACATGCCCCGTACACACATGATCCCGCCCGGTCATCACGACCGGACGGGATCGAAGAACAAGAGCAGGAGAACGAACAGCGGACGGCACCGGAGCTACGGCTCAGGCCCCCACCAGCTCGACCTGGACCTCGACCTCCACTGGTGCGTCCAGCGGCAGCACCGCGACGCCCACCGCGCTGCGCGCGTGCACGCCCTTGTCACCGAGGACCGCGCCCAGCAGCTCGCTGGCGCCGTTGATCACGGCGGGCTGCCCGGTGAAGTCGGACGCCGAGGCGACGAAGCCCACGACCTTCACGACGCGCGCGATGCGGTCCAGGTCGCCCGCGACGGACTTCACGGCGGCCAGCGCGTTGAGCGCGCAGGTCTTCGCCAGATCCTTGGCCTCGTCGGGCGTCACCTCCGCGCCGACCTTGCCGGTGACCGCGAGCTTGCCGTCCACCATCGGCAGCTGACCGGAGGTGTACACGTACACCCCCGACTGCACGGCCGGCTGGTACGAGGCCAGCGGCGGGACGACGTCCGGCAGCGTCAGCCCGAGCTCGGCGAGCTTCGCCTCGACCGCGCCCGCCACTACGCCTTCTCCCGCTTCAGGTAGGCCACGAGCTGCTCGGGGTTGTTCGGGCCGGGAACGACCTGGACCAGCTCCCAGCCGTCCTCGCCCCAGGTGTCCAGAATCTGCTTGGTCGCGTGCACGAGAAGGGGCACGGTCGCGTATTCCCACTTGGTCATGGCCCGACTGTAATGCCTGGCACGCACAGCCTCGTGCGTAGCCCGCGGCCCGACTGGTTAGGCTCGAATACGTGAGCAGGTTCCAGGTCGTCAGCGGCAAGGGCGGTACCGGTAAGACCACGGTCGCCGCCGCCCTCGCGCTCGCCCTCGCGACCGAGGGCAGGCGCACCCTCCTCGTGGAGGTCGAGGGCAGGCAGGGCATCGCCCAGCTCTTCGAGACGGAGTCGCTTCCGTACGAGGAGCGCAAGATCGCCGTCGCGCCCGGCGGCGGCGAGGTGTACGCCCTCGCGATCGACGCCGAACGCGCCCTTCTCGACTACCTCCAGATGTTCTACAAGCTCGGCAGCGCGGGCCGGGCGCTCAAGAAGCTCGGCGCGATCGACTTCGCCACCACGATCGCGCCCGGTGTACGGGACGTGCTGCTGACCGGCAAGGCCTGCGAAGCCGTACGCCGCAAGGACAAGCAGAACCGGTACGTCTACGACTACGTGATCATGGACGCGCCGCCCACCGGGCGCATCACCCGCTTCCTCAATGTGAACGACGAGGTGGCGGGGCTGGCCCGGATCGGCCCGATACACAATCAGGCGCAGGCCGTGATGCGGGTGCTGAAGTCCCCCGAGACGGCGGTCCATCTGGTGACGCTGCTGGAGGAGATGCCGGTCCAGGAGACCGCGGACGGCATCGCCGAGCTGCGGGCCGCCGAACTACCGGTGGGCCGCGTCATCGTGAACATGGTGCGACCGCATCTGCTGGACGAGGACGCGCTGCGCACCGCCGCGGGCGGCCGCCGCAAGGAGATCGCCAAGGCGCTGACCCGTGCGGGCGTGACCGGTTCCGCGGGGCTCGTACGCCCGCTGGTCGAGCAGGCCGCCGAGCACGCCCAGCGGGTCGAGCTGGAGCGCGAGCAGCGTGCGGTGCTCGCGGGCCTGGACCTGCCGGGGTACGAACTCCCGCTGATCAGCGAGGGCATGGACCCGGCAGGCCTCTACGACCTGGCGACCGAGCTCCGCAAGCAGGGCGTGGGTGACGGGGCGGGCGAAGGGGCGGGACAAGGGGTGGGTACATGACACAGGGCACGACCGCGACCACGGCCGCGGACACGGACACGGACGCGGATACCGACTCAGGCAGAGACGTCGGCAGAGACGCGGCCCCGGACAGAACCGAGGCCCCTGCCACCGCCCCCGCGCTGGACACCGACGCGCTGCTCGACGACCCCGGCATCCGGATCATCGTGTGCTGCGGATCGGGCGGGGTCGGCAAGACCACGACCGCCGCGGCGCTGGGCGTACGGGCCGCCGAGCGCGGCCGTAAGGTCGTCGTCCTCACCATCGACCCGGCCCGCAGGCTCGCCCAGTCCATGGGCATCGACTCGCTGGACAACATCCCGCGCCGGGTGCCCGGCATCGAGAGCGAGGGCGCCGGGGAACTGCACGCCATGATGCTCGACATGAAGCGGACCTTCGACGAGATCGTCGAGGCGCACGCGGACGGCGAGCGGGCGCGCGCGATCCTGGAGAACCCCTTCTACCAGTCCCTGTCGGCCGGTTTCGCGGGCACGCAGGAGTACATGGCGATGGAGAAGCTCGGCCAGCTGCGGGCGCGCAACGAGTGGGACCTGATCATCGTCGACACCCCGCCGTCACGCTCCGCGCTGGACTTCCTGGACGCCCCGAAGCGTCTCGGTTCGTTCCTGGACGGAAAATTCATCAAGCTGCTGATGGCCCCGGCGAAGATGGGCGGCCGGGCCGGAATGAAGTTCCTCAACGTGGGCATGTCGATGATGACCGGCACCCTCGGCAAGCTGCTCGGCGGCCAGTTCCTGCGCGACGTGCAGACCTTCGTGGCGGCGATGGACACCATGTTCGGCGGCTTCCGCACCCGGGCGGATGCCACGTACAAACTGCTTCAGGCACCCGGTACGGCGTTCCTCGTCGTCGCGACACCGGAGCGGGACGCGCTGCGCGAGGCGGCGTACTTCGTGGAACGGCTGGCCGCGGAGGAGATGCCGCTGGCCGGACTGGTGCTCAACCGTGTCCATGGCAGCGACGCCGCCCGGCTCTCAGCCGAGCGCGCACTGGCGGCCGCAGAAAATCTTGACGGGGTCGGCATTGTGGATCAGACGGCCGGGAAGGCTGGACTTCGTGACCCGGCCGACTGGTCGGTCGCCGCTCCCGAAGCCGTCACTCCCGATCGTTCCTCTCCCAAACCCGATCCCGATCCTTCCGAGCGGGCTCCCAAGATCCGCGAGACCCCCAAAACCCGCAAGACTCCCGAGGCCTCCGAGCAGATTCCCGAAGCCGCAGCCGAACCCAGGACCGCGATCGCGACCGAGGCCGTCTCCGTCGAGCAGCTGACCGCGGGTCTGTTGCGGCTGCATGCGGAACGGATGCAGGTAGTCGCACGCGAACAGCGCACACGCGACCGCTTCACCGCGCTGCACCCGGAGGTGGCCATGACCCACGTGGCCGCCCTGCCCGGTGACGTACACGACCTCGCAGGGCTTCGGGCCATCGGGGACCGGCTCGCGACCGGTTCTGTCCCGGCCGGAGCTGCGTAGCCGCCCGTGCGGCCTATCCCACCGCGGCGTACCTCTCGTGCAGTTCGTCGTCATCCAGTCCGATCGCCACGGGCAGGATGCCCGTGGACTGCTCGTACTCGCTGCGCGCGGTCTCCAGCAGCCGGCGCCAGGACGTCACGGTGGGCCGCCTGCGCAGCAGTGCGCGGCGCTCCCGCTCGGTCATTCCGCCCCACACGCCGAACTCGACGCGATTGTCCAGCGCGTCGGCCAGGCACTCGGTCCGCACCGGGCATCCGGTGCACACCGCCTTGGCCCTGTTCTGCGCTGCCCCTTGTACGAACAGTTCATCTGGATCGGTAGTGCGGCAGGCTGCCTGCGCACTCCAGTCGGTTACCCAGCCCATCACGGCGCCGTCCTCTCCCGAATCGAGGCTCCCCCACGGCGGTAGCGGCATATTCACCGCTGCCAGTTGAGGACGTTACGGAAGGCGGCGACAGCACAACACCCCCTTCGGGCCCAATCTTGAATGGCCCGAACGGACTATGCGTATGCGGCAGATCACCCAGGGGAGTGAGGTGAGGACATACCTCGCCATCCCGGCAGAATCAGGACAGTTCGCCTGGATCACAACGGACGTTCGATGACACAGGAGGCGAATTCGGGAGCGCCTGAACGCGTGGCCGGATCGTGCACGGGGGTTGATACGGAACGGGACTGCTGTGACAGTTGTGAGCAGCTTAGGCCAAGGCATATACGCGTGTCCGGCGAATGAGAACGTAGGCTGCCCCCATGCCAAAGAAGCGCTCGGGCGGGGGTCTCACGACGACCCAGCAGGCCGCCAAGTTCCTCGGTGTCGCCGCACTTTCCGGAGTTGTGCTCGCGGGCATCGCGCTGCCGGCCGCCGGAGCACTGGGTCTCGCCACCAAGGGGACGGTCGAGGGATTCGACGAAATCCCGGCCAATCTCCGTACTCCACCACTGAGCCAGCGCACCACGATCCTGGACAGCAAGGGCGGAACAATCGCCTCCGTCTATTCGCGCGACCGCACGGTGGTCGAGCTGAAGGACATCTCGCCGTACATGCAGAAGGCGATCGTGGCGATCGAGGATGCCCGCTTCTACGAGCACGGGGCGATCGACCTCAAGGGCATCCTGCGCGCACTGAACCGCAACGTGCAGGAGGGCGGGACCGCGCAGGGCGCCTCGACCCTCACGCAGCAGTACGTGAAGAACGTCTTCGTCGAGGAGGCGGGCGACGACCCGGACAAGGTCGCGCAGGCCACTCAGCAGACCATGGGCCGCAAGATCCAGGAGCTGAAGTACGCGATCCAGGTCGAGGAGAAGCTCGGCAAGAAGCGCATCCTGACGAACTACCTGAACATCACCTTCTTCGGGCAGCAGGCGTACGGCGTCGAGGCCGCCTCGCAGCGCTACTTCTCCAAGCGCGCGAAGGACCTGACCCTGGAGGAATCCGCGCTGCTGGCCGGCATCGTGCAGTCGCCGAGCCGCTACGACCCGGTCAACGACACCGCCGAGGCGACCAAGCGCCGCAACACCGTGCTCCAGCGCATGGCCGACGTCGGTGACATCTCGCAGGCCGAGGCCGACAGGGCGAAGTCGAATCCGATCAAGCTGAAGGTCAAGAAGCCGCAGAACGGCTGCATCACGGCTGTCAGCGGAGCCGGTTTCTTCTGTGACTACGTACGTCACGTCTTCCTCTCCGACCCGGTCTTCGGCAAGACCAAGGAGGACCGGGCCGGGATCTGGAACCGGGGCGGTCTGACGATCCGGACGACGCTCGACCCGCAGTCCCAGCAGTCGGTGCAGAGCTCGATCAAGAGCCATGTCTACAAGACTGACAAGGTCGCGACGGCCGTGACGCTGGTCCAGCCGGGCACCGGCAAGATCATGGGAATGGGCCAGTCCAAGCCGTACGGCTTCGGGGCCAACGAGACCCAGTACAACTACTCGGTCAACAAGAGCATGGGCGGCTCGAACTACGGCTTCCCGACCGGTTCGACGTTCAAGCCGTTCCTCGCCTCCGCGGCCATAGAGGGCGGCAAGCCGGCCACGCAGGTCTACCCGGCCCCGTACGAGATGGACTACCCGGAGACGGTGCGGTCCTGCGGCAACCCGTGGGTCAACGACGGCGTGCCGAAGTATCACCTGGAGAACGAGAGCGAGACCGAGAAGGGGCCGTACTCGCTGAAGGAGGCGATGGAGAAGTCCGTCAACACCTACTTCGTGCAGATGCTCCAGGACATCGGCATGTGTCCGGTCTCACAGATGACCGACAAGCTGGGCGTGGTGCAGGGCGACGGCACCAAGCTGCCGCAGAACCCGTCCACGCTGACCCTCGGTTCCAACGGCCTCTCGCCGCTCACGATGGCCAGCGCCTACGCGGCGTTCGCCAACCGCGGTACGTACTGCACGCCGATCGCCATAGAGTCGGTCAGGACGGCGGCCGGCGACTCACTTCCCGTACCGAAGACCAGCTGCTCGCAGGCGATGTCGCAGACGACTGCGGACACCATCAACACCCTGCTGCGCGGTGTGGTCGACTCCGGCACGGGTCAGGAGGCCGGCCTCCAGAGCCGCGACAACGCGGGCAAGACCGGTACGACCGACGCCCGTAAGAACGCCTGGTTCGTCGGCTACACGCCGAACATGTCGGGTGCCGTCTGGGTCGGCAGCCCGTCCCAGAAGGTCGAGATGGAGCACATCACCATCGGCGGCGTGTACCAGGACAAGGTGTACGGCGGACAGGTCCCCGGACCGATCTGGCGGGACGCGATGACGGGCGCCCTCAACGGGGTGGTCGCCCCCGCCTTCAACACCGTCAACATCCCGGACCCGCCGAAGCACGACGACGAGGACGAGGACCCCGGCAGGAACGGTCCCGGGGGCCAGAAGCCCGGCAAGAAGCCCGGAGACAAGAGTCCGTTCCCCGGAATCAGCGTTCCGCCGGACATGATCGGCGGGAACACCGGCGGCCGCGGCGGTCAGACCAACGGCGGTACGCAGGGGCCCTGACTTCTACCGTTCACGCACATGAAGGTGGGGCGCCCCGGATCGATCCAGATCCGGGGCGCCCCACCTTCGTGCATCCCTGTACGTACGCGGCGCGGGCTCAGCCAGCCAGGAGCTTTTTCACCGCGGCGGCCACCCGGCCGCCGTCCGCAAGCCCCGCGACCTTCGGGTTCACGATCTTCATGACGGCACCCATCGCCCGCGGGCCCTCGGCCCCGGCGGCCTTCGCCTCCTCGACGGCGGACGCCACGATCGCACCCAGTTCGTCGTCGCTCAGCTGCTTCGGCAGGTACGCGTCGAGCAGCTCGCCCTCGGCCCGCTCGCGCTCGGCCTGCTCGCTCCGGCCGCCCTGGGCGAAGGCCTCGGCCGCCTCGCGGCGCTTCTTCGCCTCCTTGGCGATCACCTTCTGCACCTCGTCGTCGGAGAGTTCGCGAGCCGTCTTGCCGCTGACCTCCTCCTTCGTGATGGCGGTGAGCGTCAGCCGGAGCGTGGACGAGGTCAGCTCGTCACGCGCCTTCATGGCCGTGGTGAGGTCTTCCTTGAGCTTGGACTTGAGCGTGGTCATGTGCTGATTGTGGCAGGTGCGGGGTGCGGGCCGCCCGCCGGTTTTCCGCGGGGCTCACGGTGTCTGCAACGATGGGCGGATGCGCGCACGCTACGGAGTACCCCTGAAAGTCACGGCAGTCGGCGCAGCGGTCGGCGCTGTCGGCCTCGCCTACGCCGCCGGATTCGAGGCCCGCTCGTTCCGCCTGCGACGGGTCACCATCCCCGTACTCCCTCATGGGGCACGCCCGTTGCGCGTACTCCAGGTCTCCGACATCCACATGGTCAGCGGGCAGCGCAAGAAGCGCGCCTGGCTGCAGTCGCTGGCCGGCCTGCGCCCGGACTTCGTCGTGAACACCGGCGACAACCTCTCGGACCCCGGAGCCGTGCCCGAGCTGCTCGATGCGCTCGGTCCGCTGATGCAGTTCCCGGGTGTGTACGTCTTCGGCTCCAACGACTACTACGGCCCCAAGCTCCGCAACCCTGCCCGCTACCTCTTCGAGAAGGCCCAGGGCAAGCACGGCCTCAACGGAAACTCCCCCGCGGTCGGCGTCGTCCACAACCCGTGGGAGCCGATGCGCGACGCCTTCGACGAGGCGGGCTGGCTGGGCCTGGCCAACACCCGCGGCCGCCTCAAGATCGACGGCCTGGAGATCGCCTTCACCGGCCTGGACGACCCGCACATCAAGCGCGACCGCTACGCGGAGGTGTCGGGCGGCCCCGAGACGGGTGCCGACCTCTCCATCGGCGTGGTCCACGCCCCCTACCTGCGCTCCCTGGACGCCTTCACCGCGGACGGCTACCCCCTGATCCTGGCCGGTCACACCCACGGCGGCCAGCTCTGCATCCCCTTCTACGGAGCCCTGGTCACCAACTGCGACCTGGACACGGACCGGGTGAAGGGCCTCTCCACCCACTCCGTCGAGGACCACCGCGCCTACCTCCACGTCTCCGCAGGCTGCGGCACCAACCGCTACACCCCGGTCCGCTTCGCCTGCCCCCCCGAGGCAACCCTGCTGACCCTGACCCCCCGGGACTGAGCCCCACGGCTCCCGGGCCCCCTTCGGCCCCCTCGCCCTCAGCAGCACATAAACCGGATTTCGTCTGCGGGCGCGGGTGGGCTAAAGTAATCGATGTCGCCGGGACACCGACGACGATCGGGGTGTAGCGCAGCTTGGCAGCGCGCTTCGTTCGGGACGAAGAGGTCGTGGGTTCAAATCCCGCCACCCCGACAGTGAAGTACCAGGTCAGGGGCCTGATCCGCAGTGCGGGTCGGGCCCCTGAGTGGTTCCTGGAGATCGCTTGGGAGAAATCTGGGAGAAGATCTTGGTCGGCTTCTCCCAGGAGCAGTCTCCAGTGCCGCAGGAAGAGCGGCGCTCACGCGCGCTCGGACCTGCGCGTTCGCGAATCCAGGGCTCGTAGCTGACCAGGAAGACCGCGGCGGGCCGCCCCAACGGTCGTTAGGAACACCGCACATGGCAGGTCATCGCTCAGCGCCTCCCCACGACCGTGCCCGTGCGCTCGCCCAGCGGGTACGCGCGTTGCGGGAGGACCGCGGGTGGACGCGTGAACGACTGGCCAAGGAGGCGGGCATCGCCGTCGGAACGGTGAGCCGCCTGGAGAACGAGGGAGCGATCCAGCCAGGTTTCTTCACCGTCGGCGCCATGGCCGAGGCCCTCGCGGTCTCCCTCGATGATCTGTTCCAGGCGGCCCAGGTCACGCCCGGCCTCTGGTCAGCCGGATACGAAGGGCGGGACATCGACTCGTTCGTCGCCTCGCTCGTCACCAGCCGCATCGGCGTGGTTGCGGATGTACGGCTCACCCCGATCAGCCGCAAGAAGGGCTTCAGCAAGACCCGCCTCGGGGGCGCGCTTGCCGAGGCCGGCATCGAGTACACGCACCTGCGTGGCCTGGGCAATCCCAAGGACAATCGGGAGCCCTTCTGGGACGGCCGCGTCGAAGTGGGACAGGCGCGCTTCCGTGCCCTGCTGCAGTCCGAAGAGGCTCTGGCCGACCTTGACCGCCTCGCGGAGCACGCCCGAACGTCACGTGTCGCGGTGCTGTGTTTCGAGAAGGACGAGAGCCGCTGCCACCGGCAGGTCGTCCTGGAGGTGGTCCGCAGCCGGGTCTCGGTGCCGGTGAATCCCTTGGCCTGACTTCGTCGTCGGGTTTCGCACGCGCCCTTGCCAGCGGTGCATGCCTCTCTTCCAATCAGATCGGGGAGATCGATGGAGGGGGCACACATGGCGTCGTCGGCACTCGGAAAGCGGCAGCGGGCCCGGATCATGATCACGGTCAAGACATATCCGGAGCTGTCCAACAAGTACCGCGAGACCAGCTGCGTGGCTGGCATACGCCTGGACCAAGGGGAGCCGCAGCACGTGCGGCTCTTCCCGGTGCCCTTCCGACTCCTGAGCGAGGAGGCCCGGTTCTCCAAGTACTCGATCATCGAGGTCGATATCGAACCGCACCGTCCAGAGCGGGACTCACGGCCGGAGAGCCTCCGGCCAGACCTCGACACCTTGGAGATCGTGGGTCAGGTGCCGCCCGACGGCGGCTGGAAGAAGCGGTACCAGTATGTGGAGCCTCTGGTCGCACCGTCGCTCTGCGCCATCAAGCGGGATCAAGAGAAGCGGGGAACATCCCTCGGCGTCTTCCAGCCCGCCGAGATCACCCGCTTTCGGCTGGAGCCCGCCGAGCCCTGGTCCGTCTCCAAGGCCGCGCTCGCCGACCAACTCGACCTGTTCGAGCAGGAGCTGAACCCACTGAAATGGGTACCGCTCGACCTCCGCTACAGCTTCCGCTGTGCCGACGACGACTGCCCGACCCACGACATGGGGCTGAAGGACTGGGAGGCCGGCCAGTCGTACCGCAAGTTCCTGCGCAGGTACGGCGAGCGCGGGGTCCACGAGGCACTGCGCGAGCGCTGGTACAACCGGATGTGCGCTCCGGACCGGGCCGTCCACTTCTTCGTCGGCAACATCGCTGCCCATCCCAAGACCTTCATGCTGTTGGCCGTCTTCTACCCGGAGCGGACGGTCGTCGAATACGTGCAGGACAGCCTGTTCGGTGAGTGACACGCTTCGGCCGGAGATTCAGGCGGACTTGCTGCGCTGCCGCGTGTCGTTCGGTTCCTGTGCTCCCGCCTGCTTCGGGAACGGGGTGACCTTCTTCGGGCGAGGCTCCTTTCCGAAGAACTCCCGGTATTTCTCGACGGTGCCGATCTCCCTGACGACCTTCCTTACCCAGGCGGGTGTGTATACGTATGTGCCGAATGCCTCGCTGTAGATGCAGTACTTCGCGTTCGTGGCGCGGGGGTCGGGAGCTCCGGTGGCAGGTCTGACTGCGAGCCGTCGCCACACTTTGGCGTGCTCGTTGTGGACACTGAATTCGAAGGGCACTTGCTCTTCCACCAGGCGGGCGACCCGCCCTGGGAGCAGCATGTCCTTGTCGGCCACCTCGACGTGCTTGATCTTCTCGATCACCGTGCCGAGACGCCCGGCCTCGACCATGGTCCTGCGCTCGTCCTCACTCAGTTCGTCGAGCTTGACGAAGTTGATCGCCAGGTCAGCGTCCGTTTTGGCGCCGATGATGGGCACGAGCCGTACGCGGTAGTCGTATCGGAGATCGTCGAGGACCGTGAGATCGATGGCGGCCTCGAACTTCGCCACCAGGTCGCGGGTGTGCTTCGGCAGCTTCTTCGCCGCTGCCTGGAGCTGCTCCCGCCCTTCAGCGGTGAGTGCTTGGAGCGACATCGGGAAGCGGAGCCGATCGGCAAGGCTGTGCTCGGGGCCGAAGTGGGCGACCAGTTCCTGCTCGTAGTTCATGACGAGCGCCTGGGCCCTGCCGCCTGTGACGATCTTCAGGTTGTGCTCGTAGCGGTGCTCCACCTTGTTGCGGAGCGCCACGAACAGCTCCCCGTTCAAACGCACGGGATCCTGGTTGTCGGGGAAACGCTCCCGCAAGCACCGGTCCAGATCCCAAGCCTTGGGCTCACCGTCGATCAGCTGGTGGTGACCGGTCTTGGGGTCTCGGTAGTGGTAGTCGATCTGCGCCTTGTGGAACTCGGCGTGGAGCAGGTAGTGCCACGCCCTGTGCATGTGCGTGAGGAAGTCGCTGTAATTACCAGTCGAGCAATTCCACTCGTCCACCGCTTTGAGGGCGTGCCGCTGCGACTCCATGAGGATGTGGCGCCAGCGAGCGTATGCCATGTCGTGCGTCCTTCTCGTCCATAAGAAGGGTCACACCAACAGCCGTATCAGGACAAGCAGAATTCCCACGACGAGTCAGCAACGCCACCCGCAACAGCACTACTACCCGTCAATCACCGGACCCGTTGTGTCCAGCGCAGCGCCCACGGTGTCCGGTCCACGACGTTCGAACCGATACTCCGCTGGCCTCTCTCCCAACTCGGCGACCTGTGTGGGCAGATCGCCTTCCCCCAGCCTGCGCTTCACATGACTCCTGCGAACGACGCCGCTCAGAAGGGCTTCGCGGGCCAGTCCAGCAGCCGGGCCCCGATCACCGCGGTCTGGAGCGTGTAGCGGTGCACCGGGTCGGACGGGTCGGCGCCGGTGAGCTTGTGGATGCGTTCCAGACGGTACGTGAACGCACGCACGCTCAGCGACAGCCGGCGGGCCGCCTCGGCGGCCACACAGCCGGAGTCGAAGTAGGCGGTGAGGGTGTCGAGGAGCGGCTCGGCTCCGCCGCGGGCCTGGCGCAACGGGCCGAGGGCACTGACCACCAGATCGGCCATGGCCTGCCGGTCGCGGGTGAGGACGGGGTAGACGAGGAGGTCGGCGGCGCGGAGCACGGGTTCGTCGAGTTCCAGACGGTCGGCCAGATCGAGGGTGTTCAGGGCTTCCTCGTACGACTGGACGACGCCGGCCGCGCCGGGCTGCGGGCGGCCGATCGCGACCCGGCCACCGTCGGTGGCGGCGAACGCCTGCTTGGCGAAGTAGGCAAGGACATCACCCTGGTCGCCGGGTGCGATGCACACGAGTCGGCCGTCCTTGGTGGTGAGCAGGATGCTGCGGTCGCCGAAGCGGCCTATCAGCGCGCGCTCCACCTCCCTGGGCACGGGGTCACCCTCGTCGTATGCAACATCACCACGTGCCACGGCGACCGCGTGCTCGTACGACAGCCGCAGTCCGTAGCGTTCGGCGCGCTGGGCCAGCAGGCCCAGGTCGCTGCGGCCGTAGAGCAGATCGTCGATGAACTCACGGCGGGCGGCCTCCTCCTGGCGTACGGCGTGGCGCTGGGCGCGTTCGTAGCCCTCGGCAAACGCGTCGAGGGCCTGGGCGGCGGCGGCCAGGACGTCGTCGGCGGACGCGGTGTTACCGGTGGGCCAGTGCGCTCGCGTTGCGGCCATGTGGGCGCCGACCAGGGAACGCAGTCCGAGCCCGGCCTCGGCGGCCTGCTCCCCCAGGACCCGGCGCGAGTCCAGTTCCTCCCGTGTCAGACGACGCCCGGTCCCCGAGGCGTCCGCGAGAAGGCGTGCGTACCCCTCCAGGTACTCCTCGGAAACGTCCTGCCCTGCCATGTGCTCCCCCGGATCCGATGAGCTGTTGACGCCTTTCTAGCGCATGGGCCGGGGATCGGGCCCTGGTGGGGGCGAGGTCTCTGCCGGGCTCCGGCAGTCCGGCGGAGCCACCGAACGGGTCCGCACAGCAGGCGCTCCGCTGCCTGGGCCTCTACGCTGCCCACAGGTGTGCCGGGAAGTCTGGTCGGCGGACAGGCTCGCGTGCCCGGAGGCCCGATGCACCGCTTTCGCTCTCTTATTCGCTGGCATCGGCCCGGCCGGGACAATCCTCCGCACGGTCACACGGTCGTCCGCCTGCACGGCGACCTCGATGCCCGAAACGCCGATGCGACAAGCCGACGACTCGTGCGGCTGATCGACACCGGGGTGGACGTCCTGGAAGTGGACCTGGCGGATGTGCAATACCTCAGCCCGGACGGCTGCGCGGCGTTCTTCGCGGCGCTTCGAACGGCCCGGGTGCGCGGTGGCCGGCTGGTCATCACCCACGCCAGTGACCATGCGCAGTCGGTTCTGCACCAGATCGGTCTGTCCCGCGCTCTGTCGGAGCAGGACGGCTGAAGCGGGCCCCAGCCGCTGAAGTTGCCGGAATCCGGCAATGACCGGCACACCAGAGTGCCCGCCAAGGATCTGTCAATGCCACGTAAAGAACGTGTAGGGTTCCCCGCGGTGTGCCGGGAAGCCTGGTCGGCGGTTGTAGGGACAAGTCTCTTTGCCGATCGGGGGTTTGGTCATGGTGCTCGTCGTGGTCTTCGGGGTGGCACTGCTCATCGCGGTGCTGCTGTCCGGGCTCGCCGCCCGGACCATCCTGTCCACCTCCCTCCTTTTCCTGCTCGGCGGGGCGCTGGTCAGTGACGGCTTCCTCGGGCTGATCCACATCACGCCGGGCAGCGAGATCGTGTCCGTGACGGCCGACCTGGCCCTGTTCGCCGTGCTGTTCACCGACGGCATGCACGTCTCCTTCCCGAAGCTGCGCGCCAACTGGCGCAATCCGGCCCGCGCCCTCGGGCTCGGCATGCCGCTCGCGTTCGTCGGGATGGCCCTGGTCACGCACTTCGCTGTGGGCCTGGACTGGACAACGTCCTTCCTCGTCGGCGCCGTCCTCGCACCCACCGACCCGGTGTTCGCCTCGGCGATCGTCGGCCGCAAGGAAGTCCCGGCGAAGCTGCGCCAGTTGCTGAACGTGGAGAGCGGCATCAACGACGGCCTCGCACTGCCGGTCGTGCTCATCCTGATCGCCGCGGCCGGCCCGACGTCCGGGCACGCCGAGGCCGACCTCGGCAAGATCGCCCTGGAGCTGGTCCTCGGCCTCGTCTTCGGTGTCGTACTCCCCTTCGTGGTGATCGAGCTGGTGCGGTTCCGGCTGCTGGGCGCCGAGCCCAAGCTGCAGCCGCTGCTGCCGCTGGCGATCGGCGTGATCCTTTACGCGGTCTGCCACCTCACGCACGCCAACCCCTACCTCGCCGCCTTCTCGGCGGGGGCAGTGCTCACCGCACGGTCGCTGGAGGCGAAAGAGGCATTCGAGCCGCTCGGCGAGGCGCTGGCGGAGCTGGCGAAGTTCGCGGCACTCCTGGTGTTCGGAGCGCTGCTGACGCCGCAGCTCTTCGGCGACCTGTCCTTCGGCGGGTACGTCGCGGTCGTCCTGGCCATCGTGCTGATCCGGCCGACCTCGCTGCTGCTGTCGCTGCTCGGCACCCGCTTCACCCGGCAGGAGAAGCTGGTCGCCGCCTGGTTCGGGCCGAAGGGCTTCGCCTCGGTGGTGTACGGGCTGCTGGTGCTGCAGGCCGGGATTCCGCAGGGCGAGGAGGCGTTCACGCTCATCGCCGTGTGCATCGCCTTCTCGATCGTCGCGCACAGCTCCACCGACGTGCCGATCGCCCGCCTCTTCCACGTCGAGGACATCGCCGGTGTGCGCGCTGGCCACGAGGCGCCCCTGACCTCGAAGGAGGCCGACCATGTCGGTGCGTGAGCTTGCGGGGCCGTACCCGTCCGTGACCACCGACGACGACGCGCGCACGGCAGCCCGGCTGCTGGTCGAGCAAGGGCTGCCCGCGCTGCTGGTCGTGGATCGCGACGGACACCCGTACGCCGCGGTGGCCGGACCACAGCTGATCGGGCCCCTCCTTCCTCCGCACACGCTGGAAGGCCCCGTGTCCGGAGCCGAGGGCGACGACCGGGACCTCGACGAAGCGCTGGATCGGATAGCCGGGCTCACGGTGGCGGAGTAGCTGCCCCGCCACCGAGTCCGGCCGCCGACCGTCGCCCCGGACGCGAGCGTCACACGCGTCGCGGCTCTGATGGCTCGCACCCACACCCCGCTCGTCGCCGTCGTCGAACACGACGGCGACGAGATCAAGCTCGTGGGCGCTGTGACGGCCGCCCGCCTGATGGAACGACTCATCGGAGGAACGTGAACGGCTGGGAGAGCTGGGCGGCCATCGCCGTCTTCGTGGCCACCTACGCGCTGATCATCAGCGAGAAGATCCACCGCGTGGCGGCGGCCCTCGGAGGCGCAGCCCTGATGCTGGCGATCGGCGCCACCGACGACGCGTCGGCCTTCTTCTCCGAAGAGAGCGGCATCGACTGGAACGTCATCTTCCTGCTGATGGGCATGATGATGATCGTCGGTGTGCTGAAGAAGACCGGCATGTTCGAGTACCTGGCCATCTGGGCCGTGAAACGGGCGCGGGCCAAGCCGTTCCGGGTGATGGTGATGCTCGTCGTCATCACCGCTGTCGCCTCCGCACTGCTCGACAACGTCACCACCGTCCTGCTGATCGCCCCGGTGACTTTGCTGGTGTGCGAGCGCCTCGCACTGCCCGCCGCGCCATTCCTGATCGCCGAGGTGTTCGCATCGAACATCGGCGGCACAGCGACCCTGGTCGGCGACCCGCCGAACATCATCATCGCCAGCCGGGCCGGCCTCACCTTCAACGACTTCCTGGTCCACCTCGCCCCGTTGTCCGCGTTCCTGACCGTGGTGCTGGTCGTGCTGTGCCGTTTCCTGTTCCGCAAGTCGTTCGTCTACGACGAGACCCGCGCCCTGGAGATCATGGCGCTGGAGGAGCGCGAGGCGATCAAGGACCCCCGGCTGCTCGTCCAGGGGCTGGTGGTGCTGGTGCTGGTCGTCGCCGGGTTCGTGCTCCACCCGGTGCTGCACTACGAGCCCAGCGTCGTCGCCCTGCTCGGGGCCGGTCTACTCATCGCGCTCTCTGCGGTGGAGACCGGCGACGTGATCGGTGAGGTCGAATGGCCCACCCTCGCCTTCTTCGCCGGACTGTTCGTCATGATCGGCGGGCTGATCGAGACCGGTGTGATCGGCGAGATCTCCAAGTCTCTCGCCGACGCCATCGGCGACAACGATCTCGGCGGCTCCATGCTGCTGCTCGGCGCCTCGACCGTGCTGTCCGGGATCGTGGACAACATTCCCTACGTCGCCACCATGGCCCCCATCACCGCCGACCTGGTGCACAACATGGGCGGCGACCCTGACCACGTCATGTGGTGGGCCCTGGCCATCGGAGCCGACCTGAGCGGCAACGCCACCGCCATCGGCGCAAGCGCCAACGTGGTCGTCCTGGGCATCGCCGAGCGCAACCGGCAGCCCATCTCCTTCTGGGAGTTCACCAAGTACGGCCTGGTCGTCACCGTCGTGACGGTGACGCTGTCGGCCGGGTACGTGTGGCTGCGCTACTTCGCCCTGGCCTGAGTCGGAAGTCCCGCACCGCATGGTCGCGGGGGACGAGGAAGGTGTGCCGTGTTCGATGTGTTGTGGGTGTGCGGTCTCTCCGCACTAGCGCTGCCTCTGGCGATCGCCCTGATCTGTGGCTGGTCTCCCCGGTGGGTCCGACGACGTACCAGCCCGTGGGGCATCCGGGTCCGAGGGGTGGCGTTCCTGGTGCTCTGGGCGAGCGGAATGGTCGTGCCGCTGGCCAAGTGGGGCGGGCTGGATTCCGAGGACGCCGCGTTGGCCACCTTCCCCGCGCAGTTCGGGATGATGACCTTCGCGGCGGGGCTCATGTGCGGCTCGGAGCTCGGTGAGTGGTTCTACCGTCGGGCCGTGCAGTCCACGATCCGCGACGGAGCCGGAACCGACGGAGGGTGGCCGCAGGGCCCGCACTCCTCAAGCTGACGGCGCCGTATATTTCGCGTCAATGTCCTGGCCTGTGCCCCGAGGGTGTACGACGCTGAGGGCAGGGACGTTTCCAGCAGATGAGGAGCCCGCCGTGCGCGCCCGTGACCTGGCGGTTGGATACGAGACGGTGAGCGTCGACAGCGACGCCGTGGACGCGGCCCGGCTCATGGCCGAGCACCGGCTTCCGGGCCTGCTGGTGCTCGACGCGGACGGTGAGCCCAAGGCGATCCTGCCCGCCTCCCAGATGGTCAAGGTGCTGGTGCCCGCCTATGTGGTGGAGGATCCGACGCTCGCCGCGGTCGTCGACGAGAAACACGCCGACCGGCTGTGCAAGGCGCTGGAGGGTCGCACCGTCGGGGACTGCCTGTCCAGCAAGTCCGAGCCGCCGCCGATCGCCGACCCCGACGACACCGCACTGGAGGTGGCCGCGCTGATGGCACGGGTGCGCAGCCCGCTGGTGGCGGTCGCCAAGAAGGACAAGGCTGGGACGCACCTGATCGGCGCCATCACCGCTTCGCATCTCCTGCACGAGCTTCTCGGCGCGACAGGAGCGGTCAGTACGGCGGGATCGTAGGAGCTACTCCAGGCCGGAAGCCCGCAGAATCCCCTGGCATGCCTCCCCGTCCATACGACGGCCCAGGCTCTCCAGCACCGCCCTGCCGTACCGCAGCGTGCCGTGCTGGACGGATCGGCGGGCACCCTGATCGAGGTGGTGCCACAGCAACGGGTTGGCGGCCAGGACATGTGGGTCCAGTACCAGATGCCGACCGGACGAGTCGGTCAGGACCAGCCGCTGTGCAATCCCCTCGGACATCCGCACGGCCACGAGGTGGTCTGTATGTACCCGGTCGTGGGCCAGCAACCCGCGGGAGTCGAGTACACCGCCCTCCGCGCTCACGCGCGGTGGCGTCAGCGCGATGCAGAGCAGTCCGCCGAGCGCGGCCCACAGCGCGGCACGGCCGGCGGTGAGTTCCGTGAGCACCCAATCGAGCAGCATCAGCGCCCCGAAGAGCTGCACGCCGCATCGTGCCGCGCTACGCAGGTCGCGGGCCCAGTACCGGTCACGGACCACACCGGTAGACGCCGGGCGGCGGGTACCGCCGGGCCGGGCTCGTCCGCTGCCAGGTCGTCCCATATCTGCCAGGTTAGGCACGGAGCGTGCGGTTGTCCTCGGCCGGGACAAGACGGCCTCAGCTGCTCCTGTGTCACTCGTGCTCGCGCAGGAAGCGGTTCCGGTAGGCGTGGGCCCGGCGCCTGGCCTCGCGCAGGCCCGAAGTGGCGGCGGCCTCGATGCGCAGGGTGTCGGCGTCTGCCTCCGGTCGCCTTCGGTCGCGCCGGATCAGCACGGCCGTGGCGACGGCGATGACCAGGACGGCGGCAGCGAGTGGCGCAAGGAAGTAGATCATCACTGTCCCTGCCGCCGGGCCGCGTGGCGTGCCGTCGGGTTGGCGATCAGGTGGCGCGGGTCGATCGCCCTGTCGATCGCCGACTCGACTGCGGCGATCCGGTCGGCGAGGAGACCGAGGGCAGCGACGGCCCGGGCCAGCTGGTCGTCCTCCGGTCCGCCAAGGGCCTGGGTGCGGACGTAGGCCGTCTTCAGCTCCGCCCAGCGGGCTGCCTGATCGGCGGTCAGCGTGCCGCGTAGCTCGCCCAGCTTGAGCAGGTTCGCCTCGGCGCCGGTGGTGAGGGTCTGGGCCTCGGCGCGGTAGTGGTCCTCGACCAGCGCGGCCAGTTCGGTGTCATTCATGACCGGCTGGACGCGCTGGGCGATCTTGTTCATGTTTCGGTACGAGCCCTGGAGTCGGAAGGGCGGTTCGACGCGAGTGGCGTCGGACTGGGCCGCCGAGGCCATGTACGCGGCGTTCACCGCCAGGACCGTCTCGCGGACTGTGAGCAGGTGGCGCAGGACGGACAGGATCCGCTCCAGCTCGGCGGGCGCGTACGGGTGGGTCAGCCGGTCGGCGCGGGCCGTCGCGTCGCCCTGCGCGAGGCGGATCAGCAGGTCGAGGTCGGTGCGGTCGCGGCCGGCGAGCGGGGCGAGGACCGGGTTGGCGGTGAGGGCGTTCTCGATGAAGCTGAGCGCGAACGCGGCCTGCTTGCCGGTCAGGACGTCGCCGAGGTTCCACACGTCGGCGCGGTTGGCCAGCATGTCGGGCACGTGGAAGCGGGTGCCGGACTCGGTATAGGGGTTGCCGGCCATGCACACGGCGAAGCGCTTGCCGCGCAGGTCGTAGGTGCGCGGCTCGCCGTCCCGGACACCGTCGATGCTGCGGGTGGCGTCACACAGCGGGATGAACTTCTGCAGCAGTTCGGGCGAGGTGTGTTGGATGTCGTCGAGGTAGAGGAGGGTGTTGTTGCCCGCCTCCAGCGCGAAGTTGATCTTCTCGATCTCCTGGCGGGCGGTGGCGTTCGGGGCTTCGGCCGGGTCGAGCGATGTGACGGTGTGGCCCAGCGCCGGGCCGCTCACCTTCACGAGCAGCAGACCGAGGCGGTCGGCGACGTACTCCATGAGGGTCGTCTTGCCGTAGCCCGGCGGGGAGATGAGCAGGAGCAGACCGCCGGTGTCGGTGCGCTTCGTGTCGCCCGTGGTGCCGAGCTGCTTAGCGAGACTGTCGCCGATCAGCGGGAGGTAGACCTCGTCTATGATCTGGTTGCGGACGAACGCGGACATCACGTGGGGGCGGAATGCATCGAGGCGGAGGCGGGTTCGTTCAGCGGCGACGAGGGCGGTGCGGTGGCGCTGGTAGGCGCGGTGGGCGGGGACCTCGTCGGTGCGGAACTGCCGGGTGCGGGCGAGGAATTCGTCGATCCGGACGGTGAGCGTACGGCCGGTGATCCGCGGGTGGGCGCCGAGCAGTCCCTCGACGGCCACGGTCACAGGCGCGTCGGACTCATAGCGCGGCAGGTCGGGGCAGAGCTCGGCGGCCACCGCCTCAGCCAGGTCGCCGAGGGCGAGGTCGGTCCCGGTGGCGGTCGTGTACGCCGTCAGCCATGCCTCGACCAGTTGCTTGCGGACGGCCGGGTCGGCGAGAGCGGCCAAGTCATCGTCGTAGGACGAAGTTCCCACCGTCCGGCGGAACTTGTCGAGCAGCGTGCGAGTGCCGGCGCTGATGACGAAGCCGTCGGGGCCGGTGGTCAGTTCCTCGAAGAGGTACCCGGCGGCGGCCTCTGAGCCGACCACATCCGCCAGTTCCCGCTGAAGGTCGGCGATCGCGGGCGCCAGGCCGAAGGTGTCGCGCGCACGGGCGAGGGACACCGCGCGTCGGGCCCAGTTCTGGCGTGCCTCGGCCGTCGTGCCGTGGGCCCAGAACAGGTGGGCGGCGGCGCGGGCGGCGGGCTCATGGCGCAGCAGCCCCGCACCCTCGTGCAGGCGCAGGAGAGCCCCGAGGATCAGCACCGCGTCCTGGTCGTGGACTCCGCGTTCGTAACCCTCGTCGTAAGCCTCCTCAGCCGCTTGCCGGACGAGGGAGGACAGGTCGGCGTCCGCCAGGGCCGCGGGGCCGTGTTCGTCCAGGAGCCGGGCGGCGAGGTGCTCGGCGCGGTAGACCTCCGGGGACTCGGAGGGCAGGAGGCGGTCCCAGTACGGGTGGGTGGTGGCGAAGTCCGGGTCGGTGACCGGGGCGCGGTAGTCGGTGCCGGTCAGGGCAAAAGCCAGGCCGTCGCAGTGCGGGACCAGGGTGAGGTCCAGGGGCTGGGTGTTGACGGCGAAGCGGTGGCTGCCGAGGCGGAGAGTGCGACCGTCGTCGGCGTAGAGGTCGGTGCGGTCGCGCAGGGCGCGCAGAGCCTCCTGGCGGGCCGACTTGAGCCGGCCATCCAGCTCCTCGGCTCTGACCTGGTCGCCGAGTTCGCGCAGTTCGTCGGCGGTGCGGCGGACTTTGGCGGGCATCGGGTCGGAGGTGAAGTACGTGGCGACGGCGTCCGCGTCGTCCAGCGTGGCGGCGCGCCGGGTGACCGTCCGCAGGACGCGGTCCGCCGAGTCGGCGAGGCGTTCGGCGCGGCGGGCGCGGGCGTCGGCGAGGGTCTGTTTGCGGGCGGAGAACGCCTCGTGGATCTCGTCGCGCTTGTCGGCGAGCGGGCCGAGGAATTCGTCGAACTCGGCGAACCGGGACTCCAGGCTCTCCACCTGCATCAGCAGGCGGGCGAGTTGCGCGTCGCAGGTCTCCGGGCTGTCGACGGCCGCGAGCGCACCGGTGACGGCCTGGCCGAGCAGTGCGAACTCGGCGGCGAACTCCGCTCGTCCCTCGTGGCCCAGAAGCTCGCGGCGGCGGCTGTCGAGGGTGGCGCGGGCGCGGTTGACGCCGCCGAGGATCTCGGCGATCCATTCCAGGACGGAGGTGCGGACGGTGGCGTCGGCGATGTCGAGCCCGGCGACGACCTCCGTCACCGTGCCCAGCTGGTCGGCGAGTTCACTGATCCGGGCCGCGACCGGCGCGGCTTCGGCGACGGTGGCGATCGCCTCGGCGTCCTCGATGAGCTGCTCGACTTCGGCGTGGTGGCCGGCGAAGGCGTCCTCGCGGGCGAGGTGGTCGACGGCCCGCCGTCCGAAGGCGGCTAGGTCGGCCTCGGCTTCGGCGGCGAGTTCGCCGATGCGAGCGGCGTCCGCGTACCGCAGGTCCTTGAGGGTGAGCAGATGCCCTTGCGCCTGCCGGAGTTCGCTCAGCCCCGCCACCCAGCCGGCGGCGCCACGCGGGGCCTCGCCGCGCAGCCGTCGTACGACTCCGGCGATCCGCTCCGCCGCTGCGGTGAGCGCGTCGGCGGCCTGCCGGGTCAGGGCCTGGACGGTCTCGAACTCGGCCAGCACCTGCTCGGCGGTGGCCCTCATCTCATGGAGCGGTGTGCTCAGGTCGCCGAGATCCGGCTCGCCCAGCCAGTGGTGGGTGTCCGCCACCCGGACGCAGGCGGCGGCCAGGGCCGCATACACCTGGGTCGTCGGCGTCGTGTCGGCGACGGCACCGGCCAGGGACAGGCAGTCGGAGATACCGCGAACCAGGTCGGCGTTGCCGACTCGGGCCAGCGGACCGCTGCCGGCGGGGCGGGTGGCGGCGTGGGTGTCGGAGACGTACGGGGAGCTCCACCGCTGGAGCGGGTGCACGCGCTGTGGCTCGTCACTGTCGGCGCGCAACGCCAGCAGGGTGCCATCGTCGAAGAGGGCCCAGCCGTGGCAGGACAGCGGGGCGGCGACCTCCTTGCGGATCAGGTTGTACGGCAGGAGCAGACTGCGGCCTTCCTCGCGCGCGTGGAAGGCGTACAGGACGTCCTCGCCGTTCGGGGAGCGGATCTCCCGCTCGAACTCCAGCTCGGACGTGTCGAGTTCGTACGTCTTGTGGGTGCCGGTGGCCAGGCAGTACCCACCGGGGAAGACGATGCCCTGGTCCTCGGGGAGACGGCGGCACGCCTGCCCGATGCCGTCGAGGCGGACGACGGTCCTGGTGAGCGTGTTGAACACCAGGTAGCGGTGCGTGTCCTCCTTGTACGGGAGGATCCGCAGCAAGAGCAGAGCGCCCACGCGCGCGTACGCGATGTCGGCATCGGCGAGGGACTGGAGCGGCTCGGTGACCGGCTCCGCGTAACTGCCCCCACTCGTCTCGGTGTTGTCGTCCAGCTTGACGGTGAGGGTGCCGCCTACCGTGGCGACGAAGACCTCGCCCTCGACGGACACATGGGGGTGGCGGCCGAGGACATGGTACTCGCGGGTGGTCGCCGTCCATACGAAGTCGTGGGACGGCGGGAAGACGTGATCACGGTCGCCGCGTGCGTCCAGGAAGGACGCCTGCCCGTTCTCGGACAGGGCCCAGCGCAGGACGCGGATGTCGCCGGGCTTTTCGCCAGTCCGGAAGACCGCCAGCAACTTGCCGTCGACACGGCGGAGCTGGAGAAGGTGAGCCTGGCGGTAGTAGCGGTAGAGGGCGGCGAACTCGCGGACGAACGCGGGGTCGTCGAGCAGGCCGGGTACGGCGTCGTCCGGCAACCGGTTCAGGTCGCGGTCGTGCAGGGCGAGGACGTCACCGACGGTGGTCTCCGGCTGTGCGCCGGGGAGGACGTTGTAGCCGAAGAGCAGTACGTCGCCGACGGCCACGATGTCTCGGGGCACACACGCGTGCTCGGTGCGCAGTCGCTCGGTGCCGTTGAGTTCGAGGCCGGTGGAGCCGAACTCCTCGGTGCGGCGGGTGTTGAGCGCCTCGGCGCGCCGGGCGAGTTCGGCGGCCTGCGTGGCGAGGCGGTCACGCAGCACCTCGTAGGTGCCGGTGTCCAGGCCGGTGGTCATGAGAGCCCTCTCAGGAAGTCGGGTGAACACGTCCGGAGCCGCCGTCCCCTGCGCGGCGGCTCCGGACCGGGAACGGGTCAGGCGTGGACCGCGCTGCCGTTCAGGGCAGCGAGCGGCTTGTCGGCCAGACCCAGCTCGCCGGCCTTGTCGAGCAACTGCTGGAACTGCCCGGAGTCGGCCCCGCCCGTCTTCATCAGCTTCATCAGCAGCGCGGAGACGGTCAGGTTCTGCACGTCGGCCGTGGAGACCGAGCCGAGGACCCGGGTGAAGTCGTCGGTGAAGCTCGCGGTGCCGTCGAGCCAGGGCTTCGCCAGCGCCTGTGCGGTCTCGGAGTGCTGCACGAAGCCGTCGACGCCCTTGCCGAGCGCGATCGAGGACACCAGCCGGTCGAAGAAGACCGACTCGCCGCCGACGATGTTGATGTCTGCGTTCTCCAGCCCGGTGGCCAGCACCGTGGCCTGCGCCTCGGCGACCTGCCGCTGCACGTCCAGGCCCGCCAGCCGGATGTCCTTCTCGGCCTGGAGCCGCAGCCGGTACTCCTCGTGGCCACGCGAGGCGTCGTCCAGGGCGGCCATGGCGGCGGCCTTCTCGGTCAGACCGGCGGCCTCGGCCTTCAGCTTCTCGCCGATGCCCTCGGCCTCGGCGAGAGCCTGCGCCTTGGCACCCTCCGCCTCGGCCCGCATCCGAGCCTGCGTCGCCTCGGCCTCCGCGCGGCCGGCCTTCTCGATGACCTCGGCCTCCTTGTCCTTGACCTGGACAGCCGCGAGTCCTTCGGCGGCGGCCTCGGCCTGCACGCCCTCGGCCAGCCGCAGCTTGGCCTTGGCCTCCAGATCCGCCGACTTCAGCTGCGCCTCGGCGAGTGTCAGCTGCTCGGCGGCACGGTGGACGGCGGCCTGCTCGGCGGCCTCGGCGGCCTTGATGTCCTTGACCAGCTGCTCCTGCGCCTCGGCCTCGGCCGCGATGACGACCGCCTTCCGCTGCCGCTCGGCGTCCTCCACGGCGCGCAGGGTCTTGATGGACTCCTCCTGCTCGGCGACCGTACGGTCCACAGCGACGCGCTCACGGATGACCTCGGCGATCTCCCGCTTCTCCGCCTCCACCTCCTTGGAGGCGGCAATCTGCGTCAGCTGGGTCTCCCGCTCCCGTGCGATGACTTCGAGCTGCCGGTCCTTCTCGATGCGCTCGTTCTCGACAGCGATGACCCGCTCGCGGTTCTTCGCGGCGACCGCCACCTCGCGGGCCTGGTTCTCGCGCTGGATGCCGAGCTGTTCCTCGGTCTTCAGGAACGCGCCCTGCGCCCGCAGCCGCTCCTCCTCGACCACCCGCGCGGTCTCGGCCTCCTCGCGGGCCCGTACGGTGTCGATCTCCCGCTTCTGCTTGATCTCGGCGTCGGCCTGCCGGCGTTCCAGCTCCAGGATGGCCTCGCGGGCGTCGACGTTCTGCCGGGTGATCTCCTTCTCCTCGGTGCGCTGGGCCTCGTTGGTGCGGACGTGCTCGATCGCGGTCAGCTCGGTGATCTTGCGGATGCCCTGGGCGTCGAGGACGTTGGCCGGGTCGAGCTGGGTGAGCGGCGTCTGCTCCAGGTAGTCGATCGCTGCGTCCTCCAGGTGGTAGCCGTTGAGGTCGACGCCGATGACCTCGATGATCCGGTACCGCAGCTCCTCGCGCTTGGTGTACAGATCGGTGAAGTCCAGTTGCTTGCCGACGGTCTTGAGCGCCTCGGAGAACTTCGCGTGGAACAGCTCCTGCAGGGTCTTCTGGTCGCTGGCCCGCGCGGTGCCGACGGCCTGGGCGACCTTGACGACGTCCTCCGCCGTCTTGTTGACCTTGACGAAGAACGAGATGCGGATGTCGGCGCGGATGTTGTCCTTGCAGATCAGCCCGTCCTTGCCAGCCCGCGTGATCTCGATGGCCTTTACCGAGATGTCCATCACCTCGGCCTTGTGCAGCACCGGCAGCACGACCTGCCCGGTGAAGGTCACATCGACCTTCCGCAGCTTGGAGACGATCAGCGCCTTGCCCTGCTCGACCTTGCGGAACAGCTGGGATACGACGAGCAGCAAGACGCCCGCGATGAGCAGGAAGGCGACGATGCCCACAGTGATGGCATTCATGACAGAGGTCCTTTGGGCGTAAGGGAGTTGAAGTCTCGGAGCGAGCACCGTCCGACGACGTGCGGCTCGGCAGGCGAGGTAGTGAACGCTCGGTCAGGGCCGCGAAAGCGGAACCCTCGGCAACTGCCGGAAGGACGAGAAGGCCCCTCGGGGCGGCGTATCGGCCGGGCTGGTCCGCTCGTCACCGGCCGTCCCGACTGAAGGGGGCAGCTCGGGTTGGCCGGGTTCGCCGTGCCGGCGGCGATGGAGGAACCGCGCGAGCACACAGGTCAGGCGCCACGCGAGCAGTGGGGCGGCGAGGAGTACGACGGCTCCGGAGAGGGCACTCATCGGCCACGATGCGGCGACCGGATCCAGCAAGAGAGTCGCGCAGAGGCTGCCGATCCAGGCGAAGGCCGTCAGCAAGGAGAACGCCACCGCGACCGGCATCCCCTTAAAACCCCAAGCGTCGGCGTTGACGTCCTCGTCGAAACCGGCGTAGTCAGCGGCGCCTACCGCGACCAGCAGCCAGAAGCTCGCGACGACGACCAGGGCGGCGGTGAACAGGTGGGTCGGGAAACTCGTGGCGGCCTCGACAAACGTCCACATACCTAACCCCCGATCCGACCCAGCCTGCACAGCACGCGGTCATGTGCCTGATGCCGGACACCTGCCGGTGTCCGGCATCAAGACCACTCCGCGTGCTCCCCTCACCCACATCCTGCCTATTGGGCGCCTGAACCGCATTGCCGACTCCCGGCAGTCTTTGGCTCGTTCTCCATGCCGGAGCACCGCTAAGAAAGCGTCAGCAACGCGTCAAAACGCGGACCGCAACAGGCGGTCCAGGGCAGCGACTGGCGACCGCGGATGCATGCCCCGGCGGACATCCAGAGCCGCTTCCCATTGCTTGGTCAGGCCCAGCATGAGGCGCTCACGCATGCCAGGGGTGACATGCGCGTAGCGTGCCGAGACCGAGCCGTCGATGTGGCCCATGCGATCGTCCATGAGGACCTTCTCCGTGCCGAGATCCTCCATGTGCGTCCGGTGGGAGTGGCGTAGGCCGTGTGGGGTGAGTCCCGCGGCTATGGGGAGCCAGCAGGCGTCCGCCCTGTCGTGGGCGCCGCGGCCTCGGACCGGGATGCCGGGCCGGGGATCGCCGAGCAGCGGGACGGGTCGGGCCTCCTGGGGCGCCTTCTTCGGATACCAGCCGGAAGTGGCCGGTGTGAACAGCCAGGTGGCGAAGCCGTTGCGGCGCCAGTGAGCAGCGGTCACCGTGGGGGTGCCTCCACGTACGAAATTCAGTTCCCTGACGGCGAGTTCGACTCGGACGCGGGCTTCTTCGCCTACGCGCTCCGGATGGTTGAGGACGTTGGAGACCGTACCGGTGGAGACTCCGGCACGGCGGGCGACGTCCACGAGCTTGGCGCCCTGGTGACCGCCGGTGCGGGCGGTGCCCTGACCTCGGAAGACGTACCGCTTGCCGTGACAGGGGCAGGGCGCCGGTTTGACGCGGGCCATGTGATCGGCGACCAGCGCTGAGAGGAAGGCGGGGGCATCAAGGGTGCGGTAGCTGTCGTCCTTCGGTGGGCAACGGGTCAGCTCGCCCGAGTCCAGTTCGTACAGCTGGTGCTCGACGCGTACGGCGCCGGGGCGGACGAACTCGGTCTCCAGCCCGACGACTTCACCCCACCGCATGCCGGTGTAGCCCTTGAGGATCACGGCGACGAACTCGTCGTCGCGGCCGGAAAGCAGGGCTGCGCGCTCGGCGATCAGCAGCAGTCCGAGCGGATCGGTGATGACCTTCTCGGGTCCGCGGTCGCGGGAACGGCCGGCGCGCTTGCCGCGTCCGCGTCGCTTCGCGGCAGGGTTGGAGGCGATGAGTCCCTCATCCACGGCGTCTTCCAGGATGAGGTGGAGCGTCGCGCGCCACGTCTTGACGCTCGACGCGGCGTAGACGGCCTTCTCCCGCTTCTCCCAGACGTCCACGTCGGTGCGGAGGATGCCGGCGAGCGCCTTGTCCTCGAACTCGGGGAGAAGGTGCTCCTCTATGTGGCGCCGGTAGTTCTGTATGGTGGACGCGGCCAGGTCCTGGGCGTCGTACCAGCGACTGGCGTATTCGCCGAACGTCTCCTGGCCGGCCGCCGGATCGCGCCAGGTGCCGCGTCGCACCTTGGCCTCTTCCTCGTCTGCGGCATGCTTCGCCTCACGCTTGGTGGCGAACTTGACCACTGCACCTGTCGGATCGACGACGGTGCCGTACTTGCCTTCGCTGACCTTGTATCTGCCGCGCCAGTAACTACCGCGTTTCTCGGCAAAGCCCACGCCCTGTGGCCCCCCTTCCTGTTGTCTGCTGGTTCGTGCTAGGCGGCAGTGCCGTACTGCGACCTACGGGGCGGTCGGGCCCGGAGACGGGGGACGGAGGACGCCGGGGACTGGGGCTGCTGCCCCGTACGCGGTGATGCCGTGGTCGGCGCAGGCCGGGACGTCCGGGAAGGGGTGCGCTGCGCGGACTGCGCTGCCGGCTCTTCGTGGATCCGGATGATCGCGCTGAGGTGTTCAGCGGTGAAGCGGTAGGCGCGACCAACTCGCGTGTGCGGGATCAGGCGCCGTCGTGCACGGTCCTTGACCCACCAGGCAGAGCAGCCGAGGATCTCGGCGATCTCCTCGGGGCGGTAGAGGCGAGTCAAGGCGGCTTCGCCCTCGGTGCCGGGGAGGGAGCGGGCAAGGGCGCGGGGGATGGCGGTGTGGGGCAAAAGGAATGGGTCCTAACTCTGGCGGGCGTGCTCGGTCGACGGTGTTGGACGGAAACTCGTCACGGGATGCTCGGCCCCATGCAGCAGCACGAGAGGTGAGACGGGGAGGGCCTGGGCGAAGGCGACGGCGACGTCGATGTCGTAGCGGCCCTGTGCTCGTCCGATGCGGGACAGCATCGTGTGGGACATCGGACGGCCGAGGCCGGTGACGCGGGCGGCGAGTTCTCGCTGGGCGAGGACGCGTACGGTGCGGGGATTTCGAGGGGGCGGGCGGTTTCGTATTCCGGCCGGACCGATTCC
Organism: Streptomyces sp. NBC_01217; assembly: GCF_035994185.1. Taxonomy (NCBI): domain Bacteria; kingdom Bacillati; phylum Actinomycetota; class Actinomycetes; order Kitasatosporales; family Streptomycetaceae; genus Streptomyces; species Streptomyces sp. NBC_01217. The sequence continues at coordinate 4,192,963 of NZ_CP108538.1, forward strand.
AGGGATCGTGCTGCCATGGCTCCAAGTTGTAAGTCGCAATCACCGGTTTGGGAAACCGGCGATCGTCGGCTATGTTGCGCCCGTCTGCGCGAAGGGAATTGCCGCCGGACCCGGCTCCAGGGGTACCGGAAGATGGCGGCTGAGGCCGCCAGACAGGTGTGCTGACATGGGGTGTTGTGTTGTAACTTGCGCTCCGATGGAGGTCAACAGGTTCCGGATGTGATCCTTCTGGCTCGACCTCACAGGCAAGCTATTTCGGCAACAGCCAATCCAGGATTACAATTTTGGGAATGCCTCCGAGCACGCGTTCGCCGTCAGCTCTCTCATTCCCTCGGCGGAATGCTGGACTTGTGTGGCACCGATGTGGCTATCTTGGCTACGCGCCCCGGTGGCCGACTCCGGCAGCATGCGCCTCGGCATACCAGTGCCGGACGCAAGAATCCCGCCTGCGCACGACCGCGCACCCCTCCCCGATGCTTTCGGGTCGGGCACCGTGCACCTCCTCCCCCGCGCACCGCCCGACGAGGGCTCACCGCACCTCCCCACCCTGACCTAGGAGCCGCCACCTCATGAGCCACGACGCCCGCGAATGGGTGTGGAACCACAGCCGCAGCAAAGGCACCGCCCGCCTGGTACTCACCCTGATCGCCGACCGATGCCCGGACCGGCGCTGCATCGCGTACGCGTCCGTGCCCACCCTCATGAAGCGCACGAACGCCTCCCGTACGGCGGTGCGGGACGCGCTGGCCAAGCTGGTGGCCGACGGGGAGCTGGTCGTGCTCGCCGGACGCAAGGGGCCCCGGGGCGAGACGTACTACCACCTGCCGGACGCTGCCCGGTTCCTGGCCGAGGAGGCAGCGGAGCAGGGTCAGCATCTGCCCCCGGGGGGTCGGAATCTGCCCCTTGGGGGACCGGACTCCGGCCCTGCTGACGCCTTCGACGAGGGGTCGGAATCTGATCCCCCGGTACGGAATCTGACCCCCTGGGGGGTCAGATTCAGACCCCCTGGGGGTGCGGATTCCGACCCCCAGAACAGAAGAGAACCGAAGGTGAACGGTAGTAACAGCAGCAGCTCTGCACCGTTCATCCCCGCCACCGACTGGCAGGTCGATGACGGCGCCCGGGCCTGGCTGCAGCACGACGGCCACCTCGACCGACTCGGCGAGCACGCCCTGCACGCCGCCGACGAGAAGTGGCGCGCCTACCGGGCCGCATGGGCGCCCCGCAGCGCCGCCGCCTGGGCTGCCGACTGGCGCGCGTGGATCGCCCGGGAGCGCACCCCCGCCCCTGACCGACCCAACCTCTACGCCCTGCCCGGCGGCACGCCCGCCCCGCCCACGCCCGGCATCACCCGCACCGAGGCGCACATGGCCGCCCTGCTCGCCGCCCTGGACGAACCGACCGGAACGGAATAGCCACCCTGGAACGAACCGAAATCGCCGCCATCCTGGCCTACATCGGCCGCCTCGACCCCCGCAACATCCGCACCGGCGCGGGCGAGGGCCGCGCCCACATCGCCCAGTGGCACGACCTGCTGGACGACGTGCCCTTCACCACGGTCCACGGCCGGGACGTCCGCGAAGCGGTACGAGCCCACGTCCTCGACTCGCCGTACCCGATCCTCCCGGTGGACGTCGCCCACAAGTGGCACACGTACCGGCGTGACCGACTCGCCCGACACACCGACCCGACCCCGGTCGCCGACCCGGACGACCCGACCGCCTGGCGGGCTGAGCCCATGAGCAGTCGGCACGCCGGCGCCGCCGGAAGGGCGGCCCCCTCGACGCACCGGCAGCTCACGCGCGGCGACCCCCACCCGGACATCAAGACCCAACTGCGCGCTGTCGGCTCGTGCATCCCTCCTGCCGCCCGCGCGTCGAGCTTGACCGCTACCGGCGGAACCGTGACGTACGCGAGACCGCCGTCGCGCGGGGAGAACCCGATGCCCTCAGCGTTCGATGCGAGTGGTGCCACTCCCGCGAGGGCGAACCCTGCCGAAGTCGGCGTGTGGGCCCCGACGGCCGCACCCGGAGCAGGGCGCCCCGGGCCACGCCCGATCCGACACATGTCGAGCTCGCTGCCAGAGTGCTCGCCCGGCAGAGAGCTACATGACGCAGCCCCTGCCTCTCGCCACCGTCCCGCCTGCCCCGCGTGGACAGCTGGGGGGCCAGGCGAATCGCCGGCTGGGCACGGTCCCCGGCGTCGGTCCCGAAGCATGCGCCTCACCGATCGGGGACCGTCCCAAGAGATCGCCCGTCACAGGCTGCGGGGAACGAGCCTGACAGCAACGGGGACCGTCCCCACCTCGGTCCCCAAAGGCGGGGGACTGGTTGCGTCGACGACCGAGATGACGCGGTCTCCGAGGCCCATATGAAAACTGGTCAGCTCGGGCGAGGACTTCACGAACCCGCTGGTCAGGGGGGGCACGAAGGCGTCCCCGTCACGGTCCCAGCATCGGGGACCGTCCCCGCAAAGCCCGTAAACGGTCCCGTCGGGGACCGAGGCCATGCCGTGGAACGGGACGGTCCCCGTGACGATGCGTCAGGGGGACCGTCCCCGATGAACGGCACGTGCCCGTCCCCAAGTGTCTGGGGACCGTGCACCGCAGCGCTTTGGGGACCGGTCCCCGTTGGCCTTGCGATCGCGGCTGCGGCTCCGCCAGCCCGTGCCTCAGTTGCCCTTCCAAGATCACACACCACAACCGCTGGGCTGCTCCGACCCTTGGCCGTCTGCCAACAGTCGGCACACCCCCGGCGGCTCAGCATCCCTACCCCGGAGAACATCACCCGTGCCCAGCCACCACCCTGACCACATCAACCAGCAGGAGATACCGATCGCCCCAGACAACAGCCCAGCAAGTTGTACCGGGAGCAATGCTCCCGGGATTCCCGCCCCAGGAGTGGCGGGAACAACCCGGTGCCAGGGGGCACCGGGGGGTCAGGCTGCGACCTAGGGCGGATCGCAGCAGGGAAGGCAACGGCAGGCCGAATCCCTGGCGAAGCGACGCCAGCGTCCGCGTCAGCCGACGTCGCTCAAGCGTCTGCACCAGCCCAGCTGCCGCATGAACGACACCGAGTTCCAGCGTTTCACCGACGCCGCCGCCCACTGCCAGATGTCCAACGCCGCCTTCCTTGCCTACGCCGTCGACAAGGCCGCACGCGACCTGCATCGCACTGCCGCCGAGATCGCCACTGAACGAGAGGTCATCAACGAGCTGTTCGCCGCCCGTCGGCACCTGGGCTGGATCCACGGCCTGTTCAACCAGGTCGCCAAGGCCCTCAACTCCGGTGCCGACGCACCCCACCTGGACGCCATGGCCCAGCGCGTCGGCAGCGCGGCCCGCCGCATGGAGGACGCCGCAGACGCCCTGCTCGCCCACCGCGACGGCGGTGCCCCGGAGTGATCCCCAGCATCCACGACCGCGGCAGCGAGACGATCGGCCTGATCCGCTACCTCTACGGCCCCGGCACCAAAGAGGAACACACCGACCCGCACCTGGTGGCCGCCTTCGACCCGCTCACCCCCGACCCCGGCCGCGACCCGAAGGCCACCTACGAACACCTCCAGCGCCTCCTCGACCAGCCCGTCGCTGCCCTGGCCACCGGCAAGCGTCCCGAGAAACACGTATGGCACCTGTCCGTGCGGGCCGCCCCCGAGGACCCGATCCTGTCCGACGAGGACTGGGCAACCATCGCCCGCCGCATGGTCGCCGCCACCGGCATCGCCCCCGACGGCGACGAAACCGCCTGCCGGTGGGCGGCAGTCCGGCACGCCGCCGACCACATCCACATCATCGCCACCCTCGTACGCGACGACGGCCGCCGGCCCCGCCTGCACAACGAGGCCCGCCGCGCCCAGACCGAATGCCGCCGCATCGAAGCCGACTACGGACTGCGCCGCGTCCCGCCCGGGGACGGCACCGCTGCCAAGCCCCCCACCAGCGCCGAATGCCACAAAGCCGAACGCGAGGGCAGGGAGCAACCGGCACGCGAGGAACTGCGCGAAACCGTACGGCGGGCAGTGGCCGGAGCCATGAGCGAGGAGGAGTTCTTCGACCGACTGGCCGCCGCCGGCCTGCTGATCCGCAAGCGCGTCGCACCCTCCGGCGACCTGCTCGGCTACAAGGTCGCCCTCCCGGACAACCGCAACGGCGAGAAAGAGCCCGTGTTCTACGCGGGCTCCACCCTCTCCCCCGACCTGTCCCTGCCCCGCATCCGCAAACGCTTCACCGCCGGCATCCCAAACCAGGGCACGGACGCACCCTCCGTCGAAGCCCCGAGTGGCCCGGCGACAGCGCGGCGTCGGACGGCCACGGCTGCGTGGCAGGCAATGCTGGTCATCGACCATGGTGAGGACGCCCAGGTGGCCGCGCACATCGCGGCGGCCGGGGAGGTCCTGGACGCGCTCGCCAAGACCTCCGCCGCCCACACCCGCGCCGAACTGCGTGAGGCGGCCTTTGCGTTCGAGCGGGCGACGCGCTCCCACATCAAGGCAGAACGCGGACACGACCACGCCCTACGCCAGGCCGCCCGCGACCTCGTCTACAGCGGCCCCGCCCTGGGCCGCGGAGAAGACGGCGCCACCACCGCGATGGCGATCGACATGGCGTTCTTCCTCATCACCGCCGCCGCCCACTGGCACGCGAAGAAGAACCACGCCCAACAGGCCGCCGCAGCCCGCCAAGCCGCCGAACACCTGCGCGCCGCCTACCAGGCAGCCGCCGACGTCCCATTGGGCGTGCTGTACCGGCGAGGTCGGCGCCTGCCCCAGCCCCTGCGCCAGAAGCAGGCCGCCCACCTGCGCCAGACAGTGCCGGAGCTGGCCGAACAGATCCTCGCCGAAGCGGGCTGGCACGCCCTGGCCGCCACACTCGCCGACGCCGAGACCACCGGACACGACCCGGCCGCACTCCTGGCAGAAGCTGCCGGACGGCAGGAGTTGGGCACCGCCGATTCCATCAGTGACGTGCTGGTGTGGCGGCTGCGCCGCATGGCCGACCTGCCCGCCGACGCGACCGCGATGCCCGAGCCCACCACCACCGCGACAACGGGCAACCGACGTGCCGCCGGCCTCTCGCCGAACCGAGACAATCGCCCCCGTAAGACAAGGTGACGCCAGCCATATGACGGTGCCCCTCTGCCATGGCCAGGGCAGAGGGGCACCGATGAGTCGCAGAACTCCGCGGCCTGCCGTACGCGGTTCATGACACACCCTGGAACTCCCGTACATACTGTGGCCCTACAGACGCATCTCCTCCTCCATAGCGCGAGCGATCTCTGGCCATGGAGCGCGCAGGACGCCGACGAGCGACCAGTAGCCGTACATCTCCCGGACCAGGGCTCCGACGCCAAGGCGGGCGGTGTCTCGGTCGATTGAGCCAATGACCCGCCGGGTGATTCCCCCTGCTCCCCGGGCAGCTGGGCTGATCCCGTGCCCAAGTAGGAGCGTGGCGGTACGGATGGCATCCAGCGTGGTCGGCGGCGCAGCCTCGGCGAAGCTGGCGTAGATCAGTTGATGCCAGCACTTCTGGGTGCGAGCCCACGCCAAGCGTTCGAGTCCGCTGCCGACGTCCACGGCCAAGTGGCCTGGGTGTTCGGTGTTCCATAGGAGGACGATGTCGCCAAGGGTGCGGTCCAGGTGCTGGAAACGCAGTGTGATGCCCTCGACCTGCCGCCGACGCCAGGAGGACAACTTGCCCTTGATGCCCAAGTGCCGGGCATGAAAGCCGAGTTGGGAGAGCACTGTCAGCCACCCGTCGAGGATGGCACCGTACTCCTGCAGGTTGTCTATCCGTTGAACCCGGGAGATGTTGACGAAGGAGGTCAGGAAGCCGTCCCTCAGGTGGCCGGTGGCGTCCCTCTGACCCGTGAAGCGGACGACTGGTTGGGGCAGGAACCCGCTTCGGTATGTACGCAGTTGGCCGTCTTTGAGCAGTGGGTCGAGTGCCTGGACCGCGGAGATGGTCAGTTCGGTCTCCCGGCCCCAGCGGAGGGGAAGGCAGGCGTCACGTGCGACCCCGTCTCGCGCGAAACCAGTCTCCAGCGAGTCAAGCAGTTCACTCCATGCGAGCGGTCTGCGCGGTGGTCTGTAGGGAGAACCACGGTTCGGGTGGCGGATCTCGATGTGGCGGCCGTCGGCCGTGAATTCCCAGTGCGGGCTTAACGCGGCACGCAGCACGCCCGGTATCTGCTGGGCCAATTCATCCCCAAACGTTTGTTTCACCCGGGTCAGCACGGTCGTGTCGCCATCGTCTGGAAGTGACGGACCGGGTCGAAGCGCTGCATTCCGACAGCCTGGACCCGGCGGTGGTCGAGGTCTTCCGCCTGCTGTATTGAGTCGACGAGCCTCCGCGCCGCTGTCTCATCGTCCTCTCGGGGGTCGGCGACGGCGACCGCGCCGGTCTCGTTACACAAGGCTGCCTGGGCACATGTCCCTTCCCGCCAGGTGAGAGCAGCCATAGGAGTGCCGGCGCGGAGGGACTCACCGAAGACAGCGGCACCGGCCTCTACGTACCCACGGGCGTACGTGTAGACGAAGACCGACGCCTCGGCGATCGCGGCTGTCTTGGCGGTGCCCCCGAGTTCGCCGACCCACTCCACGTGTTCGGCGCCGAAGAGGTCCTCGTGGCGCCGCACATATTCCTTGTCGAAGACCGGACCGACGATTCGGATCCGGCGGCCAAGAATCTGTGCCGCCCGCACGGCGATGTGTGGGACCTTGTCCTCGTCGATCCGGCCGAGCCAGACGAGGTCGTTACCAGCGGTGGCTGGAGGCTCCTCCTCGTGGAGGCCGAGGTGAACGGCGAGCTCAGGGATCGGCCGGTGGTCGGCGTAGCGCTCGGTCATCTCGGGCGAGTAGCAGTAGAGCCGCGACCGTCGGCCGTCGAAGGCGGTGGCGGTGTGCTGGAAAACCGGTGAGTGTTGGAACGTGGCGACGTCGCAGTCCAGCTCGCTCCATGTGCGGGTCCAGGCCGGAAGCGACGGGTACTCGTGGCCCACGACCATGAGGTCGTAGCCGCTGCCGCGCAGCTCCCGCTCTGCGAGCGTTCCGGGTGTGATGTCCTCCAGGCGAACCGGCTTTCGGACCCAGTCGTTCTCCAGGTCCCTGAGCCAGCCCGGCCCAAGAAGGTGTACGTCGGCGCCTGCGGCTCGGGCGCCTACGGCGACCGCCCACAGCCATCGTTCGATCCCGCCGTAGCCAGCAGGTGGAAAGGCGTAGCTACCAGGGAAGTCGCAGACGCCGACGAGCACGTTATGCCTCCGGTGTTCCGTCCGCCGAGATACGGCGGAAGCCGAGGTACGGGACGAGCGATTCGGGCAGGACGATGGAGCCGTCCTGCTGCTGGCACTGCTCAAGGAGAGCGGCCAGGGTGCGGCCGACGGGCAGGCCGGAGCCGTTGAGGGTGGCGACGAGCTTGGGCTTGCCGTCCTCGCCGCGGGTCCGGATGTTGGCCCGGCGGGCCTGGAAGGTGCCAAAGTTGGAGACCGAGGAGATCTCGCGGTACGTGTTCTGGCTCGGGATCCAGACCTCGATGTCGTAGGTGAGCTGGGCGGAGAAGCCGGTGTCACCCGCGGCCAGCTTGACGACGCGGTAGGCGAGGCCGAGTTCCTTCAGGCACGCCTCGGCATGGCCGACCATCGTCTCCAGCGTGGCGTCCGCATCCGCCGGGTCGACCATCTGGACGATCTCGACCTTGGCGAACTGGTGCTGGCGGATCAGGCCCCGGGTGTCGCGGCCGTACGAGCCTGCTTCGGACCGGAAGCACGGCGTGTGCGCGGTGAGCGCCAGCGGCAGCTCGGCCGCAGGGATGATCTCGTCGGCGTAGAGGTTGGTCAGTGGCACCTCGGCCGTGGGGATCAGGAACAGCTCGCGGTCGGCGACGCCGGTCTTGAACAGGTCCTCCTCGAACTTCGGCAACTGCCCCGTGCCGGTCATCGTCTTGCGGGTGACCAGGTACGGGACCGCGTGCTCGACGTACCCGTGCCGACGGGTGTGCAGGTCGAGGAAGAGCGTGGCCAGGGCACGCTCCAGTGCTGCTCCGGCGCCGCGCGAGACCGCGAAGCGCGGGCCGGACAGCTTCGTCGCCCGAGCGAAGTCGAGGATGCCGGTGGCCTCGCCAAGGTCGACGTGGTCCTTCGGTTCGAACGGGAAGGCCGGCGGAGTGCCGACCCGGCGGATCTCGATCGCGAACTCCTCGGAGTCGCCGTCCGGGGCCGCGTCGTCCGGCAGGTTCGGGATGCTGAGGAGGAGATCGCGGAGCTGTTCCTCGACCTCCACCTGCCCGGCCTCGATCTCCCGGATCTGGTCCTTCAGCTCGCGGGCGCGCTCCTTCAGTTTGGAGATGTCGCCGCCCTGCTTGGCCGTCTGCTGGACCTCACTCGCCACCCGCTTGGACTCAGCCCGCAGCTCGTCGGCCGAGCGGATGCTCTGGTTGCGCCGAGACTGGAGGGACTCCAGCTCGGACAGGTCCAGAGAGTAACCGCGACGGGCGAGCCGACGAACCGCTTCGGCACCCATTTCAATTAGGGCGCGGGCATCATGCATGAGGAAGATCCTTTTGATCCGGCTGGTGGGATACGGAATCGACGGTAGCAACCGCCGAGCCCTCACCGATCCGGAATATGTCCGCGCCCCCACGGTCGGCGCGACCTCCCGGAACGTCTCTGTCGAGATCACTCATCAGCGTCGTGACCCAGTCCAGCAGCTCGTCATCTGGTATGGCGATCGGCTCGACGTACGGCGCCTCGGGGAAGAAGAGCGGTATGGCCTCCTTCGGAGATCGGCTCTGATGCCAGAGGAGCACGGAGGCAAGAAGGCCGTGGCCTACGAGAACGCGGGGACCAGGGCGCTCCAGGGCGGCGAGCAGTCCGGTGAGCATCCTCCGGATGCCGTCGCGCTGGGACTCGGTGCCACCCGTCGGCCGCTCGTTCGGGCCCTGGCCGTCGAGCCAGACCGCGTACTCCAGAAATGGGCTGCCCTCAAACTCTCCGTAGTCGAGTTCGTTCAGGCGAGGGTCGATGACCAGCTCCGCCGCCGGCACTCCCATCAGCAGAGAAGCTGTCTGCTGTGCACGTGGGAACTCGCTGGTCAGCCACGTCCGCACGGTGTGGAGGGGGAGGGTGGACCAGCCCAGGCTCAGCGAATGCCGCCCCTCTTCGGTCAGGTGGATGGGTTGGGACGGGTCGCCGTTGACGAGGTATCGCTTGCTGTAGTTCGTCTGTCCGTGGCGGAGAACGTAGGTGGTCACGAGCCGCTCCTCGGGGTCGACGCGGAGAGGCCGGCGAGCACTTCCGCCATCTGCGGCGCTCTCGGGTCTCTGGCCTCCAGGTAGTAAAGGAGTCCGTCGAGGGCCAGTGCTCTGCACCACGGTGCGAGCACAGGGATGGGGATCCGAGAGATCCGAGCGGCAGCGGCCAGCCGTCCGTTGGTCCCGTGCCCAAGGTCGTAATAGACGGTCCAGAAGGCCCAGTCGAATGCCGCGTCGCCCAGCATGGGCAGCGGATCGAGCAGGCGAGGGTGCCCCAGCCGGTCGAATGGCACGTTCTCCCGGTACAGGTCCGCGTGCAGGACAGTCGTCCTGTCTCCGTCTTCCTGCAGTCCGGCGAGCGCCGGGAGCGCGGCATCGACGACGAGATGCCGTGCGCCGAGGTCGAGCGTCTCCATCCGTCGCCGGATCCGCGGCAGCATTTCCGTACTGAGGTGGTCGGCGAGCAGCGGGAAGCTGTTCGGTCGTCTTCGGCGCCGGCCAAGAGCGTGCAGCCCCTGAAGGGCGGCAGCCACCATCTGAACCTCGCGCTCTGGCCGCTCAGCGCCACCAGGGCGCCCTCCCACCAGCTCCAGGGCGGCCACCGCCTGGTCGTCAGCGGCCTCGACGATGTCCACCGTCGGTCCGCCTGCCCACAGCCGCAGCGCACTGACTTCGTGGCGATACCGGGCAGGGTCGGTCCATGCCTTGAGGAGCAGCGGACGCCCGTCAAGGGCGATCGCTGTCGCGATCACCGAGGCGTGTCCGGCGTCGTAGTAGTCGCCGAGGGACAACTTCCAGCGTTCGGCGGCCTGTTCCAGCAGGTCCGGTGCTGTGTCCAGCCACGCCTGGGCTTCCGGCCCGTAGTGCGCGAGTAGTCGCTGCCTGCACCCTGCGGGAACCTCTCCGAGCGTCCGCGTCGCCATCAGCTCAGCACGATCCCGTCGGAAACCAGCTCGTCCGTCAGGGCCAGGAACTCGCCGAGAGCCTCGGCGACGAGGGCCTGCACCTTGTCCACCTCGGCGTCGGGGGACGACAGGCGGACGAGGATGCGCCAGGGCTGATCGAGCCGCTGCCCGGTCGTGCTCACCAGGTGAACCTCGGCGTGCCCCTCGGTCGCCTCGTGGAGCCGGTGGGCGAGACGCTGCGCGGCCACGTTGTACAGCTTGCCGACGTGGTAGACGGGGTTCTTGCCGTTGGCGCCTTCAAGGTTCATCGGCCGCAGCGGTGTGATCAGCCCATTGACCCGGTTTCCTCGCCCTACGACGCCTTCGTCACCCGACTCGATCGAGCTGCCGGTGTACGTCAGGTACAGCTCGTCCTTCTCCGGTACGTCGCGGGCATTCAGCCGGAAGCGCGCCTCCGCTTCGGGCAGCCGGAGGGCGGCGAGGCGGTGGCACTCGGCGAGAACGGTCTCCGCGTTGCGGACGTACGCCGCCCGGCTTGCGACATGGCGCGACTTCTGGGGAACGCACAACACGATGTCGGCCTGAGCGCCGTCCCAGTAGCCCATGAGTTTGACGTCCGAACCGCACCAGGCGTGGGCGAGCGTGAACTCGCTCTTCCCGGAGAAGTGGTCCACCAGTTCCCGTACGAACGACTCGAAGGGGTTCTCCGGCGCCCAGCCGGTGCCGAGGGACGTGTCGTTAGAGAGCCGTACTCGCCGCTCGCGGAGATCCTCGACGGAGCGCGGGTTGAACCAGCGGGTGCGGTCGGGCACCCCGCCGCCGGTGATGACGGCACCCGGGCTCGAGTTGCTGGTGATGTTGAAGACGATGTCGAGGTGCTCCGAGACCTCGGGCAGTCGCTCGGCGAAGAACGCCCGGACCTCGGTCTCCACTATGTCCGTGACCGGTATCGGCTCGCCGCCGCACATGGGCGCGGCCCGCCCGTTGACCAGGACCCGCACCGGCGACGTCATCCGGCCGGCGCCGTACCGCACCTCGCTGGCTCCACCGAGGAGGGCGAGCTTGTCGAAATTGTGGTGCAGTACGGCGCCGAAGTGCTGAACGGTGTAGCGGCTGTAGGCGCGGGACAACCGCTCGGCGAGATGGTCGGCCAGGGTGTCCGGATGGCCGAGGCCCTTGCGTTCCACGATGGTCGTCGCGTCCGGCTGAGCCATGCCGGTGTCGATGACGATGTGGCTGTTGTCGATGATCGTGCTCGTACGAGGCATCACGAACTCCCGTTCAGGGGTGGGTAGAAGGGGATGAGCGCAGGCGTCAGCACGCCTGGACGAGCGGTGGAGCGGAGGAGTCAGCGCGGAACGCCGGCAGCGCGGAGGAGCGCGACTGACTGAGCGAGTGACCGGTACGCGGACGCAGCCTGTTCCTCGGCAGCGAGTCGATAGACGTCGTGAGCGGTGATGAGGTCGATGTCTTGCGTCCGACGGCGATCGAGCCAGAGGAGCAGGCGCCAGGCCAGGACAGGGCCACTGAACGGCAATCGGGTCAGGAGATCGACCGGGATGCGTCCGGGCGGCACACCCCCGTACAGCAGGTCGCGTACGAGGTGGAAGACCACGTCGGTGTAGTCGACGACGGCCGGTCCGCAGGCACTCGCCTCCCAGTCGACGAGGTACAGGCGATCGCCGTCGACGAGGAGGTGCTCGGGCTTGAGGTCACCATGCAGGTGAACAACCGGATGGGAATCGATGGGTTGGAGGGCCTCACTCAGCACCACCCACCAGGGCAGCCACCAGCAGCGAGGAGAGAACTGATCCAGCAGGAACTGGTGTGCGGAAACGCCACTGGCTCGCCGTGCTTCCCAGCCGGAACCGGGCGTAATGCCGGCAACAGGCCGGTGCAGCCTGCCGCCCACAGCCTCGACATGACCGATGTACTCCTCAAGCGCTGTGTGCGTGCCCACCGAGCACGGCGTCCCATCCACGGCCCGGAATGCCGTCCAAGAGCCGGGCTCGTCGTTTCCCGTGGCCAGGATGGCCGGGACCGAGATACCCCACAGGGCAGCGCGCTCGACGGTCGCAACCTCACGTCGGCGCCGGCCCTCGGGGTCGATGCCCACGTAGATCTTCAGCAAGGCGCTGCCGTCCGTGGCGAAGCTCGTTCTGGAGTACGGCTTGAGAGCTGCCGGGCCGAATGGGCCGAGACCCTGCTCGGTCCACGGCTCCGCCGACTTCGTGCTGCGCACCCTCCACACCTCCAGTCCGTGTCAGCGAGCCGTGCCCCACTCCCATGCGGGAAGTAGGACCGATAGCCAAAGCCGCCCGAGGCGGCGGGAGTTGACCACATTGCCCGGCGGCCTTTTCGATCTACTGCGACAGTAGGTACGGCACCCCGCAGCACCCCGGAAAATCCTTCCGGGGTCGATTCCGGCCACGAGGTGATGCTCAGGACATGCGAGGGATGACAGAAAACCTGACCATCGGCGAGCGCGTCGCCTGGTACCGGCGCCGACGCGGCCTTTCCCAAGAAGTCCTGGCCGGCCTTGTCGGACGGACCACGGACTGGCTGTGCAAAGCGGAGAACAATCGGATCGAGCTCGACCGGCTCTCGGTGATCACCTCACTCGCCGGGGCCCTCGACGTCTCCCTCGGAGACCTGCTTGCCGAACCGACCCTCATGGAGTGGTCGAACGACAGCGGCCGCCGCACGGTCCCCGCCCTGCGTGAAGCCCTCATGGACTACAAGCAGCTCACGCCGCTACTGGGGCCTGCGACCGATAATGAACCACCGGCCCTGATGGACCTTCGGGCCAACGTGGAGGAGATCCTCGACGCCTATCAGGCGTCCCGCTACGGCTTCGCCACGCGACGCCTTCCCCTCGTACTGCCCGATGCCCTCGCCGCAGCCCGCACGTACTCGGGGCGCAATGGGGAAGAAGCTCATGCCCTGCTCGCCCTGACCTATCAAGGCGCGGCCATGGTGCTCGGCAAGGTCGGGGAGTCGGAGTTGGCATGGATCGCAGCCGACCGCGGCCTGGCGGCCGCGCAGCACAGCGGCCAGAGTGCGGTGACGGGCTCGCTCTTCCGGGCGGTCGCACACTGCCTGCTGGCCACCGGGCGCTTCGTCCCGGCGGTCCAGCTGGTGAACGATGCCGCGGCCGTGATGCAGCCCGGCTTGGCCACCGCGAACGACGAGTACCTCTCGGTCTACGGCACCCTCTTCCTCGCCGGCGCGATGGCGGCAGCCCGCGCGGAGGACCGGGCGACGACACAGACCTTCCTTCGCGAAGCCGACGAAGCCGCACAGCGGTTGGGCGCCGACGCCAACCACCTGTGGACTGCCTTCGGCCCGACCAACGTGGCCATCCACTGCGTCGCCACCGCCGGAGAGCTCGGAGACATCCAGATAGCCGCCGACCTTGGACAACGCATCGACACCAGCAGCTTGCCGGTGGAACGCCGCGTGAGGCACAACCTGGAAGTCGCCCGAGCGCTCAGCGCCTGGAACCGAACCGACGAAGCCCTGGCCACCCTGCTGGACGCCGAGCAGGCCGCCCCCGAGCAGGTGCGCCACCACTACCTGAGCCGAGAACTGGTCATCGGCTGGATCCGGAGTACCCGAGGCCGCCCGTCCCAGCCCGTGGCAGACCTGGCGCGCAGGCTCGGCGTCGTCGGCGGTTAGAGTCCGTCCCGTGAGCGAGAACGAGCACGAAGCGAAGATGGCCCACCCGCGCATGGCAGCCGGCGCGCTGTTCTTCGACGATGCTGATCGAGTCCTGCTCGTCGAACCCTCTTACAAGGACTACCGCGACATCCCTGGCGGATACGTCGAGCACGGGGAGTCTCCCCGACAAGCGTGTGTGCGCGAAGTCCAGGAGGAACTGGGCATCAAGCCGGACATCGGCCGCCTGCTCGTCGTGGACTGGGCACCGAATCCGGGAGAGGGAGACAAGGTCCTCTACCTTTTCGACGGCGGCCGTCTCAGCGCGGACCAGCGCCAGCAGATCGCGCTGCAAGCCGACGAGCTCCGCAGCTACGACTTCCATCACGCCGAGCGACTGCCAGAGCTCACGATTCCCCGCCTCGTACGACGAATCAACGCTGGCATCCAGGCGCGCGCAGACGGCCTGACCGCCTATCTGGAACATGGGGTGTCACCAGAAACACGGGCTTGACCAGACGCTCCTCGGCCCGTACCCACGCGAATTCCCCTGTTTCCACATGGACTTGAAATGAGCCATCTGCGTCGGCGCGTGGTTTCCCGGCAGCGAGGGGCGAGACAATGCCCTCGGTTGCCCGGCATTGTGTGCGCCGTTGTGAGAGGTGTGTTGCTTGGTTTCATCGCACCCGAGGGCAGGCTCCGGTTCGCAGAACACCGAGAAGGCCGAAGACACGATCAGCCGCATCCTGGCCCAAGGCGCCCGCTGAGCAGAGACGGCTCACGGACGGCCGTAAGACGGATGCCGTCCTGATCGGGATGGTCCGCGAGTGAGAGCAGATACACGGCGGCAGTTTCGAGTGCCGCCCTACCGGCAGCCGGTGGGCCCATCTTTCCGACGACTCACGGGCGATGGGCGACTTCCGCATCCTCGGACTGAGTACCGACCTCTGCGCCATCAGTGACCACGCGATGGCCCGTACCTTCGCCTCGGGCTACCGAAAGTGGGGCGTCGGCAACTCACCGCCGGTGTCCTTCTGGAGCACCGTCACGATGCTGGAACCGAAAATGTGTGGGTCAGCGCGCCCTCGTGTAGCCGGGAGGCCCGGCCCCCGAAAGACGCGTCGCCGCTACTGATCCAGTCGAGGACGAGGACACCCCCGCCCCGATGGTGGAATATGGGTCGTCCGGGACTCGGCAGGGGGAAAGACGCGCGTGCACGCTCAGGAGACCACATTCAACGAACTCGTCCAGGGCGAGAAGCAGTACCAAGTGCCGCTCTATCAGCGCACTTACAGCTGGCAGCGGGACGAGCTGCGGCAACTCTGGGACGACGTTCAGGAGTTGGTCGAGGAGCAGTTGGAAGGACGGCCCCCCGCGGCGCACTTCCTCGGCTCCGTGGTGCTGGCCCCGGGCCGGATCACCGCCGGCGGCATGCAGCGCTGGCTCGTGGTCGATGGCCAGCAGCGGCTCACCACTCTCATGCTCGCCTTCACGGCGTTGCGCGACCGCCACCGGGAACGCGGCGCGGAGCAGAAGGCCGAGCGCATCCACGACCTTGTGCTCGTCAACAAGTACCGAAGCGGCGACGACCACTACCGGCTCCTGCCCACGCAGGCGGACCGCGACGCCTTCACCGCCTGTGTCGAGAGTTCGCCAAGGGCCGGCGGCCCCGGCAACGTGGGTGCCGCCTACCGGTTCTTCCTGGGCGCCCTCGCAGAGGGCGAGGAAAATGCTGGTGAGACGTGGACGGACGCGGTGGAGACCGTGCTGAGCGGTCTGCTGTCGATCGTGGAGATCACCGCGTCGGAGGGTGACAACGTCTACCGGATCTTCGAGTCGATCAACAACACTGGGGTCGGACTCAGCCAGAGCGACCTGCTGCGCAACTACCTCTTCATGTGCCTGCCGACCCGAGGTGAGTCCGTCTACCAGAGTCTCTGGCTGCCCATGCAGGAACGGCTAGGCCCCGCCAACCTCGAACTCCTCGTCTGGCTCGACCTGGTGGTGGCCGGCAACAGCCGGGCGAAGCAGAGCGAGATCTACCGGGACCAGAAGAAACGCCTGGAGCCTCTGAGCTCCGACGAAGCGGCCCTGGAGGCCGAGATCGCCTCCCTGGCCCGCCGGGCGGAACGTCTGATGCGGATCCTGGAACCCGAGAGGGAGGCCGACCCTGAGCTGCGCGAAGTGCTGGAGAGGCTCTCCCGGTGGGGCGGTCAGACCCACTACCCGCTGGCACTTCATCTGCTCGGCCGCGTGGACGATGGGCAGGCCACACCCCACCAGGCCGCCCGGGCACTGGCGTACGCCGAGAGTTACATGGTGCGGCGCCTGTTCACCGGACACTCCACCACGGGCAGCAATCGGGTGTTCATGGAGATGGCCAAGGAGATGGAGAAGGACGACGACCCGGCCGAGGCCGTAAGCCGCTTCCTGTCGAAGAGCAAGACGGGTGCCCGTGTCTGGCCCGACGACGACGCCGTCCGCGAGGCGATCCGCACCCGGCCGTTCTACAAGGCGGGCCGCAGCAACCAGCGGTTCCAGGTGCTGCGGAGGCTGGAGGAGAGCTACAGAGCGAGCGAACCGGTCGACTTCGCCAAGGCACGCCTGACCGTCGAGCACGTGCTGCCACAGAGCCCCGCACACCAGTGGCTGGACCTGCTGGCCGAGGAGACCGAGGACGGACAGGGCGCCGAGGAACTCCACGCCCTACTCGTCCACACGCTTGGCAACCTGACTCTTTCCGCTGACAACGCGAAGCTCTCGAACCATCCGTTCCGCCGCAAGCAGGAGATCCTGGACTTCAGCTCCCTGCGGATGAACCAGGAGATCGCAGGGCGGGAACGTTGGGGGAAGGCGGAAATCCTCGACCGCGGCGCCGCCCTCGCCGACCGGGTGGTGCGGCTGTGGCCCGGGCCCGTCGCGGGCACGGTCCCGGTGGACGACGAGTGGTCCGGATGGAAGGAGCTGCGGGCCGCGCTTCTCGCCATGCCAGCCGGGACGTGGACGACGTACGGCGATGTCGCCGCGCTCATCGGCACCCACGCCGTCCCCGTCGGCCAGCATCTGGCGTCCAAGGTGGGCCTGCACGGCGCCTACCGGGTGCTGACGGCGGACGGCCGCGTCTCGGCGGGCTTCAGGTGGCCGGACGGCCAGGACCTCGGTGATGTGCGAACCCGTCTGGAGGCCGAGGGAGTTTCCTTCGACGATGCGGGCCGGGCCCGCCGATCCCACCGGCTGACCACCTCCGACCTGGCGGCCCTGCTGGGCAAGGATGTCGCCGATGAGGCCGAGCCGTCACCACGGGCTGACGGCGATGAGCAGCAGTCGGCGACCAGCCGGTTCGAAACGCAACTGCGCGACAACCAGACCGAGGAGACCGTCGACGGCGTCCTGGACGCCCTGCGCTTCTGGGAGCAGCAGGGCGGTCATCTCGCCTACGGCCGAGCGAGCGAGACCAGTTGCTTCCCCACAGTGAGTTTCGGCAACGCCCCCGCCTCCCGAGAGCTGTGGCCCCTGGCCCTCTACCCGGTCTCCGGCACCGTAGAGGTCGTCTTCCAGTATCTGAAACGGCGCCCACCGTTCGACGACGAGCCTCTGCGGCGCGAGCTGATGAACCGCCTGAACAAGATCGAGGGCATCGACCTGGCCGAGGCAAAACTGGACCTGCGCCCGTCCTTCGCGGTGGAGGTCTTCGCCGCGCACAGCGCGGAGATCTGCGCGGTGTTGGAGTGGTTCGCGCATACGGTGGCTCTCGCGGAGGCCCGCCGTATGGTGGACAAGGACCCCGACAGTCCCTGACACCCTCCGTGACCCCTCCGGTGAAGCGTGGGGCGACGGCATCCTGCGGCCCCACGCCACGTCACGCATGGGGCCTGTAGCAACGGCGAGCGAAGCCCATGGACATCACGGGCGCGAGTTGACGACCGGCGCCAGGAATGGACTCGGCGCCCCGTGCCAGGACACCCGCAGCGCCTCGCGCGCCCGTGTGCACGCGACGAAGAGCAGGTTCAGCTCACCGTTCAGGTCCTCCTGATGCTGCTGGGCGTCGACGTCGACCGCGGTGACGGCCGACTTCATCGGCACGGTGCCGTCGTTCACTCCGGCCACGGCGACGCAGCGGAACTCCAACCCCTTCATCCGGTGCATGGTGCCGATCCGGACACCGGGGCCACCATGCCCGGCACCGAGCACGCACGCGGCGAGGCCAGCCTGCTCCAGAGCCTGGGCGATGTCCCGTCCCAGTTGGGCGAAGCGCACCGCCACCCCGATGTCCTCCGCCCGCACCCCTGCGCCGGTCCAGTCCCGCACCCGGGCCACCAGTGCCTCAATCTCCTCGGGTTTGGTGGCATACCCGGCCGTCTCCGGCCGCTCTCCGTGCATGGTGGAGCGGTATCCAGCCAGCGTCTCGTTCCCGCCGTCCATGTCGTCCGGCTCCTCACCGGTCAGCAGCGAGGCCGACCAGGCCAGGATCTCCTGTGTGGTGCGGTAGTTGATCCGCAGTCGGTGCGAGCGGCCGACGACCTGGACGCCGAGCGAGCGCAGCGACACCCGGTTCCCGTAGATCCGCTGGTAGGTGTCCCCGGCGAGGAACAGATCGTCCTGACCGTGAGCGACCAGGGCCCGCAGGAACCGCCACTGCGCGGGGTGCAAGTCTTGCGCCTCGTCGATCACGACATGGTGGTACAACCGCTGCTCCCGGCCGTCCAAGACACGTGCCGCCTCCGCACACACCTGAAGGAACGTCCACTCGCCGGCCTGGCGCAATTGCTCCTCGAAAGCGGAGACAGCCCGCCACACCTGAAGGCGTTTCAGCGGTGGGAGCGCGGTGCCGCGGCCGGTGCGCGGCGCCTTCAGGTACTCCTCCGGTTCGGTCAGGGCCTGCGCGAGGACGATCTGACGCCACTCCTGGTCGAGGAAGACGTCCGTGAAGTCGATCCCCAGCCGACGCGCGATGCGCGTCCAGCGGGCGGTGATCTCCTTCTGGTCGAAGACCAGTTTCAGCGGGGCGCCGCCGCGCTCCGCCCGTACGATCTCGTTGGCCAGGGCGTCGACGTTGACTACCCGGATCCTCGCCCGGACCTCCTCTTCCTCGACCAGCAGCGTCAGACAGCGCTCTAGTTCGGCCGCGAGATCCCTGGTGAAAGTGGTGAGCAGGACGCTCCCGTCGGGGGCGCCCTCGGGCAGTTGCCGCGCCAGGTGGTACGCCCGGTGCAGGGCGACCACCGTCTTCCCCGTGCCGGGCCCGCCTGTGACGCGGGCCGGCCCGGCGTAGCCCTCGTGGTACGCCACCCGGTACTGGCTCGGGTGCAGGAAGACCCGCCAGGCGTCGAACGGCCGCTCCAGGATTCCCTGCAGTTCGACGGGGCCCGACACGAGCGCGACCCGGCCGCGGGAACGGGCCATCGCGGTGCCCAGCTCGTCACCGTCGTCGGCCGCAGGGGTCTGCGCGGCGGTCCGGGCGTACGCCTGCACCAGTTCCCGATCGATCGCCTCGGGCGTCATGCCGGTCGCGAGCCCCAGCAGGACGTCGTACTGATGCTCCGGCAGCACCTTGTGTAGTGCCTCCAGATGATCCTCGTCCGGGATCAGCCGGATGATCGGCAGGATCTCCTCGTCCACACCGAGGCTGCGCAGCACCTTGTCCGGGTAGTCGGAGTGGGGAAACAGGCGGGTCGGTTCCTCGGCGGCCAGCGCACGCAGCCCCGCCGTGGCCCGTTCCAGGGCCACGTCGTTGCGTATCTCGATGCCTTGCGTCGCCTCGTTCACCGACGCACGGTGCTTGGCGGCCCAGTCGTTGGCCTTGTCATGGGGGAGCACCTTGAGCAGCAGGTAGCTGTCGCCCGACTCGCCCTTGAGGACGACGCCGCGCCAGAAGCCGGTGATGCGGATGGTCCGCAGCCGTGGATCTTTCTGGTGACTCAGCTTCTCCAGGTGCAGCCCAGTGTGCGTCGCTGCCGCGAACTTCTCGAACACCTCGAAGACCCGCTTCTGGACGGGTTTCTCCAACGCCGCGAACTCCAGCAGGAAGTCCCGGTGCATCCCCAGCGTCGCCATCCGCGCCCCTCCAGAAGACTACGATCACCTTACTGACCGGCTCCGATTCGCGAGACCGGTCCGTACGTGCCAGGGCAGCCGGATCGCCTCGATCTCCGTCCGCCTGCGGCACGGGTCAGTTGACTCGACGGTTGCCGGGCGGAACCTCGCTCCGGTGCATCCCCACGACGACGGAGCCCGGCCCGCTGGCGGACAGGCTCTCGCGTATCAGGTCGATGACGTAGTCCCAGCCGGTGCCGCGCGTGCCGATCCATCCGTCCCTGAGCAGCGTGGTGAAGGTGGTGTTGTTCAGGTACCGGGGAACCGACTCCTCGACGATGCGTGTCCCGCCGGACGGCCCGTCGGCCTCGGGGCGTTGAAGCAGTTCCTGAAAGTGCTCCCGCGTCAGGTACATGCCGGGGATGAGGGCAGCGGAGTTCATCATGAAGGGAGTGGTTCGGCACAGTTTGACCATGCTGGGCGTGGGTACCAGGCGTGGATCTCCCAGCGTCGTCGGCCCCTCCTGACTGCTCCGAGCCCACCGGTCCTCGGCCTTGCACTCCTCGTCGACGGTCTCCATCCGCTTCAGCTCCCGCTCGCCGGTAGCGTCATGCCAGTACACCCAGCCGGGCCCGCTCTGACGCATCCGCTTGTACTGGACCATGGCCACGCTGCGGGCGTGCTCGTTCACGTAGATCATGTCGACGCCCATGACAGTCTCGGCGTTCGTGCGGTTGGCGTTGTACACGAACAGCCGATGGCGGGATTCGGAGCTGCGGCGGTAGATCCGCCAGCCGACCTGCACGGCGTCTTCGCCCTCCATGCCAGGGAAGCGCAGGTAGTCGTGGACGATCTGCTGGTCCTCGATCTGCCGGAGGGCGGGCATCCCTTCGATGAAGGGGACGGACCGGGAGCGGGGATCGTCGCCGCCGAGCGGCTGCTGCCACGCTTCGAGCTGATCGCGGTCCGCGCCGAATGTCTCCATGACGGTGCCCACCGCGTCCTTCTCAAAGCTCCGCTGTTCTCCCTCCCGACCTGTCGGAGGATTGGCCCCCAGGCTGTTCTCCAGGCCATCCAGCGTCTCGTTCAGTTCCGGCCGCAGATGCCGGATGGCGGCGAGCAGGTTGTCGCCGGCCGCGGGAGACAAACGACCGTCGTCCTTGAGAAACCGGCGGCTGGCCCCCATGGCGCCCTCAAGGTCGACGAGCGGCAGCGGAACCTGGAGTGCGGTGAAGTCACGGGCGAGCAGAGCACGTTCGTAGGTACCCGACCGCCTGCCCGGGAAGACGCCGCCCACCCCGATGATCCTGCGCTGCTCATAGCGGGCGTGACGGTCCGTGAAGAAGGCGAGACACCACACACGCGGCTTCCTCCAGTCCCTGTACGGGTACGCGAAGGTCCGCTCACCCCGGGTCAGCCAGGCCGGAGGTTTCTCAGGGAGCCGCTCCGTCATCAGCGCGGTGCTGTGTACTAGAGCGACGGCGACCATCAGCGACCTCCTACATTTCGCGAAACTTGGAGGCTCAATTGTTGGTCAGTTTCCGGCTGTCCGGGCACAGTGGCTGTCAATCGGTCATGTGAATGGCGATCATTCGACGGTGGCGGTACCTCATGAAGCTCCTGGCCACCGCGCGAGAACCCCACGACGCTGCAACTCCCGTATGTGGTCCGCCATTCGCCCCGGCATGGGACCGCCATTCAGCAGGACGCCCGCCTCGATGTTGCGCTCGGCGCCGGCCGCCGTGAGGTTGGCGCTGGAGAGGAAGAGGATCCGGTCGTCGGCCACCGCCAGTTTCGCGTGCAACCGGCTGCCAGGAGCGGGGCGTTGGCCTTTCGGCCAGTGCCAGAGCCGCATGCCCGGTATACGGGAGAAAGCGTCGGCCGGTTCGTTCCCAGAGAGCAGCCCGCCCGCGCCTTCCAGCGTCTCCACGACGATGTCCACCGTGACGCCTCGGGCCACGGCCTCGGACAGCGCTGCGGTCAGCGGCGCGTACGAGCGGGCCGAGTAGGTCACGGCGACGAGCCGGTGCTCCGCGGCGCCGACCACCTCCGTCAGCACCTGGGCGGTGGCGCGGCCGGGTGTCCCGGGCGTGGAAGGGCCGCTCCACACCGCTCGGGCCTCGGTGTCCTCGCGCCGCCGGGTCCAGGCCGCCGCGTAACCCCGCAGATACGCCGCCGCCTCCGCCGAGGGAACGCCGTCCTCCGTCATCGACACCAGCAACGCCGATACGGCTTCCAGCGCGGCCGGCGTCTGGAGCCTGCCGAGGATGTACGCAGGCGAGCGGCCCTGGGAGAGGAGCGTGGCCAGCGCCTTAGTCCGTGTGGGACCGAGCGAGGCGGCGGCCGTCGCTGCCGCCGCCTCGAAGCGTCTGCGGCTCACCGGGTCGATCCGCTCACCCGAAGTCCGGGATGAGGGCCAGCGTTTGCGGGTCGCCTGCCAGGTGGGTGATGAACCGCCGGTCCAGGAACCGGTTGCCGCGCTCGCACGTCGTCTCGGACACGAACAGACAGGAGTGGCAGGCGGCACCGTGCAGGAAGTCCTCCGGCGCCTTGGGAAGACGCTCGCCGCACAGCGGGTCCGAGGAGCACCGCCCCGCCTTGTACAGCGCCGTCCGTACGATCCTGGCCAGCCGGTTCTCCCCAGTGCTCGGATCCTGATCGGCGAGGGAGACCAGCCCGCCAAGCGTGCCCTCCGAGTCCGGGACGGCCGTGTAGATGAGGATGCCGGTCCGCCGTTCCTCGGCGTCGCCGCTATAGATCCGCTCGGCCAGACTCGCCGAGTTGTAGCCGCACTCCATCGCGATGGTGCGGATGAGTAGATGGGAGAGCGTGTGAAGGGCGATGTAGCGACTGCCCGGCCAGCCTTGCATCAGGTCGGAGCCGTCCTGGATCCGTTCCGACCTGCGGTGCTCACGGAACCGGCCGAAAGCCGCGGCGTGTGCGGCGAGGGCGTCGCTCGACGCGACTCGCTGCTCCCACTGCTCGATCAGGTGATCGTCCACCCGCAGGAACAGCCCCTCGCCGCGCACCTCGCTGGCCGGCACCCAGCCGCGCTCGCGCCGCCCCAGGTCCACGCGGGTGACCAGGCCGGGGTCCTCCGGATCGGGGGCGTCGAGCCGGGTGAAGCCGATGAGGGCCCGCACCTCGCGCAGTCGTTCCGCCTGCCGCACCTGGGAGAAGACAGTGGACAAGGGCCCACTGAGCAAAGCGTCCACCAGCGCGAAGTCCTCAGTCGGGTCGGCGGTCTTCGCCGCGGACAGCACCTGCCATTCGGGGGTCAGTAGGTCCGGAGGGCCTGGAGGCTGCTCGGTCTCGCCCGCATCGCCCGACAAGGCCGCGCGGTAGGCGGATATGGCCTGCCAGACCTGTCCGGGTTCGTAGTCGCGCAGGTAGCGGTGGTGCTTCGACTTCTTGGCGAACATGGCGATCTCTGCCTCGTCCTCGAAGTCCTCCAGGTCCGGCCAGCGTTCCTCGACGAGCTTACGCAGCGAGTCGGTCCCGGTGTCGGGCAGTGCCAGTGCGCTGAGCGTCACGGGGAACCACTGGTTGGACGCGCCCACGACCAGCAGATACGGCGTCTCGTCGCAGGTGTCGTAGACGCCGTCGAACTGCGGGTGCCGGCCACGGCAACGGGGCAGGTTCTCTCGGCCTTTGTCGCCCATCGCGTCCCGGATGTTGCGCTTCGCCTTCTTGCACACCAGGCATTCGAGGGAGACGTTGGCCGCGAGGTTGCCCCCGTTGTCGCGCATTCGCAGCGTCGGATACGTCGTGTCGGGGCAGGCGCGGCCCTCGTGCACGAACTCCGTGTACGGGAACTCGTCGAGGTGGCCCTTGGTGCAGGCCAGCGCGAAGCGGGCGTCCACGGCGAGGGGCTTGCGGCCCTTCCTCTTCCGGTAGCAGTTCTCGTGGTAGAACCGCGCCTCGTCAGGGCGGCGAGCGTTGTTGTTCTCGAACCCCCACTTGCCCGAGCCCAGGGAGGCCAGCTCATTGCACGCCGTGCAGCGCAGCCACTGCCAGAAAGGGGTCACGGGCACGCCGATCCGTGCCGCGTTCCCCTTCGGGTCGGTGTCGGTGCCGGGGATCCATGGGGCGGCGCGCAGTTCGCCCACCTGGTTCGGGCCGTAGCGCCGCAGGGCCCGGTTGACGGCCCCGCGGAGGCGGGGCTCCTCGATTACCGGATCGGGCACACCGGCGTAACTCCAGTGGTCGAGGCCCTTGACCATGACGGAGAAGTTGGGCAGGTCGACGAGGGCGCCGACGCCGCCGGTGAACATGAGGTGGCTCGGCCGTACCGCCCCCACCCGCCTGAAGTATCCGCCGCCGCTCATGACCGCTGCCCCCTGGCCGTGCCGTTGTCGTCGCCGTTCCCGTCCGGGTCCGGCACCTCGCCGAGTTCGTCGCCGCTCGTGGATCAGGACCCTGACTCGTTTCTGAGGCCATCTTCCTTCGCGCGGCGCGCTCGGCTTGTGCCGCGGGGCGGGCGAGGGACAGAGCGGCCCGGCGAAGGGTCGCCTTGAGCTGGTGCGATGCCGCGCGTGCAGCGTGACCGGAATTCGAACATGTGCGCCATAAGGAAAGCCCGCGCCTCCGCCGTCCGTCGGCATCGATGGTGACCTCTTCGCCCTGACGCTGCGGGCGTCGGCATGACCCACCAGTGCGATGTCGATGGCGGGAGAGGTCGACCAGGCGGCCTCTCTCCAAGTGGCGCGAGCCCGAATGTCCAATATATTACGTTCTACGGAACATTTATGTAACTCGCGGCAATCCAGACGCTGATGGGGTTGCCGCATACGATCGCGCGCCACTTGCGCCGGGGCCAGTTCACGGAATCCGATGGCGGCGGAGCCGTACCGCTTGTCACCTGGATCGTCGCCCGAGGGGAACCATGACCGACGAGACTTCCGTGCCCCTGGAGGAAGAGCGCAGCGAGGGAGGATGCCCGGCAAGTGCGTTTGCCCGGCGGTCGTTTCTTCATGGTGCCGCCGCGGGCATGGCCGGAGCGGCGGGCGGGGCCGTTCTGGGCAACGGTGAGGCGCTCGCCGCCACGACGTCCGGAATCAAGGCGGAACCGAAATCCCGTACGATTCCCTTTCACGGTTATCACCAGGCAGGCATCGCCACTGCGCCCCAACAGGACGCGATTTTCGTCTCGTTCGACGTGACCGCTTCCGACCGCGCGGAGCTCACCGACCTGTTCCGCGCGCTCACCTCGCGTGCGCGCTTCCTCACGGCGGGCGGCAGGCCACCGGAGGTGCCCCAGACGGCAACGCCATCGGACAACGGCATCATGGGGCCCACGTTCGTGGCGGATGGCCTCACTCTGACAGTCGCAGTGGGCGCGTCCCTCTTCGACGACCGCTACGGATTGAGCGCACGCAAGCCGGTCCAGCTCGTCACGATGACGCCCTTCCGCCATGACGACTTGGACCCCGCGCTGAGCCAGGGTGACCTGCTGATCCAGATCTGCGCTGATCATCGCGACACGACGGTGCACGCACTGATCGACATCCTGACCCACACCAAGTCCGCGATGAAGCTGCGCTGGCGCATTGATGGCCAGCGCAATCCGGAGCGTCCCGTCGGTGTCCGGCGTGACTGGTTCGGCTTCAAGGACGGAATCTCCAACCCGACCGTCACCGACGACGCCCAGATGAATCAGGTGGTCTGGGTCCAGCCGAAGAGCGCCGAACCGGCCTGGGCCGCAGGCGGCACGTACCACGTGCTGCGTATCGTGCATTTCTTCATCGAGGCGTGGCAGAAGGTGCCCATTGCCGAACAAGAGCGGATCTTCGGCCGCCGCAAGGCGAGCGGCGCCCCCATGTACGCCGTGGACGAGAACGCCACGGATCTCCTCGACCCCATTTACACCAACGACCCGCAAGGCCTGATCACCCCGCTGAACTCGCACATCCGCCTCGCCAATCCCCAGACTCCGCAGACCGCGGCGACCAGCACGATCCTGCGTCGCAGTTACGACTACGACCGGAGCCCCAATCTGCCGGAACTCGACATGGGGCATGCATTCGTCTGCTTCCAGCAGGAGCTGAACACCTACGTCGCCATGCAGACCCGGTTGGAAGACGAAACACTGGTGCCGTTCATCAGCCCACGGGGCGGAGGCTACTTCTTCGCACTTCCCGGAGTTCGGGACGAGAAGGACTACTACGCCCGCGGGCTCCTGACCTGATCCTTCCCTGCCCCGGACGGCGTCGGCGGGGACGCCGCCCCGCGCGGCCCCGGACCGAACCGTCGCAATGCGCACAGGAGGCGAGATGTTCTCTGCCCTGCGGACCCGAGCCGGCGGTGGCCGCCGTCGACCCGCCAGGACGCTCCGGCCGGCACTCGCGGCGGGCATCGGGATCCTGTTGATCTCCTGTACGCACGCCACCTCGGTCCGCAAGGATTCCGCCGTGCCGGTCGCGCCTGTCCTCGCCGGTGCCGGCGGCCGTGTCTACGTCACGAACCAGCAGGACAACACGCTCTCGGTGATCGACGCCCGTACCTACAAGGTCGTCGCAACCGTGCCGGCCGGTGTGGGCCCCGAAGGCGTCGCGGCCGCCAAGGACGGCAAGCATGTGTACATCGCCAACAGCGGCTCTGCCCGGGTCTCGGTCCTCGACACCCGGAACAACAAGATCGTCACAACCGTGACGGTCGGGAGGAGCCCCACCGGTGTCGGCCTCAGCCCCGATGGCAGCGCCCTCTACGTCACCAACGGCGGTTCGAACACCGTCTCGTTGATCGATACCCGAACCAACAAGGTGGCCTCTACCATCCCGGTCGGCAAGTCTCCGGTCGACGTGGCATTCAGTCCGGACGGTGGTTCGGCCTACGTGGCGAATTCCGGGTCCGGCAACCTGTCAGTCATCAACACCCGCACCCGCCGGGTCGACCGGAACCTTCCCGCAGGGCTCTCCCCGGTGGGCGTCGCCATCACCCCGGACGGCAGGTCGGCCTACGTCGCCGACGAGACGGCGGCGCACGTCCTCGCCGTCGGAACCCGTACCGGAGAGGTGTCCACCGTATCCGTCGGCGAGGGCCCCTTTGACGTGGCCATCGGGCCCGACGGCCGGTTCGCCTACTCCGCCGACCTCGGCCCGGGCAACGTATCCGTCATCAGCACCGACAGCCACCGTGTCTCAGCGACCGTTGCCCTGGGCCCTCCCGGCACCGACCCGTTCAACCTGGAGGTCACCGACGAGGCGATCTACGTCACGAATCAGGGAGCGGGCACGCTCAAGGTCATCGACCCGGATTCCAACAAGGTCGTCGCGACTGTCACCCTCGGCGCCAGCCCCTACGGCGTGGCGGTGAGCTGAGCCCGCGACGCACCACCCTGACCCCGGAGGAGGCGTGACCCGTCACGAACTCCAGGTCCTCCCGGGGCGGTTCGGCGAAGTCGAGCGGCAGTCGCAGCCGCGTCCAGCCTCGCTCCGACCTGCATCCGAATATCTGCCTGGAGTAAGCGCACCTGACAGCCGTAGACCGAAATGCACCTTTCGTACTCACATGCGAATCTGGGAGTGGCCCATCATCCGAGATCCGCTACAGGAGGCACGATCGTGGGCAAGAAGCAGAGTCGGCAGAACCGAGGCGCCCGCACCGGCGGCCATGAACGCAGCGCTGCTCCGGAGACCAAGGAACAGACGCCGCAGCCAACGGCCGCCCAGAACACGGTGCACTCGATTTCAGAGCAGGTCTCTCACCGGAAGCAGCGGAGGTTCGGCCACAACTGACCTTCGTGGATCACACGCGTAGATCTCTCTTGTAGATCCACGACAACCGCCCTCTGTGGTGGCACCCGACACCGGGTGCCACCACAGAGGGCGGTTTTGTGTCCGGACACTTCCCCCGCGGATCCGACTCACACGACCACCGTTGGTGACTCTGCGTAGATGATCCACCACCCCATGCACCATGTGCCGTGCGTGAACTGCGCACCCGAAAACTTGCCTGACGCCAAGTCAGGTCCGGGGTGGAGGCTTCGACTTCACGCGCAGATCCGGGCCTCCGAGAGGTTTATCTACGCGCGGAGCTAAGGCGACCGAACGATCATTCGGGCATATCAGACCAGTTCTTGTGCAGCTATTACCGGCGAGTACCCGCAGCTGCTAGAAACGTGGCGCTCAATCACCCCTAGCCACCCCCCACCCCCTCGGAGGGCTGACAGTCATGTCAGTACGGAGATTCTGGGCGTCCGCTTCCACCCTTGTCCTCGCCGCAGTGGCCGCCCTGGGCATCGCCCAGCCGGCCTCGGCGGCCACCGGCGGGTACGTCGCACTCGGTGACTCGTACTCGTCCGGTGTAGGAGCAGGAAGTTACATCTCGGACAGCGGCGACTGCCGCCGCAGCACCAAGGCCTACCCCTACCTCTGGGCGGCAGCCAACTCGCCTTCGTCCTTCGCCTTCGTCGCCTGCTCGGGCGCCACGACGGGTTCGGTGGCGGGCAGCCAGCTGGGCGCGCTGAGCTCGTCCACCGGTCTGGTCAGCGTCACGGCGGGCGGCAATGACGTCGGCTTCGCCGATGTCATGCAGGACTGCGTGCTCTACAGCGAGGCCACCTGCCTGAGCAGCGTGAGTTCGGCCGTCTCGCAGATGCAGAACTCGCTTCCCTCCAGCCTGAGTTCGCTCTACGGCTCCATCCGGTCGCGGGCCCCTCAGGCGCGTGTCGTGGTGCTGGGCTACCCGCGCTTCTACCAGCTCAGCGGCAGCTGCATCGCCGGGCTCTCGGAGAACGAGCGGGCCGCCATCAACAACGCGTCCAACGTCCTGAACAGTGTCATCGCCAAGCAGGCGGCCAACTCCGGGTTCGCGTTCTCCAGCGTGGTGGACGAGTTCACCGGGCATGAGCTGTGCTCCGGTGACGCATGGCTCAACAGCGTGACGATCCCGGTCTACAACTCGTACCACCCCAAGGCCGCCGGACAGTCGGGCGGCTATCTTCCGGCCTTCCGCTCGGCCGCGTAGGACGCGGACGAGGGAGGTACAGGAGCAAGTGCGGCGGGCCCCCGGAGGCACTTCCGGCCGCCCGCCGCACTTCTCCGTTGCCTCCCCCCTCAGTACCGCTCCACGAGATGCTCCCGGCCCGCCGGGGGCTCGTAGGGCTCGGGCCAGAAGTCGGTGATCTCGCTGATCCGCCCCTGCGCGTCGAACGTGAAGAAGTGAATGGCGTGCAGCTCCTGCGGGCCGACCGAGAAGAGCGTCCGGACAGCCACCTGCTGCCCCTCCTGGTCGGCCACGACCCGTTCGACACGGACGTGCCAGTCCCCCGGGTACTCCCGGTTGAACTGTATGTACCGCTCCTTGCCGCGGATGCGTTCGCGCGTCTGCGGCAGGTCGTACAGCACCTCGTCGGCGAGCGTCGTGGCGAAGGTGTCCCAGTCGCGGTCGTCGGCCGCGGTCCAGTACGTCTCCGCCGCGGCGCGCAGATCAGCAGTCGTGGTCATGGGTCGAGTGTGAACCCCACCACTGACAACGGGCCTTGAGCGCCGGACTTCGCATTCCGCATCCGGTCAGGAGCCGGCCGGCCGGGATGCCTTGATCGAGTACATCAGCGGGATGCGCGGCCGGTCTACGGGGAAGCGGTAGAGGCCGTCGCCCTGCCGCTCCAGCGCGGTGAAGCGGGCGAAGAGCGAGACGTCGTGCTCGTGCAGGAACTCGATCCGCAGCCCGGCGGCGGCCAGCGCCGACACCACGTCGCCGATCGGGTGCTGCCATTCGACGCTGCGGTTGTGGACGGTCGGTGCGTCGAAGTCCGCGTACGTGCCCGGCGTCTCGTCCACCCATGCGTCGCGGCTGAAGTAGTCGTGCTCGACCGTCGTGCCGGTCGAGTCGTCGAGGCAGTCCGTGAGCGGATGGAACTCCGCGAGATAGAGGAAGCCGCCGGGCGCCACGAGCGATGCGGCGGTCTCGGCCCAGCGCCGGATGTCGGGCAGCCAGTTCAGCGCGCCGACGCCGGTGTAGACGATGTCGTACGACGGGTCCGGGACGGCCTCCGCGGCGTCATGGACATCGGCGGCGACGAACGCCGCCCGGTCCTGGCCGAACCCCAGCTCACGGGCCAGGCCGCGCGCGGTCTCGACGGCCGGTTCGGAGAAGTCCAGACCGACGGCGCGCGCGGCGCCGTGCCGGGCCCAGGAGAGGGTGTCGAGCCCGATGTGGCACTGCAGGTGCAGCAGCGACCTGCCCGTGACATCACCGACCTCGGCGAGCTCGAACGGGCGCAGGGCGTCCTTGCCGGCGCGGAAGGAATCCAGGTCGTAGAAGTCGCTCACGGCATGGATGGGGACGCGCTCGTCCCAGCGCGCGCGGTTGGCCTCGTGCCAGTCGGCAGGGGTCGGTGCATAGATGTCCGGGAGGTTATCCACAGGCTGCGGACGATGCGAACGGATTGTCGGCGTTCCGGCGCAGAATGGGGGACATGACTGAGATCACTGGCTCGACGGCCCCCGGCACACCGGCGACCGCCTCCGCTCCCGCGACCGCTCCCGCACCGGCGACCGCCTCCGTCCCGGAGTGGGAGCAGCGTTTCCGGGCGCCACGGGTGTCCTTGCCCGACTGGGCGGAGGACGCGCCGGACCGCGCGCTGTTCGTCTCCAATGCCACGGGGACGTACGAGCTGTACGCATGGGACCGTGCCACCGGCGAGCAGCGCCAGGTGACCGACCGGCCGAACGGCACGACGGACGGCGTGCTGACACCGGACGGCGAGTCGATCTGGTGGTTCAGCGACACCGATGGTGACGAGTTCGGGGTGTGGATGCGTCAGCCGTTCCACGGCGGCGGGGGCGCGGAGCCGGTGGACGAGCCGGCGGCCCCCGGTCTCGGTGCCTCGTACCCGGCCGGGCTCGCGATCGGGCGGGACGGGACGGCGGTGATCGGCCGCTCGACCGACGAGGACGGGACGACGATCCATGTCGTACGGCCCGGGGCGGCTCCCGTCGAGATCTACCGCCACCGCGAGTCGGCGGGCGTCGGTGACCTGTCGTACGACGGGTCGCTGATCGCGCTGGAGCACACCGAGCACGGCGATGCGATGCACTCCGCGGTGCGCGTGGTGCGGCCCGACGGGTCGACGGTCGCCGAACTGGACGACACCGAGGGCGGTACGAAGGAGCTGGGCCTGTCCGTGCTGGGCTTCGCCCCCGTCGCCGGGGACACGAGGCTGCTGGTCGGGCATCAGCGGCGGGGCCGCTGGGAGCCGATGATCTGGGATCCGACGACGGGCGAGGAGACGGACCTCGCGCTCGACCTGCCCGGCGATGTGAGCGCCGAATGGTATCCGGACGCCTCCGCTCTGCTGGTCGTGCACGGCTTCGAGGCCCGCAGCGACCTGTGGCGGTACGAGCCGGGTGCGGGCGGCGCTCCTGTCCGGGTGGAGACCCCCGCGGGTTCGGTGTCCGGTGCCACGGCCCGGCCGGACGGCACGGTGGAGTACCTGTGGTCGTCGGCCGCGCAGCCGCCCGTCATCCGGTCCACCTCGGGTGCGGTGGTGCTCGATCCGCCGGGCATGAAGGCTCCGGCGTCCGTGCCGGTGGAGGACGTGTGGGTGGACGGGCCCGGGGGCCGCGTCCACGCCCTCGTCCAGCGGCCCGCCGCCTCGGCCGAGGGCCCGTTTCCCACGGTCTTCGAGATCCACGGCGGGCCCACGTGGCACGACAGCGACGCCTTCGCTTCCGGCCCCGCCGCGTGGGTGGACCACGGTTACGCGGTCGTCCGGGTCAACTACCGCGGCTCCACCGGATACGGCCGCGCCTGGACGGACGCGCTGAAGCACCGGGTCGGCCTGATCGAGCTGGAGGACATCGCCGCGGTGCGGGAGTGGGCGGTGAAGTCCGGGCTCGCGGACCCGGCGAAGCTGGTCCTGGCCGGTGGCTCCTGGGGCGGCTATCTGACCCTGCTCGGCCTCGGTACGCAGCCGGACGACTGGGCCGTGGGCCTGGCGGCGGTCCCGGTCGCCGACTACGTCACGGCGTATCACGACGAGATGGAGGACCTGAAGGCAATGGACCGCACGCTGCTGGGCGGCACGCCGGAAGAGGTCCCCGAGCGCTTCGAGGCCTCGTCCCCGCTGACGTACGTGGACGCCGTGCGGGCGCCGGTCTACATCTCGGCGGGCGTCAACGACCCGCGCTGCCCGATCCGCCAGGTCGAGAACTATGTGGACCGGCTGAGCGGCCGTGCCGCGGTGCACGAGGTGTACCGGTACGACGCGGGACACGGTTCGCTCGTCGTGGAGGAGCGGATCAAGCAGTTCCGGCTGGAACTCGACTTCGCCCGGCGCCACCTGACCGGCAACCCCGGCCAGTAGCCGCATCGGTACCCGGAACGCCGCTACAGAACTCTGCTCCGACGCCTCACTCCGGCCCCCCGCTCCGGGTGGCCGGAGCGGGGACCGTACCTTGGAGGGGTGTACCGGTTCCTGCTGACCCCGCGATGGTGGGGGATCAACCTCTTCGTCGTGCTGGCCATCCCGTTCTGCGTGTTCATGGGCACCTGGCAGCTCGGCCGCTTCGAGGACCGCGTGCAGACGCACGACGCCGCCGAGAAGCAGCCCGCCCCGGGCACGAGACCCGCCAAGCCGATCGACGACCTCCTGCCCGTCGACACGGTGACCTCCGGCCGCCCCGCCACCGCCACCGGCCGGTACGCCGACCAGTTCCTGGTGCCCGGACGGGAGTTGGACGACAAGAGCGGCTTCTACGTCC
The DNA here is from genome assembly GCF_035994185.1 of Streptomyces sp. NBC_01217. Classification (NCBI taxonomy): domain Bacteria; kingdom Bacillati; phylum Actinomycetota; class Actinomycetes; order Kitasatosporales; family Streptomycetaceae; genus Streptomyces; species Streptomyces sp. NBC_01217. Next base: position 4,225,512 of record NZ_CP108538.1, read on the forward strand.
TGAACATGCTCCGTACGGACGGCGGCAAGGCCCTGCCGGTGGTGCGCGGCTGGCTGCCCGGCAAGCCCGGCGGCACCGCCGTTCCCGCCGCACCGACCGGTGAGGTCACGGTGACGGGCGACCTCCAGGCGTCCGAGAACGCGAGCACCGAGGGCGTCGACACGGCGGGCGGACTACCGGACGGCCAGCTCGGGATCATCAGTGCCGCGTCCCTGGTCAATCTCGTCCCGTACGACGTCTACGACGCATGGGTGACGCTCCAGGACGCCAACGCCAACGCCAACACCGGCACCGGCACCGGCACCACGAGCACCACCCGTGCGCTGCGTCCCGTGCCGGCCGCCGCGCCGCAGGGCACCGGGCTCGATCTGAAGGCCTTCCAGAACCTCGGCTACACCGGCGAGTGGTTCGTCTTCGCCGGGTTCGTGCTCTTCATGTGGTTCCGGCTGGTCCGCCGCGAGGCCGAAGCGGCACGGGACCTGAAGCTGGGCCTGGTCGAAGAAGCGGCCACAGACACGGGCACGGGCACAGTCGCAGCCGCAGTCGCAGCCGCAGAAGCCGATCCCGCCGCAGTGAGCACGCGCTGAGTACGCGGCCTACGCCGTACTCCCCGCCCCCGCGTCACGTCGTGGGGGACAACACCCCGGTCCGGTAGATCGTGCCGGCGCAGGCGTTGGCGATCTTCGCCTCCGCGACCGGCGCCCCGGCCTCCGGTGTGTGCGTCACGGCAACGCTGCCGTCCAGCACCCCGCCGCCGTCCTCGCTGCCGAACTGTGCGGCGGTGCCCGTGGTCCCATCCGTGGTGCCCGTACTGCTGCCCGCGGCAGAGGCGCCGCCCGCGCCGTCCGTCGGTGTCGGGCTCGGTGTGCCTCCGTCGGTCGGACATGTGTCCTTCGGTACCCAGGCGAACTTCACCTCGTACGACATGGACGGCTGCAGCAGTACCGTCCCCTGCTCCCGCGAGGGGTCGGGCAGCCCGGCCGCCGCGTCTCCCGCGGTGTGCTGGACGACGCTGATCTTGGCCGGATCGGCCGCGCCCATCGCCTCGAAGCCCACGCTGCCGCTGCTGCTCACCGAACAGCCCGTGCCGGAGACATTGGAGATCCGGAAGGTGCCGTACACCGTGCCGTCGGCACCCGCCGCACCCGTCTCGGCCGAGGCGACGCCGAGCTGCCCCGGGTCGCAGGTCGGCAGGGAGGCCGCCACGGTGGCGGCCGGGTCGGTGACCCCGCCGACCAGGTTGCCGTCGGCGCCCTGGCCGCGGCTGTCGGACGGACTGCTGCTGCTCTCCGGCTGGTTCCCGCCGTTGTTGTGACCGTCGATACTGCCGCCGCTGCTCTTCCCGCCGCCCTCCGAGCCGTTCTCGGTGCCGTTGCCGCCCTGCGTCTGCTCACCGTGTCCGGCTATCGACGGGTTGGCGGTGTTCGAGCCGCCGGAATTCGCGACATGGACGAAGGCGGGGACCGCGGTGCCGATGAGCAGCGCCGCAGCCGCCATGCCGACGACGGCCTGCCGCCGCCTGGCGCGCCGGACGGGCACGGCGCGGTACAGACGGTCGAGAGTGCCGTCGCTGGGTTCGAGGTTCTGGACGGCCCCGCGCAGCATGCGGCGCAACGCGACCTCGTCCAGGTCGAGACCGCCACCGGGGACGTCACCGAAGACGCCATCGCCGCCGACGCCGGAGCCGCTCACGGACGCGAGGTCCCGATCCGCATGCCCCGCACCCGCGCCTGCACCCGTACTCGCGCCCCTGCCCGTACCCGAATCGGGTTCGTCCGGGTTCTCAGCTGAGGCGCTCTCCGGCCCGTCGTTCACAATTCCGTTTCCAGTCCGGTCAGTCCGGTCAGTCCGGTCGATCCGAGGCTCACCCTCGTGGCCGTTCTCGTTCCCGTGGAAGCGCCGACTCATCCCTGCGCCTCCATCACGACGCGCAGCGCCGCGATCCCACGGGAGCCGTAGGCCTTGACCGAGCCCAGGGAAATACCCAGCGTCTCGGCCACCTGGGCCTCCGTCATGTCCGCGAAGTAACGCAGCACCAGCACCTCTCGCTGGCGCCGTTGCAGCCCCCGCATCGCTTTGATCAGCGCGTCCCGCTCCAGCTGGTCGTACGCGCCCTCCTCAGCGCTCGCCATGTCCGGCATGGGCTTGGACAGCAGCTTCAGCCCGAGGATGCGGCGGCGCAGCGCGGAGCGCGACAGGTTGACGACGGTCTGGCGCAGATACGCGAGTGTCTTCTCGGGGTCCCGTACCCGGTTGCGCGCCGAGTGCACGCGGATGAACGCCTCCTGCACGACGTCCTCACATGAGGCGGTGTCATCCAGGAGCAGAGCCGCGAGGCCGAGCAGCGAACGGTAGTGGGCCCTATAGGTCTCGGTGAGATGGTCGACGGTGGTTCCAGCAGCCACGCTCTCCTCAGCGCCCTCGCGCTGCGACGGCAGCCGCGTCGGCCGCGCAGCGGGCATGGGCGCAATCACCGGCATACCGCCGGGTGCGCGGGGCCGTCTGAGCGGTCGCACCGAAGCGCCGCGCAGGGGGCCCACCACTGTGATATCGAGAACCTCTGCCACGCCAGTTGGACACGTTTCCCCCCGTCAGGGTTGTACGCGCGAGGCACCGCGTTCGACGCGATGCGACATGCCCTCATACGTACCTGCTCTTCCCCAAATGCCCCGAATGCGCCGAACGTATCCAGCCGCCTGCGCCCCGCCGCGCAAGAAGTGACCGCATAGACGCGTGTTCTCCGGCCTGCGGTTGCAACAGGCCGAAAGGTCATCGTCGGATACCCCGACGTCCCAGCTCAAGAGGTTCAGACCTGCAACTTGCTCACAGCGCTTTCACAGAACGTACAAATCAGGTTCGATCAGGACCAGGGGAATTCGGCAGCCACCGATTCGGCGATCTGCGCCACGTTCAGCGCCGCGCCCTTGCGGAGGTTGTCGCCGCAGACGAACAGTTCCAGACCCCGGGGATCGTCCAGTGACCTGCGCACTCGCCCGACCCAGGTCGGGTCGGTGCCGACGACGTCGGACGGTGTCGGGAAGTCTCCCGCCGCCGGGCTGTCGTACAGCACCACGCCCGGGGCCGTCGCCAGGATCTCGTGGGCCCGGTCGACCGCGATCTCGTTCTCGAACCGCGCGTGCACGGACATCGAGTGCGTCGCGATGACGGGTACGTACACACACGTCGCCGCCACCCGCAGGCCCGGCAGGTCCAGGACCTTGCGGCACTCCTCGCGGATCGCCAGCTCCTCCGAGGACCAGCCGTCCCCGGCCTCGGTCCCGGCCCAGGGCACCACATTGAGGGCCACCGGCGCGGCAAAGGGGCTGCCTTCCGTGTCCCCCACGGCCCGGCGTACGTCTCCGGGCTTCGTGCCCAGTTCCGTACCGGCCACCATCGACAGCTGTTCACGCAGGGCCGCGACGCCGTCCCGGCCGGCCCCGCTCACCGCCTGGTACGAGGAGACGACCAGTTCCCGCACCCCGAATTCGGCGTGCAGCGCACCGACGGCGACGATCAGCGAGAGCGTCGTGCAGTTCGGGCTCGCGACGATGCCGCGCGGCCTGATCCGTACGGCGTGCGGGTTGATCTCGGGCACGACCAGCGGAACGTCCGGGTCCAGCCGGAAGGCGGCGGAGTCGTCGATGACGACCGTGCCCTTGGCGGCGGCGATCGGCGCCCACTGCGCGGAGACGGCGTCGGGCACCAGGAACAGCGCCACGTCGATGTCGTCGAAGACGTCCTCGGTGAGTGCGAGGACCTCGCTCTCCTCACCGCGTACGACCAGCTTGCGGCCGGCGGAACGCGGCGAGGCGATCAGCTTCACCTCGCCCCAGACATCCGCGTGCTGCGAAAGGATCTGGAGCATGACACCGCCGATCGCCCCGGTCGCTCCGACGACCGCGAGCGAAGGGCGGCGTGTGGTCATCGGCCGGTGCCCCCGTAGACGACGGCCTCATCGGAATCGCTGTCGAGACCGAAGGCGGTGTGCACGGCGCGCACGGCCTCGTTGACGTCGTCGGCGCGGGTGACCACCGAGATGCGGATCTCGGATGTCGAGATCAGCTCGATGTTCACACCGGCGTCCGAGAGCGCCTCGAAGAAGCCCGCGGTGACGCCCGGGTTGGTCTTCATGCCGGCGCCGACCAGGGAGATCTTGGCGATCTGGTCGTCGTAGCGCAGCGACTCGAAGCCGATGGTGGCGCGGTTGCGCTCCAGGGCGTCAATGGCCTTGCGGCCCTCGGCCTTCGGCAGCGTGAACGAGATGTCGGTCAGACCGGTCGCCGCGGCGGAGACGTTCTGCACCACCATGTCGATGTTGACTTCCGCGTTCGCGATGGTGCGGAAGATCGCGGCGGCCTCGCCCGGCTTGTCGGGCACGCCGACGACGGTGATCTTGGCCTCGGAGACGTCATGGGCGACTCCGGAGATGATCGCGTGCTCCACCTTCTGGTCCCCTTGCGGCTCGTTGCTGACCCAGGTTCCGCGCAGTCCGGAGAAGGACGAGCGGACGTGGATCGGGATGTTGTAGCGGCGTGCGTACTCCACGCACCGGTGCAGCAGTACCTTGGAGCCGGACGCGGCCAGCTCCAGCATGTCCTCGAAGGAGATCCAGTCGATCTTCTTCGCCTTCTTCACGACGCGGGGGTCCGCGGTGAAGACACCGTCCACATCGGTGTAGATCTCACAGACCTCGGCGTCCAGCGCGGCCGCGAGCGCGACGGCGGTGGTGTCGGACCCGCCGCGGCCGAGGGTGGTGATGTCCTTCTTGTCCTGGGACACGCCCTGGAACCCCGCGACGATCGCGATGTTCCCCTCGTCCAGCGCCGTACGGATACGGCCGGGCGTCACATCGATGATGCGCGCTTTGTTGTGGACCGAGTCGGTGATGACGCCCGCCTGGCTGCCCGTGAACGACTGGGCCTCGTGGCCCAGGTTTTTGATCGCCATCGCCAGCAGGGCCATGGAGATCCGCTCTCCGGCGGTCAGCAGCATGTCGAACTCACGCCCGGCAGGGATCGGGGATACCTGCTCGGCGAGATCGATCAACTCGTCCGTCGTGTCGCCCATCGCTGACACCACGACAACCACCTGGTTGCCGTTCTTCTTGGCATCGACGATTCGCTTGGCGACGCGCTTGATGCCCTCGGCATCGGCTACGGAGGAGCCTCCGTACTTCTGCACGACAAGGCCCACGTGCGCTCCTCGCTCAGTCCGTTACTGCGGTCGCCTCAGTTTAACGAGCTGTCCGGAATCACCCGGCAGATACCACATGGTGAGATATCCCGCTCAACACGTGATCATCGGCGTGTCGCCCGAAGCCCCGCTGCGCCGGGCACTGCTCATCGGCCGTTACTGCACCGGGCGCAGCCCCAGCGGCCCCGCGATCTCCTCGGCCATCACGCGGCCCGCCTCCTCGGCCAGCTCGTCGTCGACGGTCTCCGAGTCCGTGTCCAGGCCGTCCAGCTCCTGGAGAGGCTGGTTGAGGCGGATGTGGGCGATCAGGGACTGGAGGGCGCGCAGGGTGGCGGATGCGGTGGAGCCCCAGTTGGAGAAGTAGGAGAACTGCCACCACCACAGGGCCTCGGTCGTGCGGTGCGCCTCGTAGTGGGCCAGACCGTGGCGCAGGTCGGTGACCAGGTCGGCCAGGTCGTCGGAGATACGGGCCGGGACCGGGGCCTTGCGGGGCTCGTACGGGTCGAAGACCTCGGAGTAGACGTCGATCGGCTCCAGCAGGGCGGCGAACCGCTCGCGCAGGCCGTCGGCGTCCGGCTCCGCGCCGAGGTCCGGCTCGTAGCGCTCGTCGGGGACGATGTCCTCGTACGCGCCGAGCCTGCCGCCGGCCAGCAGCAGCTGGGAGACCTGGAGCAGCAGGACCGGGACGGCCTCCTCGGGCTCCTCGACCCTGGACACCTCTGTGACGGCGACGATGAACGTCTTGATCTGGTCGGCGATCTGGACGGCGAAGTCGTCCGGGTCATGCGTGACGGAGTTCAGCGTGGCGTCAGACATCGAGGGGACCTCCCGTGGGCACGGTCGCGAACGGTGAGTAGAACATAGCGTCGCTGAACGTAAAGCCGTCGTGAGCCGATGCAAGAACATCGGGAGTCGTGATCGTGAAGGTTTCAGACATCGAGCAGGCGCCTCCCCTCGAAGGCGCGGCCCAGGGTGACCTCGTCCGCGTACTCCAGGTCGCCGCCCACCGGCAGCCCGCTGGCCAGCCGCGTCACCCGCAGGCCCATCGGCTTGATCATCCGCGCCAGGTACGTCGCGGTGGCCTCGCCCTCCAGGTTCGGGTCGGTCGCCAGGATCAGCTCCGTGATCGAGCCGTCGGCGAGACGGGCGAGCAGCTCGCGGATGCGCAGATCGTCGGGTCCGACGCCCTCGATCGGGCTGATCGCGCCGCCGAGCACGTGGTACTTGCCCCGGAACTCGCGGGTCCGCTCGATCGCGACGACGTCCTTCGGCTCCTCGACCACACAGATGACCGTCTGGTCGCGGCGCGCGTCCCGGCAGATGTTGCACTGCTCCTGCTGGGCGACGTTGCCGCAGACCGAACAGAACCGGACCTTGTCCTTGACCTCAAGGAGGGCATGGGCGAGGCGGCGCACATCGGTCGGCTCGGCCTGCAGGATGTGGAAGGCGATCCGCTGCGCGCTCTTGGGACCGACGCCGGGCAGCCTGCCCAACTCGTCGATGAGGTCCTGAACCACGCCTTCGTACAACGGAACGCCTTCCTGGATGAGCTATGAATACATCGGATCAGAAGAGTCGGAAGAGGAAGAGTCGAAGGAGTCAGAAGGGGAGGCCGGGCATGCCGCCCAGGCCCTGGGCCAGCGGGCCCAGCTTCTGCTGCTGAAGCTGCTGCGCGTTCTCGTTCGCCGCCTGGACCGCCGCGACGACGAGGTCCGCGAGCGTCTCGGTGTCCTCCGGGTCGACGGCCTTGGGGTCGATCACCAGAGCACGGAGCTCGCCGGAGCCGGTCACGGTCGCCTTCACCAGACCGCCACCCGCCTGGCCGTCGACCTCGGTCCTCGCCAGTTCCTCCTGGGCCGCGGCGAGGTCCTGCTGCATCTTCTGGGCCTGCTGCAGCAGCTGCTGCATATTGGGCTGACCACCACCGGGAATCACGGTCACTCCTGGCAATTCGACGACAAAAAAGTTTCGGTACGCCGAGCCTACGTGGTCACCGCTCAGCGCGCCCCACCCACTGGCGAGCAACTCTTTCGAGTGAGTTTCTTGCAACGTCGGCGAGAGTCCTATACCTGATCACAGGCCCTGCGCACCCGGGAATACCGCGATTTCGACCCCACGGCCCACCATTCGGCGGTAGGAAGGGCATGCGCATCAGGACACCCAGGTACACCGCTCGTCACGCAAGGTTACGTTCGCGGGACAGTCGGCCACGCCGGAGAGCAGTGATCAGCCCCACCGTCGAGCACACCGCCAGACATCAGGCGCCGCTACGCAGAATGCAGAGGAGTACCCCGGTGAGTCAGCCGGAGATGCAGCCCGAAGGGCCGCCCCGCAACGAGCCCGGTTCGGCCGGTTCCTCCGGTTCGGGCTCCGGCGCACACGTCCGGGGCGCGCGGGGCCGGGATCTGACCGGTACGCCGTTCCCGCTCGGCGACTGGGGCGAACCCGCCGAACGCCTCGACGAGCTGTACCGCTGGGTCGAGGCCGACGCACTGCGTACCGCCGACTGGTATCTGCGCGACCGCGTGTGGAAGCGGCTCGGGGCCAGGGCGCTGCGGATCGGTACGGCGGCCGGGGCGGTGGCGGGCGCCGCGCTGCCGCTGCTCGATCTCACCGGGGCGCTGAGCGGGGCGGCGGGCTGGGGCTATCTGTCGCTGCTGCTGGGCGCCGCGTGCATGGCGTTCGACCGGTACTTCGGCCTGACCTCGGGCTGGATAAGAAACCTCGCGACCGCCCAGGCCGTGCAGCGACGCCTCCAGGTGCTCCAGTTCGACTGGGCGTCGGAGTGCGTACGGGAGGTGCTCGGCCCGACCGAGGGGACGGCCAGCGAGGCGGCCGAGCGGTGTCTGGGGGTGCTGCGGCGGTTCTCGGAGGACATCACGGAGCTCGTACGGACCGAGACCGCGGACTGGATGGTGGAGTTCCGGGCCGGTCCCGCGCCGATGGGAATGCAGGCGCTTTCGTCGGGCAGCGGGGGCGTGGGGCGTACGGACCAGGGGGCGTCGCCGGGACGGTTCCCGCTGCAGACCATGGCCCGGCCGAACATGCCGCGGCAGCGGCCTCCGGAGTCACCCCGGTGATCCCACCGCGGTGACGCCGGAGGCGCCCGCCCAGTCTCTGGCGGTACGCAGTACTCAGGGCGCCCGCTTCTGATTCAGCTGAAGATGATCATGGAGCCTTGGGCAAGGCTGCGGGTGGCCGCCGCGTGCAGGCCCAGCCAGACGTGCCGCTCACGGGCGAACGGGCTGTCGTCGTACGGAATCGGGCCCGCCGGTTCCTCCAGTGAGGTCGGTCCGACGGGCGGCAGCGGGGCGGCCGGCGGGTTCGCCGGGTCGATGCCGATGGACGGGGCGACGAACTCCAACTCCCGCAGCAGCCCGTGCGCGGAGCCGAGCGGGCCGCCGCCCGCCAGCAGGTCGTCGTTGGAGAGCGGGGCTGCGAAGTCCAGCGGGACGTACGCCCCCGCGTGGTCGTAGTGCCAGACGAGGTGGGACTGCTGAGCCGTCGCCTCGAACATCTCCAGCAACTGCTCGTAGTCCCCGCCCAGTTCGTCGACGGGCGTGACGGCGAGGCCGCTGAGCTGGAGCAGATAGGCGCGGCGCAGGAAGTGCAGTGCGTCGTAGTCGAAGCCCGCGATCGGGGCGACGTCGCCGGTCAGGCCCGGCATGTAGGCGTACACGGGAACGGGCGGCAGTCCGGCCTCGCCCAGTGCCTTGTCGTAGACGGCTATCTCTTCGGCGAACGGGTTGTCGGGGCTGTGGCACAGCACATCGACGAGGGGAACCAGCCACAGGTCACAGGCCACGAAGTCTCGCTCTCCCACGGGGTGCACATCGGAGTATTCACAACGGTCGGGACAGCGTAATGCGGTGGGGTCGTCGCGCACAGTGGCCGGTGGTCACGGATGGGGGTCGGCGGAGGCCGCCTGCTGCGGATCATGGCCCGCCGAGTGCTCGGGAGTTCCCGCCGGAGTCCCGGCGCGGGTGCCCGCCCGGGCCTTCGACTCAAGCCGGTCCGCCCAGTTCAGCGCGTGCGCGTTGAAGCCGTCCAGCGCCGCGCGCACCGCGTCGTGGTCGCCGAGCGAGATCGCCGCGACCAGGGCCGGGTGGCCGTCCCAGAGCGCGTCCCGGGCGTCCGGGTCATTGCGCAGATAGGGCACCGCGAACACCCACGCCTGGACGCGCAGCCGGTGCAGGAAATCGGTGATGTACGTGTTGCCCACGAGCGCGCCCAGCTCGCGCCAGAACCGCAGGTCGTAGCCGATGAGGATGTCGAGGTCGCCGCCCTGTGCCGCCCGTGCGGCCTCCTGGGCCCTGCGGCGTACGGAAACGAGGCAGTCCCGGTGCGCCGCCCGCTGCGCGGCCGACAGCGTGGGCCCGCCGAAGATGCCGCTGACGACTCCGTCTATGACCAGCGTGCGGGCCTCGACCATCGAGCGGTAGTCCGGGACGGTGAACTCCCGCACCCGGAAACCGCGGTGCTGGTCCGATTCGAGCAGGCCCTGCGCGGAGAGATCGAAGAGCGCCTCGCGCACGGGCGTCGCCGAGACGCCGTACTGCTCGGCGATCTGCTTGACGGTGAACTCCCGTCCCGGTTGCAGACGCCCGGCAAGCACTTCGTCACGCAGCGCGTCCGCGATCTGCTGCCGCAGCGTACTGCGGGTTACAGCTCCGCTCGCGCCCATGGCGCCCCTTCCCGTTTTTCGGCTCGGGTCACTTTAAGCCAGGGCCGCGGTGCCCGGATCCGGGCAGGGGAAGGGGCGCCGTGACGCCGGACCGCGCGGGCCCGTACGGGGGCCGCGGGCCCGTGCGCTACACCGTGTACTCGTCCGCCACCGCCAGCGCCACGTCGAGAGCCGCGAGGCCCTCCTTGGCCTCGGCCTCGGTGACGTTGCAGGCCGGAACGGCGTGGGTGCGGTTCATGTTGATGAAGGGCCACAGGCCGTTCTTCTTCGCCGCCGCCCCGAAGGCCGCCATCGCGGCGTTTGCCGCACCCGTCGCGTTGTACGGGACCAGCGGCTCGCGGGTCTCCTTGTCACGGACCAGCTCCAGCGCCCAGAACGCGCCGAGGCCGCGGACCTCGCCGACCGACGGGTGGCGCTCGGCCAGGTCGCGCAGGCCCGGGCCGAGGACCGTCTCGCCGATGTGGGCGGCGTTCTCGATGACCTTCTCGTCCTCCATCACATGGATGGTGGCGACAGCGGCCGCGCAGGCCAGCGGATGACCGGAGTAGGTCAGTCCGCCCGGGTAGGCACGGGTCTCGAAGGTGGCGGCGATCTCGGCGGAGATGGCGACACCGCCGAGCGGTACGTAACCGGAGTTGACGCCCTTGGCGAAGGTCATCAGGTCGGGCGTGACGTCGAAGTGGTCGGCGGCGAACCACTTGCCGGTACGCCCGAAGCCCGCCATCACCTCGTCGAGGATGAAGACGATGCCGTACCGGTCGCAGATCTCGCGCACGCCCGCGAGGTAGCCGGGCGGCGGCGTCATGATGCCCGCCGTGCCGGGGATCGTCTCCAGGATGATCGCCGCGATGGTGGCGGCGCCCTCGAAGGCGAGGGTGTCCTCCAGGTGCTGGAGCGCGCGGGCGCACTCCTCGGCCTCCGTCTCTGCGTGGAACGGCGAGCGGTAGAGGAACGGCGCCCAGAAGCGGACGACGCCCGCCGAGCCGTTGTCGGACGGCCAGCGGCGCGGGTCACCGGTCAGGTTGATCGCGGTGGAGGTGGCGCCGTGGTACGAGCGGTAGGCGGAGAGCACCTTCGTACGGCCGGTGTGCAGCCGGGCCATCCGGACGGCGTTCTCGACGGCCTCCGCGCCGCCGTTGGTGAAGAAGATCTTGTCCAGGTCGCCGGGGGTGCGCTCGGCGATGAGGCGTGCGGCCTCGGAGCGCGCCTCGATCGCGAAGGCGGGGGCGAAGGTGGTGAGCCTGCCCGCCTGCTCCTGGATCGCTGCGACGACGGTGGGGTGCTGATAGCCGATGTTGGTGTAGACGAGGCCGCTGGTGAAGTCCAGGTAGCGGTTGCCGTCGTAGTCCCAGAAGTACGCCCCCTCGGCGCCGGCGACGGCGAGCGGGTCGATCAGGCCCTGGGCGGACCAGGAGTGGAACACGTGCGCACGGTCGGCGGCCTTCACGGCCGCACCGGCTGCGGGGTCGACATGCGGGGCATGAGGGGCATGAGGGGTCATGCGGCGAGCGTAGGTCGGGCGGGGAGCGGCTCGACATGACCACGTTGTATGCCGTGGGGCGCGTTGCTGTGCAGGGTGTCGCGTCCGGAAGCGGGCCCGGCCGAATCAAGCCCGCCCGGCGTTCGAGGACGGAACCGGAAGAGGAAGCACCGGGCACCCCGCGTACGGGCGTGAAGAAATCCCGCCCCGCCGCCGCACAGCACCGCAGCTATTCTCAACGCGTTCCGGCGTATCGCCGTACGGGGGAGGACACGCACCATGGAAAAGCTCGGGCCCACCGACCCGCAACGCATCGGCGCCTACCGCCTGCTCGGCCGCGTCGGCGCGGGCGGCATGGGACAGGTCTACCTCGCCCGCTCCGACCGCGGCCGCACCGTGGCCATCAAACTCGTACGCGGCGCACTCGCCGAGCAGCAGGAGTTCCGCGACCGCTTCCGCCAGGAGGTCCACTCCACCCGCCAGGTCGGCTCCTCCTGGACCGCCCCCGTGCTGGACGCCGACACCGAGGCCGCCGTGCCCTGGGTCGCGACCGGATACGTCGCCGGGCCCTCCCTGCACGCCACCGTCTCCGGCGCGTACGGCCCCCTGCCCGAGCGTTCGGTCCACATCCTGGGCGCCGGCCTCACCCACGCCCTCCAGGCCATCCACGCCGCCGGACTCATCCACCGCGACCTCAAGCCCTCCAACATCCTGCTGACCATCGACGGCCCGCGCGTCATCGACTTCGGCATAGCCCGGGCGCTCGACACCGCCACCGACGGCGGCCTCACCCGCACCGGCGCCCTGGTCGGTTCGCCCGGTTTCATGGCGCCCGAGCAGATCCGGAGCGAACGCGTCACCCCGGCGTGCGACGTGTTCTGTCTCGGCTCGGTGCTGGCGTACGCGTCGACCGGCCGCCTCCCGTTCGGGGCCTCCGACAGCGGCGTGCACGCGCAGTTGTTCCGGATCGCTCAGGAGGACCCGGACCTGACCGGCATCCCGGCCGGCCTCGTCGAACTCATCAAGGACTGCCTGCACAAGGACCCGGCCGCCCGTCCGACGACGGAAACGATTCTGGAACGCCTTGCCGACCGCGACCCGGCAGCGACGGCGACGGAGCCCTGGCTCCCCGGCGCCCTCATCGCCCAGCTCGGCCGTCACGCCGTCGAACTGCTCGACTCCGAGGACCCGGAGGAAGCGGCCCAGCAGGAACCCGTCGCGGACAAGGCCCCCGCGGTCCGGCCCGCGCCCGCGCTCGCTCCTGCACCCGCTCCCGAGACGCCGCCCGGCGCCGTCCACACGCTCCCCACCATGGCCGGCGTCCCCATGCCACCCCTCGCCCCGCCCGCGCCGCCCGCCCCCGCGTACGGCTATCCGCAGCTGCCCGCCCAGCAGAACCACGCCGGGTACGGATACCCGCAACAACAGCACCAGCAGCAGCACCAGCCCGGCTTCGGCCCCACACCCCCGTACGGCCCCGTCTACCCCATCGCCCCACAGCCCGGCCCCGAACCCGCCCGCCGCGGCAAGGGCTCGACCATCGCCCTCGTCGCGGTCGCCCTGCTCGTCGCCATCGGCGCGGGCGGCTCGGTCTACGCGCTCATGAGCAACAGCGGGGCGACGCCCAACTCGTCCCCCACCGCCTCCCCGTCCCCCTCGGACACCTCGTCCGACTCCCCCGTCACCGACGCCCCGTCGTCCCCGGACACGGACTCCTCCCCCTCCGACGAGCAGAAGAACAGCGACGGCCCCGTCCCGGCCGACTACCTCGGCAACTGGTCGGGCTCCATCGACAACGCCTCGGGCCACTCCACCCGCGAACTCGTCATCCAGCAGGGCACGGTCGGCCAGACCGTCCTCACCCTCACCGCGGACGGCCCGCTCGACTCCGGCGGCTCCTACCACTGCGTCTTCCAGGCGGACCTGGCCGCGGAACCGTCCGCTTCCGGACCGGTGGAGGTCGGCCCCTCCACGGTCGTCGTCGGCGAGCCCATGGCGTCCTGCACCGCGGGCAGCCCCACCACGCTCACCCTGCTCCCGGACGGCTCCCTGCGCCGCCAGAACACGGACACCGGCGAGCAGCTCACGTACACCAAGTCCGACTGATCAGCCCAGCAGCGCGGACGCCGCGTTGAGCAGTAACAGGGTGTGGACGAACCTGTCAGGCCCTGTCGGCGGAAAGTGCCACGCCAGCGGCCATGTACGGCCGATCAGGGCCGGAATCGGTACGTAACTGATCCGGCCCGCCGTCGCGTTCAGCAAAGTCGCCCCTTCCGGCCAGGACTTCCGTACGGTGCTGCCGGCCGGGACCAGGAAGTACACCGCCCGCCGCCCGTTGGCCTCGGTGACGACGGGCCCGGGCTCACCGCCCGTGATCGCCTCCATGAGGAGGGCCAGCTGCCGCCCTTCGTCGCCGTCCACGCGCACGGCGTCGAATTGCACGCCCGCCTTGCGGAGTTGAAATCCGGAGGCCGGAATCCATTCAAGGTTGAGTTCACTTTTCGGTGCATTCACAGGACCAGTCTGGCCCCGATTGGTTAGCGTTTCCCTTGACTGACTAGTGTCTCGTGATCCTGTTCATGTCAGTTCGAGTTGTTATTAACGAGTTTCTTCACGTTGGTCGCGACGAGTCGGACCTTCGCGAGGACCTCGCCGGCGGTCGCGGTCCAAGTGAACGGTTTCGCTGTCGTGTTCCAGGAGTTGATGTAGTCGCGGATCTGTTTGATCAGGACGTTGACGCTGGAGAACGTGCCGCGGCGGATGGACTGCCGGGTCAGGATTCCGAACCAGATCTCGATCTGGTTCAGCCACGAGGAACCGACGGGAGTGAAATGGAAGTGGACTTGCGGGTTCTTGACCAGCCACTCCTTGACCTCCGGGGTGGTGTGCGTCGAGAGGTTGTCCAGGACGACATGGATGTCCTTCCCGGCGTGCGGTTTCACCGCCTTCTTCAAGAAGGCCAGGAAATCCTTGCCGTTCCGGGTCGGCCTGCACTCGCCGAGCACTTCACCAGTGGTCACGTTCAGGGCGGCGAACAGGTTCGTGGTGCCGTGCCGGACGTAGTCGGCGGTGCGCTTCTCGCTCGCCGCGAAGGCGACCGGCAGCACCGGCTGGGTCCGGTCCAGCGCCTGGATCTGCGTCTTCTCGTCGATCGAGAGGACCACCGCGCCGCCCGGCGGGGCCAGATACAGGCCGATCACGTCGGCCACCTTCTCCGCGAACGCGGGATCTTTGGAAATCTTGAAGGTGCCGGACCGGTGCGGCTTCAGGCTCTCCTCCCGCCAGACGCGCGCGATGTAGTGCCAGGACACGGTGATGTTCTCGGCCCGCTCCAGATACTTCGCCAACTCCCGCGTGGACCAGCGCGAAAGCCCCGTGCCGTCCGGCGGCGTCATGCGCGTCAGCGCAATCACCCGGGCCCGCACCCGCGCCGGCACCTGTTCCCGCGCGCCACCGGGACGCTCACCTTCCAGCCCGGCCAGGCCCTGCTCGGCATAGCGGATCTTCCAGCGGTCCACGGTCGGCAGCGACACCCCGAGCAGCTCCGCAATGTCCTTGCGCCGACGCCCCTCACTCGACCACAGAACGATCCGGCCCCGCGTAGCGATGTCCGCAGGAACGTCCCGGCTGTTCACCAACTCCCGCAACTCGGCGGCCTGTTCCACGGAGATCTCCACACCAAGAGACCCTGCCATACAAGATCAAGTAACGCTGACGGAATCACGAGACACTAGGGGCGTCGTATACCCGTTGATTCGTGTGAACTCCCTTGAAATTCAGTTGAGTTCGGCGGGTCTGGGTAGTGACCGGTTGAGACCGGTTGAGTCGAAAAGGGATCGCAGTGGCGCGAGCAGGGAACAAGGAGACGGCAAGTCCGACGGCACAGATGGTGGCCGAGGTCGCCCGCACAATGCGTATCAAGCGCAAGTGGACACAAGAACGCCTGGGCAGCGAAATCGGCTACTCAGCAGCGGCGGTGAGTGCGATGGAGACCTGCGCACAGCCCGCGAGCGACGACATGTTGGCAGCGTTGGAGCGCGTACTCGGTGACAGCACCGGCATCTTCGAGACAGCGCGGAAGTACATCCGGATGGAGAAGTATCCGGATGAGTTCAAGAGCTATGTTCCCCTGGAGCAGACGGCAGTAAGAATCCAGCTGTACGCAATGGACTTCGTCCACGGACTGTTTCAGACGGAGGCATACGCTCGGGCGTTGATCGGCGGAGGATATCCTCCGCTTCCCGATGCGCGAGTGGATGAACTCGTCGAGGCGCGGATGGCCCGCAGAGCCCTCCTCGACCGGGACCCGGCGGCGCTCATCGAGCTGGTCCTGGAGGAATCCGTACTCACCCGGGTATACGGCGGCAAGGAAGTCATGCAGGAGCAGATGCGGCACCTCGCCGAGTGCGCCCGGCGTCGCAACGTCACGCTTCAAGTGCTGCCCTTGGACCCGGGCCCAGGCGGCGAGTACGCCGGAGGCCACGGCAGCTTGAACGTTCTGGAGACCCCGGACCACCAGCACCTGACTTATCTGGAAGTGCAGGAGGAGAGCTGGCTGATCAACGACCCAGCAAAGGTCAGCAGGTACGCCCAGCGCTGTGCGAAGATCCGGGCACAGGCCCTGGGTCCTCACAAATCGCTAAACCTCATCGAGCGGTTGGCAGGAGATCAGCAATGAGCAACACACTTCGTTGGTTCAAGACCAGCTACAGCGACAGCGGTGGTGGCAACTGCGTCGAAGTGGCCTTCGACTGGCACAAGTCCTCGTACAGCGCGGCCAACGGCGGCGACTGCATCGAGGTCGCGACCTGCCCCCACGCCGTCCACGTCCGGGACTCCAAGGTGCCCGAAGGGCCCACCTTCGCGGTCGCTCCCGAGGCCTGGTCGACGTTCCTCACCTGGGCGAACTGACGCTGCACGGGGCCGGGGACGCCCCGGCCCCGTAAATGTTCACGGCATGTCATTGGCATGCCATACCCTGCGATCCGGGCCGCACCTCTCTCTCATCTCCGGGTGCCACGCGGCCCTCTTTTACCGTGGGGGTACATCATTTTGCGTACGCGCAGAATCTCGACCGCGACTTCGCTCGCGGTCCTCTTCAGTTCAGTGGTTCTGGTCGGCGGTGCGGCGAACCCGGCTGCCGCCGACTCCAGCAAGATCCTTCCCGCCGCGTCGGTCGGCGACATCGTCGCGGACGGTGTGCATCAGCGGGTCTTCATCAGTGACCCGGCCGGCGGCAAGGTGCTCGTCGCCGACTACAGCGGCAATGTCGTCGGCACGATCCCGTCGCTGCCGGGCGTGACCGGCCTGGAACTGTCCGCCGACTTCGGCACGTTGTACGCCGCTGTGCCGGGCGTCGATGCCATCGTGACGATCGACACGGCGGCTCTCCAGGAGTCCGCGCGGTACGCGACCGGCGATGGCACCGACCCGAAGTTCCCGGCGCTGGCGGGCGGGAAGCTCTGGTTCGGGTACGGCGGGGGCGGCTCGGGCCACATCGGTTCGCTCGACCTGTCCGGCGCCGAGCCGGTCGTCACCCTGGACCAGGAGACGAACAGCACCTGGTACGGGGCCCCGACTTTGGCCTCCGCCCCGGGTGCGCCGGACACACTGGCCGCCGGTATCGAGTCCCAGAGCCCGACCTATCTGGCCGTCTACGACGTGTCCTCGGGTTCGGCCACGCGGACCGCGTTCCTGTCGACCGACGGGGGCAACTTGCGCGACCTCGCGTTGAGCCCGGACGGCAAGCAGGTCGTGGTGGCCAGCGCGTCTCCCTACTACCACCAGGCGTACCGGACGTCGGACCTCACGCCGGACGTCAAGTACGCATCCGACTCGTACCCCAACGCCGTCGACATCGCCCCGAACGGCACGGTCGCCGCAGGCTCGTCCAGCTGGTACTCGCCGGATGTGTACATCTACAAGCAGGACGCCACGGCCAAGCCGGTCCGGACGTACGAGTTCCCCAACACCGGAAACAGCAGCGGTTCGGACACCCTGGAGGACTCGGGCCTGGCCTGGGCGCCGGACACCAGCCGACTGTTCGCGGTCACGGTCAACAGCGAGGGCGTACGTTCTCTGCGGGTCCTCACCGACGCCGTCAAGTCCGCGACGACGGTCACGGTCAGCGCGCCGGAGAAGTCGGCGCTCGGCAAGAAGCTCACGGTCACGGGCCGGGTGAAGTCCGAGGGCGCGTTCCCGACCGGTGCGAAGGCCACGGTGACGCGTACCGACATCGAGTCGCCCAAGGGCAGGACGCTCCCCTCGGTGACGCTGAAGTCGGACGGCAGCTTCTCCTTCACCGACACCCCGACCGCGGGCGGTCAGGTCACGTACAAGGTGTCCTACGCGGGCGACGCGGCCCACTCCGCGGCCTCCGGCTCCGACAAGGTCGCCGTCCCCCGGACGGTCACCTCGCTGACGCTGAACCACAACAAGGCGCTGTACTCCTACGGCACCGATGTCTCGTTCACCGCGCACCTCGGCAAGACGTACAAGAACCGGACCGTCGAGCTGTGGGTGGACCCGTTCGGTTCGGACAAGCCGAAGAAGCTGGTGAAGACCGGCAAGGTCAACTCCTCGGGCAATCTGTCCACCACCGTCGACATGACCCGCGACACCACCGTCACCGCCGTCTTCAAGGGCGACGGCCGCTACACGTCCAAGACGGTCACGTCCACGGCGTACGCCAAGGTGAAGGTCTCGACCTCCATCTCCAAGCAGTACAAGACGGCCAAGATCGGCTCGACGTCGTACGCGTACTTCCACAAGAAGACCAACCCGGTCTTCACCACGACGATGACGTACTACAAGAACCGCTCGCACAAGCTGTCCCTGCAGCTCTACTACCAGGGCAAGTGGTACGACGCGGGCTCGCAGTACTTCAAGCTCGGCACCGGCGGCAAGTCCGTCGTGACGCTCACCGGCACCCACGACACGGGGTACCGGATGCGCGTCCGCGCCTCGTACGTGAACGGCACCTCGGGCGACACCGTGAACTCGACCACCAGCGGCACCTGGAAGTACTTCATCTTCACGAAGTAACCGGGCCCGGGCGGGCAGGCGAATGAGTGCGGGGCCGGACGGATCGTCCGGCCCCGCACCTCATATCAGCGGCTTCGCCGACATCAGCAGATGCTGGTGAGCGGGGTGCGAGGCATCCTCCCCCGCTGCGTCCTCCCCCGATGGCCGCCCCGTGACCATCGCGCGCTGCCCCGGCCCCAGCAGGTCGAACTTGACCACGGGTGCGTCGAACGAGGCCAGGGCGTCCATCAGGTACGACGGGTTGAAGGCGACCGTCAGCTCAGCGGTGCCTTCCAGCACTGCGGGCAGACGCTGGGAAGCGACGTCGTCCTCGTAACCGGCCTGCAGGAGCACCGAGTCGCCGGAGAAGGTCAGATGGAGCGGGCTGCCGCCCTCCGCGACCACGGAGACGCGCTTGACGGCCTCGACCAGGGGCGCCCGGTCCGTGACCGCGGAGACGGGGTCGGCCAGGGCGAACAGCTTGTCGTGGCGCGGCAGTCGGCCGTCCAGCAGACGGACCGTCGTGCGCATCCCGGCCAGTTCGAAACCGACCGAGCCGTTGTCCAGCGCGAGTCGGACCATTCCGGAGCGGCCGAAGGAACGGGCGATCTCGTTCATCCTGCGGGCGGAGACGACGACATCGGCCGAGACGCCATCCTTCGCGGGCTTCCACGCGAGCGTGCGTACCGCGAACCGGTAGCGGTCGGTGGCGGCGAGCGTCATCGTGTCGCCGTCGAGCGCCAGCCGGATGCCGGTCAGGGTCGGCAGCGTGTCGTCCCGGCCCGCCGCCACCGTCACATGGGCGACGGCCGCCGCGAACTCCTGCGCATCCACCGCGCCGAGCACCTCGGGCAGTGAAGGCAGCGCCGGGTAGTCGTCGAACGGCAGCACCGAGAGCCCGAAGCGGGCACTGCCGCTCGTCAGGGAGAACCGTGAGACCTCGACCGCGCACTCCACGGCTCCCTCGGGCAGCACCCGGCAGACATCGAGCAGCCGGCGGCCCATGACCAGGGCCTTCCCGGCCCGTATGGTCTCCGCCTCCACCTCGATGCACGCGGACGCCTCGTAATCGAGGCCCGAGATACGCAACTGGCCGTCGGCCGCCTCCAGCAGCAGCCCGCCCAGCACGGGAACGGGCGAGCGCGTGGGCAGCACCCGGGCCGCCCAGGCCACGGCATCGGTCAGTGCGCTGCGCTCAATGCGGAACTCCATGGCGGCGGTCTCTCCCGGTCGTCTCTGGATCGCGATCGTGATCGTGATCCGACACTAGGGGCCGCCACTGACAACGGGAGTTCAGAAGAACGGCCGCGGCCGACGACAGCGGCCACCCCCGTGAGCCGCTGCCGTCGCCCCCGTGCCCCTCCCCCGAAGGGCGCCGCAACCGTGTTCGGACTGTAGGACTTCGGGTAGGCATCAGGAAGATTCAGTTCGCACTGTGTGGGCCGCCGGAGGTATCAGTCCGCACAGTCAAAACGGTATGATGCGCTCCGGTTTTTTTCGTGGGCTCCTTTGGCGGGAGCGCAGAGGCGGAGGATGTGTGCACGCGCGGGAACGGGCCGACGACGTACTACGGATGTACCGACTGGCCCGGTCCGGCGGTTCGCAGGAGCTCCTGCGCTGGGTGTCCGGCCGGGCGGAGGGCTGGGCCGGGCTGCTCGACGGGGACGGCACCGTCCTGCACGGTGTGACCCGCTCCGCGGACCGTATGGGCGCCGAGGCCGCCGCGCTGGCCACCGAGGGCGCGAAGGAGCTGGCGTCGCTCGGCGCGAGCTCGTTCGCGTTCGACCGGGGGCCGTACACCGCGCGGCTGTTCCCGCTGGGCGGCCCGCCCGACGCCGCCGCCCCGGTCCTCGCCGTCGTCGCCCCGCGCCCGTTGCCGGACGGGCTCCTTCCGCTGCTCTCCGACGTGGCGATGCCGCTGGCCATGTGCTGGGCCGCGGAGACCGTGGAGCGCAAGCGCCGCCGCGTCGATCTCGCGGAGTCCCGCAGCAGGGAAGCCGTACTGCATCTGCTCATGACGGGCCAGCTGTCGATAGCGCACCAGGTGGCGGGTGCCCTGAGGCCCACGCTGCCCGACCCCGTCCGGGTGTGTGTCGTGGAATGCCCGGGCGGGCGCCGGGACGAGGTGGCCCGGATCTGCACGGAGCTCTCGGCCGGGCGGTCCTGGATCGTGCGGTGTCCGGTGTACGCACGCCATCTGATCCTGGTCGTGCCGGCGGATCCGGACGCGGCCGAACAGCAACTTGGCCTGCGGGTCGCCGATGTGGTCGACGAGTGCGTGGTGGGGGCGAGCGAGGACGTACCGCTGTCCGACACGGCGACCGGATACCGCCAGGCGTTCCACGCCCTGGCCGTGGCCCGCGGGCTGCCGGGCCGCCATGCCTGCTTCGGTTCGGCGCCGGATGCCGCCCTGGTCGTCGGTGCGGCCGCCGCGCAGTGGGCGGACGCGCTGCTGCACCCCTTGCTCACGCATCTGCCGCGGCGCAGCCACGACCCGGGCAGCCAGGAGCTCGCGGCGACCCTCTCCTCCTGGCTCGCGTTCTCCTCGCACGCGACCCAGCATCTGAAGATCCACCGGAACACGCTGACCGCACGGCTGCGGCTGATCGGTGAGCTGCTCGGCCTCGATCTGCACCGGGTCGCCGATCAGGCCGCCCTCGACCTGGCCCTGCGTATCCGCGCCACGCCCACCACGCACCGGGCCGCCGACCGGGACGAGGCGGCGTCCGAGCGGCCCCACCGGCTGGACGACATCCTGCGCGGCCCGGCGGTCCAGGAGTGGGCGGCCCGCCAACTGCGCCCGCTCACCGAGTCCGGCATCTCCGGCAGCACCACCGACCCACGGACGACGCTCCGCGCCTGGCTGGACTGCGAGGCCCAGCTCGGCCCGACGGCCGCCGCGTTGGGCATCTCGGTGCCGGGAGTCCGCAAGCGCCTCACTCGCCTCGAATCGACGCTTCACCGCTCGCTGCTCCGGACGCCGAGCGCCCGTTACGACCTGTGGCTGGCCTTCCGGGCGCTGGATCTGGCGGGGTGAACCGAAAACGGTGGGCATGTCCGGCCGGGGCCGGGCACGCCCACCGTCGGGTGGGGGATCTGCGGAGTACGGGTCAGCAGCTCAGGTTGGAGCCGGGGGTGGTGCCGAGGATCTGGACGAACGCCCGGTAGCGGTCGATGCGGCTCTGGACCTGGGCCGGGTTGCCGCCGTTGCACTCCAGGGAACCGTTGATGGAGCGGATGGTCTCGCCGAATCCGGCGCCGTTCACCATGGCGTTGTGGGCGGTCATGGTGCCGGGGCCGTTCTGGGTGTTCCAGTACCAGAGGCCGGTCTTCCAGGCGACCGAGGCGTTCTGCTCGACGAGGTAGGGGTTGCCCAGCAGGTCGATACCGAGGGCGTCACCGGCGGCCTTGTAGTTGAAGTTCCAGCTGAGCTGGATCGGACCACGGCCGTAGTACGCGGCCTGGCCGGCCGGGCAGCCGTAGGGCTGGCTGCTGTCGCAGTAGTGCGGGTAGTTGGCCGTGTTCTGCTCGACCACGTACACCAGACCGCCCGTCTCGTGGCTGACGTTGGCGAGGAACGCCGCCGCCTCCTGGCGCTTGACGGTGTCGCTGCCGGTGTTCGCGAAGCCCGGGTAGGCGCTGAGGGCCGCCGTCAGTCCGCTGTAGGTGTAGAACGAATTCCGGTTCGGGAACATCTGGTTGAACTGCGCCTCGCTGACGACGAAGCCGGACGGAGTGCCCGGGTCCGTACCGCCGCCGCAGCTGCCCTGGTCCGCCCAGACGTCGGAGCTGCCGGGGGTCTCGTTCTGGGTCCACCACTTGGCGGTCCAGTTGTGTCCGTTGTAGGAGGCCGATCCGCCGCCGGTGTAGACGGACGAGGAGTTCCAGGGTGCCGCGCAGGCGGCTGCCGCGGCGGTGGTGGCGGGGAGGATGACGACCATCGCGAGGACCGCGCCCAGCGCGGTCAGCAGGCCCATGATGCGTCTGATCACGTGATCACTCCTTCGGCGCGGCGCACCGAGCTGGGCGGTGCGCCGCCATGGGGGGTTGACGGCCACTCAAGCGCCGTTGGTCTGGACCTGTCAAGGTCTAGACCAACGCCGGAAACTCTTCGCATCGGAGCATGTGCGGGCGGTCCCGTCCCCCATGCGCACCTTCGAACCCGCCCCCAACAGGAGTGATTCCGGAACGAGTTCATCCGGATCATGGGCCGCACCGCGGGAGGGGCCGAAGGTAAAACCTTCCGGCCCGTCCAGCATGCGGAACGCCGGACACATTGTGGACGCGCGGGCGAACGGCTGGCGAACGTCGGCCGACGGAACCGGCATTGCGCCCACAACTCCCCCACGCCGCCCATACGGTGACCCGAACTGCAGACCGAACCCGCACCAGCCGCCGCACGTACACGCGTCCAGCGAGGTCCGACAGGGGCCGGTGAGCTCCAACGAGGGGAGTGCGAGGAAGCCGTGGAGTGGTTCAGCGCCGAGAACGTCGTGGCCGTGGCGACCGCCGTACTGGGCGTCCTGGCCTCGGTCGGAGTGCTCTGGTACGAGCGCCGGGTGCCCCGCCGCAAGCACATCGGCTACCGGGTCCAGATGGACACCCCGATCGGCAGCGACGTCAGCCAGGGCCGGGCCAATGTGCGGCTCGGACTCTTCAGCGAGACACCGGACATGGCCGATGCCACGCTCGTCCTGCTCCGCATCGAGAACGACGGTTCGCAGTCCATCGCCGACAACGACTACACGGGACGTGAACTGCATGGGCTGACCGTGGAGTTCACCGGCCGCACGGTCCGCGGCATCGCGGTCACCCAGGCATCCGGCGCCGACCATCTGATGGAGCACTTCACCCCCGCGGGCGGAATGCGCCACAGCGGTCCGCTCATCCGGCTGCCGCGCGTACCGCTCAACCGGGGCGAACACTTCAAGCTGCTGGTGCTCCTCACCGGGGCCACCGTGGACAGCCCGATCAGGATCACCGGCGGCATCCGGGACGGCGAGGTGACACCGAACCGCGCCGCCCGCCCCGACGACAAGCCGCCGCTCTTCGGCCGGGCCGCCCGGCTGATCACCGTGGCCCTGACCGTCTGCGTCGTCACGCTCGCCTCGATCATCCTGATACGCGACGACACCCCGCCCCCGATCGGCTGCGCCCGGGGCTCCCTGACGGTGACCGGTTCCACCGCCTTCGCGCCGGTCGTACGGGAGCTGGCGAAGAAGTACGAGAAGGAGTGCGAGGGCTCCACCGTCACCGTGGACGCGCACGGCAGCAACGCCGGGATACGGGAGCTCGGCGAACGGGGGGCCGAGGCCGGCAAGTCCGGCTCACCCGCCCTGATCGCCCTGTCCGACGGCCCCAAGCCGGATGGCTTCCCGCAGCTGCGCGAGAACCGGGTCGCCGTCTCGCTCTTCCACCTCGTCGTCAACGACAAGGTGCAGCTGAAGAACCTGACCCTCGCCGACATCCGTCGGATCTACAGCGGCGACATCCGTAACTGGGAGGTGCTCGGCGGACCCGACCTGCCCGTCCTGCTGGTCAGCCGGGACGCCAACTCCGGCACCCGCGAGGTCTTCCAGCGCCGTGTGCTCGACCGCAACGAACCCGCCCAGTCCTCCCGCGACTGCGCCACGAAGGATGACACCCGGGCCCCGGTCGTCCGCTGCGAACTCGACTCCACCGAACAGGTCCTGTCCACCGTCGCCCGGCTCGACGGCGCGATCGGCTACAGCGAACTGCGCGCCGGGACCGTGCTGTCGGGGGCGCACCAGGTCGCCATCGACTCCACCGTCCCGTCCGTCGACACGATCGGCTCCAGTACCTACCCGTACCGGGAGATCGAGTACGCCTACACCTACGGCCAGCCGCCCGCCGACTCGCTGGCCTCCAGCTTCCTGGGCTATCTGAGCCGGGGCAACGGCCAGGACGTGATCCGCACGCACGGGCATCTGCCGTGCGCGACGCCGAAGGGGCTGCGGATCTGCGGCGAGGACTGAACGCGCGGAGGGGGGCCGGGGCGGCTGTTGCGCCCCGGCCCCCCTCCGCGTTGTCCCGTCCTACAGGAACGAGTTGATCTCGATGGTCTCGGTGCGGCCGGGGCCGACACCGATCGCGGAGATCGGGGCGCCGGACATCTCCTCCAGCGCCTTCACGTACGCCTGCGCGTTCTTCGGCAGATCGTCGAAGGTCTTGGCCTTCGTGATGTCCTCGGACCAGCCCGGCAGCATCTCGTAGACCGGCTTCGCGTGGTGGAAGTCGGTCTGGCTGTAGGGGAGCTCCTCGACGCGCTTGCCGTCGATCTCGTACGCGACGCACACCGGGATCTGCTCCCAGCCGGTCAGCACGTCCAGCTTGGTGAGGAAGAAGTCGGTGAGGCCGTTGACCCGGGTCGCGTACCGGGCGATCACCGCGTCGAACCAGCCGCAGCGACGGTCGCGGCCGGTGGTGACACCGCGCTCGCCACCGATGCGGCGCAGCGCCTCGCCGTCCTCGTCGAGCAGCTCCGTCGGGAACGGACCGGCACCGACGCGCGTGGTGTACGCCTTGAGGATGCCGATGACCCGGCTGATCTTCGTCGGGCCCACGCCGGCACCGGTGCAGGCGCCGCCCGCGGTCGGGTTCGACGAGGTGACGAAGGGGTACGTGCCGTGGTCGACGTCGAGCAGCGTGCCCTGACCGCCCTCGAAGAGGACGACCTTGCCCTCGTCGATGGCGTTGTTCAGGATGAGCGTCGTGTCGGCGACGTACGGCTTGATCTGCTCCGCGTACTGGAGCATCTCCTCGACGATCTTGCCGGACTCGATGGCGCGGCGGTTGAAGACCTTGGCGAGGAGCTGGTTCTTCTGCTCCAGGGCCGCCTCGACCTTCTGCTCCAGGATCGACTCGTCGTAGAGGTCCTGGACGCGGATGCCCACACGGTTGATCTTGTCGGCGTACGTCGGGCCGATGCCGCGGCCGGTCGTGCCGATCTTGCGCTTGCCGAGGAACCGTTCCGTCACCTTGTCGACGGTGACGTTGTACGGGGTGATCAAATGGGCATTACCGCTGATCAGCAGCTTGGACGTGTCCACGCCGCGATCGTTCAGCCCACTCAGCTCGGAGAGCAGGACAGCCGGGTCGACGACGACACCGTTTCCGATGACCGGGGTACACCCCGGCGAAAGGATTCCGGAGGGGAGGAGATGCAGTGCGTACTTCTGGTCGCCGACGACCACCGTGTGGCCGGCATTGTTGCCGCCTTGGTAGCGCACCACATAGTCCACGGATCCACCGAGGAGGTCGGTGGCCTTTCCCTTGCCCTCGTCACCCCACTGAGCACCGAGCAGCACAAGTGCGGGCACAGGCGTACACCCCTTCCGGGCGGGGCATGTCCAAGGTCAGGGGGCGTACGTAAACGTCGTACATGCCGTACGACGATGTACGACAAGGCCTGAACCGTCGAACCGGGTGCCCCGGAATAGACGAAGCCCCTGGCGCAATAGCGCAAGGGGCTCTTGCACCAAGATGCTACCCGAGGAAGGACCGAGGTGTCGGCTGCCCAGCCCCCCGGCGACGGTGCGCACCAGCTGCTGGTGGTCATCGACCCGGTAGCCCGCCGGACCGACGGCGAGTCCGTCCGTATCGCGAAGGACGTGCTGAGCGCCGGTTCGCACGCCAAGATCTGCCTGCCGGACGGGCCCGAGGAGTTCGCGCGGGCCCTGTCCCGCCGGGGCGGGAGACGTCCGGTGGTGGTCGGCGACGACCGGGCGCTGCGGCGGGCGGTGGCCCTGCTGCACCGGGAGCGCGAGCCCGCCGACGCCGCGCTCGCGCTGATCCCGGTCGGCACCGCGGCCGGGCTGGAGCTCGCCCATTCGCTCGGCGTGCCCCTGGGCGCGGTGGCGGCGGCGCGCACGGCGCTGGACGGCGCCGTGCGCAGGCTCGACCTGCTGGTCGACGACAGCGACGGCATCGTCCTGGGAGCGCTCCACATCCCGGCCCTGAGCGCGCTGCCGCGCGCGGCAGCCGCCCACACGGGGGTCACGGCGGTCTGGGACACCTGCCGCTCCCTGGTCCGCACCCTGGTGCGCCCCACCCCGCCCGCACCCCCCGCCCCGGCGCGCACGCACCGCCTGCGGGTCGAGGCGGACGGCGTCCTGCTGAACGACCTGGACCGCCCGGTCGAGTCGGTGACGGTGACCTCCCAGGGCGGCGACGGCGGCCTCGCGGAGGTGGTGATCCGCCCCGCGTCGTGCGAACCGGTCACGGCGGAGGCCA
Source organism: Streptomyces sp. NBC_01217 (assembly GCF_035994185.1). Lineage (NCBI taxonomy): Bacteria > Bacillati > Actinomycetota > Actinomycetes > Kitasatosporales > Streptomycetaceae > Streptomyces > Streptomyces sp. NBC_01217. The sequence goes on from NZ_CP108538.1 coordinate 4,252,145, forward strand.
AGGCCGTCACGGTCTCGGGCGCGGACTTCCGCTACCGCGCGGACATACAGATCGGCGGCCCGGTCCGCACGAGGACATGGACGGTACGGGCGGGGGCCTGGGGACTGATGCTGCCGGTGGGCGAGGCGTAGCCTGCGGCGGCAGCTGCGTCCGGCGGAGGTGCGGGCGGCGCCCCTGGTGGCGGGGCTGAGGGAGTGAGCGCGGCGGGCCGGGCCGTCAGGCCTGGCCGGGGGCGTCGGGCGTCGGGAGGTCGAGGGTTTTGCGGTGTTCGTGCCAGCGGTCCATCATTCCGACCAGCTCCGACTGCACGAACTCGAAGAACGCCGCCGTTTCGGCCAGGCGGGCGCCGGCCGGGGTGTGTTCGCCCAGGGTGCGGGCGCCGTCCTTGAGGGTGTTCTCCCAGCGGGTGAGCACCCGGTCACGCTGGGTGAAGGTGGTGTACCAGACCTCGTCGTGCAGGCGGTAGCGGTCGCGGCGCGAGCCCGGGTCGCGTTCGCGGCCGACCATGCTGACCTGCGTGAGGTAATTGATCGCGCCGGACACGGCCGCCGGGCTGATCCGGAGCGCCAGGGCCAGCTCGGCGGAGGTCATCGACGCGTCGTCGTCCACGAGGAGCGCGGCGAAGACGCGGGACGCCATCCGCTGCATCCCCGCCTCCGTCATGTCCGAGGCGAACCGCTCCACGAATCGCGACACGGCCTCCGCGTCCCGCCCGTCGCGCGTGCTCTGTTCCGTTTCGCTGGTCATGACCCGATCGTCTCCCCTGATTCGCCGGCTCCCGCCGCGCTCGCAAGTTTATACGCTTCCTTAACTTCACAAATTCATGAAAGTAGCGTAGCTTCAAAATCATGACGAAGGCAATCACGGTGGCCGGGCTGCACAAGTCGTTCGGCCGCACGCATGCGCTGGACGGCCTCGACCTCGGGGTCGAGACCGGTGAGGTCCATGGCTTCCTGGGGCCCAACGGCTCCGGGAAGTCCACCACCATCCGGGTGTTACTGGGACTGCTGCGGGCCGACTCCGGCGCCGCCCAGCTGCTCGGCCGCGACCCGTGGAAGGACGCGGTGGAGCTGCACCGCCGGGTGGCGTACGTCCCGGGCGACGTCACGCTGTGGCGCAACCTCTCCGGCGGCGAGGTGATCGATCTGTACGGGCGGCTGCGCGGGGGCCTGGACCGGGCCCGACGTGCCGACCTCGTCGAACGGTTCGAGCTCGACCCGACGAAGAAGGGGCGAACGTACTCCAAGGGCAACCGTCAGAAGGTCGCGCTCGTCGCCGCGTTCGCCTCCGATGTGGATCTGCTGATCCTGGACGAGCCGACGAGCGGGCTCGACCCGCTGATGGAGGAGGTCTTCCAGGACTGCGTCGCCGAGGAGCGTGCGCGCGGGCGGACGATCCTGCTGTCCAGCCACATCCTCAGCGAGGTCGAATCGCTCTGCGACCGCGTCAGCATCATCCGCCAGGGGCAGACGGTGGAGACGGGTTCACTGGCGGACATGCGCCATCTGACGCGTACGAACATCAGCGCCGAACTGGCCGGTGCGCCCAACGGGCTGGCGCATCTGCCCGGCGTCCATGACCTCGACATACAGGGCCTGCGGGTCACCCTCCAGGTCGACACCGACAAGCTGGACGGCGTCCTCAAATCGCTCTCCGCATCGGGCATCCGGACGCTCACCAGCACCCCGCCCACGCTGGAGGAGCTCTTCCTGCGTCATTACGCGACCGACGCGACGGGCAGAACCGGCGCGACGGGCAGCAGCGAGGGCGTGGGGGTGGCGGCGCGATGACTGCCGTGACCACGACCGCACCGGCCGGTGCGGGACGCCGGGCCGGGGCCGGAGCAAGCGCCGGGCAGCTCGCCGGCACCTGGCCCCTGCTGAGGCTCGCGCTGCGGCGCGACCGGATCATGATGCCGATCTGGGTGATCGTGCTCGGCGCCTCCTTCTCCTCCGTCGGGAAGTCCTTCGCCTCGCTGTACGACACCGCCGCCCAGCGTGCCGAGCTGGCCGCGACGATGAACGCCAACAGCTCGCTCCGCGCCCTGTACGGCCCAGTCTTCGACGACTCCGTCGGCGGGCTCGTCAGCTGGCGGATGGTCGGCTTCGGCGGAGCACTGGCCGCCGTGATGAGCCTGATCATCGTCATACGGCACACCAGGGAGGAAGAGGAGACCGGCCGTCAGGAGATGCTCTCCTCCGCCATGGTGGGCCGCCGCGCCCCGCTGACCGCCGCGCTCCTCGCCGCGCTGATCGCCAACACCGCGCTGGCGCTGATGATCGCGGCCTCCATGGCCGGGGCGGGCGCGGGCGGCACCGGAGCGGTGGTGCTCGCGCTGGCGGTCTCCGGGATCGGTGTGCTGTTCGCCTGCACGGCCGCGATCGCCGCGCAGTTCACCGAGAGCGCCCGGCTCGCGAAGGGGCTCACGGCGGCGGTGATCGGCGCCGCGTTCGTCCTGAAGGCGGCGGGCGACTCGGCGACGGACGACGCCTCGTCCGTGCTGACCTGGCTCTCCCCCATCGGCTGGGCGGAGAACGTGCGCGCGTACGCGGACGAACGCTGGTGGGTGCTGCTCGTCATCGCGGCGGCCATCGCGGTCCAGGCCGCCCTCGCGTACGCCCTGGCCGGGCGGCGCGATGTCGGCATGAGCTTCCTGGCGACCCGCCCCGGGCCCGCCCAGGGGCGGATCTCCACGGCGTCCGGCCTCGCGCTGCGGCTCCAGCGCGGCTCACTGATCGGCTGGACGCTCTCCTTCGCCGCGGTCGGTGTCGTCTTCGGCGGGCTGACCGGCGGGGCGGCGGATCTCGTCGGCGACAACGCCAAGACGCAGGAGATCTTCGAGCGGATGGGCGGCCAGTCCGGTCTGACCGACGCGTTCCTCGCCGCGATGGTCTCCATGCTCGGGATGGTCGCCGCGCTGTACATCGTCGCGTCGGTGCTGCGGCTGTACGGCGAGGAAACCGCCGGGCGCGCCGAACCGGTGCTGGCGGGCGGGGTCGGCCGGATCGGTTGGGCGGCCGGTCATCTGGTCATCGCCTTCGGCGGCGCGGCCCTGATCATGGCCGTCGGCGGCCTGGGCCTGGCCGCCGGTTACGGACACGAACTCCCGGCCGTGCTGGGTGCGTCACTGGTGCAGCTGCCCGCGATCTGGCTGCTGGGCGGAGTGACGGTCCTGCTGTACGGAGCATTCCCGAAGGCGGCGGTGGCGTCCTGGGGCGTGGCCGGGATCTGCCTCGCGCTGGGGTGGATCGGGCCCGCGATCGATCTGCCGCAGCCGGTGATGGACATATCGCCGTTCACACACCTGCCGAAGCTGCCGGGGGGCACGGGGATGGAGTGGGGCCCGGTGCTGGCGCTCACCGCGGCCGCTGTGGTGCTGGTGGGGGCCGGGGTGGCGGCGCTGCGGCGGCGCGATGTCCTGACGTGACGGTGGCGGTGGCGGTGGCACGGGGGCGCCGCGGGGCGGGCGGCGGCCCCGGGGTGCAACCACTGCCCGGTGTACCCGCGTCACCCCCGTCATGGAGAACCGACGCGAGACCGTCCATGAAGCCGTCCGCGGGGTCGCCGGATGCCTGGTCGTCGCGGCCGGCGGAGCCGCCGGGATGCTCGCCTGGGCCCCCTACGGGCGGCGCGGCATCTTCGGCGGCTTCGAGGGCGAGTCCGAGTGGAACGTACTGCTGCTCGGGCTGCCGGTCATGACGCTCGGCGGCCTCGCGGCCGGGGCCGCGCTCCTCGCCCTCGTACAGGGAAAGTGGCGGCGGTCGCTCGGGGCGGCGGCGCTCCTCGCCGCCCTCGCGGGCTTCGGGGTGGCATTCGACGTACTGCAGGGCCCGCCGTCGAGCTGCGGTCCGGACTGCTGAGTGCCGGTGCCGGCCCGCCCCTCGGTCACGGCGTCGCCCCGGTCACAGCGCCCCCTCCTCACAGCGTCCCCTCCGTCACAGCTCCACGCGCAGTTCCCTCAGGCCCCTGATCACATAGCCCGGGTTCCACTCCGGCTCGGCCGCCAGCCGCATCTTCGGGGCGCGGCGCAGCAACTCACCGAAGGAAGCCGCCAGTTCGACGCGGGCCAGCGGGGCGCCCAGGCAGAAGTGGATGCCCGCGCCGAAGGTGATGTGCGGGTTCTCCGTGCGGGCCAGGTCCAGGGTGTCCGGGGCCGGGAAGCGGGCCGGGTCGCGGTTGGCGGAGCCGAAGAGCAGGGCCACCTCGGAGCCGCGTGGAATGACCGTCCCGTCGATCTCGATGTCGTCGAGGATCCAGCGTTCGAACATCTGCAGCGGGGTGTCGTACCGCATCAACTCCTCCACCGCCGTGGGCAGCAGCCCGTGGTCGGCGCGCAGGGCCGCGAGTTGCTCGGGGTGGCGCAGCAGCGTCCACCAGCCGTTCACCGTGGTGTTGACCGTCGCCTCGTGGCCCGCGTTGAGCAGCAGCACACAGGTCGAGATCATCTCCTGCTCGCTCAGCCGCTCCCCCTCGTCGTGAGCGGCGATGAGCGCGGAGACCAGATCCGTGCCGGGGTTCCTCCGCCGCTCCTCGATCAACTCGCGCAGATACGCGGAGAAGTCGAGCGACGCGCGGACGGCGGCACGGGCGGTGTCGTCCGACGGGTTCAGTTCAAACATTCCGCAGATCGCCGCCGACCAGGGCCGCAGCGGGGCGCGGTCGGACTGCGGGATGCCGAGCATCTCGGCGATGACGGCCACGGGCAGCGGCTCGGCGACCGCCGTGAGCAGATCCCCGCCGCCCGCCTCGACGAACGAGTCGACCAGCCCGGCCGCCAGCCGCCGTACGGTCGGGACGAGCTGCTCGACCGTGCGCGGGGTGAACGCCTTGGAGACCAGGCGCCGGATGCGGGTGTGGTCGGGGGCCTCCAGATCGAGGAGCCCCTGCCCGTTGAGGGTGTGGAACGGCTCGTGCTCGGCGGGCGGCGGCGTACGGCCGAACTCCTCGTGGGTGAAGCGGTGCAGATACGTACGGCCCAGGCGGCGGTCGCGCAGGAGTGCGGACACATCGGCGTAGTGCGGTACGAGCCACTGGTCGGTCGGCTCGAAGTAGTGCACCCGCCCGGCCGCACGCAGCGCGGCGTAGGCGGGATACGGGTCGGCGACGAACGCCGGGGACCAGGGGTCGAAGAGTGCCGAAGGCGCGGAGGGTGCGGAGGAGTCGTCGGCCGCGGGACGTGAGGACGGGTGCATGTACGGACGCTAACCGGACCCGACGGCCACCGACCACCCACCCGGGACACGGCCGGCTGATCGGGACACGCCCAGCCGCTCAGGACGGCGTGACCAGCCGGGCCTCGTACGCGAAGACCGCCGCCTGCGTACGGTCGCGCAGCCCCAGCTTCACCAGGATGCGGCTCACATGCGTCTTGATGGTGGACTCGGCGACCACCAGATGCGAGGCGATCTCCGCGTTCGACCGGCCCTGCGCGATGAGGACTAGCACCTCCGTCTCGCGCTCCGTGAGGTCGCCGATCCGGGCGAAGGCGGGCGGCCGCGGGGTCTCGGCGAGCTTCGAGAACTCATTGATCAGCCGCTTGGTGACGGTCGGGGCGAGCAGCGCCTCACCGGCGGCCACCACCCGCACCCCGTCGGCGAGCTGACGGGCGGAGGCGTCCTTGAGGAGGAAGCCGGATGCCCCGGCGCGCAGCGCCTGGTACACGTACTCGTCGAGATCGAAGGTGGTCAGCACCAGCACCTTGGCGTCCGCGTCGGCGGCGACGATCTCGCGGGTGGCCTCGATGCCGTTGAGCTCCGGCATCCGGATGTCCATGAGCACCACGTCGGGGCGCAGCGCCGCGACCTGTGCGATGGCCTGCCGGCCGTCGACGGCCTCACCGACGACCTCGATCCCCGGCATGGCGTTGAGCAGCACCGAGAAGCCCTCGCGGACCATCATCTGGTCGTCGACGATCAGCACCCGGATGGAGGGGGCGGCGGGGCTGCTCATGACTGCTCCGCCTGTTCCGCCTGAGCCTTGCGCGGCTCGTGCGACTCGCCCGTGGTGTCGGCGGGCTGGACGGGGATGAACGCGGTGATCTCGTAACCGCCCTCCTCCGTCGCCTCGGCCGTCATGTCGCCGCCCAGCATCGCGACCCTCTCCCGCATCCCCGTGATCCCGTGACCGGCCCCCTGCGAGGGCTTCACCGGAGCGGTGGGCGGCCCGTTGACCACCCGCAGACCGAGACCGCCCAGCACATAGCCGATCTCCACCTTGGCGTCGGCGCCCGGCGCGTGCCGCAGCGTGTTGCTGAGGGCTTCCTGAATGATCCGGTACGCCGACAGCTCGACGCCCTGCGGCAGTTCACGTACCGCGCCGGTGACCGTCTTCTCCGTCTCCAGGCCCGCCTCGCGCACATTGGCGAGGAGCCCGTCGAGCTGGGCGAGGGTGGGCTGCGGGGCGTCCGGCGCCTGGTAGTCCTCGGCCCGTACGACGCCGAGGACCCGGCGCAGTTCGGTGAGTGCGGCGACCGCGTTCTCCCGGATCGTGACGAAGGCCTGCTCCAGCTCGGGCGGCGGGTTCTCCACCCGGTACGGGGCGGCCTCGGCCTGGATCGCGACGACCGACATGTGGTGGGCGACCACGTCGTGCAGTTCGCGGGCGATGGTGGTGCGCTCCTCCAGCAGCGTGCGCCGGTCGCGTTCGACGGCGGTCACGGTGCGCTGCACGGTCACCTCGCGCTCCGCCTCCCGGCGGGTCTGCACGACGGTCACCACGAGCAGGGCGAACGCGGAGGTCACGGCCATGGGCCCGGTGGTCGACGAGTAGTGCCAGCCGAAATTCTCCAGGAAGGTGCCGAGCACCAGGGTCAGGACCCACATCCAGGCGGCGGTACGCGGCCGGGTCCGGGCCGCGACCACGACGAGCACCACCAGGTGCGAGAGCAACATGCTCGGCACCCACGGCCAGTCGCCGCCGGTGACCACGGCTGTCACCGGAGTGAGCGCCATCGACATCCAGAACGCGCCGACCGGCCGGACCAGCGTCATCCCGACGGTCAGCGCCGGGAGCAGCCCGGTCACGATGATCTCGATCCCGGACCCGATCCCGGAACTGTTCGTTGTGCCGATGCCTATGAGGAACGTGATCAGTGCGGCAAAACCGACCAGCGCGTGCGGCGTCCATGCGGCCCGCGCGCGCATCCGCTCGGACAGCCGCCGGGTCAGCGCCCCGTCGGTCCGCATGGGCGCCAGCGGACGGTAGGCGAACGCATCGTGGAAGAGGTCCTGCCGCAGGCCGCCTACCGCCCCTGCGGCCAGCCGGAACTCGGGGCTTCTGGTCCTGTTGGTCTCGGTCACGATCCCAAGGTAGGCGGCCCGGCCCACGGCGTCGTCAGCAGTGATACGGATCCTGCGCCGTCCGTCGCAAGTACTATGCGCCGGGCGCCCTTCCCCCCGCCGCTCACCAGGCCAGCTGTGCGAGCTCCTCCGCCACCACCGCGCACGCGTCGCTCGCCGGGTCGATCAGCGGGAAGTGGCCCACGCCGGGCAGCAGGGTCAGGCCCACCGTCTCCCCCGCCTTCGCCGCCGCGTCGACGAACGCCTCGGAAACGGCCTTGGGCACATCTGCATCGGTGGTTCCCTGCACCACGGTGGTCGCGATCCCGGTGGGCAGCAGCACGGCCGGGTCGGCGTGCGCGGACCGCTCGTCGAAGTCGTCCGCGCGGCCCAGGAACTGGCCGACCGCCCCCGAGCAGACGTCCAGCTCGACGGCCGTGGCGAAGTCGGCGATCGGCGCGAGGGCGACGACGCCCCGCAGCGGCGGCGGCGCGGGCAGCCGCCACGGCGAGCCCTCGGGCAGTACGTGCCGGGCGGCGGCCCACAGGGCAAGCTGCCCGCCCGCGGAGTGCCCGGTGACGACGATCCGCCGGGCATCGGCCTCCGGAAGCACCACGGCCAGCAGCCCGGGCAGCGCGTCCATCGCCGCGGCGACATCGTCGAAGGTCTCCGGCCAGCGGCCCGCCACCGGACCGGAGCCCCGCTGCTGCGGGATCTCGCTGCCGCGCCGGTACTCGACACTGGCGACGGCGAAACCGCGCCGGGCCAGGAAGTCCGCGAACGGCGACACATGCTGCCGGTCGTACGGCGCCCGCCACGCCCCGCCGTGCAGGAGAACCACGACCGGCGCACCGGTCCGGCCGTCGCGCGGGGCGTAGAAGTCGATCAACTGGTCGGGGTGGCTGCCGTAGGCGGCAGACGCATCGGGGGCGACCGGAGGGTGCGAGAGTGCCGACTCGGCCTCGGCTGCGTCACGATCACGCGCGGCAGAATCCGACATGCTGCTCCAACCGTCCTGTACCGAGCCCAACCGGATCTGGGCTCAACTGGCCTGACCTGCGGGGACGGTACCAGTACGGAAGGCTCCCGTCCCCGCCGGCAGATCACTGCAGAGGCTCGCCCACTAGCCCTCCAGCGCCTCGCCGAGCACCTCGCCCAGCACCCGCGCCGCCCGCTCCACGTCGGCGAAGCCCACGTACAGCGGGGTGAACCCGAATCGCAGCACGTCAGGGCGGCGCAGATCCCCGACGACGCCCCGTGCGATGAGCGCGCTCATCACCGGTTCCGCGTCCGCGCACCGCAGTGCGACCTGGCTGCCGCGCTCGGCGTGCGCGTCCGGAGTGATGGAGGTGACCCGGCCCTCGGGCGCGTACGCCGCGACGCACTCCAGGAAGAAGTCCGTCAGCGCCAGGGACTTGGCCCGTACCGCCTCGATCGACACCCCGTTCCACACGTCCAGCGACGCTTCGAGCGCCAGCATGGAGAGGATGTCGGGGGTGCCGACCCGGCCCCGTACGGCGCCGTCCGCCGGGGCGTACCCGGGGGCCATGCCGAACGGGTCGGCGTGCGACGTCCACCCCGGCAGCGGCGAGTCGAAGGCCGCCTGGTGGCGCTCGGCGACGTACAGATAGGCGGGCGAACCGGGGCCGCCGTTGAGGTACTTGTACGTGCAGCCGACCGCGAGGTCCACGCCGTGCTCGTCCAGGCCCACGGGCAGGGCGCCCGCGCTGTGGCACAGGTCCCACACGGCGAGGCCGCCCGCCGCGTGCACGGCGGCGGTGAGTCCGGGCAGGTCGTGGAGCCTGCCGGTGCGGTAGTCGACATGGTTGAGCAGGACGGCCGCGGTACGGGCGCCCAGCGCGTCCGGCACCTCGGCGGGGGCGACCGGGACGAGCCGGTGGCCGGTCATCCGGGCGGCGGACGCGGCGATGTACCCGTCCGTGGGGAAGGTCGTCGCGTCGACGAGGATCTCGTCGCGCCCCTGGGGCGCCAGCCGGCTCGCGGCGACGACGGCCTTGAAGACGTTCACGCTGGTGGAGTCGCCGACGACGATCTGCCCGGCGGCGGCCCCGACGAGCGGGGAGATCCGGTCGCCGATCCGCTCCGGCGCGGTCCACCAGCCGCTCTCGTCCCAGGACCGGATGCGCAGCTCGCCCCACTCGCGGGTGAGGACCTCCTGCACCCGGGCGGGTACATGAGCGGGCAGCGCACCGAGCGAGTTGCCGTCGAGGTAGACGGTGTCGTCGAGGGTGAACAGCTTGCGCAGATCGGCGAGCTGATCGGCGGCGTCGAGTGCCGCGGCCCGCGCGGCGAAGGTCTCAGACATGGCTGCGCGCCGTCCACAGCTCGGGGAAGACGTTCTTCGTGGCCCGTTTCTCCAGCCACGCGACCCCGGCGGAACCGCCGGTCCCGGTCTTCGAGCCCATCGCGCGCCGGGTGGCGACGAGATGGTCGTTGCGCCAGCGCCACACCAGTTCGCCGACGTCGGTGAGCGCCTCGCCGAGCCGGACCAGCTCGTCGTGCTGGTCGGGGTTGGCGTAGATCTCCGCCCAGATGGTCTCGACCTCGGGCGACGGCTCGTACTTCTGCGTCAGGTCCCGGCCGAGCACGGCCTGCGGTACGGCGTGCCCGCGCCGGGCGAGCAGGGCGAGCACCTCGTCGTACAGGCTCGGCTCGGCGAGCGCCTTCTCCAACTCGGCGTGGACACGGGGCGCACCCCGGTGCGGCACGAGCATGGACGCCGACTTGTCGCCGAGCAGGAACTCCATCCGCCGGTACATCGCCGACTGGAAGCCGGAGCCCTCACCGAGGGCGGCGCGGTAGGAGTTGAACTGGGCGGGGGTGAGCTGGGCGAGCGGCGTCCAGGAGGCGTTGAGCGCCTCCAGTTCCCGCACCGACCGCTTGAGCGCATCGCGTGCGACGGGCAGCCGGTTCTCGCGCAGGGCGTGCGCGGCGGTCTCCCACTCGTGGACGATGACGGTGAACCACAGTTCCATGACCTGGGTGGTGACCAGGAAGACCATTTCGCCCGGGTCGTCGGAGCGAAGGTGCTGGAGATGGGTCAGGACATCCGCCTGGACATAGTCCTCGTACGGAGTCGTTCCCGCGAAGTCGAGGTGCGGGGTCTGCGCACCGGTGGCTTCGGGGTCGGGGTGGATCGTCGACATTTCTGTCTCCTCGACACGAGCTTCCGGGTAGCGGTCCGCCCCTTCCGTGAGGTGATGGAGCTCCGGTCCCCTGCCCGCATCCTAGACGGAGCCCGCGGGAGCGCGCAGACCCCGCGGATGCCGGTGCATCCGCGGGGTCCGTGACGATGCTCCGGGCTCTCAGCCCAGGGTCTCGGCGGCGGTCGGCGAGGAGTCGCGCAGGAACGTCGAGCAGCGCTCGTACTCCTCCTGCTCTCCGATCGCCTGGGCGGCCCGCGCCAGGGCGTGCAGGGCGCGCAGGAAGCCGCGGTTCGGCTCGTGCTCGAACGGTACGGGGCCGTGGCCCTTCCAGCCGGCCCTGCGCAGCGCGTCGAGGCCGCGGTGGTAGCCGGTGCGGGCATAGGCGTACGACTCGATGACGCGGCCGCCCTCGAACGCCTCGTCGGCGAGCTGTGCCCAGGCCAGGGAGGAGGTCGGGTACTTCGCGGCGACGTCGGCGGGGGGCGTGCCGTTCGCGAGCAGCTCGCGCGGCTCGGGGTCGTCGGGCAGGTGGGTCGGGGGAGGCCCCCCGAGCAGGTTCTCGTGGATCGACATGGGTTCAAGTGTGCCTGGCACATGCGCGCCGGGGGTACCCGGCCGGCGCGCGGAGATCAGCCCGCGCCGGGTGTGTCCGGCTTCCCCGGCAGGGGCCCGTTCCCGCCCGGCTTCCCCAGGAAGGGGCCGCCCCCGCCCGGCCGCCCCGCCTCCCCGGGGGCGGGTTCCAGGGGCGGGGAGACGATGCCGCAGTGCACCGTGCACTCGGGGCGCGCCTTCTCCTTCTCGCCCGCCGTCACAGGAGGCTTCCGTACGGTCGCCCAGGCGATCAGCGAACCGAGCACGAGCAGCCCGGCACACATCGGCATGGCCCGCCGGAACGTCGCTGCGAACTCGCCGGGGTCCCGGTACGCCTCCGGACCCATCCCGGCGAGCAGCGGCAGCGCGGCCACCGCGATCAGTCCGGCGGCGCGGGCGGCCGCGTTGTTGATCCCGCTGGCGAGACCGGCCCGTGCGGTGTCCACGGAGGCCAGTACGGTCGCGGTGAGCGGTGCGACCACGGTGACGAGCCCGACGCCGAGCACACCGACCGCGGGGAGCACATCGCTGAAGTAGGCGGAGGCGGTACTCGACCCCGGCCCGACCCGCAGCATCAGCAGCATTCCGGCGGCGGCGATCAGCGGTCCGACGGTGAGCGGGATGCGGGGCCCGATGCGCTGGCCCAGCTCGCCCGCGGAGGCCGAGAAGAGCAGCATCAGCACGGTCGTCGGCAGCAGGGCCGTGCCCGCGCCGAGGGCCGAGTACCCGGCCACGACCTGGAGCTGGATCGCGGAGAGGAAGAAGTAGCCGCCGAGCGCCGCGTACACACACAGGGTGATGATGTTGACGACGGTGAACTGCCGGGACGCGAAGACCGACGGTGGCAGCATCGGGTCCTTCCGCCGCCGCTCCACCTGTACGAACACCGCCCCGAGCACGATCCCGCCGACGGCGGACCCGATCACCACGCCGGACGCCCCCCGGCCCGGCGCCTCGATCAGCGCATAGGTCACCAGGGCGAGGGCCAGCGCACCGAGGACGGCGCCCAGCACGTCGAAGCGCCCGTGTGCTTCCGGGGCGCGCGATTCCGGTACGTGGCGCAGCGCCACCGGCAGACAGACCGCGGCGACCGGCACGTTGAGCAGGAACACCCACCGCCAGCCGGGTCCGTCGACGAGCCAGCCGCCGACGAACGGCCCGATGGCGGCCCCGACCCCGCCGAACCCCGACCACAGCCCGACCGCGCGGGCCCGGTCGTCGGGATGGAAGCTCGCCTGGATCAGCGCCAGCGAGCCGGGCGTGAGGAGCGCCCCGCCGATGCCCTGGAGAGCGCGGGCGGCGATCAGCACCGCGGCGTTCGGCGCGATGCCGCACAGCACGGACGCGGCGGCGAACCAGACGACACCGACGGCGAAGACCCGCCGCCGCCCGTACCGGTCGCCCAGGGAGCCGCCGAGGAGGATCAGCCCGGCGAGGGTCAGCATGTAGGCGTTGACGGTCCACTGGAGGGCGGCCAGGTCGGTGCCGAGGTCCTTGCCGATGCGGGGCAGGGCCACGTTGATGACGGTGGAGTCCAGCATGGCCATGCTGGAGCCGAGGACGGTGGTGAGGATGACCCAGCGTCCGGTGGGGGAGGCGACGCGGATGGCCCCCGTCTCTGCGTCAGGCATACGAGCAGCATGGCCGCTCCCCGCCGGGAAGGCCATCGGGACGGGGCACCGTAAGCCGGCCGGGGCGCCGGCGCAGTCGTCGAAGGCTCCCGTGCACGCGGCACGGAATCCCCTACGCCCCCGCTTCCGCCACCGCCCGTACCCCCCGGATCAGCGCCTCCACGCCCGCCTCCGCCTTGGAGCGCGGGCACCCGACGTTCAGTCGCACGAAGCCCTCCGCCCCGTACACCGCGCCCGGCATCACCGCGATCTTCTCGTGCTCGATCAGCACCCGCTGCAACGCCTCGTCGTCGGTGACGCCCGCCGGGCGCAGGTCGATCCAGGCCAGATAGCCGGCCTGCGGAGGCTCCCATCCGAGCTCCGGGAACGCCTTGTTGAGCCGGTCCGCGACCAGCGCCAGATTCCCGGCGACATACGCGCGGACCTCGTCCAGCCACGCCCCGCCCTCCCGGTACGCGGCGATGTGCGCGGTCAGGGACAGCACCGCCGGGGAGGCGAGCCCCTCCGCCGTCTCCATCCGGCGCAGGAACTCCGCCCGGTCGGCCGGATCGCCGATCAGCCCGTACGAGCCGGTCAGCGCCGGGAAGTTGAACGCCTTCGACGCGGAGGTGATCAGCGCCCAGCGCCCCTCGCCCCCGACCCGCGTCCACGGCACATGCACCTGCTCCCCGTGCACGAAGTCCGCGTGGATCTCGTCGCTGATCACCGCGACCCCGTGCCGGGCGGCGAGCGCCGCCATCCCGCCCAGTTCGGCCTCCGTCCACACCCGGCCCGTCGGATTGTGCGGCGAGCACACGAGAAGGACCTTGCTGTCGCGGCGGGCGAGCTCGCGTTCCAGCGCGCCGGTGTCCCCCACCGGTACACCCCGCAGCTCGCGCCCGAGCCCGGTGATCGCCTTGCGAAAACCGTCGTACGTCGGGGTGTGGACGACCACGCCCTCGCCCTCGGCCGTCCACATCTGCAGCAGCTGCGAGAGCTGGCTGAGCACGGACGGCGCGTACACCAGCTGCCCGGTGTCGATCCGTGTCCCGTACCGGGTCGCGTACCAGTGGGCTATCGCCGAGCGGAAGTCGTCCTGCTGCCAGGTCGTGTAGCCGAACACCCCGTGGTCGAGCCGGGCCCGCAGTGCGCTCAGCACCTGCGGGGCGGTCTCGAAGTCCATGTCGGAGATGGTGAACGGCAGCAGTCCGTCCACTCCGAACCGGTCCGCGACCCCGTCCCACTGGACGCACCAGGTGCCCCGGCGGTCGACGACGGTGTCGAAGTCATAGCGGGCGGTGGAACTCACGGGGATTCCTCACGTCTTCTCTCGGACATGCCGTGGGCCCGGCACCCCAGGGGTACCGGGCCCACGGCCACACTTCGTACCGGCCGCTACTTCAGCTTGGTGCCGGTGGAACGCAGGTTGGCGCAGGCCTCCGTGACGCGCTTGGCCATGCCGGCCTCGGCGGACTTGCCCCAGCTGCGCGGGTCGTAGACCTTCTTGTTGCCGACTTCGCCGTCGACCTTCAGCACACCGTCGTAGTTGCGGAACACGTGGTCCACGATCGGGCGGGTGAAGGCGTACTGGGTGTCGGTGTCGAGGTTCATCTTCACGACGCCGTTCTCCAGCGCTGTGGCGATCTCCTGCTCGGTGGAGCCGGAGCCGCCGTGGAAGACGAAGTCGAAGGGGGACGACTTGCCGTACTTGGCGGCGACGCCCTCCTGGAGGTCCTTCAGCAGCTCGGGACGGAGCACGACGTTGCCCGGCTTGTAGACGCCGTGGACGTTGCCGAAGGAGGCGGCCAGCAGGTAGCGGCCCTTCTCGCCCAGACCGAGCGCCTCGGCGGTGCGCAGCGCGTCGTCGACGGTGGTGTACAGCTCGTCGTTGATCTCGTGCGTGACGCCGTCCTCCTCGCCGCCGGTCGGGGTGATCTCGACCTCAAGGATGATCTTGGCAGCGGCGGCCTTGGCGAGCAGCTCCTGGCCGATGGCCAGGTTGTCGGCGAGGGTCTCGGCCGAGCCGTCCCACATGTGCGACTGGAACAGCGGGTTCTGACCCTTGGCGACGCGCTCGGCGGAGATGTCGAGCAGCGGACGCACGTAACCGTCCAGCTTGTCCTTGGGGCAGTGGTCGGTGTGCAGCGCGACCGTGACGTCGTACTTGGCGGCGACGATGTGCGCGAACTCGGCGAGGGCGACGGCGCCCGTGACCATGTCCTTGTTGTGCTGGCCGCCCAGGAACTCCGCCCCACCGGTGGAGATCTGGACGATGCCGTCGCTCTCCGCCTCCGCGAAGCCGCGCAGTGCAGCGTGCAGGGTCTGGGTCGACGTCACATTGATGGCCGGGTAGGCGAACTTGCCTGCCTTCGCCCGGTCGAGCATCTCGGCGTAGACCTCGGGGGTTGCGATGGGCATCTGTCCGCTCCTTGGGATGTGCGGGTGTGCGTTGCTGGTTCCCTGACCTGGGGGCGACGTCATCGTCGCCCCCATCTTCCCAGACTC
Source organism: Streptomyces sp. NBC_01217 (assembly GCF_035994185.1). NCBI lineage: Bacteria > Bacillati > Actinomycetota > Actinomycetes > Kitasatosporales > Streptomycetaceae > Streptomyces > Streptomyces sp. NBC_01217. The sequence continues at coordinate 4,267,295 of NZ_CP108538.1, forward strand.
TCGCTCCGGCTCCACCCGGCCTGCTCCCCCCGAGCTCCGGCGACTTGTTCGCGGACATACGACAGGGGTGGACGGTTTCACGTGAAACCGTCCACCCCTGGAAAAAGCCGCAGGTCAGGCCAGATCGAGATCCGCCACCGTGTAGGCGTGGACGTAAGGGAGACCGGCCTCCGCGATGGCCGGAGCCGCACCCCGCTCCACGATCGTGGCGACGGCGACGACCTCGCCACCGGCCTCGCGCACCGCCTCGACGGCGGTCAGCGGCGAACCGCCGGTCGTCGAGGTGTCCTCGACGACAAGACAGCGGCGGCCCTTCACATCCGTGCCCTCGATGCGGCGCTGCATCCCGTGCGCCTTCTGCGCCTTGCGGACGACGAACGCGTCCAGCTCCTGCCCGCGCGCGGCGGAGGCGTGCAGCATCGAGGTGGCGACCGGGTCGGCGCCCAGCGTCAGCCCGCCGACGCAGTCGTAGTCCAGTTCGGCGGTGACGTCGAGCATGACCTGACCGACCATCGGAGCGGCCTTGCCGTCCAGCGTGATGCGGCGCAGGTCGATGTACCAGTCGGCCTCAAGACCCGAGGAGAGGGTCACCTTGCCGTGAACCACGGCCTTGTCCTTGATCTGCTGGAGCAGCTCAGCACGTACGTCAGTCATGGCTATGAGCTTAGAGGGCCCGCCTCACGGCCCGCGCCCGCGCGGTCAGAGGGTGCGCCAGCTCCAGGTCGTCGCGATCTCCAGCGGCTCGATCGGGGTGACGTAGTGGGGAGCGGTGTTCAGTCCGTTCGGCGGACCGGACTGCGGTTCCACACAGACCGCCTCGTCCTGCTCGTCGTAGATCACGACCCACTCGGTCCGGCTCTTCACGGTCAGCTCCAGCTGCTCCGGCCAGGTGAGCGTCACATCGACCCCGTCCGGCATCCCGAAGCAGTCGTCCCACGGGCCGGGCAGCGGCGGGATGCGGCGGCCTGTCGGCAGATGGTTCGCGCCCCGCTCCTCCTGCCAGGCCGCGTCGAAGGCCAGCTGTACGTCCTTGCCACCGCCGCCGAGGTTGCGCAGGAACCAGGGGTGCCAGCCGGCCTGCGCCGGGAACGAGTCGTCGTAGGTCTCGATGCCGAAGGCGAGGGTGAGCGAGTCCTCGGACAGCTCGAAGGTCTGGGTCACCCGGCCCGGGTACGGCCAGGGGTCGGCGAGGTCGTAGTAGAACGCGGCCTCCTGCTCACCCACCCGGGCGGTCCGCCATGCGGTGTTCCTGCCGGTGCCGTGGATGGCGTGCGGCGGGGAGTTCACCGGCAACCGGTGCAGGACGTCGCCGTTGTGGAAGAGCCCGTTCTCGGTGCGCCCGCACCACGGCACCATCGGGAAGCAGCCGAACCGCTCCCCCTGCCGCAACAGCTCGGTGCCACCGATCCGCAGGCTGCTGATGCGACAGCCGTTGGTCGGGTTCACGGTCAACTCTGCGTCGCCGACGGACAGCCGGACGTCCTTCTCGCTGCTACTCACCCGACCGAGATTACTGGCGCGGCTACCTCCGCCGCCTCAGCGCCCGGCCCACCACGACGGCGGAGGCGAGCGCGAGCGCGGCGGCGGGGGCGACCCAGCGGAGCGTGGCGCCCGCGGTGGTCGAATCGGGTGACGGTACGGGGGCGTACCTGCCGCGCGGCGGCGCGTGGTCGACCTCCTCGGCGCTGCGGCCGATCATGGTGCGCCGGGCGTGCGCGGCCTCGGCCGGGGGGCCGTCGGGGACGGTGAACTCCACTTCCGCCACGGGGTCGAGCGAGGGCGGGGGCACGGGGGCGTCGAAGACGGAGCCCGTGCCCGGGGGCTTCTCGGCGGAGGACGCCTCGTCCACGGCCTGGGCATCGTCGCTCTCGTCGCCGATGCCGGTCCCGTCGGCGGACTCATCGAGGGCTCCGGTGGCCGCGCCGGTCGCGTCGGCCTCCTCGGCCGCCTCCTCGATGGCCTGCTCCACGGCCTCCCCGACGGACCGCTCGGCTTCCCCGAGGACCCCGCCCGCGGCGTCCTCGGCCACCTCGTCCCCGCCCGCCAGTGTCTCCGTCACCAGCTGCTGGACGAAGCGGTCCAGCAGGCGGTGGGCCGTTGCGAGTGCTGCCGTCGGGTCCAGGTCCGGGAGGCGGCCGTCGCCGCTCGCCGTTCCCGAGAAACCGATCGCCGTACCGCCGTCCTTCTGCGTCAGGCTGATCGTCAGAGCCAGCTTCGCCGAGCCGGTCCCGCGGGCCTCGACGCCCTCGCCCGCCACCAGGACCCCGTCCCCGTCCGGACCGTCCTGCGGGGAGTCGCTGAACCGCAGCGCACCGCGGTACGTGATCGTGTGGCCGTCGACCCGGATCCTGAGCCGGCCGGACAGCGGGCCCGCGGACGCGTCGGCGTCCTGCTGGAGCCCCGGCACGCAGCGCGCGACGCGGGCGGGATCGCCCAGCGTCCGCCGAAGGGACGGGACCGGAACCGGAACGAACACCTCATGCTCCATGGAAACCGAGCCTACTCAGCCCCGGCCATCACGTCAGCGGTTCCGCATCCCAAAAGTCGACCGCGAAGACCGACCGCGAAGGCCAGTCGCGGAGCCCACCGGACGCGGACGCACGACGCACCGCTCACCGGTCCTCCCAGTACCGCGGATGCACCAGCGTCGACGGTGGCAGCCCGCGCAGCCGTGCGCTCTGCGCATCCCGCCCCGCACGTTCCAGCGAGGTCTGCGTCAGCGACCGCAGCCGGGGCGCCCCCGGGGGCAGGCCGAGCGCCGGGGCCCCGCCCGGTGCGGCGAGGACGAAGCCCCAGCCGTCCTCGGCCTGCGCCCGGTACGCGGCCCGGTCGGGGCCCGCCGCGAAATCGGAGAGCCGGCCGCTGATCCGGTACGGGCGGGTGTGCAGGCCCGCCGCCCGCATCGACGCCTCCACCGTCCAGTACGTACGCGCCCGGGTCACCGGCGGGCCCCCGTGCACCACCAGTCGGCCGCCCGGCGCGAGGGCCTCGGCGATTAGGCCGTAGAACTCCGCCGAGTACAGCTTCGTACAGGCGGAGATCCCGGGGTCGGGCAGATCGGAGATCACCACGTCATAGCTGCCGTGCGCCGTCCGCAGCCAGCTGAAGGCGTCCGCGTTGACGGCCGTCAGCCGCGGATCGCGGTACGCGTGCGCGTTCAGCGCCGAGAGCGCACGGTCGGTACGGGCCAACCGGGTGACGCCGGGGTCGAGCTCGACGAGGGTGACACCGCGTACGTCCGGATAGCGCAGCACCTCACGCGCGGCGAGGCCGTCGCCGCCGCCCAGGATCAGGACGCGGGCGTGCGGCCCGTTCATCGCCGGGTGCACCAGCGCCTCGTGGTAGCGGTACTCGTCGCGCGCGCTGACCTGCAGCCGCCCGTCCAGATACAGGTCCAGGGAGCTGCGCCCCGCCCCCGTCAGCACGACCTCCTGGACCCCGGTCCGCACCGCGACCCGCACCCCGTCCCCGTACACCGCGCGTCGCGCCGCCCGTTCGAAGTCGTCGACCAGCGCCGTGGCGGTGGCGAGCAGGGCGATCACGGCCACGTTGACGAGGATCAGCAGCCACCGGGAGCGCGGGGTCAGATCCCGCCGGAACACCCACAGCACCAGCGCCCCGCCCGCCGCCGCGTTGACCGCGCCGGTGAACAGCGCCCCGGTGAGCTGCCCGAGCACCGGCAGCAGCAGGAAGGGGAACGCCAGCCCGCCGACCAGCGCGCCCACGTAGTCGGCGGCGAAAAGATCCGCGACGGTCCCGCCCGCGTCCTGCCGGTCGACGCGCTGGATCAGCGTCATCAGCAGCGGGATCTCCGCCCCGATCAGGATCCCGATCGTGAGCGAGAACCCGACCAGGGCGAACCGCGACTCCCCGATCCAGGCGAACGACGCGTAGAGCACGACCGCCGAGGAGCCGCCGACCAGGGCGAGCGCAGCCTCGATCAGCCCGAAACCGACCGCGGCACGGCTGCGCAAACGTTTCGCGAGAAGCGAGCCGATGCCCATCGCGAACACCATCACGGAGAGCACGACGGATGCCTGGGTGACGGAGTCACCGATCAAGTAGGAGGCGAGCGCCACCAGTTCGAGCTCGTAGACCAGACCGCAGGCGGCACAGATGAAGACAGCGGCCAGCACGAGACACCGACCGGTCCTCGGCCGCACGGGAAGACGCGCCGCGCCCCCTCGCAGCGACACCTGCTGGTCGATCATGTTGCGAACGCTACGTCACGACGCAGTGGCGGCCTGTCACCCACAAGGGTGCAAGTGGCGTGCTCACAACGGACCCGGACCGCGTCAGAGTGCTGCCGCCGGCATCCGCACTCCCACGCGGGTGCGCGTCACCACCAGCTGGCCCTCCTGCGGATACGCATGCCAGGTGCGCCACCGCACCTGCCCCTCGGTCCGCTGGGCGAGCATGGCCGTGAAGGCGTGCGGGCTGCCCGGGAACGTCCCCGCGAGACCGTGGGGATGGTCGGCGACGAGCGCGAGGAGCTCCTGCGCGCGCCCCGCGAACGAGCCCGCCGAGAGCGTCTCGACGCGCGCCGCGAATTCGTACTCCCACTCCCCGAGCCGCTTGGCGACACCGAGCGGCAGCGGTGTGCTGCTGCCGGGCATACACGCGACGGTTTCGGAACAGGTGCCCCCGTCCTCCTCAAGAAGCACCTGGTGGGAGGCGCCGAGCAGGCGCATCTGGACTCGGGCACCCACGAGATCGAGGTCGAGCACGGCGAGGGCGGGAAGGGGTTCGCGCCCCAGCGCCCAGGCCAGGTCGGCAGCGCGGGTGTCGGAATAGGCCGTCTGGAGGGTCGTGAGCATGGGTCGGCTCCGCAAGCAAGCGTGGACACATGGACAGGGGACGCCTCCGACGTGATGCACGTGGGAGGTGGGAAGCGCCCGATCAGGTCCAACTCGGGTCCGAGGGCTGGATGTTCTCTCCACCGAGGGAATCACGAAGTACGCCGCATCCACAGCGCTTTTACCCAACTTGGCGTGGTTTCCATCCCCTCGGGGGCCTCTCGGTTCATCTGTTCACCGGTGTCTCGCTCAGACCCCCAACAAAAAGGTGCCCGGCGGGAGTTCACCCGCCGGGCACCTGTCGGGCACCGGACCGCACGGGTCCGGCACCGGGCGTGTGGTCCTGCCCGGTCACGGATCAGCTGCCCCGTGTCAGCTGCTTCCGCCGCATCCGCCCCCGCCACCGCACGAGGAACCGCCACCGCACGAATGACCTCCGGAGTGACCACCGGAGTCACCGCTGCCGCAGGAGGAGCCGCCGCTGTCATTCCCCGCCCACCAGCTGCCGCCCGCGGCGCCGCCGCTGCCGCTGCCGCTGCCGCTGCCCGAGCCCCCGCGCGCGCCCCGGCGCTTCTTCTTCCGGTTGCCCGCCCCCACCTGCGAGACGACCAGCCCGATCACAACGAACGCGATCACCACTCCGACGAAAATCCCCACCGACCTCACGTCCTTCCATTCCCCCGAAGCGAGGTCCCCCCGCTTCCATGCACTGCCTCGCGCATCCCCGCGCCTCTTCGCGCTTCCCCGCGCTTCCTTCGTGTGTCGGGGATGCCCCCGTCCCCGTACGGCCAAAGCAGACTTGAGCAACTCCAGAGCTTCCGCGCAGGATGGCGGCCATGACACAGGGACGACCGCTGCTCAACCGCCGCCTCGCCGAGTTCGGCACGACGATCTTCGCGGAGATGTCGGCGCTTGCCGTACGGACCGGCTCCATCAACCTCGGCCAGGGTTTCCCCGACACCGACGGCCCCGAAGAGATCAGGGAGGCCGCCGTCCGGGCACTGCGCGCCGGGCACGGCAACCAGTACCCGCCGGGCCCCGGCATCCCCGAGCTGCGCACCGCGATCGCCGACCACCAGCGGCGCTTCTACGACCTGAGCGTCGACCCCGACACGGAGGTGCTGGTCACCGCGGGGGCAACGGAAGCGATCGCCGCGACCATGCTCGCCCTCCTCGAACCGGGTGACGAGGTGATCGCCTTCGAGCCCTTCTACGACTCCTACGCCGCCTGCATCGCCATGGCCGGAGCACAGCGGGTACCGCTCACCCTGCGCGCCCCGTCCTTCCGCCCGGACCTGGACGAACTGCGGTCGAAGATCACCCCGCGGACCCGCCTCCTGCTCCTCAACACGCCTCACAACCCGACCGGCATCGTCCTCACCGCCGAAGAACAGAGCGCCATCGCCGCGCTCGTCGTCGAACACGACCTGCTCGTCGTCACCGACGAGGTCTATGAACACCTGGTCTATGAGGGCGCACACCACCCCATCGCGGCCCTGCCCGGCATGCGAGAGCGCACCGTGTCCATCTCATCCGCCGGCAAGACATTTTCGTATACCGGATGGAAGGTCGGCTGGGTCACGGCGGACGCCTCGCTCGTCGCCGCCGTCCGGACAGCCAAGCAATACCTGACCTACGTCAGCGCAGGCCCCTTCCAGTACGCGATCGCCGAAGCGCTGCGCCTGCCGGACACCTACTTCGACGGCTTCCGCGCCGACCTGCGGCGCAAGCGCAACCTGCTCGGCGACGGGCTGCGCGCGGCCGGGTTCGAGGTCCACGAACCCCAGGGCACGTACTTCATCACCACGGACATCTCCCCCTTCGGCGAGAAGGACGCCTACGCCTTCTGCCGCGCCCTCCCCGAACGCTGCGGCGTCGTCGCGGTCCCCAACTCCGTCTTCTACGACACCGCCGACGCGGGCCGCAGCCAGGTCCGCTTCACCTTCTGCAAGCGCGACGACGTTCTCCAGGAAGCGGTGGGACGCCTGCGGCGCCTGGCGTCCTGAGCCGACACCCCTACGCCTACGTCGCAGATGAGGCCGGCCGCCGATCCCGGGGCTGTCCCGTTGGATCGACGGGCCGGGCCGGCCCATTTCCGCCGCGCGTTCCGCAATTCCCCTGGTGCGACGTCTCAGAAACGTTCGACCGTCGGGCGGAACGCGGACCGGCCCGGGGCGGCGGTCGTGGAGACCGTCGCACCGGGCCGGGGCGTCACTGCCGTGCGGGACTCAGGCGTCCGGAGCGGCCTGCTCCGTGCCGTCCTGCGGCTTCTCCTCGGCCGGGGTCAGGCCGAGGCGCTCCTGCAGCCACTTGTCGAACTCGATCGAGGCGCGCACCCAGCTGACCGTCGACGAGACGAAGTGCTCCAGGCTGACGCCCGTACCGATGAGCATCTGCGCCTCACCGATCAGACGGACCGAGACCTCGGCGTCCTCGGAGCCCTCCTCGGGCTCGTGGGTGTGCGTGTAGACCTTGGGCCACAGGGTGCGGCGGTTCCAGTCGTCGATCGCGTCGAGGAGGACCGGGCGCTGGTCCGCGGCGTGCGGGCGGTCGTAGAACGTACGGACCGAGAAGACCTGCTGCTCGTCCTCGCCGCGGAACATGAAGTACGTGCGGAATTCCTCCCACGGCGCCGCGAGGTCGCCCTCGTCGTCGACGACGTACTTCAGCTCCATCTGTTCGAGGAGCTGCTTGACGAGGTCCTGGTCAGGGACAACGGGGCCCTCGGGTCCTGCCGCCTGCGGTTCGGGCTGGCCCCCGAAATTCGGAATCGAGGACGGATCGATAGACATCGCTGGGTACTCCTGTGGATCGCACGTGGTTTCCTGCCGTCGAACCCTAGCCGCGTTTGGCCCTCAGAGGGTCTACGCCCTCCGGGGAATCGCTCCCGCACCGGCTTCCCGCGCCCGTGACCAGGCAACGGCGACGGGGATCGTGCACAGGACTCCGAGGAGTCCGGACGCGCCGATGGTGTTCGCCGACGACCCGGACAGCTCCGCTGCCAGGCCCCCCACGGCGACTCCGATCCCCTGCATGGCGATCAGCCCCGACCGTGCGAGCCCCAGCGCCTGGCCACGCCGGTTGGCCGGAGTCAGGAGCACGAAGGTGGCCCCGGCGGTGATCTGATAGGCGGAGCACACCCCCGACACCAGCAGCAGGAGCATGGCCACGCCCACGCCGGGGCCGAGCCAGTAGACGATCAGCGGCAGATTGGCGCCGATCGCCAACGGCCCGAGCAGGCGGCGCCGCCGCTCGTCCCCGACCTGAGCCCGCCCCAGAATGGCTGCCCCCAGCACCATTCCGGCCGGATGCGCGGCCAGCAGGAGTCCCACCGAGGAGGCACCCCCGCCGGCCTCGTCCGCGAAGGGGGCGGCCAGCCCCTCCGGCAGGACGACGAATCCCGCGAGCCACCCCAGCGCGACCAGTGAGCGCAGCCTGCGGTCCGACCAGATCAGCGCGGCCGCACCCCCGACCTGGGCGCCGAGCCGCGTCTTGTGCTCGCCGCCGTCGGCACTCGCCGCGGGACGGGCCTTCACGCCGAACCTGACCAGGGTCGCCGAGAGAAGGAACGTCACCGCGTTCACACCCAGGGAGAGGTGGCTGCCCAGCCACACGGCCAGCACACCTCCACCGGCGAAACCGACCAGCTGTCCGACCTGGTGAGTGATCTGCATGACCCGCTGGCCGCGTTCGTATCTCCGCTCGCCGAGCACGGTCGGCAGCAGTGCGCCCTGCGCGGCGCCGAAGGGTGCCTCGGCCAACTGCGCCAGCACCAGCAGCCCGGCCAGCAGCGGCAGCGGCGTACCGGGCAGGGCCATCAGCCCGACCAGCACCGTCCGCACCAGGTCGCACCCGATCATGACCGTACGCCGGGGGAAACGATCCGCCAGACCGGACAGGAGCACCCCGGACAGCAGAGCGGGCAAGGTGGTCAGCGCATACGTCGCCGCGGTCCATCCCGGCGAGTCGGTGCGTTCGAACACGAGCAACGACAGGGCCACGCGTGCCAGCTGGTCACCCAGGATCGACTGGGCATAAGCGGCCCAGAGGGTACGAAATTCGCCAAGGTGAAAGAGATTGTCAGATCTGGGCTTTTTGGGCCCCGGACTTATCTCATCGCCTATCTGCTCGTTCATGCGGGCACGCTACCGGCTGCCGAATTCGGTCTCTAATCCTCCTTGTAAGCAGGTTGTGGAGGACGACCCGAGGTGTCCTGATCATTCGCGTGCCCCCGGGCGGGCGCTGCGGGCGCCCGGGCAGGCTTCCCTTGTCAGAGGCGGGCGGCGCAACCCGGGGCGGGGCGGGTGACGCGGCCTCACCCCTCGAAGCGGGGCGAAGCGTTTGGCTCAATATCGACGTTGAACAACGGATCGCCGACGACGGCGGTCGATTTCCCGTCCCCCCGAAATCATCGCAATTCTTCTTCAATTGCAGTGCGGCGCGGACGACGGGTCCCCGGCCGGGATGCGCAGACTCCCGGCCGGGGACACGGCATCGAACAGGCCGTACGCGATCTACAAGGTCTTCCCCGAGATCGCGGGCCCGATGAGCAGGCCGTCGCCGACCCGGTCCACCCGGACGGTGTCCCCGTCCTTTACCTCGCCCGCGAGGATCTCCTTCGCGAGCCGGTCGCCGATCGCCGTCTGGATGAGGCGGCGCAGCGGCCGTGCTCCGTAGGCCGGGTCGTTGCCCTCCTCGGCCAGCCAGGCCAGGGCGGCCGGAGTGACGTCGAGGGTGAGCCTGCGCTCGGCCAGGCGCCCGGCCAGCCGGTCGATCTGGAGCTTCGCGATGTGCGAGAGCTCGTCGCCGGAGAGCGCGGAGAAGACCACCAGGTCGTCGAGCCGGTTGAGGAACTCCGGCTTGAACGAGGCCCGTACGACCTCCAGGACCTGCTCCTTCTTCACCTCGGGCTTGGTCAGCGGGTCGACCAGGAACTGGCTGCCGAGGTTGGAGGTCAGGATCAGGATGGTGTTGCGGAAGTCCACCGTCCGGCCCTGTCCGTCGGTGAGCCGGCCGTCGTCGAGGACCTGGAGCAGGATGTCGAAGACCTCGGGGTGGGCCTTCTCGACCTCGTCCAGCAGGACGACGCTGTACGGGCGGCGGCGGACCGCCTCCGTGAGCTGGCCGCCCTCCTCGTAGCCGACGTAGCCGGGCGGGGCGCCGACGAGCCGCGCGACGCTGTGCTTCTCGCTGTACTCGCTCATGTCGATGCGGACCATGGCCCGCTCGTCGTCGAACAGGAAGTCGGCGAGGGCCTTCGCGAGCTCCGTCTTGCCGACACCGGTGGGGCCGAGGAAGAGGAACGATCCGGTGGGCCGGTCGGGGTCGGCGATTCCGGCGCGGGTACGGCGTACCGCGTCCGACACCGCCTGCACGGCCTCGGTCTGGCCGATGAGGCGCTTGCCGAGCTCCTCCTCCATGCGCAGCAGCTTCTGGGTCTCGCCCTCCAGCAGGCGTCCGGCCGGGATGCCGGTCCAGGCGCCGACGACATCGGCGATGTCGTCCGGGCCGACCTCCTCCTTCACCATCGTGTCCTTGGCGGCCTCCTGCTCGGCCTCCGACGCCTCCGCCAGCTCGCGCTCAAGGCCGGGGATCTCCCCGTAGAGCAGCTTGGAGGCGGTGTCGAAGTCGCCGTCGCGCTGGGCGCGTTCGGCCTGGCCGTGCAGTTCGTCGAGGCGTTCCTTCAGCTCACCGACGCGGTTGAGGCCCTGCTTCTCCTTCTCCCAGCGGGCGTTGAGGCCGCGCAGCTCCTCCTCCTTGTCGGCGAGGTCGCGGCGGAGCTTCTCCAGGCGCTGCTTGGAGCCGGGGTCGGTCTCGTTCTTGAGGGCGAGCTCCTCCATGTGGAGGCGGTCGACGGCGCGCTGGAGTTCGTCGATCTCGACGGGCGAGGAGTCGATCTCCATGCGCAGCCGGGACGCGGCCTCGTCGACCAGGTCGATGGCCTTGTCGGGGAGGAAGCGGGAGGTGATGTAGCGGTCGGAGAGGGTCGCGGCGGCCACGAGCGCGGAGTCGGCGATGGAGACCTTGTGGTGGGCCTCGTAACGGCCCTTGAGGCCGCGCAGGATGGCGATGGTGTCCTCGACGCTCGGCTCCGCAACCAGCACCTGCTGGAAGCGGCGCTCCAGGGCGGGGTCCTTCTCGATCCGCTCGCGGTACTCGTCGAGCGTCGTCGCGCCGACCATGCGCAGTTCGCCGCGGGCCAGCATCGGCTTGAGCATGTTGCCCGCGTCCATGGCGGAGTCGCCGCCGGCGCCCGCGCCGACGACGGTGTGCAGCTCGTCGATGAACGTGATGATCTGCCCGTCGCTCTCCTTGATCTCGGAGAGGACGGTCTTCAGGCGCTCCTCGAACTCGCCGCGGTACTTGGCGCCCGCGACCATCGCGCCGAGGTCGAGCGAGACCAGCCGCTTGTTCCTCAGGGACTCGGGGACGTCGCCCTTGACGATGCGCTGGGCGAGCCCTTCGACGACGGCCGTCTTGCCGACGCCGGGCTCACCGATGAGCACGGGGTTGTTCTTGGTACGGCGGGACAGGACCTGGACGACCCGCCGGATCTCCTGGTCACGCCCGATGACGGGGTCGAGCTTGCCTTCCCTGGCGGCTGCCGTGAAGTCCGTACCGAACTTCTCCAGCGCCTTGTACTGGCCCTCCGGGTCGGGAGTGGTCACCCGGCGCCCTCCCCTGCTCTTCTCGAATGCGTCCAGCAGCCTCTTCGCACTGGCGCCCTGCCCGGAGAGGATCTCACCGGCGCGGCCGCCCACGGCGGCGATGCCGATCAGCAGGTGCTCGGTGGAGATGTAGTCGTCGCCGAGCTCCTTCGCGCGCTGCGCGGCGTCCGCGATGACGGCGAGCAGCTCGCGGTTGGGCTGCGGCGGGGCGACGGTCGACCCGGTGACGCTGGGCTGGGCGCCCAGGAGCCGCTCGGTCTCGGTGCGTACGGCGATCTGGTCGGCCTCCACGGCGACGAGCAGATCGATGATGTTCTCGTTGTCCTCGCCCGCGAGCAGCGCGAGCAGCAGATGCCCGGGGGTCAGATCGGGGTGCCCGTCCTTCACGGCCCTGCTGGTGGCCGCGTTGATGGCGTCCCGGCTCTTGTTGGTCAGCTCGGCGTCCACGTGCGCTTTCTCCTCCTTGCGGTGACTGGCCTCTCCACAGCACTGGCTCTCCGCACAGTACTGACAGAGTCAACGTGCATAAAGTTGAGTCTATTCCACTCAACCCACTCACCGGCTCGCGGAGGGGCCCGCGGGCCCCTCCCTGACTGTTCCGAGTGAACCGGCCGGAGCGCGCCTCCGCCACCGCAGGGGCGGGCCACTGTCCGGCGCTGCCTACGCTGTCCCCATGGCAGTCGACGTGACGAATCCCAGCCCCGAGTACCTCGCGTTCTGGCGCGAATACCACCTGTGCACCCTGACCACACCCCGCTCCGACGGCACACCGCACGTGGTGCCGGTGGGCGTGACGTACGACCCCGGGGCCGGGCTCGCCCGCATCATCACCAACAAGAACAGCCGGAAGGTCGCCAACATCCTGGCCGCGGGCCCGGACGGCGCCCGGGTCGCCGTCTGTCAGGTCGACCGGGGCCGCTGGGCGACGCTGGAGGGCCTCGCGACGGTACGCACGGAGCCGGACGTGGTCGCCGACGCGGTGAGCCGCTACGCGCAGCGTTACGAACGCACGCCGGCGCCCAACCCGGACCGCGTCGTCATCGAGATCACCCTGGACCGGGCGCTCGGCAGGGCGTGAGCCCCGTATGCCCGCGGGCAGCACAACGGCGCCATCGTGTTCAGGTCACGATGGCGCCGTTGTGTGGGGGAGTGACTGAGCGACATATGACGACGGGGGATCGCTCAGGCACTGCGGGGGGTGGCGGAAATGGTCTCTGGCTCGAACAGCTGGTGGTCCCGCCGGTCGAGGTTCACAAAAATCATGTCGTACCGAATCGCGCAGCGGACGGGCTGCGGAGCTCCACGCGGCTTGCGGAGACAGCGGTACGCACGCACTTCGTCGTCTTCTTCACGTGCGACAACGATGGGGTCGCCGAACAGGGTGACCATCAGCGAGTCGCCACAGCGGGGGACGGCCGTGACGAGATCGATGAAATGCCAGCCTGATCGGTAGGCCGTAGCCATCTCCCGCCGGAAGGTCCGGTCGTCCGGCGGGATGGTCATGCGCCCTGGTTGATCGGTTCGGACCAGGCGATGTCACCGGGCCCGGCTGCCGCCTCGACGCTCCACGCGATGTCACCCGGCACAGCGGTCCCGGTGGACCATGCGATGTCACCCGGTGCCGATGCCTGGACGGACCACGCGATGTCACCCGGCGCGGACGCCCGAGTGGACCACGCGATGTCACCTGGTGCCGACGCCTGAGTGGACCAGGCAATGTCACCCGGCGAGGGTGCCGCCCCGCCGCTCCAGGCAATGTCGCCGCCGCTCAGCACCCCGAGTCCCAGGGCCGCGACGAACGAGGCGGCAAGCGCCGAGCGAAGCATTCGCTTATACATAGTCGGCTTCGTCCTCACTTGTGGATTCTTCTCCCCCGCACCTAAGACGATGTCTCACCTGGGCACACGAACACCACTGAGTCGATGCATCATGTTCCTGAATGTTCAGGAACCTGGGGGGTGGAGAATATGGTCACAAGCGATACAAAGCCGACACATCCTCATGGGATCACCGAACTATGCGAAGCGGGAGGCCGCCTCTACGCCAGCGCTCTGCGCTCGGGACGCATCGCCCGCAGCGAGGTGGAACCGGCGCCCTGCCTGATGGATTTCGCCCTGCTGCACCCCGACCCCGACGACCCCGACTGGCTGCGTCCCGTACCGCCGTCCGCCGCACTGGCGAAGCGCCTGCATCCCATAGAACGCGAGATCCAGGAGCGCCGACTGCATTCGGTCCTGCTGGCCGAGTCCTTCGAGCCGTTCATGGACATCAGCGCCCAGGACCCGCCGACCACTCACGCCATCACCGTGCTGGAGGGCGTCAACCGGATCAACGCGGCACTGGATCTCGCCACGGCAGAGTGCCGCACGGAAGTCCTCACCGTCCAGCCCGGCGGCGGCCGCAGCGAGGACCGCCTCAGCGAAGCCCTGGAACGGGGCCTCTCCGTGGTGGATCGCGGTGTCAGCATCCGCACTCTCTATCAGCACACCGTACGGCACAGCCCCGGCACCCTGGCCTACGCGGAGCGGATGTCCGACGAGAGCGTGGAGATCCGGACGCTCGAGGAGCTCATCGAACGGCTCATCATCTTCGACCGCACTGTCGCGTTCATCCCCGCCCAGGACGACCGCCAAGTCGCCCTGGAGCTGCGCCATCCCGGACTGGTCGAGTATCTCGTCAAGGTGTTCGAGCAGCTCTGGACCCGTGCGGCCCCGCTCCTGGAAGAGGTCAAGTACGACCCGACCCCCAAGGGGATCAGCGGTGTGCAGCGCTCCATCGCCCAACTCCTCGTGGAAGGACATGTCGACGACTCGATCGCCCGCCGTCTCGGCATGAACGTCCGCACCTGCCGCGCGCACGTCGCCAAGCTGTCCGCCGTTCTCGGCAGCAACAGCCGGGCCCAACTCGGCTATCTGATAGCCAGGTCGGGGATCCTGGAACAGGACCCGGGCTGAGCCCGCACACACGGCGAAGGGCCGGGGAGCATCAGCTCCCCGGCCCCACACGGGAGAAGTCGTGAGCGAATCACCCGGCCAAGCGGCCGGACCCGCTCAGTCCTTCGGCCTCTTCGGCCGCCAGACCACCAACGCACTGGTCTGCTGCACATCCTGATACGGAACCAGATCCCGCCGGTACGAGGCATGCACCTGCGCCTCGCGCTGCTGCATCGCCGCCGCCGCGCCGTCCACCGCCGCCGAGAGTTCGGCGACGCGCTGCTGGAGGGCCGCGACCTGGTTCTCCAGTTCGATGATGCGCTTGATGCCGGCGAGGTTGATGCCCTCGTCCTGCGACAGCTGCTGGACGGTGCGCAGCAGCTCGATGTCGCGGGCCGAGTAGCGCCTGCCGCGCCCGGCCGTGCGGTCGGGCGAGACCAGGCCGAGGCGATCGTACTGGCGCAGCGTCTGCGGATGCAGGCCCGAGAGCTGGGCCGCGATCGAGATCACGTACACCGGTGATTCATCGGTCAGTTCGTACGGATTGCGTCGTCGGCCGTCCACCTCAAGCTCCCTTCGCAGCCTGGAACAGCTCCGCCCGCGGGTCGTGGCCCGCGGTCGCCTTCCGGTAGGCCTCCAGTGCGTCCCTGGCCTCGTCGCTGAGGTCCCTGGGCACTGTCACCTCGACGGTGACCAGCAGGTCGCCCCGGGTGCCGTCCTTGCGTACGGCGCCCTTGCCGCGGGCGCGCATCGTACGCCCGTTGGGGGTGCCCGCGGGCAGTTTCAGGGTGACCGGCGGACCGCCGAGCGTGGGCACCTTCACCTCGCCGCCGAGTGCCGCCTCCGTGAAGTCGACGGGCACGGTGACCGTGAGGTTGTCGCCCCTGCGGCCGAAGACCGGGTGGGCGTCGACATGGACCACGACGTACAGATCGCCGGCCGGTCCGCCGCGCTCGCCCGGGCCGCCCTTGCCGCGCAGCCGGATCCGCTGGCCGTCCGAGACGCCCGCCGGAATCCTGACCTGCATGGTCCGGGAGGACTTCGCCCGGCCGCTGCCCTTGCAGACGTCGCAGGGGTCCTGGGCGATGAGGCCCCGGCCCTTGCAGTCCACGCAGGGGTCGGTGAGCGAGAAGCCGCCGCCGGTGCCGCGCGAGACCTGACCGGTGCCGAGACAGGTCGGGCAGACCCTGGGGGTGCCGTTCTTGTCACCGGTGCCTGAGCACGCCTTGCAGGGCGCCTGGCTGGACATCCGCAACGGGACCGTGGCCCCCTCGACCGCCTCGGTGAAGCTGAGCGTCACCTCGGACTCGATGTCCTGGCCGCGGCGCGGCTGCACCCGCGTCCCCGCACCGCCCCGGTTGAACAGGCCGCCGAAGACATCGCCCAGACCGCCGCCGCCGCCGAAACCGCCGGCTCCGCCGCCCTGGCCCCCGCCCTGGGTGCCTCCGAAGAGATCGCCCAGGTCGAAGTTGAAGTTGCCTCCGGCGCCTCCGGGCCCGGCCCTGAAGCCGCCGTTGCCGAAGAGGGCGCGCGCCTCGTCGTACTCCTTGCGCTTCTTGCTGTCGCCGAGGACGTCGTTCGCTTCGGAGATCTCCTTGAAGCGCTCCTCCGCCTTGTCGTCACCCTTGTTGGCGTCGGGGTGGAACTCGCGGGCGAGCTTCCGGTACGCCTTCTTGATCTCGGCGTCCGTGGCGTCCTTGGGGACGCCGAGAACCTTGTAGTAGTCCTTCTCGACGAAGTCCTTCGTGCTCATCGACGTCCCTCCTTCCGGACGATCGGCCATGCGACCGGCACACTGGCCGGTCGCATGGCCGGGCGGTGGGCCACGAGGTGGTCAGACGGAATGTCAGACCTCCTCGGTGCCACCGCTCTCCTCGTCGGTTGCCTTCTCTTCCTTGGCCGCGGCCGGTGCCGCACCCGGCTGGGGTTCGGCCACCGCCACCCGCGCGGGGCGGATGGTGCGCTCGCCGATCCGATACCCCGGCTGCAGGATCGCCACGCAGGTCGTCTCGGTGACATCCGGCGCGTACGAGTGCATCAGGGCTTCGTGGATCGTCGGGTCGAAGGGCTCGCCCTCCTTGCCGAACTGCTGCAGGCCCAGCTTGGCGGCGACCGTCTCCAGGGATTCGGCCACCGACTTGAACCCGCCCACGAGCTCGCCGTGATCGCGGGCCCGGCCGACGTCGTCGAGCACGGGCAGGAGGTCGGACAGGAGGCCCGCGACTGCGATCTCCTTGACCGTGGCCCGGTCGCGCTCGACGCGACGGCGATAGTTCTGGTACTCGGCCTGGAGCCGCTGGAGGTCGCCCGTGCGCTCGTTGAGCGCGGTGCGGACCTGGTCCAGCTGGGCGGTCAGGCCGACCGTCTGTACTGCGTCCCCGGCCGGGGACGCCGCCTCCTCGGGCGAGGAGGGGGCGTCCTTCGGCTCAGCTCCGTCAGGGGTGCCGGAGGGGACGTCGGGCTTCTCCTCGAAGCCCGGAGTCTCCTCGGTCACACCGCACCGCCCTTGGCGTCCTTCTCGTCGTCCACGATCTCGGCGTCGACGACGTCGTCGTCGGCCTTGGTCTGGGCGCCCGGCTGCGGGTCGCCCTGCGGGCCGCCCTCGGCCTGGGCGTTGGCGTACATCGCCTGGCCCAGCTTCTGGGAGACGGCCGCGACCTTCTCGGTGGCGGTGCGGATCTCGGCGGTGTCCTCGCCCTTGAGCTTCTCCTTCAGCTCGGTGAGCGCGGTCTCCACCTCCGTCTTCACGTCGCCGGGGACCTTGTCCTCGTTGTCCTTGAGGAACTTCTCCGTCTGGTAGACGAGCTGCTCGCCCTGGTTGCGCGACTCGGCGGCCTCGCGGCGGCGGTGGTCCTCCTCCGCGTACTGCTCGGCCTCCTCACGCATCCGGTTGACCTCGTCCTTCGGCAGCGAGGAGCCGCCGGTGACGGTCATCTTCTGCTCCTTGCCGGTGCCGAGGTCCTTGGCGGCGACGTGCATGATGCCGTTCGCGTCGATGTCGAACGCGACCTCGATCTGCGGGACGCCACGCGGGGCCGGCGGCAGGCCGGTCAGCTCGAACATGCCGAGCTTCTTGTTGTACGCCGCGATCTCGCGCTCGCCCTGGTAGACCTGGATCTGCACGGACGGCTGGTTGTCCTCGGCCGTCGTGAAGATCTCGGAACGCTTGGTCGGGATCGTGGTGTTGCGCTCGATGAGCTTCGTCATGATGCCGCCCTTGGTCTCGATACCGAGGGACAGCGGGGTGACGTCGAGGAGCAGGACGTCCTTGACCTCGCCCTTGAGGACACCGGCCTGGAGCGAGGCGCCGATGGCGACGACCTCGTCCGGGTTCACACCCTTGTTGGCCTCCTGGCCACCGGTCAGCTCCTTGACGAGCTCGGCGACGGCCGGCATACGGGTGGAGCCACCGACGAGAACGACGTGGTCGATCTCGGAGAGCTGGATGCCCGCGTCCTTGATGACGTTGTGGAACGGGCTCTTGCAGCGGTCCAGGAGGTCAGCGGTGAGCTGCTGGAACTGCGAGCGCGTGAGCTTCTCGTCCAGGTGCAGCGGGCCCTCGGCGGAAGCCGTGATGTAGGGCAGGTTGATCGTGGTCTCGGTCGAGGACGAGAGCTCGATCTTCGCCTTCTCCGCGGCCTCGCGCAGACGCTGCAGAGCCATCTTGTCCTTGGACAGGTCCACGCCGTGCCCGTTGGCGAACTGCTTCACCAGGTAGTCGACGACGCGCTGGTCCCAGTCGTCACCACCGAGGTGGTTGTCACCGTTGGTGGCCTTCACCTCGACGACGCCGTCGCCGATCTCCAGCAGCGACACGTCGAAGGTGCCGCCGCCGAGGTCGAAGACGAGGATCGTCTGGTCGTCCTTGTCGAGCCCGTACGCCAGCGCGGCGGCCGTCGGCTCGTTGACGATACGCAGGACGTTCAGGCCCGCGATCTCGCCGGCCTCCTTCGTCGCCTGACGCTCGGAGTCGTTGAAGTACGCGGGGACGGTGATGACCGCGTCGGTCACCTTCTCGCCCAGGTACGACTCGGCGTCCCGCTTCAGCTTCTGCAGGATGAAGGCGCTCATCTGCTGCGGGTTGAAGCTCTTGCCGTCCAGGTCGATCTTCCAGTCAGTGCCCATGTGGCGCTTGACGGAGCGGATGGTCCTGTCGACGTTGGTCACTGCCTGGCGCTTGGCGACCTCGCCGACCAGCACCTCGCCGTTCTTCGCGAAGGCGACGACGGACGGCGTGGTCCTGGCGCCCTCTGCGTTGGTGATGACGGTGGGCTCGCCGCCTTCGAGAACGCTGACGACGGAGTTAGTCGTGCCCAGGTCGATGCCGACCGCACGTGCCATTTCAATTCCTCCAGCTTGACTACTTGAGTGGAACTGACTCAAGGATGCATGACACCCGCCCCAGTGTCAACAGACTTGAGTCGGGCAGACTCAAGTATCGTGCACACACCTCGCGCGCACCGGGAGGCCGGGGGCGACACCCGCACGCTCCGCGGGCCGCGCAGCCCGTCCCCATCATCGCGCCATGGGATCGTTCTGTCACAAAATGCCGTGAGCCACGCAAAACCGGCACTCGATCCGCCCGACCCGCAGGCAGGTGCGAACGATGCAGAGGCAGAGGCCGAGACAGAGGCAGAGGCAGGTCCGGCGCAGGAGCCGCATGCGCGCGCACCGCTGGGAGCGGGCATGGAAGGCGCTGCAGAACGGGGCACGGGCATGGGAGCGACCATCGGCCAAGCGCGTACTGGATCTGGTCCTCGGCTCGCTCCTGCTGGCCCTGGCCGCACCCCTGCTCGCCGCAGGCGCCCTCACCCTTGCCCTCGCCACACGGCGGCACCCCGGCGGCGTACTGATCCGCTCGCCCCGCATCGGTCTCGGCGGCCGCCTCTTCGTACTGCGCTCGCTGCGCACCCGGCGGCTGCGCCTGGACCTGCTCTCCCGGCTGCCGCACGTCGTACGCGGAGATCTCTCCCTGGTGGGCCCGGAGCCCCTGACACCGGACGCCGGCACCCCCGAGACCGCCACGGCCACCGCCGCGAGACACTGGCGGCAGGAACTGAAACCGGGCCTCACCGGCCTGGCACAGGTACGCTCCCGCTCCGGAATGCCCTGGGACGAGCCGGCCCTGCTCGATCAGCACTACGCCGAGCACCACTGGGTGGGCCTCGACCTGGCCATCCTGGCGGGCGCCGTACACACCCCACTGCGCAGAGCGATCCGCGGACCCACTCGGCGCGGCAAGGCACACCTGAGCGACACAGATCACCGCCGGTGCGGCTACATCGCGGCGGAATAAGTGGATAGTGTCAGCACAGACTGATTAAGTTACTGCTTAGTAATCCCCAGTATTCGCTCGTAGACGCTGGATCCCACCCTCGCAGGCCCGAGGAGCCCCCAAATGCAACTCGCCGCGATCATCGTGTCGCTGGTGCTGACTGTGGTCGGCGTTGCGCTCATCGCCCGAGCCGTCGCGCAGATCTACCGGTTCGTCACGCTCGGACAGCCGGTCCCGGCAGGCAGCCGCACCGACAACCCGAAGCAGCGCACGATCACCCTGGCCAAGGAGTTCCTCGGCCACACCCGGATGAACCGGTGGGGGATCGTCGGCTTCGCGCACTGGTTCGTCGCCATCGGCTTCCTGACGCTGCCGCCGACGCTGCTCCAGGCGTACGGACAGCTCTTCAAGGCCGACTGGGTGCTGCCGATCATCGGTGAATGGCTTCCGTTCGAGATGTACATCGAGTTCATCGGTCTGATGACGGTCGTCGGCATCCTCGTGCTGATCGCCATCCGGCTGCTGAACCTGCCTTCCCGGGCCGGCCGCAAGTCCCGTTTCGCAGGCTCCAAGGCCTGGCAGGCGTACTTCGTCGAGTACGTCATCCTCGTCATCGGCCTGGCGATCCTGACCCTGCGCGGTCTCGAGGGCGCGATCCACCACGTCGAGGGCTACGAGGCCGCGTACTTCGTCTCGTACCCCCTGGTCCTGGCATTCAAGGGCCTCGCGCTCGGCACGCTGCAGAACCTCATCTACTTCACCGCGATGATCAAGATCGGTACCTCGCTGATCTGGATGATCACAGTCTCGCTCAACACCAACATGGGTGTGGCCTGGCACCGCTTCCTCGGCTTCCCGAACATCTGGTTCAAGCGAAACGCGGATGGCTCGTCGGCGCTCGGCGCCCTACAGCCGATGACCAGCGGCGGCAAGGAGATCGACTTCGAGGACCCGGGCGAGGACGACACCTTCGGTGTCTCCCAGGTCGAGCAGTTCTCCTGGAAGGGCATCCTCGACTTCTCCACGTGTACGGAGTGCGGCCGCTGCCAGTCGCAGTGCCCGGCCTGGAACACGGGCAAGCCGCTCTCCCCGAAGCTCCTGATCATGTCCCTGCGCGACCATGCGCACGCCAAGGCCCCGTATCTGCTGGCCGGCGGCGGCAAGGACATGGAGGGCAACGAGAAGGCGTCGGAGGAGCAGTTGAAGGGCGTCCCCGCCGCGGCCCTCGCGGAGGCCGAGCGCCCGCTGATCGGCACGGTCGAGGAGAACGGCGTCATCGACCCGGACGTGCTCTGGTCCTGCACCACCTGCGGTGCGTGCGTGGAGCAGTGCCCGGTCGACATCGAGCACATCGACCACATCGTCGACATGCGCCGCTACCAGGTGATGATCGAGTCCGCGTTCCCGTCCGAGGCGGGCACGATGCTCAAGAACCTGGAGAAAAAGGGCAACCCCTGGGGGCTCGCCAAGAAGCAGCGCGTCGAGTGGACCAAGGAGGTCGACTTCGAGGTCCCGATCGTCGGCAAGGACGTCGAGGACCTCTCGGAGATCGACTACCTGTACTGGGTCGGCTGCGCGGGCGCACTCGAAGACCGCGCCAAGAAGACCACGAAGGCCTTCGCGGAGCTGCTGCACATCGCGGGCGTCAAGTTCGCGATCATGGGCGGCGACGAGAAGTGCACGGGCGACTCGGCCCGCCGCCTGGGCAACGAGCCGCTGTTCCAGCAGCTCGGCCAGGAGAACGTCGCGATGCTGAACATGGCGTTCGGCGAGGATGACGAGGACGAGTCGACGAAGAAGCCCAAGTCGTCGAAGAAGATCGTCGCGACCTGCCCGCACTGCTTCAACACCATCGCGAACGAGTACCCGCAGCTCGGCGGCGAGTACGAGGTCATCCACCACACCCAGCTGCTCCAGCACCTCATCGACGAGGGCAAGCTGATCCCGGTGACTCCGGTCGAGGGCCTGATCACGTACCACGACCCGTGCTACCTGGGCCGTCACAACAAGATCTACACCCCGCCGCGCGAGATCATCGCGAAGGTCCCGGGCCTCAGGAACGAGGAGATGCACCGCCACAAGGAGCGCGGCTTCTGCTGCGGCGCCGGTGGTGCCCGGATGTGGATGGAGGAGCGGATCGGCAAGCGCATCAACAACGAGCGCGTCGACGAGGCTCTGTCGTTGAACCCCGACATCGTCTCCACCGCCTGCCCGTTCTGCCTGGTCATGCTGACCGACTCGGTCAACGGCAAGAAGAACGACGGCAAGGCGAAGGAGTCGGTCCAGGTGGTCGACGTATCGCAGCTGCTGCTGGACTCCGTGAAGACCCCGGCCGACCCGGCCGGCGAGGCGGAGCCGGCGGACGCACCGGAGCCGGAGCCGGTGAAGTAGCTCGGGCTGTCGTGCGACAGAAGCGGCCGGACCTGCCTCGGGGGCAGGACCGGCCGCTTCTGCTTTCCCCCGAGGGGGCCGGGGACATCCCCTACGGGATGTCACAGCTCGGCAGCAATGGCGGGCAGGTTCCCCAGGCACTCTCACCGCACCCGCGCGGACCAGGTACGTTCGACGACGTGGCTGGATTCAGGATCGGACGCGGCCGGGACAACCGCACCCCGCAGCAAGCGCAACAGCAACCGCGGCAGCAGCCGTACGGCACACAGGCACCACCGCCGTACGCCCAGCAGCCATGGCCCCCGACGGGAGGAAACGGCGCCCCGCCGCCCCCGTACAACGGCGGCGGCCACGGCGAGCCGGAATACTTCGGCGACCCGTACCAGCAGCCCCACCACCCCCACGGGCCCGCCCAGCACGGCGACCCGTACGCCAACTCCCCCGGCCACACCCAGGCGTTCAGCATCGGCGAGGACCCGTACGGCGACGGCAACACCTACCGCGCCGGCCAGGCCCCCGCCCAGCCCGCGGGCCCACGACTGCCGTGGAAGGACCTGCTCACCGGCATCGTGCTGCGCCCGGGTCCGACGTTCTGGCAGATGCGCGACTACCCCGTCTGGGGCCCGGCGCTGATCGTCACGTTCCTGTACGGCCTGCTCGCCCTCTTCGGCTTCGACCAGGCCCGGGACGACGCGATCCACGCGACGATCTCCACAGCGGTCCCCTACGTCGTCGTCACGGGCATCGGCTTCGTCATCGGCGGCCTGGTCCTGGGCGCGGTCACGCACACGCTCGCCCGCCAGCTCGGCGGCAACGGCTCCTGGCAGCCGACCGTGGGCCTCTCCATGCTGATCATGTCGATCACGGACGCGCCCCGCCTGATATTCGCGCTCTTCCTCGGCGGCGAGAACTCCCTGGTCCAGGTCCTCGGCTGGATAACCTGGCTGGCCTCGGCCGCGCTCTTCACCTCGATGGTGAGCAAGTCGCACGACCTGCCGTGGCCGAAGGCTCTGGGCGCATCGGCGATCCAGCTGATCGCCCTGCTGTCGATCATCAAGCTGGGCACGATCTGACGCTCCCGCCGACAGGCACAGAAGAACCCCCGGAGCAGACCCCGGGGGTTCTTCCATATCTCCGTCTCCGGGCGGGCGTCAGGCGTCGAGAACCTGACCACTACGCCGCACGACGGGCTTGTCCACGCTCCACGGGAAGTTGATCCAGCGATCGGTCTTCTTCCACACGTACTCGCACTTCACGAGCGAATGCGACTTCTCGTAGATGACCGCGCTGCGCACCTCTGCGACATGATCGATACAGAAATCACGCACAAGCTTCAGAGTCTTCCCGGTATCGGCGACATCGTCGGCGATCAGGACCTTCTTGTCCGAGAAGTCGATGGCATTCGGAACGGGTGCCAGCATGACCGGCATTTCCAGCGTGGTGCCCACCCCGGTGTAGAACTCCACATTCACCAGATGAATGTTCTTGCAGTCCAGGGCATACGCGAGCCCGCCCGCGACGAATACCCCGCCGCGCGCGATGCTCAGCACGACATCGGGCTCGAAACCGTCGTCGGCCACGGTCTGCGCCAGCTCACGCACGGCCTGGCCGAACGCCTCGTACGTCAGGTTCTCCCGCACGTCATCGCTCATCCGGCATCACACCTGAGTCCGGTGGAAATTCATGAAGGAGCGCGACGCGGTCGGCCCACGCTGCCCCTGATACCGCGATCCGTACCGCTCGGAGCCGTACGGGAATTCCGAGGGCGAGCTCAGCCGGAACATGCACAGCTGCCCGATCTTCATTCCCGGCCACAGCTTGATCGGCAGCGTCGCGAGATTCGACAGCTCCAGGGTCACGTGCCCGGAGAAACCGGGGTCGATGAACCCGGCGGTCGAATGAGTCACAAGACCGAGCCGTCCCAGCGAACTCTTGCCCTCCAGCCGCGACGCGAGATCGTCGGGCAGCGAGATGACCTCGTACGTCGAAGCGAGCACGAACTCACCGGGGTGCAGGATGAACGCCTCGTCGCCGTCGGGCTCGACCATGCGCGTCAGATCGGCCTGCTCGACGGCTGGGTCGATATGCGGATAGCGGTGGTTCTCGAACACCCGGAAGTAGCGGTCGAGCCGCACGTCGATGCTCGACGGCTGAACCATCGACGCGTCGAACGGATCAATGCGTACACGTCCGGCGTCGATCTCGGCCCGGATGTCCTTATCTGAGAGAAGCACGCCCCGAGGATACGCAGAACGCGCGGGCCTGCCCCAATCCGGGACCGCCCCGCGCGCCTGCCGTCACCGCTCCTACCGCTCCTACCGCTGCTCGAACACCACTGGCACGGCCTGCCGCAGCCGCGCACAGCGAGGACAGCGAATGAGCCGCCCCGGACCGATCCGCCCGGGCCCGAGCTGCTGCATCGGGAACGAAGCGGTAGCGAAAACGTGCCCTTCGGCACAGCGGACGACGGTGCGCTCCATGGAGTCCATCAAGTCCCTTCCCCAACAAGCCTTGGACGAGACCGCCACATTAGGGGATGAACAGGACGCCACTCCAGGCGGCACTCCGACCACCCACGCTACGCCCTCAACTCCCGCCCCCGACACCCACATCCACCCACCACCACTGCAAAACGGCCCCACGGCTCAAACGCCGGGGACCTGGCATGGGGTACAGTGTGGGGCGATGCACAGCCGATCAAACGGCTTGCCTCGCGGGTGTAGTTTAATGGTAGAACATGAGCTTCCCAAGCTCAGAGCGCGAGTTCGATTCTCGTCACCCGCTCCAAGACAAACCCCCAGGTCAATGGCCCGGGGGTTCTTTCTTGCCTGGACCAGTTCAATCGCCCCGCACCAGATCCGCTCCAGAAGGCTTCCCCTCCAGAGAGGGGCCGATGGTGTCGATGAACACGTCGTCGACACCAGGCAGCTCGGCGTACAGAGCCAGGGCGCCGAGCATCGGCCCGCTCCACGATGTGTGGGCCGAAGGCGGCGGGATGAAAGCTGAGATGAGTCGTGGGTACAGGGAGGTCGTGAGGGCAGTCCTGCCTCGAGTGGACCGGACAGAGCCTCTGCCCTCGTCCCATTGCACGACTGATGATGCAGGCTGCATTCTCAGTCGCATGCCGGTCTCTTCCGAAACCCGCGATCTGTGTCGAGCGGTCTTTGCGCCCACGTCTGCTGGTCTCGCCATCCGCGCGCTGGATACCTATGCGGGCACCGAAGCCGACTGGGTCCACGAGACTGCGATACGACTGAGTGGGGGCGTCTTCACCGACTGGCTCACTGGCTGAACGAAGCCGAGCGTGACCCAGAGGAATTCCGTTGGTACGCAGGTGGAGCCGCTGGCGCTGACTCCGGGACTCGCAATCTCGCTGTCAGCTTCATAAACGGCCTGCTCGACAAGGACGTTCCTCCGCCCTCGTCAAAACCTGACAGATAGTCGACGTGCCCCGTCGGCCCAGGCGCAGCTAGCGCTGACATCCACGACTGGCACCAACAGCGAGGAATAGAAGCGATCGCCCGCGTCCGTACGAGGGGGTACGTTCGCGGGTGCCGGCGGATTCGTGGTGAGCGTTGTGGGCTCCCATCCCGACTGCCTTCGACCCAGGCAGAGCCGAGCAGTCACGGCCCAGGGCGTCAGGGAAGCTCCTATAGATCGTCAAGTGGCCTGTAGGAGGTGTAGCCGTGGGATATTCATGCTGGTCAGATGCTTGTAGACCTCTCGCGCGATGAAGCGTTTGAGGCAGCGGAGGATGCCCTTCTTGGACATGCCTTCGGCAGTGCGTCGCGCGACGTAGAGCCGGGTGCGGGGGTCGTAGCGCATCCGCACGAGGGCGATCGTGTGGAGGGCACGGTTGGCCTGGCGGTCGCCACCGCGGTTGAGGCGGTGGCGGTTGGTCCGGCCGGAACTGGCGGAGATGGGGGCTGCCCCACAAAGGTGGGCGAAGGAAGCTTCGGACTTCAGCCGGTCGGGATTGTCGCCTGCGGTGATCAGGAGTTGGGCGGCCGTCTCGGTGCCTGTGCCGATCAAATCCACCAGCCCGGGAGCCGCTTGCGCGACCAGGGGGTCGAGTTCGGCGTCAGCCTAGGCTAGCTCCTGGGTGAGGTGCTGGTAGCGGCGGGCCAGACGCCGCAGTGCGGTTCGGACGGCGCAGGTTGGGCCGGCGAGGTCCGCGCCGGGGCGAGAGCGGGCCAGCTGCGCAATCAATTGGTGGGTGGGAAGGCTGCGCAGTCGTTCCCGGACATCGGCGGGGGCGGAGACGACGAGTGTGCGGATCTGGTTGATCGTCTGGGTGCGGGACTTGATGGCGGAGCGGCGGACCACCCTCAGGGACCGAATGGCCTCCACGATGCCGTCGCGGGTCTTGGGCCGGCCGTGGGCGCGGCCGGACAGGACGGCGGTCGCGGCGGCGTAGGCATCGGCGGGGTCGGACTTGCCGTTGGCCCGGCGGGCCTTGCGGTCAGGGCGGTCGACGTCGGCCACGGTCACCTCGTTCACCCGAAGGAACCGGGCGAGTTCGGAACCGTAGGCACCGGTCCCCTCGACCCCGACGGCGAGCACGTCACCGTGCAAGCGCATCCACTCCAGCAGGCGGCGGTAGCCGTCGGGGGTGGTGGGGAACGGAGCGTTGGCCAGGTGCCGGCCAATGGTGTCAATCACGGCTGTCTGGTGGAAGTCGGTGTGGGTGGCCACGCCGCCGACCACCGCGATCTGATCTGCCATGCCGGGTACTGCTGTCCTTCCGTGCGATGCGCGAGGGATCACACGGGCCGGTCGGGCGTCAGGACAGGACTGTGAGGGGACCTTTGGCCGGGCTCCTGACTTGTTTGAATCGACCCCAGACGCTCGGTCTGCAGCCGTAGCGTCCAGGGTGTCGGTCGGCATGGGCCCGCAGTGCTCCTTGCCGCCCTCGGGCTGGCTCATTGATAGCGTGCCGCCGCCGGCCGACACCCGCGCGGTGTGGGCCGAAGGCGGACGGGATGGAAGCTGGGGTGAGTGGTGGGTTGGGGTCGCAGCCAGGTGCGGATTGCCTTCGAGCTGTAGCCCTTGTCGCCCATGACGTGATCGGGCCTGACGCGCGGGCACTCAGTCAAGGACCGCGAGGTGGTCGGCGGCGCCTCCGTGCCACTCGATCATGAAGAGGGTGGCGTCGTCGCTGGTGCGCCCGCGCCGTTCCCACTTCAGTGTGTGGGAGAGCCGGCGCAGATCCGCCCGCAGCCCGTGCGACGGCTCCTCCCCCAGGCGGTTCACGCAGTTGATGAGGCGTTCCTCGCCGAACTGCTCCCCGTCGTTGACGTGTTCCTCGATGATGCCGTCGGTGTAGCACAGCACCCGGTCGCCCTGCTGAAGCGTGTGCTTTCTGATCCGGGGCTCCTCACCGCCGAAGCCGACGGGCAGCGTCGTCGCGCTCTCCAGTTGCTGCACGACCCGGCCGTCGCGGATCAGCAGCGGCGCGGGGTGGCCCGCGTTGACCAGTGCCATCTCACCGGTGGCGATGTTCACATGCATCAGCTGCGCCGTGACGAAGTGGTCGGGCCCGAACTGCCGCGAGATGGCATCGTCCATGAACGCGTACTTCTCGGCCAGGCTGACGCGCACGCGCCGGGCATGCCGGTAGGCGCCGATGGCCACGGTCGCCATCGTGGCAGCGTCCAGACCGTGGCCCATCGCGTCGATCACGGCCACATGCAGGATGTTGTCGTTGAGGGCGTAGTCGAAGCTGTCACCGGCGATGCGGTAGGCGGGCTCCAGGATGCCGGCCACCTCGATCTGCGGCACGGACATCGACATCGGCGGCAGCAGGCTCCACTGGATCTCCGCGGACACGCTCATCGGCTCACGGCGCCGGGCTCGGAAGAACTCGTCGGTGTAGGCGTTCTTGGTGACCAGCAGGTCGGCGACCAGGCCGGAGAGCCGACTCAGCAGCCGCCGGTCGTCGTCGCCGACGGCGTCCAGGGTGAGGGCCATCACGCCCACCGTGGCGCTGCCGTCCAGCAGCGGCAGGTACATCCGCATGCCCGAGGGGCTCTGCGACACCTCGACGACGTCCCCGCGCAGGAACGCCCGGCCGGCGGGGGAATCAATGATCGGCTCGGGCTCGCTGACGTGCAGTTTCCTGCCCGGCAGCGGCACCAGCAGCTCCTGCGCGTAGTCCTGGAGCAGGATGGAGACGTCACGACCTCCGATCCTGGCCACCTCCTCCGCGACCAGCGGGGCGATCAGCTGCGGCGGCAGCAGCCGTGCCCTGTCCAGCAGCAGACCGAGCAGCCGCTCGCCGAAACCCTCCGACCGATCCACGCTCTCCTCGCCCATGGCCGGTATGCCACCTCCTTCCTGCCACCGCCTCCGCACAACGTGACCTGGAACGCCGGCCGATCGGCTCATTACGCCAAGCGCGGCATGTCGGCCCATGTCGTCGGCGGTCCGCGGTTCACTCGTAGCTATGAGCAAGGCTGGGCAACCCCGAGGCCTCCCTCTCAGCTGTTCATCAACCGATGGTTTCCGGCGAGTCGGCGTGCGCGGTCGGGGACATGAGCAGGGGTGCGGCCAGGGCGGCTGCTGTCAGCGAGGCGGCGGCCATGCGCCGGGCGACGGTAGAGATGATCACGGCGGGGGTAACGAACCGCCGGTCACGAGGACACGAGCGGTGTTCCCTCCGGGTGTGGTGAACGGAAGGTCCCTGCATGCCGTTCGATCCGTCGTGGGCTCGTATCCCCAGGGCTGCCGCACTCCGCCGGATGCCCCGCCGGAGTATCCTGGACATACCCAGAACATTCCGTACATGAGCTCCGAGCCTGTGTCGTTCTTGGCGATTCACAACGCCGGGCCCGTGTAGACCAGCCCGGGGCAGGGTTCGCGTCATGACTGCGACCATTCTGTACACGTCCGCGGTCGACGACCGGACCTTCTCTTTGTCCTCGTTGCCGCCGCGCCTCTCGCTGGCTCCGACCGACACCGATCCCGCTCTGCTGGACGGTGCGTGGTGGCCGCGGTCGCGCGATCTGACGGCGGAACTTCCCGCGCTGACAGCGGTGCTCGACCCGCTGTGGGGGCGGATCACCCGCGTGACGGTGAACCCCACCGTCTGGCCCGTGATCCCACGGAAGGTGCCCGTCCGGGGGCATGTGGTCCACGTCGGCTG
The DNA here is from genome assembly GCF_035994185.1 of Streptomyces sp. NBC_01217. Classification (NCBI taxonomy): domain Bacteria; kingdom Bacillati; phylum Actinomycetota; class Actinomycetes; order Kitasatosporales; family Streptomycetaceae; genus Streptomyces; species Streptomyces sp. NBC_01217. The sequence goes on from NZ_CP108538.1 coordinate 4,296,502, forward strand.
GTTCAAGCCCGAACAGGACCCGAACAAGTTGCTGCTCCTCTCCTACACCACCGGCCGCTGGGACCTGCTGGTGATCCCACCGCAGACGGACCTGGGTACCGCCGCCCGACTGCTGACCGCAGCCGCCGATCCGGCACGGAGCCTCACCGCGAGTGGGCTGATGCGGGAGGCCGAGCTTGCCCGGGCGCCGGGCCCGAGGGAAGGGATGTGAGGCATGGAGATCTTCCTCGACGTGCACGCCCGGGGGAGTGGTTTGCCATGACTTCGAACGCGCATGTCCCTGGCCGTACCGATGACGCGGCACCGCTCCTGCTCCTGTCGGACACGAGCGGTCGGCCGATCGTTCCCGGGGCCGCGGTGCTGCGGATGGAGACCACCTCCAATCGCGAGGGGATCTTCGACGGTGCGTGGTGGCCACGTTCCCGCGACATAGCGTCCCAACTGCCCCGTCTCATCGACGCCTTGGTCGCCCGGCTGGGACCCATCGCGCGGGTCGGTCTGGACGCGAGTGCCTGGGACGATGCCCCGGGCCACCTCGTGATCGATGGCCGGACCGTCCGTATCGACTGGTCCGCCGTCGACGACAGCACGATGATCGTCACGCGTGGTGAGCAGGACCACTTCTCGTTCCTGGTGATCCCGCCCACGGCCGGTGCCGCCGCCGCGCGCGCTGCGATGGCCATGGCCGTGCAGGACGGAAACTGCACGCCCGCGGAGCAGATCCTCATGGGCGTGGGCATCATCCCCGCACCACCAAGTTGATGCGGACATGGAAGCGGCCCCGATGGTCTCGCCACCGGAGCCGACCCTTCCAGGGCGCCACACGTGAGAGTGTGCGTCCTTGCTTTTAGAATACACCGCAAATCAACCTAAAGCGGATTCTTTCCCCGTCTGTTCCGTATTGCCGTGCCATTGCCCTGCTCTGCGCCACAGGTAATGAGCATTGCTCCAGCCAGGAGTCCGGCCGGGGAGGTTGTGCGCCCCTGGAGGGTATGTCCAGGGGCGCAGTCACCTCACGGACGCATAGCGCCGCTTCTCAGAGGCCGCCACCGTTGCGATACAGCCTCGAGAACGAGCAGACGCTACCAAGCCTTGTGACTGTTGGCCTTGTGGCTGTTGGCCTTGTGGCTGTTGGCCTTGTGGCTGTTGGCCTTGTGGCTGTTGGCCTTGTGGCTGTTGGCCTTCTTGCCGTTACCCTTGTGACTGTCCCCCTTAGATCCCTTATCTCCCTTATGCCCCTTAGAGCCCCTGTCTCCCTTAGGGCCCTTCGGACCCTTGTCTCCCTTATGCCCCTTCGGCCCAGGAGGCCCGGAGGGGCCAGGAGGCCCGGAGGGGCCAGGAGGCCCGGAGGGGCCGGTCGACCCGGTCGGTCCAGGAGGCCCGGAGGGGCCGGTCGACCCGGTCGGTCCAGGAGGCCCGGAGGGGCCGGTCGACCCGGTCGGTCCAGGAGGCCCGGAGGGGCCGGTCGACCCGGTCGGTCCAGGAGGCCCAGGCGGTCCCGTCATGCAGACCGCCCTCGTGATGACGTTGTGGTCCAACGTGACCGCACCATTACGCGCCAGCGCCCGGCCCTCAATCGCCGCATTGGTGTTCACCGTGATGGACTCCAGGGCCAGGATGTTGCCCTTGAAGAAGGAATTGGTGTCGATCGTGGCGGAGCTCCCAACCTGCCAGAACACGTTGCAGGCCTGCGCTCCATTGACGAGCGAGACGTTGCTCGTCGGGGCCGTGATCAGAGTGGATCCGATCTTGAAGATGAAGACGGCGTTCGGGTCACCCTGGGCGTCGAGAGTGACAGTCCCGGTGAGATTCAGCGACGACGAAGCGCTGTAGACGCCGGGAACCAGCGTCTGTCCACCGATGTCACCCGGGGAGGTCAGGACGGTGTTGGTTGCCCTGCTGGCCGCGTCGTTGTAGGCGATGGTCAGGTCGGACTGAGCCTGAACGGCGGCGGCATCGGCGACGTGCTGCACCCCGTTGACGACTCCGGGCGGAAAGCCCGTCACCGAGCTCCCAGGGCTGAGCCCCAGGTCGCCGTTGACGACCGTGTTGGGGACCGGGGGGACGACCACATTGGTGACCGTTGTACCGGCCAGGACCGCGTAACTCGTGGCAGTCCCCAATCCCACGGACGCCTCAGCTGCGCTCGCAAGGTTCGAGATCAAAGTCATCGTCAGCACCAGCGCGGCCGCAGGCAGCATGGCGACAGTTGCTTTGAATCTCCGTGTTCGCCGCCTGCCAGGAGGGGTGGAGGGGATGGCATCCAATGCCATGGATGAGTCCTTTCTTGTCACCGTTGACCTCAGTCGCCAGGCTCCCTGGCGCTCGAGGTGAGCTCTGGTCAGTCACAGGCGCCGTACTCACGACGAGCTCCCGCTGACTCGTGATGCACCGTCACTCGCCCATAGGAAATACTCATATACATGTAAAAAGGGTCTTATTCGGACTCACGGAGTCGCGCTGGCATGACGTTCGCTCTACCAGCGGATACCAACGGATCAACTGGGCTACCGACGCAGCAGCGATGACGAGCACAATCACGCCGCCGGCCCTGGCCTGGCTGGGGTGGTACAGCAGCGCGGCACCACCCCAGCAACCGCCCCCGGCTGGCAGCGTCCCTCCGGGCCCGCGGAGTTACCGGTATGACTGTCGCCGCCCGATTCTGCTGAGCACGGAACAGAAGGTCCCCGTGCCCGACCGAGGGGGGAACCACGGTCAACCACGGGTGCCGAGGCGAGCTCCGCGGTTCCCCTTGGCACCCATTCCCGCTGGTCAGCTCGTTGATGGGGGCACAAAGCCCGGTGATTCCCAAGCTCAGAGTGCGAGTTCGATTCTCGTCACCCGCTCCAAGACAAATCCCCAGGTCAACGACCCGGGGGTTCTTTCTTGTCCAGACCGGGCGAGGAATGGCGTGCCCTCTTGCATGCCCCAACTTGCCAACCCTGGGCCCCAGGCACCTCATCAACAGACAGCCAAGCCGGCACGCACCCGCTCGGGGCTGCCTGCCCGACGGGAGCGTCGTGGAAAAAGGGCCGATAGACTTCGCGTTTCTGCTGACCAGGCCGCGCATGGCCTTTCACCAGGCGTGGCTACAGACCGAGGCATCTTCGGTAGCCGACCCGTATGCCACGTTCGTGGCCGCCGCTCGGGCCGAGGCAGGCGTCCAGATGAGCGTGGCATGGCTTCAAGCGCCGATCACTTCCGACAGTGGCATGAACCTCGGCACGGCGTACTACCGCGGCAGATCCAACGCCGCGAAAGCTGCCTGCACCGCCTCTATGCACCGCCACCTTCGACAAAGGCCGTTTGCGCACTCGCCCGTCGATGCCTTCCGCAACCTCCTGCTGCCCCTCACCGTCCGAGTTCTGGTGGTCAGTGCCGCCCTCTGCCGCTCTCGTAGGTCGTGCAGGAGGGGGAGGAAGGGGGGCGGCGGTATCGGGACGGGGTTCTACCGGCGCGATCCGGTGCTGTAGCGGGCGTGTGAGAGGGGACCGAAGAATCCTCCGGTCCCCTCTTCATGTCTCACGTCCGGCCCTCATGTCTCACGTCCGGTCAGAGCCAGGAGTCCCAGATGCCGTACGCCGTCGATCGGGTCACGGCCTCGGCGCCCGAGGCGTCCAGCCGTACGACGCGGTAGTAGTACAGGCCGAGCCGGTCCTCGTGCACCGTGGTGTCCATGTAGAACGCGGTGTCGCCGGTCGTGCCCTCGGCCAGGGTGACGTAGGCGGCCGTGGCGGGGTCCCAGCGCTCCACGCGGTAGCTCGCGAACCGGGAACAGTCCCCGAGGCCGGAGCTCTCGGAGCAGCCGACGTACAGCTCCGGGTACTGGCCCTCACGGACCTCGGTCTCCGTCCAGCCCGGCGGCCGGGTGTCGGGCAGGGTGACCGAGACCTCGGCGGGGTGGAGGACGTCGAGTGGCTCGTCGTCGTACAGAAGCCGGCCGTCCGTGGCGGCCACCTTGTAGACGTGGGTGGCGCCGTCGGGGACTGTCGGGCAGAGCATCTCGGTCCTGGCCAGGGAGCTGCCGATCCAGCAGTTCTCCTTCCAGACCGTCTCGCCGCTGTCCGGGTCGGTGATGCCCTGCCACACGTGGTAGCCGGTGACGTCGGCATCGGCGGGCGGCGTCCAGGTCAGCCGGACGCCGAGCGGGACGCGTTCCGCGGTCAGGTTCTGCACCGGGGAGGGACGCTCGGTGTCCGGGGTGGTCTCCGTGGCGGCCGGGCCGGGCTGCGAGACATGCCCGTACCGGTCGGTCGTCACGACCCGGTACTCGTACGTCGTCTCCGACTTGCCCTGGACGTCCCAGCAGGTGCCGTTGACCTGCTTGCGGGCGGACAAGGGGGCGTTGTCGTCCGCCCAGGTCCAGTACGTGTCCGGGTCATCCAGCGGCTCATCCCACGGGGTGAACGGCTTGCACTTGTCCACGGTGCTGGTCTCGCCCGTCACGGTGTCGGTGCGGACGATCTTGTACGTGGGAAGGGGCGTTTCGTCGACGGTCCACGGGTCGACGCTGCTCCACTCGACCATCACGCCCTCATCGAACCTGTGGGCGGTGGTCTCGAACGCGGCGATCGCTTCCGGCCGGTCGGCCATCTTCAGCGTGATTTCCACCGGCGCGGCGGCGTTGCCCTTGGCGTCCACCGAGCGCACCGCGTACCGGTAGCTCTCGGCGACGGCGGCCAGCTGGCTCGGCACCACGTCGGTCTGCGTGGTGGTGCTTTTCTCGGGCAGGGCGTTGCCGTAGCTGCCGGTCGCCGGGTCGTACTGGAGGACCTGGTAGGAGGCGGCCCCGGTGACGGGCGACCACACCAGATGCGGAACACCCGACCGATACTCGGCGCGGAGCTGCGCGACGGCGGCCGGCGGGGTCAGGTCGGAGGTGGTGAACGTCGTGGCGGCCGAGTACGCCGACCAGTTCCCGGCGGCGTCCCGGGCCCGGCCCCGGTAGGTGACCTTGCTGCCGTCGGCCGGATAGCCGGTGTCGCAGATCGCGCCCTTGGCGCCGGAGTAGACGGTGCTCCAGCGGTTCGTGGCCGCGTCGAGCCGCTGCATCTCGTACCAGGCGATGTCGGCGGCGTTCTCCGCGGTGGTGACCAGCTGCGGGGCCGCGTAGGGCTGGCCGGGCGGGCACGCGTCCCACTCGACGAACGGCGCGGCGGGCGGCGTCCTGTCGACGGTGGTGACGAGCTGGTCGGCGCTGCCGCCGGAGACGTTGCCCGCCTTGTCGACGGCCCGCACCTCGTAGTAGTAGGCCGCGCCGGTCTTCGGCAGGGTGCTGTCGGTGTACGACGTGGCGGTGGTCGTCGCGAGCGGCTTGCTGCCGTACGACGAGCCCTTCAGCCGCCGGTAGACCCGGTAGTTCGCGAGGTCCATCTCCTTGTTCCTGGACCAGGTGAACTTGGCCGCGCCGGTGGCGGTGCCGTAGGAGACGACCGCGCCCGTCGGGGTGAGCGGCTTGACCTTGTCGACGTCGACGGAGGTGCGCGGCGTATAGGCGTACTTGACGTTCGCGGTGCCCGTCCAGTTGACGAAGTCGACGCGGAGCGTGTGCTTGCCACTGGGGATCGTCACGTTGACCGTCTTTTTGACGGTGGTGGAGACGTTCTTCCACAGGTCGATCTTGCGGACACCATCGAGGTAGACCCGTATGCCGTCCTGGGCGGACACCGCGAACGTGAAGGGGCCGCCGGAGCCGAAGTCACGCGTCACAGACCAGCGCACGCCGAAGTTGTTGGACGGTACGCCGGAGACGGGTGCGCCCGTGCCCCAGTTCTGGTCGATCGCGGAGTCGCAGTCCGTCTTCTTCGGCGTGCCCGAGAACGTCGTGTTCGCGAAGAACTGCCGTTTGAAGACGGGGGAGGTGCAGCTCACCACCGCGGAGGCGGGCAGGGCGGTGGCGTAGAGCACTCCGCCCGCCGTGGCCAGAACCAAGGCGGTGGCGACGGTGCGTCTGGCTGGTTTCATCAAGTCCTTCGGTCCTGTTCAGCGACAGATGTCGATCAGACGTCGATCAGACGTCGCTGAACAGGACCGCCATGAGCATCGATTGGTTGTACGAGCCTCAGCCGGTCACCGCAGCAGTGACAGCCCGGTCGCTCGGGGGCAGGTCTCCGTTCTGTCCGCCGTCACGGCGGTTGGGTTCCGTACGGACACTCACCGGGCATCCGACACGGGTGTCAGAGGGCTGGGCAACGCGGCTGCACCGGCTGCGGCCGTGCCGAAACGTGCCAGTAGGGGCAGTGAAGAGCGATCGAAACGGGAGACATAACGACAGTCGGTTCAGCGGAGCACCAGCCGGTTCCTGCAGGTCAGGCAGCATATCTGGACCAGCCGTGAGGCGGCGTGCCCTCCGCGCCGCTGTGAAAGGAGCCGTCTCCCGGACCGATGCCCGCAGCGCCTTGGCCTGTCCCCCACGCACTGAACTGAACGACGTGGAGTCGGCCGCTGACTCAATTGTCGACGCGGACGGGTTCCCGGACGGCCTCCCAATGGCACATCCCCGCGTGCTGTGCTCATGGTGGTCGGGTAGGGCCAACGTTCAGCTCTGCCTCCGGCAGCCTCTGCAACCAGGAAGGCGCCCAGCGTTTCGTATTGCCCCCACCATCAGTATTTGCTTCTGGAAGCTCTCATGACTCTCGGAGGCATGTGCAGCGTCACCAGTGCCGATAGCGTCCATGCTGCTCCTGAGGGAGATTGAGGACCTGCGGGCTGAATTCGTCGGGTGTGTCGTGCCGGATTCGCTGGGTCGCTTCACCGTAGTCACGTGTGCTGGTGACCTATGACGAGAAAATGACTCGCAGCAGGTGAGTCACTTCAGGTAGGTGAATCATGGGCACCCGGATAAGAAGGACCAACACGCTCATCGCGCTCATCGCGCTCGTCGCGGCGCTGGTGACTGTCCTGGTGGTTTCCGTCAGCTTGAGCACCGGAGCATGGGGCGAGAGTCGCGGGTATGGCGCGGGCAAGGCGGCACAGTCGCCGTCGCCTTACCCGCAAGCGGAACCACCCCCCGGTTTTCAGTCCAAGTACGCGGACGTGAACGGCTTTCGCATGCACTACCTGCAAGGCGGCAAAGGTTCACCGGTCGTGCTGATCCACGGGTTCCCTCAGACGTGGGCCGAGTGGCGGCATCAGATGGGCCCGCTCTCCAAGACCCACACCGTGATCGCCGTCAACCTGCGCGGCGCCGGCAACTCCGAGGTCACCAAGAGCGGTTACGAGAAGGCGCAGATGGCTGCGGACGTGCATCAGTTGCTGAAGCAGCTGAAGCTGAACAACGGCGTCCAGATCGTCGGCCACGACGTCGGCCTGTGGGTCAGCTACGCCTACGCGGCCCAGTGGCCGTCGGAGGTGCGCCGCATGGCCGTGATGGAAGCTCCCATCCCGGACGACAGCCTCTACAGCTTCCCGGCTCTGGAGGCCGACCCGAAAACCCCGTCGATGTGGCACTTCGGCCTGTTCCAGCTGTCTCTCGCCGAGCAACTCATCTCCGGTCACGAGCGCTCCTTTGTCCAGGGCTTCATCGGGGAGCTTCTGGCCAACAAGTCCGCGTTCAGCCCGGCTGACTACGACTTCTACGCCCACTACCTGAACCCGGATCCACCGGCTGATGTTTCCGAGGTCCGATTTCTCGCCGAGGGCTGATGGTGGTGTGGGGCTTGGGTTCGAGGGCGGGCGGCGCCCGCCGCGCTCGGGTCGCGGCCTGTCCGAGGTGTTTTGCGAGTCGGGGCTGGGGCGGTGGTGCCGGTGGCCGGTGCGGCCGTCAGGGTGCGGTGTCGATGGAGGCCGTCAGGGTGTCGACGGTGGGTGATGGACGGCCTCGAACAAGTCCTGGTAGGCGGCCTGCCAGGGCCAGTTGGCGGGCAGGTGGGCGGTCAGCTTGGTCCTCGCGGTGCGGGCGAGTCGGGCGGGGACGTGGATCAGGTGGGCGCGGAGTGTGGCGGTGGTGGCCTTGGCGTGGAAGGCCGAGGCCAGGGCGCCGGCGGCCCGCAGCAGGTTGTGCGACATGGCCCACAGGATCAGCCAGGCGGCGTTCGCCTGGAAGTTTCCCGAGGGCAGGTGGGCGAGCGCGGAGGACTTCCCGTCCGCGATCGCCTGTTCCACGACAGCGTGTTGCCGGTGGTGCAGTTCGGCCTGAAGCATGCCGAAGGGGCTGTTGGTGAAGATGGGATGGTAGCGCCAGGAGTCGAACAACTCGCCCTGCCCGGTGGCTGCTTGCGGGTTCAGGCGTCGCACCCGTCGCACGATCAGACGGGCGGTGACCTGCTCGGCCTTCTTGCGTCCGGTGAACGCGGTGTACTCGGTCTCGGCGACCTCGGCGTCGGAGACCATCTCGCCGGTGTCGGGATCCACGAACGCCTCGGGGTAGCGGATCGGGATCCAGGCGTCCTCGGTGATGCGGCCGATCGCGGCGGCGATGGAGGGGTTCATGCCCGTGGTGAGGGAGAAGTGGGCACCGGACCTGTGGCAGGCGGCGGCCACATCGGCGGTGTAGAACTTGCTGTCCGCCCGCACCATCCGGATTCCGGTTCCGCCCGCGTCCTTCGCGATGGCCAGGGCCTGGGCGACGAAGCTTTTCGCGCCGCGGACGTCGGCGGCCTTGCCGCGGCGCAGGCGGACCGCACCGATCACCGGCCGGGCGAGCGGGGTGGACAGGGTGGCCATGATCGGGTGCAGGGTGCGCTGCCCCTTCAGGCGCCCGTGCTCGGCGCCTTGCTTGGCCCGTCCGTAGACCCGGCGGTGGGTGGGGTCGATGTCGATGAACATCAGCTGCCCGGCGCCGGGCAGCAGCGGGGTACGGGTCGCGAGGCGGGCCAGGAATTCCCGGTGCACACGGTGGAGTTGCCGGTTGTGGCCGTGGGTGAAGGAGCGCAGGAAGGTGCCCAGCGTGGACGGGGCGCGTATCCCGGCGAAGGCCCGGTCCATTGCGCCGTGCCGCAGCCGGTCGGCATCATCGATGGAGTCGGCCCCCGAGCACATCGCGCCCAGCAGCGACATCACCTTGGCCGCCGGATGGGCGCCGCCGCTGTTGTCGGCCGCCTCGATGCGGACCTGGGCGGCCAGACCGGGCAGGCCGACCCGTTCGGCGAGCGCGATCAGCGGAAGCAGCCCCGCATCCGCGATCAGATTCGGCTCGTCGAAGAGTGCGGAGACATGGACGGCGGCATGGGAAGATTGCATCTCGGAAGAGCCTTGTCATCGTGCGTGCTGGAAGCCTCAAGAACTCCCATCATCGCAGGTCACAAGGCTCTTCCTCGTTCCCGGAGAAGTTGTCCACAGAGGTCAGCCGGTGGATCCGGGCTGAAGGAACCCGGACGCACGACGGCCTGGATGAACATGTACCGCCAGCTCCGCGAAGACGTCCAGCAGAACAAGAAGTTCCTGGCCGAAGGCAAACTGAAGATGCCCGTCCTGGCGATCGGCGGCCAGGCATCGTTCGGTGGCAAAATCGCCGACCAGTGGCGTGAGTACGCCGTGAACGTCGACGGCCGGGTCCTGAAGGGTTCGGGTCACTGGGTGACCGAGGAGAAGCCGCAGGAAGTGACAGCCATGCTGCAGTCCTTCCTGCAGAAGTAGGTTCCTCGGCAAGCGGCGGGCCCTCTGTAGCAACGACCCGATCTCCCGCCCGAAGTCCCTGCGCACCGGCCTACGGTGTGTAGAGCGTGACCGGCCGGCCGTTCTTGATCACCTGGGACTGGTCGGAGGTTGCGACGACCAACTTGTTCGTACCTGGCTGCCGGTGTCGGGGGGGCGGTTCTTGTTGTCAGTGCGGGCGAGCCTTACTCACCGCACGGGGAAGCCGAAGGAGTACCCCTGCTGCTTCAGCCAGGGCAGCACCTCGCTCAGAGCGGCCAAGGTCTGGGAGCGATCCCCTCCCGCGTCGTGGAAGAGGACGGTCGGCCCGTTGGAGATCTCGTTCTTGACGGTGGCGACCATGGTGTCCACACCGGGACGCTCGAAGTCCTTCGAGTCGACGTTCCAGCCCAGCGGCCGCATCCCCCGGGACGCGGCGAGCTGCCTGCTGTACGGGGTGAAAGCACCGCCCGGGGCCCGGTAATACTGAGGCCGGACGCCTCCGGACGCCTTGGTGATCATGCGTTCGGCATCCAGGATCTGCTGGGACTGGTATGCCTCGGACCGGGTGTCCATGGTGGTGTCGTGCGAGACGGTGTGGTTGCACAGCCGGTGCCCGCCCGCCACGACCGCCTTGACCAGGTCCGGGTGTGCCTGGGCCTGCGTGCCCACCATGCAGAACGTAGCCTTCACACCGCTGTCCTTCAGCAGTTGCAGCACCTGCGGCGTCCAGACCGGGTCCGGTCCGTCGTCGATGGTGATGTTGACGCCCCGGGCGCCGCGGTCCGAGGCGTGCGCGATGTCCGCCGCCACCTTGGCCACGGTCCGGTCCTCGGGCTGGGCGTCCGGCGCGGAGACACGCGCTTGCGGCTGCCGCCCTCCGGCGGTGTCGGCCTGCGCGGTCCACACCGAGGTGGCCGCGGCCACCGCCGTCACCCCGAGCGCCGCCGCGAGAAGCCGGCCGTGCCATCCCCTCCCCTTGCGCCTTGCCATGTCCGCCCGCCCCTTTGTTGTCTCCGCCGATGCCGTGCCCCCATGAGGACATACGAACGCCCGTACACGATCCCTCTGTTACCGACCGCAGACGAAGCCGCAGGGGACCGGCGACAAACGCAGGAGCCCCGCGACAGATGAGGGGCGCAACGGCCTCGAAAAGGTGCCGCCGAGGGCGGCGGACGCTGATCCGCACGGATTGCGGCGGAGGCACCCGCGCATCCGTCGAATGGTTCGCGAAGCGGGGCCGATGGCTGCCCCACTCGGCCGGCATGACCATCACCTATCAGATTCACCGGTCCGTGCCGACAGTGCTGCCCTCCGCCTGGATGCCCGCTGTCGAACTTGGCGGCGAGATCCGCGACAGCACCGGCCCGCCCGCAAGCCCCGGCAAACGAAGAAGAGCCCGTCAGCAAGCTGACGGGCTCCCGCGAAAGACGAGGCTAACCTGCCATCAGGTCAGATCGTCGGTGTGTCATCGACGATCTCCTTGTGCGGTTCGACGATGAACCTCCAGCCATCGCTGGGCTCCAGGAACCGCACTCGGGTCGGGTAGATGTCCAGGGCACGGCGGTCGCGGTTCTGGGTGTTCGTGTTCTTCCGCCCCCGGGCCGGCTCCTCGTACAGGTCGACCTTGACGTCGGGCACCGCGACGGTTTCCTCGCTCCAGCGCTGAACGATCCCCGCGCCGAACGCGTCCCGTGCGGCGGAGTAGAGCGAGTCCAGGGATTCCTTGTTCCCGTCGGGCACGAAGAGGGCGAGGTTCAGGAGGACGCCGGCACTCTGGAGAACCTCGATCTCTTCCCCTGCCTTGTCGGCAATCCAGATCCCGCGCTCTTCGAGATTTTCCGGGAGAACATGAATTTCCTCACCGAAGATCGTCCTCGCGATGAAGGACCCTCTTTCGAAATTCTTACCCGGCTTCGTAAGGAGAGCCGGGGCGTAGCAGTCGAGAGGAAGGCCATCCATCTCCGCCGAGACGAAGATGTCGTCCTGGAGGCCCAATTCCGAAACCTCTTCGGCCGTAAGACGTCGAGCCGTAACCTTCTCGGTATTCACGCCATTCCCCTTTTTTCGCGGCGTCCTGTAAATTCATTAGGACTATATCATGAAAGCGAACAGCCAGTCCCTTTACGCACACCTTCGCACTCACGGCAGCACAGTCAGCCCTCCGAGTAATTTCTTCCGACAGAACAGCAGAAAAAACCTCTCGAATCGTCGACGAAACGCAGCCCCGTAGAGAAATGCGACCGGACTTGGTCGAATGGCGACCCCGCGACCCCGCGACCCGGCGACCCGGCGACCCGGCGACCCGATCGAGCGAACCACGGCGGTCGCCTTTCCGATCGGACACCTCGCGCCTCACACCCCGCCCCTACGGCCGCCTTCGCGGGGCCGCCGTCTCTTCATCCGCGGTCCAGGCGGAGCCGAAGGAGTAGTAGCACCGGTGCTCCCACTCCAATCGATCCGCACCAGTAGGACGTCCTGACGCGGCCGTGCCGTCGAGCCGGTGATTCGCGAGGCCCTGCGACCACGCCCCTGATGCTGAATAAGGGCAAGCCAAAGCGTGCGAGAACGCCGCATGCGCCGCTGCTCCCCGAGCTCAGAGCGCGAGTTCGATTCTCGTCACCCGCTCCACGCAAAAGCCCCGGGCCGGCGGCCGGGGGCTTATTTGTTGTCTGGACCTATCCGACCTCGCCACGCATCGGTGGCGCGGCGGCGGCGAGCCTCGCATATTGCGATCCGTTTTGTGCGGCCTCCACCACCCCATTGCGGGGAAGCGTTTCGTTTCGTCCGCAAAGTGCTGGGTCAGGCGACCATCAGACGGAAAGTGAGGTCGCTGAGACAAGCGGGTCTCAACTGGAGGTCACGGGCGATATCGGCCAGCGATGTGCCATCGGCCCGTACGGCTTTATTCGCGAGTGAGTCGTGAAGTAGGTGGAGAGACGTAGCTCGTCTCGGGCACGAGGACGGTGTGCCACAGGCGGCCGTGTCACCGCAGCGGGCCCGACATCGCTCGGTGTCGGACCCGCTGGGCTGTCAGCATGTGGGCCGGGGTACCTGGTCGGCTCCCCGCCTCATGCGTCAGGCGTGGGAGCCGGCCTTGCGACGGCGTACGACGAACACCGCGCCCGCGCCGATCGCCACGGCCGCGCCGCTCGCGAGGGCGAGCTGCGACGTCGCGGAGGACGAGCCCGTGGCGGCGAGGCTGCCGCTCACGGGACTGGCCGACGCGCCGCTCTGCGGCTTGAGGTCCGAGGTGTTCGGCTTGGTCGTGCTGGGCTTGGCGTCGTCGACCTTGCCGGGCTTGCTTCCCGCGGCGGCGATCAGGAACTCGTAGCCCTCGAGGTCCGGGCTCCCGCCGCAGGTGCCGTTGTCGTTGAAGTAGTCACCGGCCACGAAGGTGATGCCATTGCCCGCGGGGGCCGAGGCGTCGATCGTGAGGCGCATCTTGACGTCGGCGTGGGCGCCCGCCTTCAGCGGGCTGATGGCGTCCATGTAGTGCTCGTTGTCGACGGTCTTCCACTTCGAGGACGAGGCGGACGACCACTGCAGGTGCACCAGGTCGTCGATGGCGTTGAGCCCGCTCCGGTCGGTCGCGTGGACGTAGGCGAACGGAAGCACCTCGTCCATCGCCTTGTCGGTGCCGTTGGTCACCCGGAGATTGAAGTTGACCTTCGTACCGGCGACGACCGTGGACGGCAGACCCGTGACGACCGTGGTGAGCTTGGCCTCGGGGACGCAGTCCCCGCCGTCCTCACCCTCCTCCTTCGCCTTGGCCAGCGCCTCGTCGGCGGCGGTCTTGTCAGCGAGCGCCGCCTTGGTGGCCTTTTGCGCCTGATCCAGCGTCCGGACTGCGGCGACCCGCTCGTCGTCACGCGCGTCCAGGGCTTCCACGACCTTCGCATCGGCGGCGGCCTTGGCCTCGTCGGCGGCCGCGGCGGCGGCTTCTGCCTTGGTGAGAGTCGTCGCCGCGGCGGTCTTCTCCTCCTCGGTGGCCGTCTCCGGGAGGGCGTCGATCGCCGCCTGGGCGTCGACGACCGCCCGGTCGGCGTCGGTCTTCGCGGTTGCGGCGTCGGCCGCCGCGGCCTGGGCGGCCTTGGCTGCCACGGCCAGGGGAGCGGTGTCGGACAGGAGCGCTTCCAGAGCCGCCTCGGCGGCACTCTCGGCCGCTACGGCGTCGTCGTACGCCACCTTCGCTGCGGCGGCGGCCTTTTCCAGCTCCGCGATGGACGGCTTCTCCTGCGTCTGCGCTGCCGGCTTGTCGTCGGCGAACGCGGGGGTGACCGACAGCAGGAGAGCAGGCGTGGTCACTGCGGCGGCAACAGCTGTGGCAAGAATCCGGCGAATCTTCACAAGAGCCCTTCGAGGTCCGAAAAGAGAAGAAGGGGTCGCAGCGGAATGGAACACGCAGATGCGACTTGAGGTGATCGTATGGCCGGGGCGGCAGTTGACCGTCAACAATTTTTCCCCTGGTCCGGCCAATACCACAACACCGGTACAGACAGAAAAGACGAAAGGGTGCAGTTGCTTTCACTGCCTGTGCTTTCGCTGTGAGGAATGCCACATGACTCTGGACGCGTCGTACCCTGCTCGTCTGCGTGTGGCCCACGCTTCGCACACCGGTCACTCGTGATGTCCGTGAGGTCTGGGAGATCTCCTTCTCCGAGCCGGCTCACAGCGCTCGGGCCGCTGCGGGAACCTCACTGACACGAGGCACGCCGGGACCATGAAGCGAGCGCTCCGGAAAGGTGATTGGCCGCATCCGTTGTCGACCATGAACGCCTCGGAAATGCGGCACCGCCCAACCACGCGCCCGCTGGTGCTGTGACCGCACGGGTTCGCCGGGCTGCGTTCAGGCCGCCTGTGACTCGCAGCGATACCCGGCCACTCGCAGCGTGAATGGCCACTCCCGTTGCGGCATCGAGCGATGAGTTCCGATACGAAAAGAGGTCTTCTTGAACGGACGTGCCCGTGAGGTGCCGGTGGAGGCGCCGCCCAGTCCTCGGGTCGTGGGCACATACGAACTCGATCAAGCTTGATGACCGGTAAGGAGACTCCAGCGTGAGCGACATTGTGATCCGGAAGCTCGTCCGGCCTGAGCGCGCAGTATCGGGCCCGTGGCTGGAGGTGATCGCCTCGAATCTCGATTACCACCGAGCGACCTTCTTGTGGAAGTGCGAGGGCCTCTCGGATGCACAACTGCGGCTACGTCCTGTGAGGTCGTCGGCGTTGACCCTGCTGGGGCTCATGCGTCATCTACAGGGGGTCGAACGTGCCTGGTTCCAGCGGACGTTGGCAGGCACGACACCTCGCTTCTTCCCCTATCGGACCTACGTCACCGCTGATGGTGGCGAGTGGTACGACGAGTCGGACGCTACGCCGGCCAGGGACGTCTACGAGGACTACCTGAAGGCGTGCGAGGAGTCGCGGCAGGTATTCGCGAAGGTGACCGTCGACCTCGCGCGCATCGTGCCGAACCGGGAATTCGGTGACACCGATGTGCGGTTCGTCCTTGAGCACGTGATCGAGGAGTACGCCCGCCACGTCGGCCATGCGGACCTCCTCCGTGAGGCCATCGATGGCGCCGTCGGCGAGTAGCCGACCGCCCCAGCGGATGCCTTTCTCGCATCGGCTGCGGGCGCGTTCCTTGCATTTGGCGGCCAGGACGTCGCGGTGGCGGGCGTTGGTGTTGCGCCACCGCAGGTATGCGTACAACGCCCGGTCTGCGCGGTGTGGTTGGGGTAGTTCGAGTTGGCGATGGTGAACCGCCTCAGCGGTCCGAAGTGGGCTTCGATGAGGTTGACCCACGAGGCGTAGGTCGGCGTGAGGCACAACTCGACCTTGTGCTTCGCCGCCCGGCGCCGGGCGTCGGCGCCCCTGTGGGCGGACAGGTTGTCCAGGATCACGCAGATCGGGGCGCCGTCGGGCCGGCCGGCGCGGATCGATTTCAGCGCGGACAGTGTGTTCCCGGTGCCCTTCTTGCGCCGGTTGACGCCCACAGGGTGTCGTCGCCGACCGAATAGCAGCCGTCGCAAGCGGGGCACCACAGTGAGGCCGCGTTGCGGCATCGTCTTTGGGCCCTTCCGGCCTGTCCGGCACGCGTCTCGTCGTGGGTGCTCACCGAGGGCATGAGACGGTCCGCCTCCGCGGGTGTCGCGCCGGGTGGCACGACCAGCGGATCACAGCGCCCGGCGCCGTAGGAGGGCAGGCAGATCGCACTCGGGCTCTCCCCGGCGTCGAAGCGGTTGATGTGGACCGTACGGTCGGCGAGGGTCAGTGTGCTGGGCCCGGTGTGCCACAAGGGCCGGCTCACCATGATCCTGTCGACGTACGGCCACCGCTCGCCCAACGCCGCCACGCACCGTCCAGCCTGTGCCGCACGGCGCCCGGGGGCAGCACTGTGCTCCTGCGCACTCCAGCCGGACCGGGGCGGACCGTTCCCCCCGATGTGCAGGCGTAGACTCGCGCAGCACCGAGCCGCCGAGCCGAATTCCGCCGTGCCCGGATTTCTTTCACGTCCTGCGCGATCCCCCAACAGTCGGGTGCCTGACTCCAGGTACCGGACAGCCAGGTCCATGGTCATCACCGCGGCCCTCCGGCCTGCCGTAGACCGGCGTACCGGAGCTCCGCTTCCGAGGGGACAGCTTTGAAACTCAACGAACTGCTGGACGGGCACACCCACCAGGTGCTTCAGGGCTCCATCGGAACGCGAATCAGCGGAGGAATGCACTTCGACGCCCACCGCATGACCCGTGGCTCGCTGTACATCGCGGTACCGGGCCACCGCGAAGGCGGCCCCGAAGCCATTACGCGTGCCGTGGAACTCGGAGCGGTGGCGGTCCTGGTGGAAGGCACGGGCGTCGTCGTCCCGGACGGGGTGTGCGTCGTAGGCGTACCGGACATCCGGGTCGCGGCCTCGGCTGTCGCCGCCCGCTACTACGGCGAGCCCGGTCGGGCGATGGATATGGTGGCGATCACCGGCACCAACGGAAAGACCTCGGTGTCGTACATGGTCGAGTCGGTCCTCCGGATCGCCGAGGGTGCGAGGGTCGGGGTCATCGGGACGGCCGGCAGCCGCATCGGCGACGACCCGGTGCCGATGCCGCACTCGGTCCTGACCACGCCGGAGTCGCCGGACCTGCAGTACCTGCTCGGTCACATGCGCGACCGCCGCACGGGCAGTGTCGTGCTGGAGGCCACCTCGATGGCGCTGCTGACCCATCGCGTGGACGACGCCCACATAGACGTCGGCGTATTCACCAACCTGACCCAGGATCACCTGGACGACCACGGCACGATGGAGAGCTACCGGAACGCAAAACTGCGGCTCTTCCAGGGCCTGTGCCGCCATGCCGTCGTCAACGCCGACGACCCGGTGAGCGCCTGGATCCAGCGCCTGATGCCGGGGGCCGGGGCGGTCACCACGTACGCCCTGGACACCGACGCCGACGTGGACTACCGGGCGACCGACCTCTCCATGGACGCCACCGGCAGCCGGTTCACCCTCCACCACCAGGGGCGTACGTACCCTGCGTCCATCCCCGTCCCCGGACGGTTCTCGGTGTCCAATGCCCTCGCCACGGTCGCCGCCTGCCACGCCCTCGGCCACGACCTGGGCGCCCTCGTCGCCGCCCTGCGGCTGATGCCGCCGGTCCCGGGCAGGCTGGAGCGCCACGTAACCCCGCTCGGCACCTCCGTGATCGTGGACTACGCCCACTCCCCGGACTCGCTGGAGAAGGTCCTGACCGCGATCCGCGGCTTCGCCACCGCCCACGTCATCACCGTCTTCGGCTGTGGCGGCGACCGCGACACCACCAAGCGGGCGGCCATGGGAGAGATCGCCGGCCGGCTCTCCGACCACTGCGTCCTCACCTCCGACAACCCCCGCACTGAAGATCCCGGAGCGATCCTCGACCAGATCACCCCCGGCATCGCCCCGACCGGCACCCCGTTCGAGCGGATCCCCGACCGGAGTCAGGCCATCCGTTTCGCCCTCGCCGCCGCCGGGCCCGACGACGTGGTCCTCGTCGCGGGGAAGGGCAGCGAGCCGCACCAGATCATCGGCGAGGAACTGCTTCCCTTCAGCGACATCGCCGTCGTACGGCAGCTCGCCGACGAGCTGTCGCTGTCACGGTCCGGGGCTGCTGGCGCCATCCCCCGCTAGTGTCTCGTGATTCCGTCAGCGTTACTTGATCTTGTATGGCAGGGTCTCTTGGTGTGGAGATCTCCGTGGAACAGGCCGCCGAGTTGCGGGAGTTGGTGAACAGCCGGGACGTTCCTGCGGACATCGCTACGCGGGGCCGGATCGTTCTGTGGTCGAGTGAGGGGCGTCGGCGCAAGGACATTGCGGAGCTGCTCGGGGTGTCGCTGCCGACCGTGGACCGCTGGAAGATCCGCTATGCCGAGCAGGGCCTGGCCGGGCTGGAAGGTGAGCGTCCCGGTGGCGCGCGGGAACAGGTGCCGGCGCGGGTGCGGGCCCGGGTGATTGCGCTGACGCGCATGACGCCGCCGGACGGCACGGGGCTTTCGCGCTGGTCCACGCGGGAGTTGGCGAAGTATCTGGAGCGGGCCGAGAACATCACCGTGTCCTGGCACTACATCGCGCGCGTCTGGCGGGAGGAGAGCCTGAAGCCGCACCGGTCCGGCACCTTCAAGATTTCCAAAGATCCCGCGTTCGCGGAGAAGGTGGCCGACGTGATCGGCCTGTATCTGGCCCCGCCGGGCGGCGCGGTGGTCCTCTCGATCGACGAGAAGACGCAGATCCAGGCGCTGGACCGGACCCAGCCGGTGCTGCCGGTCGCCTTCGCGGCGAGCGAGAAGCGCACCGCCGACTACGTCCGGCACGGCACCACGAACCTGTTCGCCGCCCTGAACGTGACCACTGGTGAAGTGCTCGGCGAGTGCAGGCCGACCCGGAACGGCAAGGATTTCCTGGCCTTCTTGAAGAAGGCGGTGAAACCGCACGCCGGGAAGGACATCCATGTCGTCCTGGACAACCTCTCGACGCACACCACCCCGGAGGTCAAGGAGTGGCTGGTCAAGAACCCGCAAGTCCACTTCCATTTCACTCCCGTCGGTTCCTCGTGGCTGAACCAGATCGAGATCTGGTTCGGAATCCTGACCCGGCAGTCCATCCGCCGCGGCACGTTCTCCAGCGTCAACGTCCTGATCAAACAGATCCGCGACTACATCAACTCCTGGAACACGACAGCGAAACCGTTCACTTGGACCGCGACCGCCGGCGAGGTCCTCGCGAAGGTCCGACTCGTCGCGACCAACGTGAAGAAACTCGTTAATAACAACTCGAACTGACATGAACAGGATCACGAGACACTAGGAGGCGTCCGACGAATGTTCACGCTGGGGTTCTGGTGCGCCTCGGCACCTCCTCCTCGAAATGGTCATCGGGGTGCAACCGCGGTGGACGTGCACAGCGCCCCGATGCTCGTGCCCAGCCGAGCGGTCAACAGCGGTGACAGGGCGCCGAGAGACCACACCGGGAGCACCTCCAGCGCGGCGTATCGCCAGGTCAGGGCATATGCGGCCGTCGCAATCACCGGTGGTCCCCAAGCTCGGAGCGCGAATTCGATTCCCGTCACCCGCTCCATGACGAAGGCCCAGGTCAGACACCGGGGCCCTATTTGTTGTCGGCTGACAGCGGTGTCACAGGCCCCTGGGTGCTGCTAGAGCCATTCCGTTCGGCAAGGGTCGAGGTGAGGATGTCGACCCCGCCGTCGTATGGGCGGAAAAGCCGTCCGAGGCCCCTCGGCGGCAGGCTGTGGAAATGCACCCACCGGTCCGGGTGAGCTGTGCGTAGCAGGTGTCCCGGTGGAAGCGTGGCACCCCAGTTGAATTCCCACGCTCTGTCGAAGTCCCGCAGGGCGTTGGCCCGGGACGTCATGGGCCCTCCGTCCCGTTCGGTCGGAAAACTGCAGGGTCCGTTCCTCGCGGCAACGCGGGCGGAAGGCTTCGGTGATCGAGACGCTGACGGACGTCCGTCGGAAGGACAACTCGCCCATTCACGTCCGAAGGTCGAGCGTCGGAAGGGCGCTCCGCGTTTTCTCAGGTGATGGTGACGACACGTGCCCAGGGCGGCGGGGTGTCCGGGACGTAGTCGGGGTTCTCTTCTTCCGCAGCGCGGAAGGGGCGGGGGAAGAGGCCGACAACGGTGCGGCAGGGCGGCTGCGCGGTGGGCCACGGTGTCTGAGCGTCCGTCAGGGCGACGATCACGTCCGGGTGGGGCCGGGAGCGGAGAGCCCGGGCGAAGCCGGAGCGCAGATCCGTTCCTCCGCCGCCGACCAGTTCGATGTTCTCGGCGCGGCAGAGCGGGACGGCGACCCCGGCCGCCGCGTCGCAGGAGATCACCGAGACCAGGTCGCGCCGCCCGCCCACCGCCCGTGAGATCGCCGCCACCTCCAGCAGCGCGCTGCCCAGCTCGGCGTCGCTCACCGACCCGGAGGTGTCGATCACGACGCAGACCCGGGGCGGCGTATGGCGCAGGCTCGGCAGCAGCACTCCGGGGACACTGGCCGAGCGCCGGGACGGACGCCGGTAGCTGTGGTCCTCGCCCACCCCCGGCGCACTTGCCGCGGAGCGGATCGCCGCCCCCAGCAACCGCCGCCACGGCTGAGGTGGATGGAACGCCTCGTCGGCCCACCGGCGCCATCCCTCCGGAGCGTCGCCCGGCCGGCCCCTGATCCCCTCGGCCACCCGGAAGCGGACCGCGTCCCGCTGCTGCTTGCTCAGCCCGTGTGCCCCGTCGGGCCCCAGCTCCCACGGTCGGCCCTGCCCGTCGGCACCGCTGCCGCAGTCCAGCCAGGCCAAGTCCCCGGTGAGCCCTGACATCGACGCCCTCCGCAGGTACTCCTCCATCAGCAACCCGTCGGGCAGCCGCAGCAGAGACGGCAGCACCGCCCCGGCAGGCAGGGGCAGACCGTCACCGTAGATGTCGTCGTTGATCTCGAAGTCGGCGGCGATGTTCCGCCGCAGCCGAGCGCCCGGCCCGTATTCCTCGTGCTCCCGCGCATACCGCTCACCCCGCCCGTGGTGGTCCCGGAGCAGATGGGAGACCTCGTGCACCCAGACGCCCGCCAGTTCCTCCACCGGGGTGCGCTCCACGAAGCCGGGGGCGACGTAGCAGCGCCAGTGTGCGTCCACCGCCATCGTCGGCACCGACCGGTCCTCCACCACGTGCAGCGCGAAGAGTGCGCTTGCCAGGTAGGGGCGGACCTTCACCGCGTGCAGCCGGGCGGTCAGCAGTTTCTCCACGTCCAGCGGAAGTCCGGGCGCTCCGTACGGCGTGCCGGAGCCGGCCGGTGGCGTCGGCACGGTGGCCCGCACCGGGCGCGGCGGCGCGGGCCGGGCCATCGGGCGCGGCAGAGGGTGCTTCGCGCCCCCCGTCATCGGCGTGCCCTCGCCGCACGCCTGGCGTCGGCCGCCGCCGCGACCCGCCCCACCGACCGGTCCGCCTGTCGGGCGAGACCAATCACCCCGACCAGCCGCTCCACCGCCGCCGGCACCTCCCAGTCGTCGCGCCGCAGCGAGGCCAGCGTCGTCGCGGGGGCGACCAGCAGGTCCGGGGGGCCGGTCTCCAGCGCCCGGACCAGCACCGCCCAGCCCGCCTCCCACCGTGCCCGCTCGGGCCGCGCCCCGACGGCGGCCACCACCGCCTCCAGCGCAGCCTGACGCAGATCGCCCCGCACCGGCAGTTCGGCGGAGGCCGGATCGGCGAGCAGCGACTCCGGGTCCGGCAGGTCCATCCGGTCCAGATGGGCAAGGAGTTCGAGCCCCGGCCCGTCCCCCACCGTGCCCCGCACCAGCAGTGCCAGCACCTCACGGGAGACGGAGGCCGCCGTACCGAAGGCAAGCAGGGCCAACGCGGCCTCCCAGCTCCGGGGCGAGGGCCAGGCACCGCCGCGCCGTGTCTCCGTGCTAGGCAGCCGGTGGATCAGCGTCGGCCGGGCCTCCAGGAATCCGCAGACCGCGCGCCGGGCGAAAGCAACCGCCTCCGGCAAGCGCTCCGGCACCAGCCGGGGCAGCTCCGCCCGGGGCCAGACCCCGCCCAGCCCGCGCACCACCACCTCCCGGTCGTGCACCCAGTACAGATGCACGAACCGGTTGGCCAGCGGCGGGCTCAGCTCCCACCCGTCCGCCGCCGACGCGCTCGGATTGGCCGCGGCCACGATCCGTACCTCCGGCGGCAGTTGCAGCGCGCCGACCCTCCGCTCCAGGACGACCCGGAGCAGCGCCGCCTGGACGGCCGGTGTGGCGGTGGAGAGTTCGTCCAGGAAGAGCAGCCCCCGGCCGGCCCGCACCAGTTCCACGGCCCACTGCGGCGGCGCCATCGGCACCCCCTGCACCGCCGGGTCGTCTCCGACGATGGGCAGCCCTGAGAAGTCGGTCGGCTCGTGGACGCTGGCGATCACGGTCGTCAGCGGGAGGTCGAGGGAAGTGGCGAGCTGCGTCAGGGCCGCGGTCTTGCCGATGCCCGGCTCGCCCCAGAGCAGCACGGGCAGGTCGGCCGCGACGGCCAGAGTGAGGGCTTCGAGCTGCTCGTCGGGGCGCGGTTCGGTGGTGGTCGTGCGCAGGAGGGACAGGAGGTCGCCGGCGACGGCGAGTTGGGTGCCGGTCCCGGACGCGCCGACGGAGGTGGGCGCGGGCGCACCGGCAGGGGCGGGGGCGGGGGCGGGGGCGGGGGCGGGCAGGAGGGTGCTGGAGGTCATGGGCATCACCTTGGGTGGGATGAGGGAACGGAACGGGACGGAACGGCCCGTTCCGGATGTCGTGGGCGTGCAGCGCGCAATGCGCAGTGCGAGCACGGAACTCAGGTGGGACAGCCGGTCAGCTGGTCCTCGGGATCAGGCCGGTACGGGGCCGGGCCCGGCCGCTCTGCTTGAGGCGCATTGCGGGAGGCGTACGGCGGTCGAGTCGGGGGCGGTGACCCGCCCCCGCGTGCCTCGGGCCCGAGGCCTTTCCGCCCGCTGCCGAACCGGCACCGGGGTGCACGGCGACCAACCCCGAGCGGAAGAGCCCGTGGTCGATGCGGCGGGCCGCAGCCGACTCCAACTCCTCCCGCAGCGGCCCGTCGCGCAGGACCGCACCGGGACCGAGCAGCCCCTCGACCACGGCCAGGGCCCCGGCGATGTCGCCATGCCCCAGCCGCTCCCGGACCGCGGGCAGTGCCTCCGGGTCACGGTGCACCTCGTCGATGGCACGCAGGCAGGGCAGCGCGGGACCGCCGAGCGCCACCAGCAGTTCCTCCCGGCGCAGTTGTGCCGGGTCGTGATCGATCGCCGTAAGTGTCCCGTCCCGCAGCGCTATCCGGTGGACCTCACCCCGGCACTCCACCCGGTGCGGATCACCGGGCCGGGAGGCGGGGCCGGTCGCCGGTCCCGAGCTGGACAGCGCCGCTGAGCCGAACGCCGCCAGTGCTGTGGCGACGAGCGGATGCAGCCGATCGGTCGCGACCAGCCCGGCGCGCAGCAGCTCCAGATCCGGAAGGACCCGGGCCGCCGCATCCGGCAGCACCGGAAGCGCCGCAACCTCCTGCGGCGGCAGCGTCTCCCGCAGCGGCCGGAACGTCGGGGCATGGCTGTCGTCGGGGGCGACGAGTTCGAGCACGGCGCGACTCCGCGTACCGAGCCGTACGGTGAAGGCCCCGCGGGGGCAACCCTCTGCCTGCAACAGCAACTCCGCCTCGGCAGCCCAACTTGCCGACCCCCACGAGTAATCGTGGACGGCCGGCCGATCCGGCAAGTCCGGCATGTCTGGCCGAGCGGGTGCGTAAGGCCGGTCGGGCGGCACCAGGGATGACGCCTCGCCCGCACCGCACCGCCACGCCAGTTCGCCGCTCCGTTCGCAGTCCCAGAGATGCCGGTGCAGGTCGAGCCGGAAACGCCGGTTGGGATGCGGATGCGGATGCGGATGCGGAAGGCGCCCTGGGTCGTACCCGGACTCCTCCCACAGGGCCAGGGATATCCACTGCCCGGCGTCCGCCCAGGCCGGCGGTGTCCGCACCACCAGGTGCAGCGGCATGGCACCGGAGCTCCGGTATCGGGCCAGGGAGATGGTGAGTCCGGCGCGGAGCCGCCCGTCGGGGGCGATCCGGGGCATGTGCCAGCGGAGCAGATCCGGAGCCAGGCGGCGCAAATCCGCACGAAGGCGGGTGACAAGATCGGTGCCGTGGCGGTCACGCACGGCGCGCAGATCGAGATCGATATCGACCCGGGCGGCGGCGCATGCCCCGGCCCAGTCGCCGACCGCACGCCGTGCGGTCGCGGTCTCGATCATGGACGGTGGCACGGCGTACTCGCGCACGCGTTGCCACATCAACAGGTGGGCCGGAATCCTATTCGCGAAGTGGTGTGCCATCAGCACTCACCTTGCGCGAACGATTCCCCCGATCCGTACGAGGAGTAGTTCTTCATCCCCGGCATCATAAGCACCGCGATGAGGATCTGTCAGTCCCGCTCGATCGTCCATCGAACAGAGGCCTTACGACCACCCAGTGCCGGTTGATTCCCGGACTCGGAGCGCGAGTTCGATTCTCGTCACCCGCTTCATGCGGAAGCCCCAGGCCAATGGCCCAGGCTTCTTTGCTGTCCAGGCCTCGGATTGGACCCCCGCAGCTTCGTCCGTCAACCGACCTACCTATGTGGGGGGTTGATGCGGACCGACCGACGGCTCTCCGTCTCCTGAACCGGCTCCGGGGCGGCGCGAGCGAACGGCGAGCGCGGCCGACAGGGCGGGTGGCAGGGTGCGGCGCATGCACCCCCGAATGACGTGGATCAGGCCGTCGGTGAGCCCGAGCGCGATCTGCTGACGTTCCTGCCGGGTGAGTCCACCCCCTCCGCCAGCGCGATCCCCTTCGTGGCCCTGGCGCCTCAAGCATAGCGTTCACTCTCAGTCCATTGCAACACACACGGTGACAGTTGTTGCATTAAGGTCAACTCCATTGCAACGATTTCCCAGCTACAGCCTGCACTGATGGCAATTATGCGCAACGACTTCATTGCCAGATATATGAACGCAACGTAGCTTTTCCTTCATCGGAAACAACGGAGTGAAGGAGAGCACGATGCAGAAGTTCGACACACCCGCCCCGGTCTCGGCCGTCCTCGACATCCCTGCCGGACGCATCCGGTTCATCGCCTCCGACCGGGCCGACACCGCGGTGGAGGCCTGCCCGCGGACGCCTCGAAGAGCCGTGATGTGAAGGCTGCGGAGCAGATCGAGGTCGCATACGACGCCGGTGTCCTGCGGATCGAGGCCCCGGCGGCGAAGAACCGGATCCTCGGCAGCTCCGGGTCCGTCGAGGTGACCATCCAGCTGCCCGCCGGCTCCCGCATCGAGGCGAAGGCGGCCGGCGCCGAGTTCCGGGGCGTCGGGCGGCTCGGCGACGTTGCCTTCGAGGGCGCGCAGGGCTCGGTCGAGCTCGACGAGGCCGCGAGCACCCGCCTCACCCTCCTCGCCGGTGACGTCTCGGTCGGCCGCCTGGGCGGCCCCGCGGAGATCAGCACCCAAAAGGGCGACATCCACATCGCCGAGGCCGTACGCGGCACGGTCACGCTGCGCACCGAGTCCGGCGAGGTGTCGGTCGGCGCCGCCCGCGGAGTCTCCGCCTCCCTCGACGCCGGCACCGCCTACGGCCGGATCCACAACGCGCTCAAGAACACCGAAGGCGCCGCCGACCTGAACATCCACGCGACCACCGCCTACGGCGACATCACCGCCCGCAGCCTCTGAAGGAGCACCCCTCATGACCGACCTGGCCATCGCAGCGAACGGGCTGCGCAAGTCCTACGGCGACAAGACCGTGCTCGACGGCATCGACCTGGCAGTCTCCAAAGGAACGATCTTCTCCCTGCTCGGCCCGAACGGCGCCGGCAAGACCACCGCCGTCAAGATCCTCTCCACGCTCATCACCGCCGACGCCGGTGACCTGCACGTCGGCGGGCACGACCTGGCCACCGACCCCCAGGCGGTCCGTGCCGCGATCGGTGTCACCGGCCAGTTCTCCGCGGTCGACGGGCTGATCACCGGTGAGGAGAACATGCTCCTCATGGCGGACCTGCACCACCTCTCCCGCAGCGAGGGGCGGCGCACCGCCGCCGAACTCCTGGAGCGCTTCGACCTGGTGGAGGCGGCGAAGAAGCCCGCCTCCACCTACTCCGGCGGCATGAAGCGCCGCCTCGACCTCGCCATGACGCTGGTCGGCAACCCGCGGATCATCTTCCTCGACGAGCCGACCACCGGCCTCGACCCGCGCAGCCGCCACAACATGTGGGGCATCATCCGCGGCCTCGTCTCCGACGGCGTCACCGTCTTCCTCACCACCCAGTACCTGGATGAGGCCGACGAACTCGCCGACCGCATCGCTGTGTTGAACGACGGCAGGATCGCCGCCGAAGGGAGCGCCGAGGAGCTCAAGCGGCTCATCCCGGGCGGGCACGTGCGGCTGCGGTTCACCGACCCGGCCGCGTACCAGTCCGCCGCCGTCGCCCTGCGCGAGGTCACCCGGGACGACGAGGCACTGTCGCTGTCCGTCCCCAGCGACGGAAGCCAGCGCGAACTGCGCTCCCTCCTCGACCGGCTCGACTCCGCCGGCATCGAGGCGGACGAACTGACCGTCCACACCCCCGACCTCGACGACGTGTTCTTCGCCCTGACCGGCACCGCCGACATCCCCAACCAGCCCAGCCAGCCCGAGGAGACCGTCCGATGAGTTCCCTCTCCCTCGCCGTACGCGACTCGTCCACGATGCTGCGCCGCAACCTCCTGCACGCGCGGCGCTATCCGTCCCTCACCCTGAACCTGCTGCTCACCCCGATCATGCTGCTGTTGCTCTTCGTCTACATCTTCGGCGACACGATGAGCGCCGGAATCAGCGGCGGCACTCCGGACCGCTCCGCATACATCGCGTACATCGTCCCGGGCCTGCTGCTGATGACCATCGGCAGCACCGTGGTCGGAACCGCGGTGTCCGTCTCCAACGACATGACCGAGGGCATCATCGCCCGCTTCCGCACGATGGCGATCCACCGCCCTTCGGTGCTCGTCGGGCACGTCGTCGGCAGCGTGCTGCAGTCGGTCACGAGCGTGGTCCTCGTGGGCGCCGTCGCCGTGGCCATCGGCTTCCGGTCCACCGATGCCACGGCCCTGGAGTGGTTCGCGGCGTTCGGGCTGCTCGTGCTCTTCGCCCTGGCGCTCACCTGGATCGCGGTCGGCATGGGCCTGATCAGCCCGAACGCCGAGGCCGCCGGCAACAACGCGATGCCGCTGATCCTGCTGCCGCTCCTCTCCAGCGCCTTCACCCCGGTCGACTCCATGCCCGGCTGGTTCCAGCCGATCGCCGAGTACCAGCCGTTCACCCCCGCCATCGAAACCCTCCGCGGCCTCCTCCTCGGCACCGAGATCGGCCACAACGGGTGGCTCGCCATCGCCTGGTGCCTCGGCCTCACCGTGCTCGGCTACTTCTGGTCCAACGCGAAGTTCAACCGCGACCCGAAGTAACCGCCATGACAGCGCGGGCCCCCTCCCGCCAGCTGCTTGTGCATGAGGATGCAGGGTCGACCGTGCTGCCTGTCGGCGCGGCGGTCGATCTCCTGCCGGCCCAGTGAGCTCCAGAGAGCGAGGGCCGCGGGGTTGTTGTCCAGGACGGCGAGACGGACGGCGTTCCGTTCCTCGCTGCGGAACCGCTCCTGGACCAGCTCGGTCAGCAGCCGCCCGATGCCCTTGCGGCGAAACCTGCGGGCTCGGGCCTGCTACGTGTGACTGATCAAGGGAAGACCGCGCGCACCGTCATCGCACTCTCCTCGGTCATCGTCGCCGCCTGCGCCTTGACGGTGACGATCAAAGTCGTGAGCACCAGCACCGATACGCCACGGCTGCTGGATCCGGACACCGTGGCGCGGGCAGCGGCTGCCGCTGCGCGAGGGCAGAGCAAAGCCTCCACCGACGGCGTGACATGCCCGGCCGCCGTCGAGGCCAGGAAGGGCAACTCGTTCTGGTGCACCGTCTGGGAAGGCTCGAACGGAGAAACAGTGCATATGAAGGTCCTCGACGACCAAGGCGAACTCTCGGCCGACTGAGAGGGCGTCAAGCCCCTTGTCCCCCAGTCCGGTCAGCCCTCCTCCCGTTCGATCCACTCGCCGCCGCCCAACGGGTAGTCGTAGCCCGGTCGGCCGATGCCGGCACTCGTGCGGAACGGGGTGCCGCTGCTGTCGATGTGCACCGTGCCGCTGCGGGTGCCGCTGGACCATTCCAGGCTGAGGTCCCAGCGGACGTCGTGGGCCCTGGTGTGCGCGGTGATGTAAAAAACCTCCGGGTCGGACTCGCTGACCTTGTACGGGAAGTCGCGCTGGCCGTTCTTGACGGTGACCGTGGGGCTGCCGTTGTCGAGGTCGATGTCGAAGGACTTGGTGTCGACGCCACCTCCGCAGCCGACTCCCATCGCGTAGTCGTTCCAGGCGAGCGGCGCGCCCTTGGCGACGACGCGTACGTGCAGCGCCTCCAGGACGACCGTGTCCTGCCCGGCGCCCTGAACGGTCAGAGCGACCCGCTGCTCCCCCGAGGAGACCGCTCCGTAGGCGGCGGCCCAACGCGGCGCGTCCTGCTCGCTCGCGGGCGGGCCTACCTGCGCGGGTGCGCTGTCGACGAGGAAATGCTGGCTGCACGGGCTGTCGTAGACATAGGGGCGGGAGGCGACGTTCAGTGGTACGGCGGCGCTGCCGCTGGTGGGCTCGGCCGCGCCCTGCTCGCCGCTGACCTTGGATGTACCGGGCCCGGTCCTGCCCGGTTCGACGGTGGGGGCGGAGGCGGACGGCCCGCGGCTCCCACCGGCCGGGGAAGGGGGGGCGGAGTCTGTCGCCGACGGCCCTGTGGCTTCCGCCCTGCCGGTGACGCCGGCTGCCCGCCGGCCCTTCGAGTCGTTCTCGTCCCCGCCGAAGGGCACATTGACGGCGAGCGCCACGGCTCCCAGCACGGCGGCCACCGCGACGGAGGCGATCAGCGCGCTACGGCGCCGCCGTCGCGGCGCGGGCTTGCGCGGCACGTCGACGACTACCGATTCACCGTCCTGGCCGAGTCCGTGCGTGGACGCCGCGCCGGCCGAATCCGCCGGCGATCCGGTATCCACCGTCTCCGGCGAACCGGTTCCACGAGCCACCCCGGCTGAACCGGTCTCCTGAGCCGAGCCCGTCACACGGGCCGGATCCGCGGCGGTGTCACCCGCGTTCCTCGCCCCGGCCGCAGCGGCCTGGTCCGGCCTGCCTCTTCGTGCCGCGTCTGCCAGGATCCAGCGCCGGTGCAGCTCCACGAGCTCCTGCGGCGTTGCCCGGCACACCCGTGCGAGACGTTCCACCGGTGCGTACTCGTTGGGCACTGCGGTGCCGTTGCAGTAGCGGTGCAGCGTCGATGTGCTCATGTGCAGCCGCTTGGCCAGCACCCCGTAGCTCAGTCCCGAACGGTCCTTCAGCTCCAGCAGCAGCGCCGCGAACTCGTCCGCCCTTCCGGCCCCTTTCGCCTCCGGCACTCGTTCCACCATCCCCCACGTCCCATCCACGCGTTCCAGGGGAACTGTGTCTCCCCTGCTCAGAGCCCATTCCAGTGTTTCGGTGTCCCTGACTCCGCGCTGTCCATGGCGGCTGGGACGGATCACCCCACAAGCTCCAGTCATCCAAGCACCACACCCACCCGAACGCCGAAGGGGCACAGCCACATGTCCAGCATCCGGAACTCCCGCACCCGCCTTATGACCGCCGCCGCGACCGTCGCGCTCGCCGCCCTCTCCCTGACCGCGTGCAACGACGGAACGGGCACGAGGGACGAGGGCGCGTCAGCGGATTCCTCCACAACCGGCTCGCCCTCCGCGACCGCTCCCGCGGCACCGACGTCCGCCTCCGGATCCTCCGGCCGCACCTCCTCCCCTGACGACGCGAAGCCGGCCACCACCACCTCGAAGCCGGCCGCGCATGCCCCCGCCCCGAAGGCACCCGCCTCCTCCGGCAAGGCGGTCACCTGCGAGGGGTCCAACACCAAGACCGTCGCAGCCCCCCTGAACCGCCCGGTCAACCACATGCTCCTCACCGTCACCAACACCGGCAGCAACACCTGCTACCTGTACGGCTACCCGGCCGTCCGCTTCGGAGAGGCCCAGTCGGTGCCGCCGGTCATCGAGGACTCCCAGCCGCAGGCTGTCGTCACACTCAAGCCGGGCGAGTCCGGCTATGCCTCAGTGAATCTGTCCGCCGCCGACGGCAGCGGCTCCCACGGCCGCACGGAGAAGTCCCTGGTCGTCTACTTCCACGGCCGCTCCGGCAATGAGAGCGTCGGTGCGGGCGCCCACCCCTCGCTGCCCGCCAAGGGCCTTTACATCGACGACTCGCTCAAGGTCACGTACTGGCAGCAGTCGATGGACGACGCTGTCAGCTGGTGATCTCCCGACACAGGTCCACCGCCGGGTGCTGCGTCCGGTGGCCCCTTTCTCGGGCGCAGCCTTCCCTGTGTATTCGCCGACACCGACGGAGACGTCACTCATGACATGTGCTCCTGCATTCGTATCGTGCCGGCTCCTACAGGTGGCGGCGCAGGCGTGCGCGCAGCAGGTTGGGGTCGGTGGCCGTGGTGTAGGCGGCGCTGAGCACGTATACGTCATTGCCGCGCAGTGCGACAGAGGTGGGGTTCTGGAGCCCGTCGCCGGCGTCGAGGACAGGAGTGCTGGTGCCATCGGGGTGAATGCGCACGACCGTGTTGGGGGCATTGAGGGCGGCGAGGATGTCGCCGCCGCGGCCGGTGAAGGCGAAATCGTCGATACCGGCCATGCCCGATGCCCTGACCTGCGGCGCTCCCGCACGGTTTGGGGAGCGGATCGGAATGCGCAGGAGGGTGCCCCGGTCGAGGTTGGTCACCCACAGCGCGCCGGCGTGTACCTTCGCGCCGTTGGCTCCGAGGAAGCCGGTCGAGGCGAGTTCGGGGGCGGTGGACCATGCGGTGGGCCTGCCGCCGGTGACGGGGACGGTCCACACGGTACCGAGCACCGAGTCGGTGATGTAGAGCTGTTCGCCGTGCTCATCCAGTGCCAGCCCGTTGGGCAGGCCGCCTGCGGGCAGCGCGGCGATGCGCTGCGGGGCCGCCCCTGGGCGCAGCCGCCACAGTCCCGTCAGATCGGCCGTGCCGGTCGCGTACAGCACGTACACGGTGCCGTCCGGGACATGGACGATGCCGGTGGTCAGGGGGAAGCCGAGGACCGGCGTGTCGACCCCGCCGTCGGCGGGGGCGGGCAGCGTAGCCAGGATGCGAGTCGCGCCCCGGGGAGTGATCCGGGCCACCTGGCGGCCGGCGGCAAAGGTGACGTATGCCGTGCCGTCGGGCAGCAGGGCGATGTTCTCCGGCATCTGGCCGGCGGACAGGTCGAAACGGGTGGTGATCCGCACATCTGTCAGTGGCCCTCCGGTGGAGAGCGCGTTGGCCGGTGCGGCCGTCGTAAGGGCGGCTGCGGCCACCAGAAGGGCCGACATGGTGATCCTGATGCGTCGCTTGGACATGGTTCCTTCACTGTTTTCGGGCATGCGGCAGCCGCGGTGCGGCGCCTTGGTCGGGGCAGCGCCTCGGGCGACGGAGGGGCTCGGGTCAGGTGGTGCGGGATTCGGTGGCGGGGCGCGGCCGGGCCGCGTCCTGCGGTGCGGTGGCGTGGGCGAGCAGGGTCAGGGCTGTGGCCGACGGGGAGCCGGGATCGGCTGTGGCCACCACCAGGGACGGCCCGCTTCCTTGCGGGCTCTGCAGCGTCTGCTGGGTGACTGTCAGTGTCCCGACCGAGGGGTGGCGCATCTCGTACTCGGCGACATCGCAGGCCAGGATCCGGTGATCGGCCCACATCGCGGCGAACTCCGCGCTGCTCATGGCCAGTTCGCCGATCAGCCCGGCCAGCAGTGGATCGTCCGGGTATCGGCCGGCCGTCAGGCGCAGATTGCCGACCACGGCCCTCGCCTTGGCGGGCCAGTCGGCGTACAGGTCGCGGGTGTGCGCGTCGAGGAACACCAGCCTGGCCATGTTCGGCCGTCGGCCCGGGACGTTGGGGCTGCCCGGATCGAGATGGCCGGCGAACAGCCCGTGCCCCTGACGGTTCCAGGCCAGGACATCGCTGCGGCGACCGACGACGATGGCGGGTGTGCCCTCGATGGCTGCCAGCAGAGCGCCGGTTGCCGGGGTGATGCGTTCGGCGCGCGGCCGGCCCGCGGGCCTGGCCCGTCCGGGGGCACGGGCCAGGGCGTGCAGATGGGCGCGCTCGGACTCGTCCAACCGCAGGGCGCTCGCTATGGAGTCGAGCACCTCGCGCGAGGCGTTGCGTGACTGGCCCTGCTCCAGGCGTGTGTAGTAGGGCGCGCTGATGCCTGCGAGCATCGCGAGCTCCTCCCGCCGCAGCCCGGGCACCCGGCGCCGCTCGCCGTAGGTCCGCAGCCCCACGTCTTCGGGCCGCAGTTGGCCCCGGCGTGCCTGGAGGAAGTCGGCGAGGTGCCCGTGCTTGTTCATGGTGGCGAGTATGCGCACCGCCGACGATCCGTGCCTCACCCCGCTGGGGTAGGGATCCACGGGGTCCGGCTCGTGCTCCATGAGCGCCGCCCCCGACCCATGGCGCCCCCCGGACCCCTCGCGGCGCGCCGACATGAAGTTGTCCTGTACCGGACAATATGTCGATACCTAAACCCATTTATCAGGTGCCCCGCCACCGGCGTTGGTTTTTCCGTGAGCGCGGTCCGGTGAATTCGGGGGAATTGATGAGAGCCGCTGCCACGCGTACTTCGGGATGCGCCAGCGGAGTGCGTCAGCAGATCCGCCGCGCCGTCCTTCTCGGCCGAAATCCCCCCGTTCGCCGCGCAGGACAGCCGGTTCCTCCCCTCATGCCGTACGGGAAGAGCTCACGCGAGGACGCCGTCCGCTTCCCTTCCCGGTACGCCATGACGCAGATGCCCCGGGCGTGCGGAGGCGACCCCCGGAGCATCCAGATCCGTATGTACGTGAGGAAGTTGCCGTCCTGGTCAAAGCGCGACGACCCGAGCGCGAAGGACGAGATCAGCGTGCAGGACTTCGACTGGCGGAAGGCAGGTGACCTGCGATGAGCAACACCGCTCCCATGCTGGACTCTTGAGCGCGCCGGCCGTCACCTTCGGCGTGGGCGGCCGCCCGGTGCTCGTCCTGCACCGCCTGTCTCGTCATCCCGATGCTCGTTCTGACCCGCTGCTACGACCGCTTCTCTCCCCTCGGGACTCGCGGGGCGCTGGATCCGCCGGATACCCGAAGGTCCCAGAACGCTGCGGGCCCCGCTGCACAACCTCGGCGTGCTCGCCATCGCCGCGGCCGTGACGGCCGGAAGAGGACGTCGGCAGAGCAGCCGCCCCGGGCGCGATGGAAAATGCCAGCTGATCGTCAGGCGGGTTCACCGAGACCGGATTTCGGATCGGACCCACGGCAATGAGTGAACGGTGGAGTCAACTGTGGCAATGGTCGGGCTGTTCTGGGTCTCCGAGGATGCGGTCCATCTCGGTGCGCCGCCTGGCGAATCGACCCCCGGTGTCCGCGTGACCGACGCGGGCCTCGAAGCGGTCGGACCGCAGTCCGGCACCTGGAAGTGGGCCGACCTCGGCTCGGTGACCGTCGTCGGTGCGCGGGCCAAGGCGACTCCCGGCCGGCAGCTGTCGATAGCACTGGACGTGGCGCTCGGAGCCATGGGAGTGGGCGGGCCGGAGGGTCCTGCCGAGATGACCGTGCGCGTCCAAGCAGCAGACGGGGAGACCGAGTTGCTCATACACTCGGCCGCCGCCGGTGCGTACACCCCTCGTGAGGTGGAGCTGTCCCATCAGGTGCTGGACCGCCTCGTCGACGGGACTCCCGGCCTGGCCGCCCTCAGCGCCTGGGGGCGGGCGCACGGTGGGAAGAAGAGTCCGCGCCCTGCCGAACGCGAGGCCCTTCTCCAGCAGTGGGCGCAGCCCTGATGGCTCGCTTGTCACTGCGGCCCGTGCCCGTCTGCGTGCTCAGCAGCTCGGCTCCGCCACTGGCCCGGCACGGGCACGATCCGGCAGCCTTCGTCGAGATCGGGTCCCTGACCAAGGTGCTCACCGGCACCGTACTGATGCGGATGGTCCGGGCGGGTCTGCTCGGCCTCGACGACGCGGTGGAGCAACGGCTCCCGGCGCCGCCCGGATCGGGCATCACGCTGCGGATGCTGGCGGACCATACCTCTGGCCTGCCGCGGCTGCCACCGGGCCTGAGCGGCCGCGATCCCTACGCGGCCTTCGACCAGGACGCGCTGCGGGCCGTCCTGGGCCGGCTCGGGGAGATCGCCGTACGACGACCGGGGCAGGAGGCCGAGTACTCCAACCTCGGTTACGCCGTGCTCGGTGCGGCCCTCGTGTCCGCGGCCGGGCAGCCGTACGAGGAACTGGTCCGTGAGTACGTGCTCACGCCGATGGAGGTGGACGAGGTCACCGCGCAGCCGCCCGCCGGTCGGCTGCTGGGCGCGCGGAGCCTGTTCGGTGGGGAACGCGACCGGTGGACCATGAACGGGCCGATCCTGCCCGCGGGCGGGCTCTGGGCCACGCCCCGCGCGCTGGCCACCGTGATCACCGGACTGCTGCTCGATCGCGTACTGGGTGAACCGGCGCCGTCCTGGCAGTCGGCGGGGCCGCTGCTCTGGCACAACGGCGCGACCCGCGATGCCTCGGCCTTCACCGGAGTGCTCGCGCAGACGGGGAACTGGGTGCTCGTGCACCGGCTCGGCGGATCGCCCGGCCGCACCGACAAGATCGGCCTAGGTGTGCTCGCCGCCGGTAACACGGCGGGACAGGACGCGGGCGAACCCGCATGAGCGGCATCGACGTCGCGGTCGTCGGCACCGGCCCCAACGGACTCGCCGCCGGCGTCACCCTGGCGCGCGGGTCTGGGGGGAACTGTACGAACGCGCCGACGAGATCGGCGGCGGGCTGCGCAGCAAGGCACTCTTCGACGAGGACATCACGCACGACATCTGCGCCGCCGAGCAGCGCCTCGAAGTGGGCGATCACGCGTACGGCGGTGGCGGCATCCGCGTCCAGCGCGGACAGCCGCAGCAGCAGCCCCTTCTCGGCAGGCAGTCCAGGAGGCAGGCACATGACCAACAGATCCGTGCCGTACGCCGCTCCGACGCGGCTGGCCGACCCGTCCGTCCTGGACGCGGAGCTGATGGCCACCGTCGCGGCCGCGACCCGCCGCAACGGCACCACGCGCTAGGCAGCCGTGCCCCGGGGCAGGGCCGGGGTCCACGGAGTCCGGCGCTTCGCCGGATACGGATGGTTGCGTCGGTCGCCGGTGACATCGGTCACAGCACATTTTCGCGTTCAGGGCGCCGGTTAGTAGATGCCACCTCGGCGATATAGCGAGTTTGTCCCAATTGGGGCATGTATGAGAGCGAGAAGCCCCGCCGCGTTCGCGCCACTCCCCACTGCTGCCCGTTCCTCGGCCGAGCAGAGACTCCTGACGGTGCGGCAGTGGCTCGCCGGGGCGCGACGTCCCCCGCCTGCACGGCCGCGGGCGCGTTTCAAGCCCCTTCCCTCTCTACGAGCCCGGGTAGTACGTGCGCCTGTTGCCCCGCTCCGAGGGCCGTTCCAAGAATGGCGACCGCAAGGCGCCGCCGAGCCCGGGCGCGGGAACTGCGCAATATCGAGCGAGGTCACACACATGAGCAAGCACCGCAAGAAAACGCCCCGCCGGCGGATCATCATCGCCGCCGTTGCCGTGGCGGCCGTGGGTGTGCCCTCTGTCGCCATGGCCTGCTTCAACCCGCACGAGAAGCCGGCCGCGGAGGCCTCGCGGACCCACGCCGCACAGCGCACCACGCACTGGGGCATAGCAGACCTCATCACCCCCGCGAGCACCCCGAAGCCGACCGCGACCAAGACCGCACCGCGCCCCTCCGCCACCACGAAGGCGCCGAGGCCGACAGCGACCAGGACCGCACCCCGGCCCACCGCGGCCACGAGCTCGCCGAAGCCCACCGCGACCACGAGCGCACCCCGGCCCACCGCGACCGCCGAAACCCCGCAGCCCACAGCGACCACCAGCACCCCGCGTCCCACCGCGTCCGCGAGCGCATCGGCGACCACCGCTCCGGTGTCCGATGCCGTCGCCCGCATACTGACGCTCGTCAACAACGAGCGCAGCAACGCCGGTTGCTCGCCGCTGACCCTCAACGCCAAGCTGACGAAGGCCGCCCAGGCCCACAGCGAGGACATGGCGGCCCACCAGAACATGTCCCACACGGGCTCCGACGGCTCGGACCCCAGTGACCGGATCACGAGCGCCGGTTACGACTGGAGCGCGTACGGCGAGAACGTCGCCTACGGCTACAGCACCCCCGAGAGCGTCATGGCGGGCTGGATGGAGAGCCCCGGCCACAAGCGCAACATCCTCGACTGCTCGTTCAAGGAGATCGGCGTGGGCCTCGCCCAGCCCGGCAGCTACTGGACGCAGGACTTCGCAACGGCACGGTAGACAACCCGCCCGGTCACACCGGGCGCAGTTGGTCCGGGCGCGAGTGGGGTAGGACAGCGACAAGGCTCCCGGCCGGGGTATCGGCTCCCGGCCGGCCGCCGTCCTGCCGGAAGCCTCACCTCACGCCCTGCCCCAGGAGCCCGTGAATGCGCGTCAGCATGGCGACCAGCGCCGGCAGGGCCGGCCGGCCGAACGAGGACTTCGTCGGTGCCGTTCCCGGCGCCGCTGTGCTGCTGGACGGCGCCGGCATCCCGGGAACCGAGTCGATCTGCTCCCACGGTGTCGCCTGGTACACGCACCGCCTCGGCGGCGCGCTGCTCGGCCGTCTGTCGCGCGACGACGGGCAGGACCTCGCGACGATCCTCGCCGCGGTGATCGGCGAGACAGCCGATGATCACCGCGGCACCTGCGACATCACGAACCCCAGCAGCCCGCAGGCGACCGTGGCGATCGTCCGCGCCCACCGGGGCCGCCTGGACCACCTCCTGCTCGCGGACTCCTTCCTCGTCCTCGACCGGGTCCACGACGGCCCGCAGGTCATCACCGACGAGCGCGAGGTGGCCGCCAGGCGCATCTGCTCAGTGCCTTTGGAAGGCGTTCCCGAGGGGACGCCGGAGTACGACCGGATCCGGGACTCCTGCGTCAAGGCGCTGCGGGCTCGCCGCAACCAGCCGGGCGGCTACTGGATCGCCAAGGATGATCCGCGCGCGGCGCAGGAAGCGGTCACCGGCAGCCGGCCCCTTGATGACCTGGACGGCGTCGCGCTGCTCAGCAATGGCGCCGGCCGCATCGTCAGCCCGTACGGCCTGACCGACTGGCCCGGCGTACTGGAACTGCTCGCCGCCAACGGGCCGGCCGATGTCATCCGCCGCGTCAGGCAGGCCGAAGCCCGCACCGCCGAAGGCCCCGATGCCCGGGTCCCCGACGACGCCACGGTGGCGCACTGCACCGATCTGCCGGGCTGATGCCCTGTCCGCGCCAGGAACGCGTCAAGGCATCCGGCCCGTAGCGCCGGGCGGGGCGGACCGGACGCACGCTGGAGTGGCCGGCCGGAGCGGCCGGCGCCGGAGAGACTGTGGACCACAGCGAGGTGGATCATGGAATTCCCGCTTCGTGACCGCATCGCAATGGCCGCCGCGCTGACTGGCCCCCTCCTGGTCGCGCTGGTGCTGACGCCCTTCCGTACGAGCGTGTCGGGCGCCGATCCGGCCCTGGTCCTGGTCGTCGTCGTGGTGGCGGTCTCGGCCACCGGGAACCGCTGGGCCGGGGCCGTCGCGGCACTGTCGTCCGCCGCCTGGTTCGACTTCTTCCTCACCCCTCCGTACCAGCGGTTCACCATCGCGGGCGCCGCCGACGTCGAGACGGCGGTGCTGCTCCTGGCCGTGGGCCTCGTGGTGTCGCAGCTGGCCGCCCGCGCCCGTCGCCTGCGGGTGATCACCGTGACGGACGCGGACCACCTCGTCCGGATCCACGACACCGCGCTGCTCGTCCAGTCCGCCACCTCCCCCGACCTGGTGGTCGAGCAGGTACGCCGCCAGCTCATGGACGTGCTGCGGTTGCAGGGCTGCCGTTTCGAGTACGGGAGCCTGCTGGGGCAGCCGCCGAGGCTGGAACAGGACGGCGGTGTCGTCGTGGGGCACCGGCGCAGGGATGTCGACCGCGACGGCTGGCCGGAGGGCGAGATCGAGCTCCGCGCCTCGGCGAGCGGCCACTACTCCGGCCGGTTCATGCTCCGGCCCCTGCCGGGAACCGTCCCGTCGTTGCAGGCGCGGCTCGTGGCGGTGACCCTCGCCGATCACGCCGGTGCGGCGCTCGACACGGCGGGTCCGGTGCTGGACCGCTGATGACGACAGGCCCACCCCATGTCCAGCGCGCGGACGGGCGGTCGGCTGGCTAGCGTGAAAACCCGGACGGCGAGAGACCGGACGATCCACTGAGCGCGCGAGCACGAAGGAGTCGACGTCATGGCTGTACAACCGGAGGGCACGCCGTGCTGGGCCGACGCGATGTTCCCCGATCTCGACGGGGCGAAGAGCTTCTACGGTGACGTGCTGGGCTGGACGTACAGCGAGTCCTCGTCCGAGTTCGGCGACTACACGCAGGCGTACGCCGACGGCAAGGCGGTCGCCGCCGTCGTGCCCCCGATGCCCGGCCAGGAGGGGCAGTCGGCCTGGTGTCTCTACCTCGCCTCGCCGGACGCCGCCGCCACCGCGGCCAGGATCCGCGCCAACGGCGGCGAGACGCTGATGGACCCCATGGAGGTCGGCGAGTTCGGCACGATGCTGCTGGCCCGCGACCCCGCAGGCGTCACCTTCGGCGTCTGGCAGGCGGGCAGCCACGAGGGCTTCGAGGCCCAGGGCGTGCCCGGCGCGTTCTGCTGGGCCGAGGTCTTCACCCGGGAGCCCGAGAAGTCGGATGCGTTCTTCTCCGCCGTCTTCCCGTACAGCATGGTGAAGATGGCGGACGACCACGTCGACTTCAGGATGTTCAACGTCGGCGACCGGACGGTCATGGGCCGGATGAAGATGGGCGACGAATTCCCGCCCGAGGTCCCGCCGTACATGAACGTGTACTTCACCGTCCCGGACTGCGACGCGGCTGTCGCGAAGGCGACCGAGCGCGGCGCGACCCTGCACTTCGGCCCGATGACCATGCCGTTCGGCCGCTTCGCGGCGCTGAGCGACCCGCAGGGCGCGGCGTTCTCCGTGATCGACGTCAACACGACCGAGGGCGAGGTGCCCAAGACGTCTCCGGTGTCCTGAGCGGCCCCCTCATGTCCCCAGCCGCTCCAGCAGGGCGGGGAGATCGGCGAAGGAGTCGATCACATGGTCCGGGGTTCCGTCGGCAGCGCGGTGCGTGCCAGGGAGGTACTTGCCGGTCCTGACGAGTACGCCGGTGAGCCCGGCGCGCTGGGCCGCCAGTACGTCGGTCTCGATGTCGTCGCCCACCATCAGGGCGCTGGACGGGGTGGCGCCGAGGTGCGACAGGGCGGCGGCGAAGAACGACCCGGCGGGTTTGCCGGTGATCTCCGCCTCGACGCGGGCCGCCCGCTCCAGTCCCAGGAGGAAGGCGCCCGTGTCGAGGTCGAGCCCGGTGGCCGTGCGCCAGTACATGTTCCGGTGCATGGCGACGAGCCGGGCCCCCCGCTGCACATGGCGGAAAGCGCGGTTGAGCGCCGCATAGCCGAAGGCCTCCCCGGCCCCGCCGAGAACGACGACATCCGGCGCCTCCTCGACGAGTGTCACACCCGTCAGATCCTCCCGGATGTCGCCCGTGCTGATCAGCAGGCAGCGGGCGCCTGGGTGGTGTTCTCGCAGGTGGGCGGCGGTGACGGCGGGGGCGGTGAGGATGTCGTCGGCGGAGACGGGGAAGCCCTCCGCGGCCAGCCTCCCGGCGATCGAGGCGCGGGTGCGGGAGGTCGTGTTGGTGACCAGCACCAGCGGGAGACCCGCCTCGCGCAGCCGCTCCATGGCCGCCACGGTGCCGGGCAGCGGCTTCCAGGACACCGTGAGCACACCGTCGATGTCGATCAGTACCGCTCCGATTCGCTCCATGTCACCGACCCTGCCCGAGTTGCGGAGCCGCCGCACATGGGGTTGTTTCGAGGTAGGGAATCAAGGAGTGAACCACTGTGCTGTTCGCCGACCGAGTGGACGCGGGACAGCAGCTGGCCGAGGCGCTCCGTCATCTGGAGCGGGAGAATCCGGTCGTGCTGGGGCTGCCCCGCGGCGGAGTCCCCGTGGCCTTCCAGGTGGCGCAGATGCTCGGCGCCGAACTCGATGTGATCGTGGTCCGCAAGCTCGGCGTGCCCCACCACGAGGAGGTGGCGTTCGGCGCCGTCGGCGAGGACGGGGTGCGGGTCATCAACGAGGACGTCATCAGCCACCTGCGCGCCGGCAAGGAGGACCTCGCGGCGGTCGAGCGGGTCGAGACGGCGGAGCTCGTACGCCGGGCGCAGACGTACCGCGCGGGCAGGCCGCGCACGCCGCTGGAAGGCCGGACCGTCATCGTCGTGGACGACGGCGTCGCGACCGGCGCCACGGCCGAGGCCGCCTGCCAGGTGGTACGGGCCCAGCGGCCGGCCCGTCTGCTGGCGGCCGTACCGGTGGCGCCGCCGGACGCGGTCGCCCGGCTGCGGCACTACGCGGACGAGGTGGTGTGCCTGTCCACGCCGCGCCTGTTCTACGCCGTCGGCGAGTGGTACCGGGACTTCGCGCAGACCTCCGACGAGGAGGTTCTCTCCCTGCTGACGCAGGCCAGGTACAGCGGGCATGTGACACCCGGCAGCGATTGAGCGGCGACAGCCGATGACCTGTTTCAGGCCCCGGCGGTGGTCGCGTTCCCGCTGCCCGGCCCGTCCACCGGCCGTGCTTCGTCCCGCCGCCAGGTCGCCGAGACCGTGAAGTTCGCCTCCGTGGCCGCCTTCGCGACGACCACCCCCGCCTCGGCCGTGATCTTGATGCCGAACTGGACGTTCACCTCGTCCGGCGGGCTCGCCGCGTCCCGCAGCTGGCCCACCACCGCGTCGACCGCGGGCCGGATGCGCGCGAGGGCGTCCTGCAGGGTGTCCGCCGTGGACCTCAGGGCGTCGCCGTTCCGGCTGACCCGCTCGATCACGGGTGCGTCGTCCGGCACCTCCACGGACACGGTGCCGCCACCGTCCAGCAGCACCTCGACCACCTCGGCCATGTCCAGCCCCCTGTTCCCCGTACCCCATGAGTCTCAACAGCCCGTTGAGCAAGGCCTGTTGTGCCATGCTTATCAGAACCGGGCGGGGAACGGGGTGACGGGCGTCTTGGCTACGGACGTCGGCCGTGCGCGGAGCGGCCGCAGCGCGAGTCCGCTGGGCGCCGCGGTCGCCCGGGTGCGGGGCCCCGACGGGCGGCCCGTCGGCGGTGCGTTCCTGGCCGCGCCCGGACACCTGCTGACCTGCGCCCATGTCGTCAATACGGCGCTCGGCGAGGCGGCCGGGAGCAGCGCACGGCCCACCGGGCCCGTGACCGTCGACTTCCCCCTCCTCGCGCCCGGCACCGGGCTGAGGGCCGAGATCGTGCACTGGGTGCCGCCCGGCACCGAGGCGCCCGAGGACCTCGCCGGGCTCCGGCTGACCGATCCCGCCCCGGTCGCGGCCACCCCCGCGGCGCTCGTCGCCCATGGGGACACCTTCGATCTCCGCGGTGTCGTGCTGGGCTTTCCGGCGCTCTCGGACAGCGGGGTGTGGAGCATCGGCCGGCTGCGGGGCCGGCAGGCGCACGGCTGGGTCCAGATCGATGTGGACGGGACCAGCCAGTTCGACATCCGCAAGGGCTTCTCCGGCGTGCCCGTCTGGGACGCCGAACGCACCGCCGCCGTCGGCATGATCATCACCGCCTGGCGCGGATCGGGCATCCGCAGCGCGTACATGGTGCCCGCCGCCGAGCTGTTCGCCGCCTGGCCGCAGCTGCGCGCCATGGCCCAGCCACCGTCCCCGTTCCCCGGGCTGCGGTCCTTCACGGAGGCGGAGTCGGGGGTCTTCTTCGGGCGGGACGGGCTCGCCGCCCGGATCGCCGGAATGAGCCGCACCGCGGTGCTCGGCCCCTCGGGTGTGGGCAAGTCCTCCCTCGTACGGGCGGGAGTACTGCCCCGGTTACGGGAGGACCCCGCAAACCTCATCGTGTCCATGCGCCCCTCCGAGGCCCGTACGCCCCTGCGCTCCCTCGCTCTGGCGCTGGACCGGTCCGTCGCTGCCGAGCGGGAGCCGGCCGACCGGCTGGACCGGGTGTCCGCGCTGACGGACCGGATCGTCCGGGAGGGCTTGCGGGAGGCCGTCGCCGCCGTACTGGAGACACACCGGGCGGACCGGCTGCTGCTGTTCGTCGACCAGTTGGAGGAGATCTTCGCCCAGTCCGACGACCGGGCGGACGCCTTCGGCACCGCGCTCGCCGAGGCCGCCGCACCGCACTCCCGGCTACGGCTGCTGAGCGCGGTGCGCGCCGACTTCCTCGGCAGTGCGCTGAACCGGCCGAGGCTGCGCTTCCTGGTCGACGACCACCGGCTGGTGACGGTCGGCGAACTCGACGACCCCGAACTGCGCAGGGCCATCACCGGGCCGGTCGAGGAGATCCGCTCGGTGGCGTACGAGGAGGGTCTGGTCGGCCGCATCATGGACGAGGTCGGGTACGCCCCCGGCCGGCTTCCGCTCGTCCAGTTCACCCTGGCCCAGCTGTGGGAGCGGCAGGAGAACGGGCTGCTCACCCATCGCGCGTACACCGAGGCGGGCGGTGTCCAGCACGCCCTGGCCCGCCACGCCGAGCAGGTGTGGAGCGGGCTCGACGGCCCCGGACGCACCGCGGCCACCCGCCTGTTGACGCAGCTGGTGCATCCCCTGCCCGACCGGGTCTCGTTCACCCGGCGCTCCGCGGCCCGCGCGGACTTCGACGACGACGCCTGGGCGCTTGCGGGTCGGCTGGCCACCGAACGGGTCGTCGTCATACGCGAGTTGGAGGACGCACCACGCCCCGGGACGGCCTTGCCGGAATCGCGCACCGGCACGGGCGGTGCGCGGCTCGGTGTGGAGCTGGCCCATGAGTCGCTGATCACCCGCTGGGACCGGCTCGGCGAACTCGCCTGCCAGTACCGCGACTTCCGCATCTGGCAGGACGCCCTGCGCGGACGCATCGACGCCTGGTACACGCAGGGCCGCCCCGGACACCGGCTGCTCCCGCTCTCCGAACTGCGCGAGGCACGGCGCCAGATGCTCGCCCACCCCGACGACATCGGCACCGACGAGCGCGCCTATCTGGTCCTGAGCCGACGCCGATGGCGCCGTATCGGCCTGCAGTCCGTCGCGGTGGTCGGCGCGCTGGCCCTGCTGGGCGGGCTCCAGTGGAGCAAGCAGCAGGACACGATCAGTGGGACCGCCGCCCACTCCCTGGCCGTGGCGTCCAAGGAGCTGGATGTGCGCGACGTCTACGGCTCCGCCCAGCTCGCCCTGCGCGCCTATCGCACCGACTCGACCGAGGAGACCCGCGGCGCGGTGCGCAACGCGGAGACCCAGCTCCAGTCGGTCGACCTGGTGGTGCCCGACGGCGACACGACGCGCACCGAGAACGAGGTGATGAACGCCGAGAACACGGTGACCGACGTGCCCAGCCGGCTGAGCGCGGACGGACGGACCATGGTCACCACCGCCCCCGACATGAAGCCCGCGCTGTGGCGGATCGGGGCGGACGGCACCGGCGTCGAGCGGGTGAGGCTCACCGGCGGTGATCCGCTGATGCTCGGCGGGCGGCCGGTCCTCGACACGGGCGGCCGCCATGCCGCCTTCATCCACAGCGTCGGCCCGGCCATCGGCCCGGATCTCCCCAAGAACGCGTGCAGCACGCCGGGTTCGGTCACGTCCGTGCCGACGAAGCCCGAGTTCACCACCTGTCTGACGGTGTACGACGCGGTCTCCGGGCGGGCCGCGACCGTCGTCCCGGTGTCCGGCATCGCGCGGACGGCCGAGGTGTCGGCGATGAGCTTCGACCCGTCCGGCGATGTGCTCGCACTGGTCATCAGTACGGGCGAGAACCGCTGGTCGGTGCAGCGCCGCGAGACGGCGGGCGGCCGGCTCATCAGTGAGCGCCCGCTTGCGGTCCGGGGTACCGGGATCACCGGTTTCTGGCTGTCCCCGGGCGGCCATGCGGCGACCGTGCTGACCAGGGCGCCCGGCACACACCGCTACACCCGCCACGTCCTCACCCGCGTCGACCTCGACCGGCCCGGCGGATCGCCCCGCGTCCTCGCACCGCTCGCCGTGGACGCGAGCGTCGGCGCCTCGGCCGACGGCACCCGCATCGTCGCCGCACTCGCGCCCTCGGGCGACAAGGACGGCACCGAGTACCGCGTCTGGGACCTGCACACGGGCCGGCAGGTCGCCCGGCTCACCGGCTTCCCGTCCTCGCTGGGCGCCGCGCACCTCTCCCTCGACCCGACCGGCCGCCAGGTGTACGCGACCTTCCCGGACTACGACCTCTTCAAGCCGCCCACCTCCGTACCCACCGATCTCCAGGGCCAGGTGGAGCAGCGGGTGGACATCGTCGAGGCGATCCTGAAGGCGGCGAC
This sequence comes from Streptomyces sp. NBC_01217, assembly GCF_035994185.1. Taxonomy (NCBI): domain Bacteria; kingdom Bacillati; phylum Actinomycetota; class Actinomycetes; order Kitasatosporales; family Streptomycetaceae; genus Streptomyces; species Streptomyces sp. NBC_01217. The sequence continues at coordinate 4,340,677 of NZ_CP108538.1, forward strand.
GGTACGGGTGTGGACCTGGCGCATCGGCGAGAACCGCCTCCACCGGACCGCCATGCGCCTGACTCCCGGCTGGCTGGCCCTCCGCCCGCTCGGCACCGGGGCCGACGCCCCGCTGGCCCTGTTCGGCATCGGCGTCATCGGCATCGTGCACGCCAGGGACGGCGTCTCCCCGCAGGAACGGCTCGGGCGGCCGCTCCGCCGGACGAGAGACCTCGACACGGACGAAAGCGCCGCGCACCTGTGCGCGGCGCTCACCACACGGACCGAGTCCGACACCGTACGCGGGGCGACCCCGGCGGGCGCGGCGAGGAACCTCTGCGGCTGAGCGGGGCCGGGGCAGCCCCCGGAATCCCGCCGGAAATCAGCGGCTGTCCCTGCCGAACAGCAGCTTCCACGGTGCGAGGGCGGACTCGATCTGCACGCTCAGACCGAGCTTCGATTCGCCCGCGACCCGTTCCTCGAACCGGATCGGCACCTCGACGATCCTCAAATGGCGCCGGACCGTGCGGTAGTTCATCTCCACCTGGAACGAATAGCCGTTGCTGCGGACCGAGGACACATCGATCGCCTTCAGCGTCGATGCCCGCCAGGCCTTGAAACCGGCGGTGGCATCCTCCACCCGCAACCGGAGGATCGCGTTCACATAGAGATTCGCCCAGGCGGAGAGCACCTTGCGGTGCCAGGGCCACTCCGTGGCCAGCGAGCCGCCCGCCACATAGCGGGAGCCGATCACCACGGCGGCATCCCCGGCGGCATCCTCGGCGAGCAGCGTCTCGATCATGACCGGGAGCCTCGATGCCGGGTGGGAGAGGTCGGCGTCCATCTGGACCACCACGTCGGCGCCCTCGGCGAGCGCACGTGTCATGCCCGCCACATAGGCGCGTCCCAGCCCGTCCTTCTCCTTGCGGTGCAGCACGCCGACCCTGCCCGCGGTGTCGGCCGACAGCTTGTCCGCGACCTCGCCCGTACCGTCCGGGGAATTGTCGTCCACCACGAGAATATGCAGGTCGGGCAGGCCGAGATCCATCAGGAGATTCACGAGGACGGGCAGGTTGGTCCGCTCGTCGTAGGTGGGCACGACCACCACGATCTTCGGCGAGGTCTTCTCCACTGCCAACGTTCTCCCGTTCGTCGCCCGGATCTTCTCCGCGCGGGATCGCGCGAGCCTAACATCCGCAGATCCGGGTCCGGCAGAAATCGGAATACATAATTCTGCTTTCCGAATTCCTCTTCTCCAATGCCCATTGCCCATTCTCCGCTCTCCGTTCTCCGCCTTCCATTCGCCGCCGCCCCGGGCAGGCCCGCCCGGGGCGGCGGCGATAGCCTGGGGTGTGCAGCAGGCGAGAGAACGGATACGCATGGGAGTCAGGAATCCCCAGGGTTCCGTCGTCGCGGTCGTCGCGCTCGGCGGCGCGCTCGGAGCATGCGCCCGCTACGGGGCGGCGCTGATCTGGCCCACCGCCCCGGGCGGCTTCCCCTGGACGACGCTGCTCGTGAATGTCGTCGGGTGCGCGGTGATCGGCGTGTTCATGGTGGTGATCAGCGAGGTGTGGGCGGCGCACCGGCTGGTGCGGCCGTTCTTCGGTACGGGGGTGCTGGGCGGGTTCACCACGTTCTCCACGTATGCGGTGGACATCGAGCGGCTGGTGGACGGCGACCGGGCCCGGGCCGGCCTGGCGTATCTGGGACTGACACTGTGCGCGGCCCTCGCGGCGGTGTGGAGTGCGGTGTGGGCGACCCGCCGCGTGCTGGCGTGGAGGCAGTCATGACGAGGACTCCGTACACGGAACGGGCCCTGCGGCTGACGGTCCTCGTCGGCGAGTCCGACGCGTGGCACCACAGGCCGGTGTACACGGAGATCGTGCACCGGGCGCACAAGGCTGGGCTCTCGGGCGCGAGCGTGTTCCGCGGGGCCGAGGGCTTCGGCGCCTCGTCGATGATCCACACCCAGCGGCTGCTCTCGCTGAGCGAGGACCTGCCGGTGGCGGTCGTGATCGTGGACGCGGAGGAGCGGATCCGCGCGTTCCTGCCGCTCATCGAAGAGCTGGTCGCGGACGGCGGCCTGGTCGTCCTGGACGCGTGCGAGACCGTGCACTACGGCGACGGCCGGGAGCGGACCCGGTGAACTGGCTGCTGGTGATCGTCGGGGCTGCGGTCGGGGCGCCCCTGCGGTATCTGACCGACCGCGCGGTGCAGACCCGGCACGACACCGTCTTCCCGTGGGGCACCTTCGCGGTGAACGTGACGGGGTCCCTGATCCTGGGAATGCTGACCGGTGCGGCCGCGGCCGGTGCCGCCTCCTCCGACCTGCAGCTGCTGCTCGGTACGGGACTGTGCGGGGCGCTCACCACGTACTCGACGTTCAGCTACGAGACGCTGCGGCTGGTCGAGGACGGGGCGAAGTTCTACGCGGCGGCCAATGTCGCGGCGAGCGTGGTGGCGGGGCTGGGCGCGGTGTTCGTGGGCGTCTCGGTCGCCGAGGCGCTGTGGGCGTAGCCGGAGGCGGTCGGCGTCCCCTGCCACCGCAATGCGAGGCGGTGACAGGGGAACGCCGTTGAGGAGGAGCCATCATCGGCGCCGGGCGATTCATCCCGTTCCACGCCGACAGCGGTCCGTCAGCCGCCGACCCTAGCCATCCGCGCACGCCCCCGGCGCGCACCGCACCGACGGCCCGCCCGGCGCCACCCCAACAGCGGGCGGGCCGTGGTACGAGTGGGGCACCGGCATCACACGCCCGGACACGGCCGTGGCCGCCGTGTCCGTCGTGGCCCGACAACGAGAGAGGTTCCTCCAGTGGCAGGCAGCACCATCGCTCCGTCGTCGCGCCCCGTCACCGTCGTCACCGGCGGCAGTCGCGGGATCGGTGCCGCGACCTGTGTCCGGCTGGCGTCCGAAGGGCATGACCTGGCCCTCGGCTTCGTGAGCAACGCCGAGGCCGCCGGGCGGACCGCGGCCGCGGCGCGGTCCGCGGGGGCGCGCTGCGTCACGGTGCGGGTGGACACCGCCGTGGAGGCCGATGTGGAGCGGCTCTTCGACACGGCCGCCGACCGGCTGGGCCCCGTCACCGGGCTGGTCAACAACGCGGGCGTGACCGGGCCGCTCGGCCGACTCGTCGACACCTCCACCGAGACGCTGCGCCGGGTCATCGACGTGAACCTCCTCGGCTACCTGATGTGCTGCCGTCGGGCCGCGAAGGACATGGCGGCCCGCGGGTCCGGCGCGATCGTCAACGTCTCCTCGGCCGCCGCCACGCTCGGCGGCCCCGGGGACTTCGTCCACTACGCCGCGACGAAGGCGGCGACGGACGCCCTGACGGTCGGGCTGTCCAAGGAGCTGGGCCCCGACGGCGTCCGGGTCAACGCGGTCGCCCCCGGCATGATCGACACCGAGATGCACGCCACCGCGGGCGACCCCGACCGCGCGAACGCGGCCGCATCCGGCATCCCGCTCGGCCGCCCGGGAGCGGCCCCCGAGATCGCCTCGGCCATCGCATGGCTGCTGTCGGACGAGGCGTCGTACGTGACAGGCGCGGTGCTGAGGGTCGCGGGCGGGCGCTAGCGGGGGAGGGCGGCAGGCCCCGCGGCTCCGGCAGATCCGGGCTACGAGCCCCGGTTCGCCCGGCGCTGCTTGGCGGCGGCGCGGGCCTCCGATGTGGGCAGGTCCGAGCGGCGGGACTGGCTGGACCGGACCGGGCCGCCGCGGCGTGCGCGCGAGGACGGGCCGCCGCCCCGGGGCCGCTCGGTGACCGGGGAGGTGACGGTGACGGGCACCCCCGAGGGCGCCTGCGCTCCGGTGATCCGGCTCAGCTCGGCCTCGCCGGAGCGGACCTGGGCGATCTTCGGGGTGATCCCGGCGTCGGCCATCAGACGGGTCATGTCGCGGCGCTGCCCCGGCAGCACCAGCGTGACGACGCTGCCGGACTCACCGGCGCGGGCGGTGCGCCCGCCGCGGTGCAGGTAGTCCTTGTGGTCGCTCGGCGGGTCGACGTTGACGACCAGGTCGAGGTTGTCGATGTGGATGCCGCGCGCCGCGACGTTCGTGGCGACCAGCACCGTGACGTGCCCGCTCTTGAACCGGTCCAGGGTGCGAGTGCGCTGCGGCTGGGACTTGCCGCCGTGCAGCGCCGCGGCCCGCACCCCGCTGTTGAGCAGATGGCCGGTGAGCTTGTCCACGGCGTGCTTGGTGTCCAGGAACATGATCACCCGGCCCTCACGGGCCGCGATCTCGGTCGTGGTGGCGTACTTGTCGGCGCCCTGCACGTACAGCACATGGTGTTCCATCGTCGTCACCGCACCGGCCGCCGGGTCGACGGAGTGGACCACCGGGTCGTGCAGATAGCGGCGGACCAGCAGGTCGACGTTGCGGTCCAGGGTCGCCGAGAACAGCATTCGCTGGCCCTCCGGCCGCACCTGGTCGAGCAGTTCGGTGACCTGCGGCATGAACCCCATGTCGGCCATCTGGTCGGCCTCGTCGAGGACGGTGATGGCGACCCGGTCCAGCCGGCAGTCGCCGCGCTCGATGAGGTCCTTGAGCCGGCCGGGCGTGGCGACGACGACCTCGGCCCCGCCGCGCAGCGCGGAGGCCTGCCGGCCGATCGACATGCCGCCGACGACGGTGGCCATGCGCAGCTTGAGCGGGCGGGCGTACGGGGTGAGCGCGTCGGTGACCTGCTGGGCGAGTTCCCGGGTGGGGACGAGGACGAGGGCCAGCGGGCGGCGGGCGTCGGCCCGGTTGCCCGTGGTACGGGCCAGCAGGGCCAGGCCGAAGGCGAGAGTCTTGCCGGAGCCGGTCCGGCCGCGGCCCAGCACATCGCGCCCCGCGAGGGAGTTCGGCAGGGTCGCCGCCTGGATCGGGAACGGCGTGCTGAGTCCCTCGGCGACGAGCGCCGCCAGCAGGGGCGCGGGCATGTCCAGATCCGCGAAGGCCTCCGCGGCGGGCAGCGCCGGGGTGATCGTCTTCGGCAGCGCGAATTCGCCCTGCAGGGCGGCGGGCCTGCGGCCGGAACCGCCGGATCGGGATGTGCGGGATGCGTGGGCCGTGTGGAATGTGCGGGATGTTCGGTCGCGATTCATACGGATCTCTTTCCTCGATATGGCGCGTGTCGAGGAATTCACCGAGGCGACGAGCGGCGCGGGAATTGCAGGAACGGGCCGTTGGCATACGTATACGAAATCTGGCTGCGAAGCATGAGCCGTACCGGACGCGGAAAAAAGCAACGAGCTGGGGCCCACACCCGAAGGTGCGGGCCCCAGCTGCGCGAGTACGTCACGGCGCGTCGGGCGCCGGATCAGTTAAATTGTCGCACATTACACAAAATTCCGCGCCTGCGGCAGTGGGATTCGCCCGGCGGCAGGCACCGCGGGAGCCGGAAACAGGGCCTGCGCAGGGCAGGCGCGGGGCCCGCCCGAGTCCGGCACGGGGCGGATCCGGCACGGCGCCCTCGAACACGCTGACCGAGCCGTCAGTTGATGGCGACCTGACCAGCAGTCATAATGAACGTGTAGCCCTTCACGCATCCCCCGTCGTGAAGGGCTACACCTAATGTGCGAGCCATGCCCCTTTTGCCCGCGGCGACTTCACGGGCAGGGGACTCCCCTCGTGGTCCCCTGCCCGTGTTTTTTCGAGTTAACAGTGACGCAGAGTGTTTGCGCAAGCCCAATCCCGTACGGCCTCGCCAAATACCTCCCGCTCCGAGGGCTCCGCGTCAGGGTTCGTTACAGTACGAGCCCGTTGACCGAAATCGAAGACCGTGCAGCGCCGGTCGGACGGGGGCGGATACGTGGGGGGGGCCGGATGGACAGCGGCGAGGAACGCGCGCCGGAGCTGCGGACGTTGCAGCAGAAGGTCGAGTACATGGTCGAGAAGACATTCCCCGGGCAGAAGATCTCGGGGCGGGTCTTCGCCGATCTGGTCAAGGAGCGCGGCGGATCCCTCTCGCACAGCTACTTCTCCAACATCCTTGCCGCCAAGGTCACCCAGCCGTCCGAGGACATCCTCAAGGCGCTCGGTCTGGGCTTCGGCGTGGACTGGCGGTTCTTCAAGGAGGAGTCCGAGGTCGTCGACGACGTCGTCGCCGGGCTGCAGTTCCTCGCGAAACGGCGTACGGGGGAGATCAGCGGACTGGCCGGACGCGGCCTCGACGAGGACGGACTCCCGCCGGAGCTGCTGCAGTTCGCGCTCTCCCTGCTGGAGGACGCCCGGGGACGGCAGAGCGAAACAGGCGGCGGCGACAGCGGCAACGCCCACGGCGAGCCGGAGAAGTAGGTCGCCATGTCCCTGCGCGAACTGCGGAAGGAGTGCGAGGCCGGGCTGGCCGACCTGCCCATCCCCGCCCCCTTCTCCATCGACGCACTGGTGGCGAACATGGAGGCGGCTCGCGGCCGCACCATCGTGCTGCACGAGATGCCCGACCGGCTGGCCCGGGTCAACGCCGCCTGCGGGCTGCGTCTGAAGACCGGCGGGACCAGTTACGTGCTCTACCGGCGCCGCCCGACCGCTTACCAGACCCAGCACGTCATCCTGCACGAGCTGTGCCACGAGTGGTTCGACCACGGCACCTCCCTCGACCCGGAACAGCTCCGGCGGCTGCTGCCGGTCTTCGACACCTCACTGATCAGCCGGGTCCTGGGAACCGAACCCCCGCCGCGGCCGCCCGCCGCCGTTCCCCCGCCCGTGGCCGCCACGATCGCCGACGCGCTCCGGTCCGGCGACGGCGCCGTACAGGCCCGGGCGCAGTACGACACGAAAGACGAACGCATGGCAGAGTTCGGCGCGTCGCTCATTCCCCGCATGGCCAGGGACGTGACGAGCGACGACATGGTGGGACGCCTGGCCGACTCCCTCTCCCACCCCGTCACCACCCGCCGCCGCGGTCTGTTCCGCCGCACCTGATGACCGACCGTCCCCCGCGTCCCCCACCCCGAGGATTCCGCCCGTGACCCCGCTCGACCTCGCCGGCTATCTCGTAGCGGCCCTGATGACGGCCGTCGCTCTCTGGCGCATGCCCGCCGCGCTGTGGGGCGACGAAGAAGACAAGCGCCGCCGGGCCCTGTGGGGCTGCTACGCGGGATTCGCCGCCGCCCTGTGGACCAAGACGCAGGCCGTGCGCATCGCGCTCAACAACAGCGCCGTCACCGACCTCGCCGTCCTGATCAAGCACTACACGGCGACGATCGCGATCCTGGCGATCCTCAGCTACATCGTCGCGATCTACGGCCGGTACCCCGACGCCGGGACCGTGCCGCGCCACGTGGGGTTCGCCCGTGCCATCCAGCAGGTGGCCGCCAAGGCGTCGATCGCCACGCTGATCCTGCTGACGGTGCTGTTCTTCACCGTCGTCGACCGCTCCGTGCCCTCGGACCGCTTCGTGGCCGACCACGCCGGCCAGTGGGGCGCCACGCTGTACATGAGCGTGTTCTACCTCTACCTGGGTGCCGCGTCAGCCGTCTGCGCGTACCAGTGGGCGCTGGCCACCGCCGGTGCCGGGCTGCGCCATCTGCGCGTGGGCCTCGGGATGATGACGTTCGCCATGTTCATCGGGGTCGGATACACCGTCAGCCGGACCCTGTTCCTGTGGGTCAGCGTCGTCGACCAGCCGAGCGCGGCCTTCGCCCTGCGCTTCGACGAGGTCACCGAGGCCGCCCAGGTGGTGCTGTTCACCTTCTTCGCGGTGGGTGCCTCCATCCCCGCCCTCAGCAAGGGACGGCGCCGCGCGAAGCTGTGGCGGGCCCAGGTCAGACTGCACGGCCTCTGGCATGAGTTGATGACGGCCTTCCCCGATCAGCCCTTCGACCCCCCGGCCTCGCTGGCCCGCGAACTGACCCGCTTCGACACCCCTGCCGACCTGCGCATCGACCGCTGGGCCGCCGATATCGCGGACGCCGTCGAGAAGCTGCGCCACTACGTCCCCGACACCCTGCTCCCGGCCGCCAAGGCCGCCGCCGCGGACGGCACGGCGGGCGGCACCGCGGACCCGCAGAAGGCCGGACCGCTCGCCGACGCGTACTGGATCAAGGCCGCGCTGCAGGCCAGGAACGCCGGGGCGCCGGCCTCGGTCGCCGCGACGGTCGAGCCCCAGCACGCCACCGACCAGGACGGCGAGGTGGCCTGGCTGGTACGGGTGGCCGCCGCGTACCGGACGGTGACGGACGACCGGGCGGAACGCGTGCTGGACCGCGCCGTGTCCGCCGCATCCGCCGACGCCGCCGACGCCGCCGAGCCAGCCCGTACACCCTCCCTGGAAGAGCAGGCATGACCCCCGCCCCCACCGACACCACGGACGCTCCCGTATCGGCGCGCACCGGCGTCGCGCGTACCGTCACCGATGTCTTCCAGCCCCGCAACCTCCTGCTGACCGGCATGCTCGGCATCGGCCTGGCCGCCGCCGGTCACTGGACCGGACTTCTCTGGGGCTTCCTCGGCGCCCTGTGCGCCGGACTCGTACCCGCCGGGTACATCGAATGGGAGCGCGGGCGCGGCACCTGGGGCGACCGCCATGTCGTCGACCGCACCAAGCGGGCCCCGATCTTCTTCGTCATCCTCGGCTCCATCGGCGCCGGTTCGGTGGTGATGGTCCTCGGCCACGCCCCCACCGGCATCCTCGCCGCGATGCTCGCCCTCTGGGCGATGACCGTGATCCTCCTCGCCGTCAACACGGTCTGGAAGATCTCGGTGGACGCCGCGGTCGGCTCGGCCGTCGTCGCCCTGCTCGCCGCGGTCCACTCGCCGTGGTGGTTGCTCGGGTACGCCATGACGGTCGCGGTGTGCTGGTCGCGTGTCGCGCTCGGGTACCACTCGGTGGCACAGACGGTCGCCGGGGCGTCGCTGGGGGCCGCGACGGCGGGCGCGTTCCTGTTCGTCTGATCCGGCCCTCCTCCCGACCGGGTGGTGACGGAACAACCACCGTTGAACCGGTCGCCCCCCGGGGTACAGGTGCCCCGTGCCGAACTTCGAGATCACCACCGCAAGCGCCGACGACCTCACGATGCTGGCCGAATGGGCCCACGAGGAGGGCTGGAACCCGGGCCTGACCGACCGCCACGCCTTCTTCGCCACCGATCCGCGCGGCTTTCTCATCGGCCGGCTCGACGGCGAGCCGGTCTCCTGCGTCTCCGTGATCCGTTACGGCTCCGGGTTCGGGTTCCTCGGCTTCTACCTCACCCGCCCCCAGCTGCGCGGCCGGGGTTACGGCATCCGGCTCTGGCGGGCCGGCATGGCACGGCTGGAGGGGCGCAACGTCGGGCTGGACGGAGTGGTGGCCCAGCAGCCCAACTACCGTGAATCCGGCTTTCGTTCGGCCTGGACGAACATGCGTTACGAGGGGCTGCCGCCCGACGGGCTGCCCGTCCCGGCCGGCAGCGCCCTCGTCGACGCCCGCACCCTCCCGTTCGGCCAACTGGCCTCCTACGACCGCCGCTTCTTCCCCGCGGACCGCGACAGTTTCCTCGCGCCGTGGATCGCCGGGCCCGGACGCACCTCGCTCGCCGCGGTCCGCGACGGGGAGCTGCGGGGCCTGGCCGTGCTGCGCCCGTGCCGTACGTCGTCCCGCATCGGCCCGGTGTACGCGGAGTCGCCCGAGGTGGCGGGCGCTCTGGTCGGCGCGCTCGCGGCCACCGATCCGGGCACCCCGGTGGCAATCGACGTACCCGACGTCAACCCGTCCGCCGTGCGCATGGCGGAACAACTGGGCCTCACCCCGTCGTTCGAGACCGCCCGGATGTACACGGGCCCGACACCGGACGTCGACCACAGCGGCCTGTTCGGCATCACCAGCCTGGAACTGGGCTGAACCGGATCAGGGGACGGCGCGGGGGCGGGTGCGCGAGGCCAGTACCGCTATGTCGTCCTCCGCCCCCGGGCCGAACCGTTCCAGGACCGTGTCCAGCAGTTCGTCGAGGCTGCCGTTCTCGGGCAGGGTCAGCTCGCCCAGGCGGCCGACCGAGATGTCGATGTCCTCGCCGCGCCGCTCCACCAGGCCGTCGGTGTACATGAACAGCACCGTGTCCGGCCCGAACTCCACCGCCTTCGTCCGGTACCCCCCGACCCCGGTGCCGAGCGGCGGGCCCACCGGTACCCCGTCGCACACCCTGGTTCCCGCCTTCCCCGGGTCGATGAGCACCGGCGGCAGATGCCCGGCGCTCGCCACCTCGCACGCACCGCCGAAGCGGTCGACGACGGCGAGCAGACAGGTCGCCGCCCGGTCGAGACCCGACCGTTCGACCATCCGGTCCAGCTGTTCCAGGATGCGGTGCGGCGGCAGACCGTCGTCGGCGAACATCCGCAGCAGCGAGCGGTAGTGGCTCATGGCGACCGCCGCCTCCACGCCGTGGCCCATCACATCGCCCATCGCCTTCAGATGCCGTCCGTCCCGCATCGGGATGACGTCGAACCAGTCGCCGCCGACCAGCACACTGCGGTCGGCCGGCAGATAGCGGGTGGCGATCTCGATGTGCGGGTGCGGCGGGCGCGGCTCGGAAAGCAGGGATCGCTGCAGCTCCAGGGCGATGGTGTGCTCGTGGGCGTATCGCCGGGCGTGGTCGAGATCGACGGCGGCCCGGCCGGCGAGTTCCCGGGCCACCACCACGTCCTCGTCGGCGAAGACCGGTGAGTCCCCCGCCCTGATCAGGACGAGAGCGCCGAGCGGACGGCTGCGCACGGCGACGGGCACGATGACCGCCGAGTGCATCCCGAGGGCGCGGTAGACGGCGACCCGTTCGGGGACGGGGGCGGAGCGCCTGAGCTGTTCGTCGGTGGCGAGGTTCTCCACGACCGCCTGGTTCGTCGCCAGACAGCGCTGCACGGCGGCCCCCTCCTGGTAGTCGACGTACTCGCCGGTCGGCCCGAACCCCGGCAGCCCGTCGTGCATCCCGGCCACCGCCGTCAGCGCCGCCCTGCGCAGCCGCAGCACACCGGCGGGTGCGGGGCGTACCGGAGGCGCGACATCGGGCGGGAACACCTCGACCGTGGCGAGGTCCGCCAGCCCCGGCACGACGAGGTCGGCGAGCTCGGCACAGGTGGTGTCCATGTCGAGCGTGGTGCCGATCCGGGCGGCCGCGGTGTCGAGCATGGTCATGTGCCGCCGGGCCTGCTCCAGCTTGCGCCGCCCGTTTTCGGAGGCCATGACCTCCAGCACGATCCCGGCCAGGCCCACGATCCGCTCGCCGGCCTCCAGCCGGTGGAACGCCCCGTGCCAGTACCGCCGGACCGAGCCCGGCACGGTGGCGGTGACTCCGCTGGAGGTGATCTCGCGGGGCTTCCCGTCGGCGAGCACGGCCCGCATCATGTCCTCGCCCACGTCGACCCCCGGGAGGACCTCGGAGACGGTGCGCCCGATGTGTTCGGCGGCCGGGATGCCGTTGAGCCGTTCGAGGGCCGGGTTGACGTACAGATAGCGCAGCCCCGTGTCGAGCACGCCCACCCCGGCCATGGTGCCTTCGACCAGGGCCGCCAGGGCCGCGGGGTCGAACGGCACCGCGCTGTCGGCGTACGCGTCGCCCTGCACGTCAACCTCCTGGGGCGGGGGCACGGACCTCCCGCTGCCCGGCCCTCAATCGTCGGCCGCCCGCCCCCGCCGCGCATCCGCAGCAGGGGCGGGTCATCCCCCTGGCGCGCGGGCAGCGCACAGGTCCCGGGCGTGTGAACGCCCGGGACTCCTCGACCCCGGCTCAGGCGAGCGGATGCGATGTCCGCCCGGACGCCTCGTCGATCTCGTCGTGCGCCTTCGTCAGCATCTTCATCGCCAGCTCGTTGAGTGCTCTGGCTCCCGCGATCTCCTCGCCGACCCTCGGCTGGTCCTTGTCGGAGGGGTGACGGCTCGCATATCCATGGGACCGCACCTCGTTCCCGTCCGGAAGCCGCACCAGGGCGGCCGCACGGGTGCGGTGCGTGTCCTCCTCGAATTCAAGATCCACATGCCACCCGACAGTCGTCTGCGTCATGACGATCACCTCCCTACCAGGGTGCGCCCGTTCCCCCGCCCGTGCACCACGGCGCCGCCCGCGTCACCCGCTATAGGCTCCGCGGCATGAGCGTCGACGTAGAGATCGTCCGTGAAGCGACTCCGGAGATCGTGGCCGCCTTCGGCCGGCTGCTGCCGCAACTGTCCTCGACCGCCCGGCCACTGGATCATCAGGCGGTCGACCGGCTGGTGCGGTGCGAGACGAACACGGTGCTCGTCGCCCGTGCCGCAGGCACCGTCGTCGGAACACTGACGCTGCTCCTGCTGCCGGTCCCGACCGGAGTGCGGGCCCGCATCGAGGACGTCGTCGTCGACACCGGGGCACGCGGGCAGGGAATCGCGGCCCTGCTGACGCAGGAGGCACTGGCACTGGCCCGGAAGGCGGGCGCACGGACCGTCGACCTCACCTCCCGGCCGGACCGCGCCGCCGCGAACCGGCTGTACGAGCGGCTGGGCTTCCGGGCCAGGGAGTCGACTGTCTACCGCTTCGCGGTGGACGGCCCGCAGCCGCGTACGGACCAGTGACAGAACACGAGCCGGAACACGTCCCCGAACGCGTACACAGCACCGGACCACGGAGGAACCACATGGGATCGTCGCCACAACTCGGCCTGAGCGTCCCGGACTTCACACTGCCGGGCGGTGCGCTGACCGGCGAGACGTTCGAGCGCCGGGACTACACCCTCTCCGCCGCACGCGGCCGCGCCGTGGTCCTGGCGTTCTACCCGGGCGACAACACGGCCGTGTGCACCAAGCAGCTCTGCTCGTACTCTTCGGGCATGGAGTCCTTCGGCGAGCTCGACGCGGAGGTCTGGGGCATCAGTCCACAGGGTGTGGACAGCCATGAGTCGTTCGCCCGCGCCCACGGACTGCGGATGCCACTGCTCGCGGACGCCGGCCGGGAGACCGCGCGGGCGTACGGCGTCACCGCGCCCGGGATCGGGGTGCGCCGCGCGGTCTTCCTCATCGGGCCCGACGGCGTACTGCGCTGGAAGCACGTCGCGCTGCTCGGGGCCACGTTCCAGTCGCTGGACACACTGACCGAGCAGTTGTCCGGCATCAAGAACGCGTAAAAGACTGCCGGAACCCAGCAGTATCCGTTGTCCGGTGTGTATGGGATCATCCAGCCAGTTCGACGGAAATGTTCGGGGAGCGGCGTTCGGGGGAGACATGGCCGGGGGAGACTTCGTCGGGGGATTCCGGAGACCGGGGAGGGTGATCACATGACCTTGTTCCTCGGTCTCGGCATCGCGGGAATCGCCCTGCTCACCCTGTCCCTGATCTTCGACGGCATTCTCGAAGGCCTCTTCGGGGGCGTACTGGACGGCCTCTTCGACGGCCTCCTGTCCCTCCCCGTCATCGCGGGGTTCCTCTCGATGCTCGGCTTCGGCGGAGCGATCGTGCTCGGCACCACCGGCGCCGGTACGGTCGCCGCGAGCGCCGCCGGGGTGCTGGCCGGGATCGTCGCGGCCTGGCTGACCTGGAAGTTCAGCCGGGCCCTGATGCGGGACCAGACCAGCACCACACCGCGCGGCGACGATCTCATCGGCACGTCCGGGTCGGTCGTCACGGCGATCCCCGCCGACGGCTACGGCGAGGTCCTGCTGCAACTCGCGGGCCAGACCGTGAAGTTGGCGGCGAAGAGCCCGGTGCCGGTCGCCCGCGGCACCGAGATCTGGGTGGAGGCCACGCTGTCGACCACCTCGGTCGCGGTACGCCCCGTCGAGCGCTGACCAACGCTCTCACCACCGCTCTCACCATCGCCCGATACGCCGCCCGACGCGACGTTCGGAACACCACCTGAAATCGAGCTGCCGTCCCCGCAGGGAGGCAGGGGGGACACCCTTATGAGCCCAGTCCTGATCGCAGTCATCGGAGTCGTCGTACTCCTGGTGCTGCTCGCCCTCGTCGTCATCACCCGCTACAAGGTCGCCGGGCCCAGCGAGGCGTTCATCATCACCGGCCGCCGCGGCAAGAAGTCGACCGACCCGGTCACCGGCCGCACCAGCATCGACAACAGCGGTCAGAAGGTCGTCGTCGGCGGCGGAGTCTTCGTCGTCCCGTTCGTCCAGCAGAAGTTCACCCTGGACCTGTCCAGCCGGCACATCCCGGTGGCCGTGCGCGGGGCCGTCACCCTGCGCGGTGTGAAGTCGCACCTCGAAGGCGTCGCGATCGTCAAGGTCGGCGGCAGCGAGGAAGCGATCAGGGCCGCGGCCCAGCGCTTCCTCCAGCAGCAGAACGGCATCGTCGGCTTCACCCAGGAAGTGCTCTCCGGCGCGCTGCGCGCCATCGTCGGCCGGATGTCGGTCGAGGACATCATCCGCGACCGTGCCGCGTTCGCCGGACAGGTCGCGGAGGAGGCCGAGGCGAGCCTCTCCGGGCAGGGCCTGATCCTGGACGCCTTCCAGATCCAGGACATCACGACCGAGGGCTCCTACCTCGAAGACCTCGGCCGCCCCGAGGCCGCCCGCGCCAAGCAGGAGGCGGACATCGCCGAGGCGATCGCCCGGCGTGCCTCCGAGCAGGCCCGGCTCAAGGCCGCCGAGGAGATCGCGATCGCCGAGCGGACCTTCTACCTCAAGCAGGCCGAGATCAAGGCCGAGACGGAAGCCGCCGCGGCCAAGGCCAACGCGGCGGGCCCGCTCGCCGAGGCGGCCCGCCAGCAGGAGGTCCTCGCGGAGCAGGAGAAGGTCGCCGAGCGCCAGGCGGCGCTGACCGACCGCGAACTCGACACCAAGGTCCGCAAGCCCGCCGACGCCGCCCGTTACCGGGCCGAGCAGGAGGCCGAGGCCCGCCGGATAGCCCAGGTCAAGGAGGCCGAGGCGGACGCCGAGCGCTCCCGGCTGACCGGTCAGGGCGAGAAGCTGCACCGCTCGGCCCTCGCCGACGCCGTACGCATCGAGGGCGAGGCGGAGGCCGCGGCCATCGCCGCCAGGGGTGCGGCCGAGGCCGAGGCCATGCAGAAGAAGGCGGACGCGTTCGCGCAGTACGGCGACGCGGCCGTGCTCCAGATGCTGGTCGAGGTGCTGCCGCAGGTCGTCGCCAAGGCGTCCGAGCCGCTGAGCGCCATCGACAAGCTGACCGTGATCTCGACGGACGGGGCGAGTCAGCTGTCGCGTACGGTCACGGACAACGTCGCCCAGGGCATGGAACTGCTCAGCTCCACGACGGGCGTCGACCTGGCGGCCCTGCTGAAGAACCTCAAGGGCGGTGCGGCTGCCACGGCTTCGGACGGCCCGTCCGCTCAGGGTCCGGAGGCGGCCGCATCCGGCTCCGCCTCCGCCAACGGGAAGATCGAGATCACCGACTGATCAGCCCCGCACCCCGCCCGCGCCCGGCGTCAGTCCGAGAGGTCCACCCGCACCGTGAGCAGGTTCGTCCCCAGAGCCCGCACCACGGCGCTGTTGGAGCGCGGCAGCCTCTTGAGCCGGGCGCGGGCGTCGTCCCCGGGGAGCGGGTGGGCGGTGCCGGTGTGCCACCGGCCCTTGATCCGGACCCGCACCCGGGGGTCGGCCTGGATGTTGCGTACGTACTGAGACTTCTCGCCGTACTCCGAGACCAGCCAGAACTCAGGTCCCACGCGGCTGCCGCCGACCGGGGTGCGGCGCGGGAGACCGGAGTTGCGGCCCGTCGTCTCCAGAAGGGTCTGCGAGCGCGAGCGTCTGGCGAGCGGGTTGACGACATGCCGCTGGAACGACGTGACCACTCGGAACTTGAGCTCTCGGCTGTCCGGCATTCCCGTTTCCTTCCCGGAAGGCGGCCCCCACAGGCGGCGGAAGCCTCCGGATAAGGTAATGGGCAGCTAAAAAGATCACCAAGTGTGTCGCCGTGACGCCGCATCTCTCGGGAGGAAGCCATGGGAACCCACCGCACCACACTGCCCGGAGTCGGCGTGCAGTACGACTACACGACCGAGTCGGGACAGCACATCTCCGTCGTCGTCCACCACGACGGGCGGCGGTTCATCGGCTTCTACGACCAGGACGACCCCGATTCGTGCCGGCTCTCGGTACCCCTGACACCACAGGAGGCCACCGGCCTCGCACACCTCATCGACGCCGCACCGATCGACGCCGTACGGACCGAGGGCATCGATCTCGTCACCGAGCACATACCGCTCGGGACGCGCTCCCCGTACGGCGGGCGGCTGCTCGGGGACACCCGGGCGCGGACGCGGACGGGGGCCTCGATCGTGGCCGTGCTGCGGACGCACAGCGCGCATCCCTCGCCCGGGCCGGACTTCCGGCTGGCCATCGGGGACACGCTCGTCGTCGTCGGTACGCGTGAGGGCGTCGACTCGCTCTCCGAGATCATTGCGGAGGGCTGACCGTGCACGACACGACCGCGCTGCTGGTGGAGCTCGGCTCCGTCATCCTGGGCCTCGGAATCATCGGACGGTTCGCCGGACGCATAGGACTCTCACCGATCCCGCTGTATCTGCTGGTGGGGCTCGCCTTCGGGGACGGCGGGCTGCTGCCGCTGGGGGCCAGTGAGGAATTCACCGCCGTCGGCGCCGAGATCGGCGTCATCCTGCTGCTGCTCCTGCTCGGCCTGGAGTACAGCGCCTCCGAGCTGGTGACCAGCCTCAAGACGCAGTACCCGTCCGGGGCCGTGGACTTCGTGCTCAACGCGACCCCCGGGGCGGTGGCGGCGCTGCTGCTCGGGTGGGGGCCCGTGGGGGCCGTCGCACTGGCCGGGGTCACCTGGATCTCGTCGTCCGGGGTGATCGCGAAGGTGCTCACCGATCTGGGGCGCCTCGGCAACCGCGAGACGCCCGTCATCCTCGGTGTGCTGGTCATCGAGGACCTGTCGATGGCCGTCTATCTGCCGCTGCTCACCGCGATGCTCGCGGGCGTCGGCCTCGCCGGGGGCAGCGTCGCGCTGCTCATCGCGCTCGGCACCGTCGGGTTCGTGCTCTATCTGGCGCTGCGGCACGGGCGGCTGATCAGCCGGGCCGTGTCCTCCGACAACCCGGAGATGCTGCTCCTGGTCGTGCTCGGGCTGACCGTCCTGGTGGCCGGTGTGGCACAGGAGCTTCAGGTGTCCGCGGCCGTCGGGGCGTTCCTGGTCGGGATCGCGCTCTCGGGCGAGGTCGCCGAGGGGGCGCGCAAGCTGCTGACGCCGCTGCGGGATCTGTTCGCCGCCGTCTTCTTCGTGTTCTTCGGGCTCTCCACCGATCCGGCCGAGATTCCGCCGGTGCTGCTTCCGGCGGCGCTGCTGGCGATCGTCACCGTCCTCACCAAGATCGGCACCGGGTGGTACGCGGCCCGGCGCGCCGGAATCGGTTCGCGCGGCCGGTGGCGGGCCGGCGGGACGCTCGTCGCCCGCGGTGAGTTCTCCATCGTCATCGCCGGTCTGGCCGTGGCGACCGAGCCCCGTATCGGGCCCATCGCCACCGCGTACGTCCTCATCCTCGTCATCGTCGGACCGCTGACCGCCCGCTGGACCCAGCCCGCCGTGGCCAGGATCCAGGCGTGGCGGGAACGGGACCGGGACGGCAAGGGCGGCACGGGGAGCGGCGACGTTCCCGCGGTCCGTCCGGCGCCCGCGGTCCAAAAGGAGTTCGCCTCCTCCGCCGACTGAGGGCCCGGCTCCCGCAGCCGGACGCAGTGGTCACATGTCGTGGTGGGCGGGGAGGTCGGATGTCCAGCCCAGCGGGTACCCGTCCGAACCGTCCGCCGGTACGGACGGTTCGCCGCCCGCCGCGGTGAACGCGGTCAGCGCGTCGATCAGAGCGCTGCGCTGCTCCGGGGCGAGGCGTTCGACGATGGCGGCGATCTCCCGGCGGCGGCCCGCCGTGACGTCCTCGACCAGCCGATGGCCCTCCGGGGTCACCCGCAGCACCGTCTCCCGGCGGTTGGCGGGGTTCACCTCCCGTTCCGCGAGGCCTCCGACGATCAGCCGGTCCAGCATGCGCATCGCGGTCGACGGGTTCACCCCGAGCCGCTCGGCGAGCGTCACCAGCTTGGCGTTCCCGTGCGTGGACAGCACGACGAGCAGCCGGAACTGGGGCAGTGTCACCCTGTCCTCCACCGCCGCCAGGGAACGCGCCGAGAGGGCGACGAGCAGCCTGGACGCCGTCAGCACGGCACGCGTCACCCCCTCGACGTCGTCGTCCCCGCCCCGGTCCGACGGTCGGTCCTGATGTGCCTGTTCGTACGCGGCCATCCCCCTTTGTACCGTGCGGGCCGGCACTATCCGCAGAGGTGCCCGGCCGGTGCGCCGGTCCCGTCCGTACGGATCAGAGCGGGGTCGCCGCGTGCAGAATCCGCACCAGGGTCACCGCCGCGTTGAGCGACGAGAACGCCGAGACCGCTGTGCCCGCCGTCGCGACGAGGGCCGCGAGCGCTGCATGGGAGGACGACGGGGGCCACAGCCGCGCCTGCGGAACCGGGGCGAGCAGCGCCGCCACCCGGCGCGGTACGGGACCCGCGGCGGAGTCGAACTCGGAGGCGGCGGCGAAGGCCGCGAAGCCGACCGAGGCGTCCGGCGCCCGGTGCGAGAAAAGCGCCGCCTTGCCGACCGCGACCGCCACCACCCGCCGGTCGCCGACCGCACGCGCGGCCTCCTCGTCCGCCCACCGTTCGGTGCTGAACGCCACCGCCGTACGCAGCGGCATCAGGAACGGGTTGGCGCGCGCCGCGAGATGGGCGGCCAGCAGATAGCGGTGGTGACGGGCGGCCAGATGGGCCCGCTCATGTGCGACCAGGGCCCGCCGCTCACGGGCGTCCAGACACCGGATCATCGCGGTCGAGACGACGACCCGGCCAGGATCGCCGGGCAGCGCATAGGCGTACGGCTCCGGGTCCGGGAGCACCGCGACGTCGCCCGAGGTGACGGCAGAGGCGGCGGCCAGGGCGCGTCCGGCACGGATGCGCAGCCGCACATGGCGGTACACCGTCCATCCGCACGTCCCGACCACCGCCGCCAGCGCCCCGATCGCGACGATGCCCGCCTTCACCTCGTACGGCACCGCGTCCCGCACCTCAGGGTCCGACCAGCCGTCCGGGAGCGGATTGCCCGGGAGCTGGGCCGTACCGACCACCATCAGCAGGCCCAGGCACAGCGTGCTGCACAGGGCGAGCAGCGTTCCGACGGCGGCGAGCAGCCGGGTCGCGCTGCGGGGGTGCAGATGCTGTCCGGCGAGGCGCGCGATCGGCAGCGCGGTCAGCGGCAGCACGAGCGGCAGACAGACGAAGACACCCATCGGACCGCTATCGGCCTTCCGCGTCGGGGGAGTTGTCCGGGCCGTTCCCAGCGTCCGGATCCTCCGGGGCGTCCGCGCGGGCCAGCAGCGCGCGCAGCCGTTCCTCGTCGCCGGGGGACAGGGCCGAGATGAAGTGGGCGAGCACGGCGTCCCGGTCGCGTTCGCCGTCCAGTACGCGGCGCATCCGCAGGGCCGCGAGACCGGCCTCGTCGGAGGCGGACGTCCAGGTGTACGAGCGGCCCTCGCGGGACCTCGTCACGGCCTTCTTGGCGTGGAGGCGGGAGAGGATCGTGATGACGGTGGTGTACGCGAGGTCGCCGTCGAGGTGTTCCTGCACCCAGCCGGCCGTCGCGGGGCCGTTCGCCGAGTGCAGTACGGCGAGGACCTGGGCCTCCAGCTCTCCCTGCCCGCGCCTGCGCAGCCGCCGGCTGCCGGGGCGCAACTGATCGGGGCTCAGCGGCTCGGGCACTTCCTCACGGGGCGGCTCGTTGTCCGGGTGGTGGCCGTGCCTGGCCGAGTCCATCTGGGTCCGCCCTTCTGCGATGCCGCGTCAACGGCGGGGTCGCAGCATCCTACTTACCGCGGTTTCCGGGACACAGCGGGCGCCCATCCTGCTAACTTCTACACGTCTGTAGAGTTGGAATCCATTCCGGCAACACAACGCAACGCAACGTATGGAGACGTCATGGCACTGTGGGATCGGATCAAGGAATCCGCTTCGTCGATGCAGTCGCAGCTGGAAGCGAAGAAGAACGACCTGAAGAGCGGCGCGTTCCGTGATGCGAGCATGGCCATGTGCGCCCTGGTCGCCGCGGCCGACGGTTCCATCGACCCGTCCGAACGCCAGCGTGTCGCCTCGCTGATCGCCTCCAACGAAGTTCTGCAGAACTTCCCGGCGGACGATCTGCAGCGCCGCTTCAACGACTATGTGAACAAGCTCACCACCGACTTCGCCTTCGGCAAGGTCAGCGTGCTCCAGGAGATCGGCAAGGCGAAGAAGAAGCCCGCCGAGGCGCGTGCCGTCATCCAGATCGGCATCGTCATCGGCGGCGCCGACGGCGACTTCGACAAGTCGGAGCAGGCCGTCGTACGGGAGGCGTGCTTCGCGCTCGACCTTCCGCCGCACGAGTTCGACCTGTAGGCCTCCGCCTCCGCCTCCTTCCCGGGACCCCGCCCCCGCAGCAACACGCATCAGCAAGGCGTCACGGGTGCGGGGTCTCGCGTCAACGGAGCGTCAGGGCCGTGCCAACTCCCCCCGCCCATGGGCATAACGTGTTGGGTGCAGCACGCATGCACCCAGGGCACGTCGAGGAGGCACCCCATGTCCGAGCACAGCGGAACGGCCGGCCCCGAACCTCTTGATCCCGGCCCGGCCGGACTGCTCTTCGTCCCCGTCCGGCCGGGACCGGCAGCCTGCCGCACCGGTCGCACCGCGCGGTTCTTCCGTACGCCACTGGGCGAGCGCACCGCCGTCGGCTTCACCTCCCCGCACCGGCTCGCCGCCACCCTGGGCGACGCCCAGCCCTGGATCAGGCTCTCCGAACCGGCCCTGCGCGCGCTCGGTCTGCCGCTCGGAGTCACCGCCCTCACCGTCGACCCCCAACTGACCGCGCAGGCCCCCGGACGGGCCGCCCCGCCCGTCCCCGGGGCGCGCCGGGTCACAGCTCCTTGGCCGGCCAGTCCAGCAGCCGGGCTCCGATGACCGCCGTCTGCAATGTGTAGCGGTGCACCGGGTCGGACGGATCCGCACCGGTCAGCTGATGGATCCGCTCCAGCCGGTACGTCAGCGCCCGCACGCTCAGCGACAGCCTGCGGGCCGTCTCGGCGGCCACACAGCCCGCGTCGAAGTAGACCTTGAGCGTCTTCAGCAGGGGTTCGGCGCCGCCGCGCGCCCGCTGGAGCGGACCCAGCTGACTGCGCACCAGATCGGCCATCGCCTGCCGGTCCCTGGTCAGCACCGGGTAGACCAGCAGGTCGGCGGCGTACAGCACCGGATCGTCCAGATCCATCCGCTCGGCGAGATCGAGTGCGTCGAGCGCCTCGTCGTAGGAGTGGACCACGCCGCCGGGGCCCTGGTGGGGGCGGCCGACCGCGACCCGGCCGCCGTCCGTCGCCGCGTGCGACTGCTTGGCGAAATACCGCAGGACGTCGGGCTGGCTACCGGGGGCGATGCAGACCAGGCGCCCGTCCTTCGTCGTGATCAGGATCTTCCGGCCGCCGAAGCGCGCGAGCAGCGCCGCCTCGACCGTGCGCGGTACGGAGTCGGTCTCGGTGTACGCCTCCGGGCCCGTCGCCACCGCGACCGCGTGGGCGCGCGAGAGCCTCAGCCCGAACCGGGTGGCCCGCTCGGCGAGCCGGCCCAGATCGCTGCGCCCGTACAGCAGATCGTCGATGAACTCGCGGCGTGCCGCCTCCTCGCGGCGTACGGTCAGCCGCTGGGCCCGTTCGAAGCCCGCAGCGAAGGCGTCGACGGACTGCTCGACCGCGGCGAGCACCGAGTCGAGGGACGCCACATCGGCGGACGGGGTGAGCGGCCAGGCCGTACGGGTCGCGGCGAGATGGAGACCGACCAGGGCGCGCAGCTGGAATCCGGCCTCGGCGGCCTCCCTGCCCAGCAGGCGGCGGGCGTCGAGCTCGTCCCGCGTCAACCGGCGTCCGGTGGAGGCGACTTCGGCCAGGATGCGGGCATGGTCCGTCACATAATCGTCGGGTATCTCCGGCTCCGCCACGCGTACTCCCCAAATCCTGACGCGACATTGACACTCGCTCAACGCGCGGCGACCTGCCCCGGCGCTTTTCCCCGGCATCAACAAAGCATAAAGATTGCCGGATTCCGGCAGTGCGGCACAGAGCTCCGGATGACACGATCCGGTCAGCACCAACCGGGGGAACACGGGGGATACGGGGGAAGACCCGGTGCTGCGGCACCGCTCGACGCGGTGCCGCAGCACCGGGGTCACCGCCGGTCCGCCCGCACGGAAGCAGGGGGTCGTCGTCGGCCGGTTCACGAGCCTGACCCGTCCGGTCCTGCTGCACCGCAACGATGTCACCGGCCTCACCCGCGCGGGGCTCGCCTGCGCGGTATTCGCCCGGGCGCTGCTGACCACCCGGGACACGGTGCCGGCCGTGAACGCCGCGTACATCGCCTCCGTCGCGCAGACGGACGCGACGCGCACCGAACCGCCGTTCCGGCTGCAGGGCTCGTACCGCAACAGGAACGAGAGGAGCAAGGCATGCTGGGTCCCGTGTCTCCACTTCCCCTTCCCCAGCAGCCCCAACGCTCCCCGTTCACCGGCCACATGGTCGTCTGCGGCGATGACGCACTGGCCCAGCGGCTCGCCGTGGAGCTGCGTTACGTGTACGGGGAGCGGGTCACCCTCGTACTGCCGCCGGGGCCCGACGCGCGCCGGCCGGATCTGCCGCTGAACGGCCGGGGCCGGGCAGCGGCGCTATTCGGCCGGATGTCACAGGCGATGAACCGCAACGGCGGGAACGGCGGCAGCGGCGGCATCGGTCCCGCCGGGGCTTCCGGGAACGGCGACACCAACGCCGGAGTGGAAGCGGTACGCATCGTGGAGGCGCCGGAGCCCTCCGACGAGGCCCTCGAGGAGGCGGGCGTCGACACGGCCGCCGCACTGGCGCTCGTCTACGACGACGACGAGCGCAACATCCGCGCCGCGCTGACCGCCCGCCGCCTCAACCCCCGTGTCCGGCTGGTCATCCGGCTCTACAACCGCAAGCTCGGCCAGCACCTGGAGACCCTGCTCGACCAGGCCGCCGCCGTCGCCGCACCCGGCATCGACCCGGGCGCGCTGGACACCTCGACCACCGTCCTGTCCGACGCGGACACCGCCGCGCCCGCCCTCGCGGCGACCGTGCTCACCGGCTCCAGCAAGGTCATCCAGGCGGAGGGCCTGCTGCTGCGCGCCGCCGAACGCACCCCGCCCGAGGACGGCCGGATCGCCGACCCCGGCCTGTGCACCCTCGCGCTGCTCTCCTCCACCACCCATGACCCGGCGGGCGCCGAGGGCTCCGACAGCAGCGGCGCCGAAGGCCCCCAACTCCTGCCCGACGAACGGCAGGTGGCAGCGGCGACGGGGCGTGGGACGGTCGTCCTGGAGGCGGTCAGCGAGGCGGGCCCGGCCGGTCCGCCGCCCCGGATGGGCGGCAGGGGCGCACCACTCAGCCAGTTCTTCTCGCGACGGCTGCGCTGGTCGGCGCTGGGGGTCGGCCTGGCCGTGCTGGGCCTCGCCATCGCCTCCACGCTCACCACGGGCGACGATCCGCTGCACGCCGCTTATCTGACGCTGCTGGACCTGTTCGCGATGGGCGACCCGGCGATCGGCGACCCCCTGGCCCGTCAGGTGATCCAGCTCCTCTCGGGCGTGGCCGGGTTGATGCTGCTTCCGCTGCTCGTGGCGGGCGTGCTGGAGGCCTTCGGATCGCTGCGCACGGCCTCGTCCCTGCGCCGGCCGCCGCGAGGGCTGTCCGGCCATGTGGTGCTGCTGGGCCTCGGCAAGATCGGTACGCGGGTCCTCGTCCGGCTGCGTGAGCTCGGCATTCCCGTGGTGTGTGTGGAGGACGACCCGGACGCGCGCGGCATCCCCGTGGCGCGGCGGCTGCATGTACCGGTGGTCCTCGGTGACGTCACGCAGGAGGGCGTGCTGGAGGCGGCGAAGATCCAGCGCTCCCGTGCCCTCCTCGCCCTGACCAGCGTCGACACCACCAATCTGGAGGCGGCGCTGTACGCCCGCTCGGTCAAGCCGGATCTGCGCGTGGCCCTGCGCCTGTTCGACGACGAGTTCGCCACGGCCGTCTACCGCACCCTGCGCACCGCCCACCCGCAGGCCCTGACCCGCTCCCGCTCCGTCTCCCACCTGGCCGCGCCGTCCTTCGCGGTCGCCATGATGGGCCGGCAGATCCTGGGTGCGATTCCGGTCGAGCGGAAGGTGATGCTGTTCGCGGCCGTCGAGGTCGCGGGGCATCCTCAGCTGGAGGGCCGCACGGTCGAGCAGGCGTTCCGGGCGGGCGCCTGGCGGGTCCTGGCCCTGGACGCCACCCCGCCCGAGGACCGCCGCCCGGACCTCGCCACCCCCACCCGCACCTCCACGGACCGCCCCTCGGGCCTGGTCTGGGACCTGCACCCCGGCTACGTACTGCGCCACGAGGACCGCGTGGTGATCGCCGCGACCCGCCGCGGCCTGGCCGAACTACTGCGCAGACGCACCTCGTTGACACACCGCTGAGCCTGCGCGGAAAGCGGAGCCCGCGATATCCGGATGCCCGCCCGCATCCCCGCTCCCTACCCTCGCTCCCATGGGAACGGAACCCGAGACGGAACTCCTGAACGTCATAGACATCGAGGCGACCTGCTGGGACGGGCAGCCGCCGCCCGGGGCGGTCGGCGAGATCATCGAGATCGGGCTGACGGTCGTCGACCTGCGGGCGGCCGAGAGGATCGCCCGCCACCGGATCCTGGTCCGCCCGGCCCGGTCCACCGTCAGCGCCTTCTGCACCGAGCTGACCGGCCTGACGCAGGCCGAGGTCGACACCGGCCTGCCTTTTGCCGACGCCTGCCGGCTGCTGGCGGCCGGGCACGAGGCCGGGGCGCGCCCGTGGGCCAGCTGGGGCGACTACGACCACAACCAGTTCAGGCGCCAGTGCCGGGCGACAGGCACCCCGTACCCCTTCGGCCACGACGGCCGCCACACCAACGCCAAGATCCCCTTCACCGCCGCCCACGCCCTGCGCAAACGCCCCGGCATGGCCGAGGCCCTGCGGATCGCGGGGCTCCCCCTGGAAGGCCGCCACCACAGCGGCGCGGACGACGCGTGGAACATCGCGGCACTGGTCCTGGACATCGCGGCACGGGGCGCCTGGCCGACGGCGGGCTGACCGGCAGCCGGGCCTACAGCACGCCTCCCATGGCCGCCCGCACCTCCGCCAGCGTCGCGTCGGCCACGGCGTTGGCGCGCTCGTTGCCCGCCCGCAGCACCGACCGTACGTACCCCATGTCCTGCGCGTACTCCGCCCGCCGGGCCCGGATCGGCGCCATCGCGCTGTTGACGGCCTCGGTCACCGTCCGCTTGAGGACGGCGGCGCCCCCGCCGCCGATCTCCTCCGCCACCGCGTGCGGATCACGGTCCAGGCAGAGCGCGGCCAGCAGCACCAGACTCGACACCCCGGGCCGTCCCTCGGGGTCGTAGGTGATGTGCCGCTCGGCGTCGGTCTTCGCGCCCTTGATCAGCCGCGCCGTCTCGTCCGCGTCGGCGGCGAGCGCGATGGAGTTGGCGCGGCTCTTGCTCATCTTGGTGCCGTCGGTGCCGAGGAGGAGCGGCGCGGCGGAGAGCAGTGCCTCCGGTTCGGGGAAGACCGTCCCGTACCGCTCGTTGAACCGGCGTGCGACGGTCCGCGTCACTTCGAGGTGCGGCAGCTGGTCCCGTCCGACCGGCACCAGGTTGCCCTTGCAGAACAGGATGTCGGCGGCCTGATGCACGGGATACGTGAACATCAGCCCGCTGACGGCGGACTGCCGGGAGTGCGCGACCTCGTCCTTGACCGTGGGATTGCGGCCCAGCTCGGCGACGGAGACCAGGCTGAGGAAGGGCAGCATCAGCTGGTTGAGCGCGGGTACGGCGCTGTGGTTGAAGATCGTCGAGCGCGCCGGGTCGATCCCGATGGCCAGGTAGTCCAGCAGCAGCCCCTCGGTGATCTCGGTGAGCCGCTCGGCCACGTCCCGGTCGGTCAGCACCTGGTAGTCGGCGACGAGGACGAAGACGTCCACCCCGAGTTCCTGGAGCCGCACCCGGTTGTGGAGGGTGCCGAAGTAGTGCCCGAGGTGGAGCGCCCCGGTGGGCCGGTCGCCGGTCAGGACACGGAACCGGTCGGGCGTCCGCCGGATCCGCTCCTCCAGGTCGCCCGAATCGGAGGCACTGGCGGCGACGGTGGCAGTGGCAGTGGCAGTGGCAGTGACGGTCATGGGTCTCTCCTCGCGATGGTGTGTGCGTGGAGGACGGCCCGCCGTACGGGGGCAGCAGAAAGGGCCGTCCTTGTCGAACGGCCCTGATTCCGTGCAGATGGGGGCGGCCGCTCCTAGAAGGAGCGCCACCAGTTCCGGCACGGTACGGAGGTCATGGGGCGAGTGTACGGCCAGAAGCCGGCCATCCGCGGCGGCACAGCACAAGCCGGTACCCGTCCGGGTCCTCGACGGTGACGCCCCACTCGTTCCAGTACGGATTCGGCGACAGGACGCGTCTGCCGCCGTGCCCCTCCAGCCGCTCCACCGTCTCCTCGGGCACGGGGCCGTCCAGATAGAGGACGAGCAGGTCCTCCTCGGTGGGGTGCGGTGCGACGGGGTGGTTGCCGCCGTGGACGAGCTCCAGGTGCCAGGACGCATCCGGCAGCCCCACCATGAGCAGATCGTGCGCACCGGGCTCCCGGCCCGCCTCGGCGCGGAACAGCACGCCCAGCCCGAGCCCGCCCACCCAGAACCGCTCGGCCGCGGCGAGATCCCGTGACGGCCGGGCAAGGCGTACATGACTGCGTGCGGTGAACGGCACGGCGGTGCCCCTCCCTGACAGCGGCACGCCCCTCTGCGCGCCGGGGCCCGCAGCGTAGGCATCCGGAGCCGCCGCTCGCATCGGCACACGGCCCTGGTCCCCGCGACCGGGCACCTGCGACCGAGGATCTACGACCACGGCTCCACAGGGGCCCACGGCTCACTTCTTGGCGTGCTCGCCCACGTAGAAGAGGATCCAGATGAAGCCCGCGAAGAGGTGTGTGGCGAAGACGTACACGAAGACGCGCAGTGCCACGCCGCGTTCCTTCCAGCGCTCGCTGTCGCTGCTCTCGCTCACCGTGCCCGCCTCTCCTCGGCCGGGGGCGCGTGCGGCCTCCGTGACCCCCTCCAGAGTACGCACCGCCCACGCATCGGTTTCCCGACGGAATAGGTCAGGGGGGTGTCCCGTTGTAGGGTGTGTTCACATAGTTCAACGTTCAACTAATCAGGAGGCGGGCGCCATGGAGTTCGGGATCTTCACTGTCGGAGACGTCACCACCGACCCGACGACCGGCAGGACACCGAGCGAGCACGAGCGGATCAAGGCCACCGTCGCCATCGCGCAGAAGGCGGAGGAGGTCGGCCTGGACGTCTTCGCCACCGGCGAGCACCACAACCCGCCGTTCGTCCCGTCCTCGCCGACGACCACGCTCGGCTACATCGCCGCCCGCACCGAGAACCTGATCCTGTCCACGTCCACCACCCTCATCACCACCAACGACCCGGTGAAGATCGCCGAGGACTACGCGACGCTCCAGCACCTCGCGGACGGCCGCGTCGACCTGATGATGGGCCGCGGCAACACCGGCCCGGTCTACCCGTGGTTCGGCAAGGACATCCGCCAGGGCATCCCGCTCGCCATCGAGAACTACGCCCTGCTGCACAAGCTGTGGCGCGAGGACGTCGTCGACTGGGAGGGCAAGTTCCGTACGCCGCTGCAGTCCTTCACCGCGACCCCGCGCCCGCTGGACGGCGTCCCGCCGTTCGTCTGGCACGGCTCCATCCGCTCCCCGGAAATCGCCGAACAGGCCGCGTACTACGGCGACGGCTACTTCCACAACAACATCTTCTGGCCCATCGAGCACACCAGGAAGATGGTCAACCTCTACCGCCAGCGGTACGCGCACTACGGGCACGGCACCGCCGAGCAGGCCATCGTCGGCCTCGGCGGCCAGGTGTTCATGCGGAAGAACTCGCAGGACGCGGTACGGGAGTTCCGCCCGTACTTCGACAACGCGCCGGTCTACGGCCACGGCCCGTCGCTGGAGGACTTCTCGCAGCAGACGCCGCTGACCGTCGGCTCCCCGCAGGAGGTCATCGAGCGGACCCTCTCGTTCCGTGACGCCGTGGGCGACTACCAGCGCCAGCTGTTCCTGATGGACCACGCGGGACTGCCGCTGAAGACGGTCCTGGAACAGCTCGACATCCTCGGCGAGGAGGTCGTCCCGGTGCTGCGCAAGGAGTTCGCCAGCCTGCGGCCGGCCGGAGTCCCGGACTCCGCCCCCGTACACCCGGCCGTCGCCGCCCGCACGGCCCTCACCGCCACGAAGGAGGCCTGACCACTGTGTCCACCTCGTCCACCGCGTTCGCCACCGAGCCCCTGAGGATCGTCGCCGTATCGGCCGGGCTGAGCAGTCCGTCCTCGACCCGGCTGCTCGCCGATCGGCTGGCCGGTGCCGCCCGTGAGCGCCTGCTGACCGAGCAGGACCGCGCGGTCGAGGTCCGCGTGATCGACCTGCGCGACCTGGCCGTCGACATCGCCAACCACCTGGTGACCGGGTTCCCGCCGAGCGCCCTGGACGGGGCGATCAAGGAGGTGACGCAGGCGGACGGCCTGATCGCCGTCTCGCCCGTCTTCACCGCGTCGTACAGCGGACTGTTCAAGTCGTTCTTCGACCTGATCGACAACACGGCGCTGACCGGCAAGCCCGTCGTCATCGCGGCGACGGGCGGCACCGCCCGCCACTCGCTCGTCCTGGAACACGCGATGCGTCCGCTCTTCGCCTACCTGCGGGCCACCGTCGTACCGACCTCCGTGTACGCGGCGTCGGAGGACTGGGGCTCGTCCGGCGACGAGTACACCGAGGGCCTGCCGTCCCGCATCCGGCGCGCGGGCGGCGAGCTCGCCACCATGATCACGGGAGGCCGGGCGGCCTCCGGAGCGCCGAGGACGCTGGGGCTCGACGACGAGGTCGTACCGTTCGAACAGCAGCTCGCCGACCTCCGGTTGGACTGACCGGGCTAAGGCGGCCCGCCATCCGGAGCGGTGACCGGTTTGATTAGGGTTGGACCGAAAGACGCGTCGTGCGAGGTCTTCTCGCACGACGCCGCTGCGCACTGAGCCGAACCGAGCTGGAGGCAGAGATGGGCAGGATCGTGGTGGGCGTTGACGGCTCCGAGTCGTCGATCAAGGCGCTGCACTGGGCCGTACGCCAGGCGGAACTGACCGGAGACACGGTGGAGGCCGTCAACAGCTGGGAGTACCCCGCGACCAGCTGGGCGTCCATGATGCCGGGCATGCCGGAGGACTTCGACCCGCAGGCCGTCGCGACCGTGGCCCTCACCGAGACGCTGGAAGAGGCCCTGGGCGCCGAGGGAGCGGCCGCGATCAGCAAGGTCGTGGTGATCGGCAACCCGGCCCAGTCCCTGCTGGACCGTGCCAAGGGCGCGAACCTGCTGGTCGTCGGGGCCCGCGGCTACAGCGGCTTCAAGGCGACCCTGCTCGGCTCGGTCAGCCTCCATGTCACCCAGCACGCACCGTGCCCGGTGACGGTCGTACGCGACTGACCGCGACGGCATGGACATGAGGGCGGGCCCGCACGATTGCCGTGCGGGCCCGCCCTCATGTCCACGATGCGCCGGAAGACGCGCTCACGTCTGCTCGTGCGTGTAGAAGATGTAGAACGTCGTGATGAACATCCCGAGGCCGACCGCCAGTCCCAGTGCCGAGGACCGCAGCACGCTCGAATCGGTCAGCCCGACCAGCAGGCCGATCGCCGCGGCCGTCAGCGCGCCGTACGCCACCGCCCGCACCAGGGGCAGCATGGTGTGCTGGATCCGGCCCAGCGCGAAGCAGAGGACGGCGAGCACCACCGCACCGATCAGGCCGTACCAGAACTGCCGGCCGCCGCTCGCGCCGTTGTTGCGGAGGATGAACGACGCGTAGAGGCCGTACGCCGCACCCAGCGTGACGGGTATGGCCCAGGCGAGGGCGCTGTGCCGACGCGTCCGTGACCCGGCACCGGCCCGCTGGCGGGCCGGCGTTGCCGCATGAGTGGCCATGGCGGAGAACTCCTTCCGTCGCCCCTTTTCCCTCCAGGGCACACCCGGCTGCGCCACCCGGCAACTCGGATGGCGCAGCGCCCGGGGCGCACCGCTTCCGTACGGGATTCCCTGGAGGGGTGCGTACGTATCTCTCGGCGGCTCTGGCAGTGGTGGTGCTGGTGCTGCTCGCCGTGCTCGTGCCGCTGAGCGCGCTCTCCGCCTGGGTGGATCTGGAGATCGACGACACGGACCGTTACGTCGCCGCGGTGGCCCCGCTCGCCTCCGACCCCGAGGTACGCGGCACGGTCAGCGACCTCATCACCGACGGGGCGATGAAGCAGATCGACGCCGGCCCCATCCAGAGCACCGTGCGGGACTTCCTCCACGAGGCGGTGATGTCCTTCACCACCACCGACGCCTTCCGGGCCGCGTGGAACGCCGCCAACCGCACCGCCCACGCAGCCGTCACCGCCGCGCTGAACGGCAACACCGACGAGGCCGTGACCATCGATCTGGCGCCGATGACGGAGCAGGTCAAGCGGAACCTGGAGGAGAACGGGGTGCCGGTGGCCGACCTCATCCCGGTCCAGCACACCGACATCACGATCGTCTCCGCCGACCGCGCCGACCAGCTGCGCCAGACCTTCCGGTGGCTGCGGGCCGGGAGCGTGTGGCCCGCCGTGGGCACGGTCGTGTTCGCCGTCCTGACCGTGGCCGTGGCCCGGCTGCGCGGCGGACCGGGGCCCGGGCGCTCCACACGCGCCACGCTCTCGGCCACGGCGGTGGCCGGGATCGGCTTCGCACTCGGGGCGCTGGTGCTCCGCGCGGTGATCGCGATCGCCCGGGACCGGGTGCTGTCCGAGGTGCCGGACAGCGAGGCGGGCGCCGCGGCGGCGGTGTACGACGCGCTGACGGCCTCGCTGCGCACGACGGCGTGGACCGTGTTCGCAGCGGGGCTGGCGGTGGCGCTGTGCGCGGTGCTCGGGCGGCTGTGGGCGGCGCGCCCGCGGACGGCACCCGTAACGCAGCCGGTTCGACGTGCGGCGGTGGACGGGCCGGGGAAGAGTGGTTCTCGTGACTGCCGGATCGGGGAGGACTGAGAGGTCATCCATATGCGAGCCATAGCCGTCAGCGCGTTCCGGGCCGACCCCGCACTGGTCGAGCTGCCCAAGCCCGAGCCGGAAGCCGGTGAGGTACGGGTCAGGATCGAGTACGCCGCACTCAACCCGTGCGACTGGCAGGCCGCACAGGGCTCGCCGGACGAAGACCCCACCCCCCACGCGTTCCCGCTGGTCGTCGGCGTGGACTTCGCGGGCCGGGTGGACATGATCGGCAGCGGCGCGAACCGTTTCCGGGTCGGGGACCAGGTCTTCGGCCGGATCGCCGCTCCGACGGCCGACACCGGCACGTACGTCTCCGGAACCTACTGCGACTACGTGTCCGTACCGCAGGACTCCGTCATCACCCTCGTCCCGGACGACCTGCCCCTCCGCACCGCCGCGGCGCTGCCGTCCGCCGGGATGACGGCCGCGCAGATCCTGGAGATCGCGGTGCACCGCGGCCACGAGAGCCTGCTGGTCATCGGCGCGGCGGGCGGCGTCGGCAGCTATCTCACCCAACTCGCCTCGGCCCGCGACGTGCGCGTGATCGCGGCCGTGCGCGGCGACGAACGGGGGCGGATGGCGGCCCTGGGCGCCACCGCCACGATCGACACCACGGACCGTTCCCTCGAAGAAGGTGTGCGGGAGACCTGCCCGGACGGCGTCGACGCCCTGGTCGACCTGGTCTCCGCCACGCCGGAGGCCTTCGCCGCCCGCGCCACGCTGGTACGCGGCGGCGGGATCGCCCTCACCACACGGGGCGTCGCCGCCGGGGCCGCTCTCCCCGCGGACGTGACCGGCATCGACTTCCGGCTCGAACCCACCCCGGTCCTGCTCGACGTCCTGGCCGAGGGCGCCGCCGAGGGCGTCCTGCGCGTGCCCATAGACATCGAACTCCCGCTGGAGAAGGCCCCGCAGGCGCTGGACCGCAACCGGACGGGCGGCGCACGCGGCAAGACGGTCATCGTGCTCTGAACCCACGCGGAGGAGACGTCATGGACGACCAGGAACGCGACATCATCGACAACATCGGCGGACTGATCACGGAGGAACGGGACCTGCGCAACCGCTCCACCCGGGAAACGGGCCTCACCGAGGACGAGAAATCCCGCCTGCGCACGGTGGAGATCCGGCTCGACCAGTGCTGGGACCTGCTACGACAGCGCCGCGCCCTCAGCGAGTACGGCGAGGACCCGTCCGCAGCGAGAATCCGTCCGGCCGACGAGGTCGAGGGCTACCAGGGCTGAACAGACGGGTCCGGGGAACGCACCACCCACCGGACCATGGTCACTCCGCCGGCCCGGTCCCCCGCAGCCGCTCCATCTCACGCCGGTCCCGCTTCGTCGGGCGCCCAGTACCCCGGTCCCGTACCGGAACCTGGATCGCCGCCTCGCGCGGCGGCGGAGGCGGGCTGTTGTCGATGAAGCACTCCGCCGCCACCGGAGGCCCGACCCGCTTCTTCACCAGCTTCGACACGACCACGACCCGGTCCCGGCCCGCGTGCCGGAGCCGTACCTCGTCGCCGAGGTGCAACGCCTGCGCGGGCTTGGCGCGCTCACCGGCGACCTTCACATGTCCCGCACGACAGGCGGCAGCGGCCTGCGAACGCGTCTTCGTCAGCCGGACCGACCAGATCCAGACGTCGACCCGAACGCTTCCCTCCGCCTGCGGCGCCTCACCGGAAACCATGTATCCGACTCTAATGCGGCAGGCGCGCCCTGTTCTGCGGGACAGCGCGGACAACAACATTCCTGACGATATGTCAGGCATATCGATCGCCCATACAGACGAGGCAACTCGGAGTCAGGTGGGCACATTTGAATGACACACATCAGGTCGGCGCGGCAGGCGCGCAGGACTCGGTTGCGGCTCAGTTGTGCCACGGGCGGGCCGCGCCACCGAACGGCCGGATCCGGCCGCTAACCTTACGTATCCGCCCTGGCCAGGGATGAATTCCCGCAGGTCGGACATTTATCGCACCCAACTCACGCGAAAGGCCTCACCCATGGGCATTCGGAGCTTGCTGCGCAAGGTGTTCGGCCGCGACCGCGCGGAGCAGGACGCGCCGGCGCCGACGGCCACGGTTCCGCCCCAGACCGAACGCACAGCGCCTGCGGAGTCGGAGCCGGCTGCGGAGACCGCCCCGGTGCGCGAAACCGTACCGGCCACCAAGGCCTCGGTACCGGCCCCCGCCTCTCCCCGGTCCGCGACCGGCGACAGCGGCCTGGCATCGGACCTGGTGGCTGCAGCCTTCGACAAGGCATCCCTCCCCACGGTCCCGTCACAGGGCTCGTCCCAGAAGCCGAAGCCGACAGCCGTCGAGGTCACGGAGCCTGAGGCTGTGGAGCCTGAGACTGTGGAGCTGGAGCCGACGACCGCACCGGTCGCCGCCGAGCCCGAGCTCGTCGAAGCTGAGCCGGTCACTGCCGAAGCCGAGGTCGAGCCCGAGGCCGCGCCCGTCACCGCCGAGGCTGAGCCGGAGCCGGAGCCGGTCAAGGCGCCCGAGGCCCCCGCCGAGCCGGAGGCAGCACCCGCCGCCGAGATCGTCGCCGAGGTCGAGGCCCCTGCCGAGGTCGAGGCCGTCGAAGCCGAGACCAAGGTCGAAACTCCCGCCGAGCCCGAGCCCGAGCCCGAGCCCGAGCCCGAGCCCGAGGCCGTGACCCCGGAGCCCGCACCCACCGCCGAGGTCGACGCTCCCGCCGAGCCCCAGCCCATCGAGGTCGAGACCGAGGCCGAGACCACCGCCGAGCCCGAGCCCGTCACCGCCGAGGCCGAGCCCGAGACCACGCCCGCCGTCCCCACCTCCACTCCCACCCCCGCCGTCCCCCTCGCCCAGGTCACGGCGCAGGCGCCCGCGCTGGTCGAGTCGTACAAGGCCGCCCAGGCCGGGCTGGAGGCGCACGGGCTGACCGGGCTGCGGGCCACCGTCTACCTGGTGCTCGACCGTTCCGGCTCCATGCGGCCGTTCTACAAGGACGGCAGCGCCCAGCACCTGGGCGACCGCACCGTGGCCCTCGCCGCACACCTGGACGAGAGTGCCACCGTCCCCGTCGTCTTCTTCTCGACCGACATCGACGGCACCGGCACGGTCGGCCTCACCGACCACGAGGGCCGGATCGACGAGCTGAACGCGGGCCTGGGCCGCCTCGGCCGTACGAACTACCAGAGCGCCGTCGAAGAGGTCGTCGCGCACTACGAGAAGTCGGAGTCCACCGGCCCCGCGCTGGTGATCTTCCAGACGGACGGCCCGCCGGACGCCAAGCAGCCCGCCAAGCAGGCGCTCACCGAGGCGGCACGGCTGCCGCTGTTCTTCCAGTTCGTCGCGTTCGGCGACGAGGACGCGAAGGGCTTCGACTTCCTGCGGAAGCTGGACGCCCCGAACGCCGCGTTCTTCCACGCGGGCCCCGCCCCCCGCGAGGTCGCGGACACCACGCTCTACCGCGAGGTCCTCGCCGCCCTCCCCGCCTGGATCGCGGCCCGCGAAGCGGCGCCGGCCGAGGACTGATCCACCGGCAGGCGTACGGTCACGGCGAGCCCGCCCCCGGGGCCGGGCACCGCCGTGACCGTACCGCCGTGCGCCACGGCTATAGAACGTACGATCGAGAGACCGAGCCCCGAACCACGCCCCATCCGGTCCTTGCCCTCGCCCCGCCGGAACGGCTCGAACAGCCCGGGGATGTCCGCCGCGTCCACCACGGGCCCGGTGTTGCACACCTCCAGCAGCACGCCGTCACCGGCCGTCACCAGGGACACGTCCACCGTCCCGTCGGGCACGTTGTAGGTCACGGCGTTGTCCAGCAGATTCGCCACCAACTGGGCGAGCAGCAGCCGGTTCCCCCGTACCGCGCAGGGCCTGGCGTCGGCCTTCACACCCGGGCGCCGGGCCGTCTCCTCCGCCAGCACCTGCGCGAGGTCCACCGCCTCCCGCTCCCCCGCGGCGAGACCGCGCTCGCTGCGCGCCAGGACCAGCAGCCCCTCGATGAGCCGCTCGCTGCGCCGGTTGTTGTCCAGGAGCGTCTGCCGAGTCCGTACGAGATCCTCCTGGGACGGGTCGTCCAGACCGATCTGGATCGCGGCGCGCTGGGTGGCCAGCGGTGTCCGCAGTTCGTGCGAGGCGTTGGCGATGAACCGGCGCTGGCTGTCGAACGCCTTCTCCAGCCGGGCCAGCAGCTCGTCGAGCGTGTCGCCGAGCTCCTTCAGCTCGTCGTCGGGGCCGCTGGACGCGATCCGTTCGTGCAGGTTGTGCTCGGAGAGCCGGCGCGCCTTCGCGGTCATGGCGTGAACGGGCCGCAGGACCCGCCCCGCGGTCCACCACCCCACGCCGACGGCGCAGGCCGTCATGACGAGCAGCGAGGCCGCGGACCAGATGAGCAGCTGCTGACCGGCCGCGTCGCTGACATGGTCGGTGAGGTCGTAGACGGTGGGTGGCCCGAGTCTGCGCCGGGTGACGAGGGGACCGTTCACCGCGTAGCCGGGCTGGACGACCACGGCCGTGCGGGCGATGGCGCGCGCCTGGGAGTCCGTACCCGCGCGGGAGGCGAGGTTGACGGTGGCGAGCAACGCCGCCCCGAGCACCAGGAACACCCCGCCGTACACGAGCGCGATCCGCGTACGGATCGTGGAGTGCTGGACATGCGGAACACGCCACAGGCGCTTCACAGGGCGTACCCCACGCCCTGCACGGTACGGATCAGGGCCGGCTCCCCGAGCTTCCCGCGCAGCTTGCTCATGCAGACGCGGACGGCGCCCGTGAAGGGATCGGCGTTGGCGTCCCAGGCCCGCTCCAGCAGCTCCTCCGCGCTGACGGTCCCGCCGTCGGCCTCCAGCAGCAGCTGCAGCACCGAGAACTCCTTGGGCGAGAGGTCCAGCTCCCGCCCGTCCCGGGACACGGTGCGCCGTACGGTGTCGAGCCGGACGCCGTGCCGCTCCAGCTGCGGCGGTACGGGGCGGGCGCTGCGCCGCCGCAGCGCCCGTACCCGCGACACCAGCTCGGGGAACTCGAACGGCTTGCCCAGATAGTCGTCGGCGCCGAGGTCGAGCCCGGCGACGCGGTCCTCCATGGAACCGGCGGCGGTGAGCATCAGGATCCTCGTCCGTGAGCCGGAGGCGACCAGCCCCCGAGCCACGTCGTCGCCGTGCACGCGTGGCAGGTCGCGGTCGAGGACGACGACGTCGTAGTCGTGCAGCCCCAGGTAGGCGAGGGCGGCATCGCCGCTGTACACCGTGTCGACGGCGAACCCCGCCCGCCGCAGCCCGGTGGCGACCAGTTCCGCCAGGATCTCCTCGTCCTCGGCGACCAGTACCCGCATCGTGATGTCCCCTGCCTCGTGCATGCGTGCCCACTCCCTCCCAGGATGCGTCTTTGCTACGGGAAGGAATGTTTCGCAAAGGTCTCCACGGACGTCTGCGCGGAGGTCCCCGTGCCCGGGGCCCGGTTTATCGGTGTGAGTTGATCTCCCGCAGGCCGTTAGGATTTCGACCATGGCGGCCACTGGATCCGAGAAGCAGGGGGCGAAGGCGTACTACGTCTCGACCCCCATTTACTACGTCAACGACGCTCCTCACCTGGGCCACGCCTACACGACCGTCGCAGGCGACGTGCTCACGCGCTGGCACCGCCAGCGCGGCGAGAAGGTGTGGTACCTCACCGGCACGGACGAGCACGGTCAGAAGATCATGCGCACTGCCGAGGCGAACAACGTCACTCCGCAGGAGTGGTGCGACAAGCTCGTCGAGGAGGCCTGGAAGCCCCTCTGGGAGCACCTGAACATCGCGAACGACGACTTCATCCGTACGACGGAGAAGCGCCACACCGACCGGGTACAGGAGTTCGTGCAGGACCTGTACGACAAGGGCGAGATCTACAAGGGCGGGTACGAGGGCCCGTACTGCGTGGGCTGCGAGGAGTACAAGCTCCCCGGCGACCTCATCGAGGACGAGGACGGCGTCAAGCTGTGCCCGATCCACAAGAAGCCGGTGGAGATCCTCAAGGAGGAGAACTACTTCTTCAAGCTGAGCGCGTACGGCCCCAAGCTGATGGAGTTCTACGCGAACAACCCGGGCTTCATCCAGCCCGAGTCCGCCCGCAACGAGGTCGTGAACTTCGTCAAGCAGGGCCTGCAGGACCTCTCCATCTCCCGCTCGACCTTCGACTGGGGCGTCCCGGTGCCGTGGGACGAGAAGCACGTCATCTACGTGTGGGTCGACGCGCTGCTGAACTACGCGACGGCTGTCGGCTACGGCTCCAACCAGGAGAAGTTCGACGGTACGTTCCCCGCAGACGTCCACCTGGTCGGCAAGGACATCCTCCGCTTCCACGCGGTGATCTGGCCCGCGATGCTGATGGCGCAGGGTCTGCCGCTGCCCGGCCGGGTCGCGGCCAACGGCTGGCTGATGGTCGGCGGCGAGAAGATGTCGAAGTCGAACCTGACCGGCATCAAGCCGCAGGACCTGACCTCGCACTTCGGCGTGGACGCGTACCGCTGGTACTTCCTGCGGGCGATCGCGTTCGGCAGCGACGGCTCGTTCTCCTGGGAGGACTTCTCCGCCCGCTACACCTCCGAGCTGGCCAACGACTACGGCAACCTCGCCTCGCGCGTCGCCGCCATGGTCGGCAAGTACTTCGGCGGGGCGCTCCCGGAGGCCACCGCCTCGGGTGACGCCGAGAAGGCGGTCCAGGAGGGGCTGGCGAAGGCCGTCGCCGCGGCGGACCAGAAGATCGGCGAGGAGCTGGACTTCCAGGCCGGCATCCTGGCGATCTTCGACTTCGTGAAGCAGGTCAACGGCTACATCACGGAGCAGGAGCCCTGGAAGGTCGCCAAGGACACTTCCCCCGAGGGCCAGGCCCGCCTCGCGACGATCCTCTACACGGCCGCCGAGTCGCTGCGCGGTGTCGCGGTCCTGCTGAACGCCGTGATGCCCGAGACCTCGCAGAAGCTGTGGGAGTCCCTGGGCGCCGAGGCGTCCCTGGGCGCGCTGTCCGATCAGCGCGTACAGGACGCTGGCACCTGGGGCCTGCTCCCGGCGGGTGCGACGGTGACGAAGGGCGCGGTGCTGTTCCCCCGCCTGGAGGAGAAGCCCGCGTAAGCGCATGGAGGAAGGGGCCGGGACCGCACAACCGGTCCCGGCAGCGTACGGGCCCGACCCCGGGCCCGTATTCGGTTCACCGCTCCAGTCCCTCCATGTCCCCCATGACGACGACCGGCTTCTTAGCAGGGTCGAGAAGCTGGAGCAGTTCCCTCATCCGGTCCGCGGGGAGCGAGATGCAGCCCTGGGTCGGGCCGCCGTGGTCCACATGGATCCAGATGCCGCCGCCCCGCTCCTTGCCGAGCGGACGCTCGGGGTCCAGGGGTGAGGCGCCGGGGATCCGGTTGTAGTCAACGGCGACGACATAGTCGAAGGAACCCGCCAGGGGCTCCCCGTCGAACCCTTCGCCGCTCAGGGCGAAATCCGGGCTCTGGTTGTACGGGAACATGGTGCCCGGGGGTTCGAGCAGACCGCCCGCGGACGTCAGTCCGTAGACCCCGGTCGGGGTGCGCAGATCGTCCTCCCAGTGCTCGTCGGTCCAGCCGTTCAGGGCGTTGTGCGCCGGCCAGCGGTCCGTGGCCGCGCGCCAGCCCGCCGCGGGGTCGTCGCGGGTGTACAGAACCGCGGTGGACAGGCTGGAGTCGTAGGAGTCACCGGTGACGACGAGCGCCTGCCGGGATTCCGCCGGGATCGCCGCCCTGGTCCGCAGCCCCAGGGCGGGGATCTCCCGGGGACGGACCCGCGGAACGGCCGGAGCGGGGGCGGCCCTGCCCCGTGCTCCGTCGGCCTGCGGTCCCGCGACACCGGCGGAAACCGTCGCGCCTACCCGGACATCGCGGTTGCCCGTGGCAGTATGGGAGGTGTTGTCGCAGGCGGTGAGCAGCACAATCGCCGCTGCACACGTTCCGGCGCAGACGGCATACGAGGGACGCCGGGCGGCCGACGGACGGAACACGGACACGGGTACTCCTCAGCGGTCGTGAGTGAAGGCAGCACGGGCGACCTCCCCGTCATGCCTCGTCCCGCTGAACCCAGTTAACGCCGCGACACGCCGACGCGAATCCGCACGGGGGCCATATGGCTGTACCGTCCGCCGGAACGGCGGCTGACGACGGATCAGAGCGCCCACGTACCCAGCCCGCCGCAAACGACGAACAGCCCCCGGCCTGATAGGCGGGGGCTGTTTCACGTGGAACCGGGGGAAGGAACCGGGGGTTACTTCTCCGTCTTGTCCTTTGCCGTTGCCGCCGGCTTGCGCAGGGCGATGTTCAGCTCGCGCAGGCGGGACTCGTCCAGCTCCGTCGGTGCACCCATCATCAGGTCCTGGGCGTTGCCGTTGAGCGGGAAGGCGATCGTCTCGCGGATGTTCGGCTCGTCGGCCAGCAGCATCACGATGCGGTCGACGCCGGGGGCGATGCCGCCGTGCGGCGGGGCGCCGAGGCGGAAGGCGCGGAGCATGCCCGCGAACTCGTGCTCGACGGTCTCGCGGTCGTAACCGGCGATCTCGAAGGCCTTGAGCATCAGCTCGGGCTCGTGGTTACGGATGGCGCCGGAGGACAGCTCGATGCCGTTGCAGACGATGTCGTACTGCCAGGCGAGGATGTCCAGCGGGTCCTTCTCCTCCAGGTCCTTCAGGCCGCCCTGGGGCATCGAGAAGGGGTTGTGCGAGAAGTCGATCTTGCCGGTGTCCTCGTCCTTCTCGTACATCGGGAAGTCGACGACCCAACAGAACCGGAAGACGCCCTCCTCGAAGTGGCCGGCGCGCTTGGCGGCCTCGACGCGGACGACGGACATGATCTTGGAGACCTCGTCGAACTCGCCCGCGCCGAAGAAGACC
The DNA here is from genome assembly GCF_035994185.1 of Streptomyces sp. NBC_01217. Lineage (NCBI taxonomy): Bacteria > Bacillati > Actinomycetota > Actinomycetes > Kitasatosporales > Streptomycetaceae > Streptomyces > Streptomyces sp. NBC_01217. The sequence continues at coordinate 4,380,625 of NZ_CP108538.1, forward strand.
GCGTGGCCGGGAACGAGGGAGAGACGCTCGGTGAGGGTCTTGATGTCGGTCTCGGTCAGGAACTTGGCGATCGGACCGGCCAGGGTGCCGTCCTCGCCGACGCGGACCCAGGCCAGGCCCTTGGCGCCGTGCTGGACGGCGTAGTCGCCGAGGCCGTCGAAGAACTTCCGGGACTGGCCCGCGGTGTCCGGGACCGGGAGGGCGCGGACGTGCTTGCCGGCGAAGGCCTTGAACTCCGAGTCGGCGAAGACGTCGGAGATGTCGACCAGTTCCAGCTTGGCGCGCAGGTCCGGCTTGTCGTTGCCGTACTTCAGCATCGCCTCGCGGAACGGGATGCGCGGGAACGGCGAGGTGACGTGGCGGCCGTTGCCGAACTCCTCGAAGAGCTCGGTCATCAGCTTCTCGATCGGCCGGAAGACGTCCTCCTGCTCGACGAACGACATCTCGACGTCGAGCTGGTAGAACTCGCCGGGCGAACGGTCGGCGCGGGCGTCCTCGTCGCGGAAGCACGGCGCGATCTGGAAGTAGCGGTCGAAGCCGGAGATCATCAGCAGCTGCTTGAACTGCTGCGGGGCCTGCGGCAGGGCGTAGAACTTGCCCGGGTTCAGACGGGAGGGGACGACGAAGTCACGGGCGCCCTCGGGGGAGGTCGCGGTGAGGATCGGGGTCGCCATCTCGTTGAACCCGAGGGCCACCATCTTGGAGCGGATGGAGGCGATGACGGCCGAGCGCAGCATGATGTTGCGGTGCATGCGCTCGCGGCGCAGGTCGAGGAAGCGGTACTCCAGACGCCGCTCCTCGTTGACCCCGTCCTCGGCGTTGATCGTGAAGGGCAGCGGGGCTGCCTCGCCCAGCACCTCGACCTCGGTGACCTCGATCTCGATCTCGCCGGTCGGGAGCTCCGGGTTGACGTTGTCGGCGCCGCGCGCGGAGACCTTGCCGTCGACCCGTACGACGGTCTCCTTGGTGAGCTTCGCCAGGGCCTCGTTGGCGGGGGTGCCGGGGCGGGCGACGAGCTGCACCAGACCGTAGTGGTCACGCAGATCGATGAAGAGGATGCCGCCCAGGTCTCGGCGATTGTGCAGCCAGCCGCTCAGTCGGACGTCGGCGCCGACGGCAGAGGCGCGGAGCTCGCCGCAGGTGTGGGACCTGTACCGATGCATTCTCGTTCATCCAGTCTTCGCGGTTCGGGGTGGATTCAGCCACCCCAGGCTACCGCCCGCGCCCGCACCGAATCATTGACATTGACATCTCAAGATCATCCCGGGCGGGTCCGGGCGGCAATCCGCGGCATTCCTCGGTGGCGTCCACCGATCAGATCTTCTTAAATTGGGGCAATGCGCACCGAGGACGTCCTGGCCGCGACCGCGACCGGTCTGTGGCGCTGGGACAACGGAGCCGGGACCGTCACGCTCGATGCGGAGGCGGCCCGGCTGCTGGAGCTGCCCGCTGCCGCCGGTGTCTTCCGCGAGTCCGCGGTGCGTTCCCGTTTTCATCCGGTCGACTGGAACGAGATCAACGGGGTGGTGAATCTCGCGGTCGCCGAGGGCACCCTCGCCGAGGCCAGGCTGCGGATCGTGGACGAGAACGGCCGGGTGCTGCGTACCGTACGCAGCCGCTCCAAGCCCCTCCCGGCCGAGAAGCCGTGCAGCGCGGCCTATGTGCTGGTCGGCACCCTCCAGGAGGTCGCCGAGCCGCAGCCCGGCGCCACCGGGGCGCACACCCCCATCACCGGGGACTGGCGCCGCTCCCGTGAGGCGTTCCTGCTGGACGCGGGCCGGGCGCTGGCCGAGGCCCGGTCGACCGAGGAGGTGCTGCGGGTCGCCGCCTCTCTCTCCATGCCCGGGTTCTCGCCGGACGGCCTGGCGGTCTTCGGCATCGCCGGCGAGCGGCTGACGATCATCGGGCACCACGGGCAGGACATGGGCGACGAGGGCCCGTTCAACGACATGCCGCTGGAGACCGACTATCCGGCCGCCGAGGTCGTACGGACGGGCCGGGCGATCTATCTGCCCTCGCCCGAGGAGTACAGCCGCCGCTACCCGGCCACCTGGCCGCTCGCCAGCCGCTTCGGGCGCCGCTCCTGGGCGTTTTTGCCGCTGCTGGTGGCGGGGCGGACCATGGGTGCCTGGATGGCGGGGTTCCGGCACCCGGTGTCGTTCTCGCCGGACGAGCGGTCCGTGCTGACGACCGTGGCCCGGATGCTCGCCCAGGCGCTGACCCGGGCCGGGGTCGCCGAGACCGAGCGGGAGCTGTCGCTGGGGCTGCAGCGCTCGATGATGCCGTCCCTCGGCCCCGGCATCCCGGGGATGACGGTCGCCGCCCGCTACATCCCGACCGGCGGCGGGCTCCAGGTCGGCGGCGACTGGTACGACATGATTCCGCTGCCCAACGGCCGTTTCGCGCTCGTCATAGGTGACGTCCAGGGCCACGATGTGCGCGCCGCGGGGCTGATGGGGCAGTTGCGGATCGCCCTGCGCGCCTACGCCGCCGAGGGGCACCGCCCGGATGCGGTGCTCGCGCGCGCGTCGCGCTTCCTCTCCGGGCTCACCGACGCGTACGAGGACGGGGAGGCGAACGCGCCGCGCTTCGCGACCTGTCTGTACGCGGAGGCCGACCCGGAGACCGGCGTCCTGGACATCGCGCGGGCCGGCCACCCCGATCCGGTGGTGATGACCGCCGACGGAACCGCCGTGATCCGCCAGACCGAGGGCGGGCTGCCGCTCGGCATCGAGACGGACGCGGACTATCCGACGACCCGGCTCACCCTGGAGGCCGGGGAAACGATCATGCTCTGTACGGACGGGCTGATCGAGACCGGCGGCCATGACATGTGGACCGGCTGGATCCGGCTGCGGCCGATCCTGGAACGGGACACGTCCGACCTGGAGAAGCTCGCCGACTCGCTCGTCCAGGCCGTGCACGGGCCGACGTCCCACTACACGACCGGGCCGCTGGCGGACCGCCGGGAGGACGACATCGCGGTGGTGCTGCTGCGGCGCGACGGGGGGACGCCGAGGGCGACCGCGTCGCGGCGCACCGCGCTGACCATCGCGCAGGCCCAGCCCGAACGGATCTCGGCGGCGCGGCAGCAGCTGCGGGAGCTGCTGCACGACTGGGCGGATCCGGAGCAGGTCGACGCGGCGGTGCTGATGTTCTCCGAGATGGTCACCAACGTCCTCGTCCACACGGACGGGGACGCGCTGATGGTCGCCCGGGCGGACAGGGAGCAAGGGGAGCGGCGGCTGCGGGTGGAGGTGGCCGACGGCAGCGACGAGCTGCCGCACCGGCGCCGGCCCGGGGAGATGGCCTCCAGCGGGCGGGGTCTGGTGCTGCTGGAGGTGCTCGCCGATGCGTGGGGGGTGGATCCGCGGGGGGCGGGGAAGTCGATCTGGTTCGAGCTGAACGAATCGGGGACGGGGCCGGAGGACTGAGCCGGGTTGATGCGACCCCGGGGCTCCCGGTGGAGGGTTCTCCCGATGGAGGTTTCCCCGTCCTCAAACGCCGGACCGGCCGGGAGGGCGGTCCGGGGGCCTGCCCCGTAGTTCGCTGATGATGCCGAAGGCCGCCGCGCAGGCCGGTACCGCGAGCAGCATGCCCAGCACGCCCGCCACACCGGCGCCCGCCGTGATCGCGATCATGATGGTGGCGGGGTGCATCTGGACCGTACGGCTCTGGATCATCGGCTGCAGGACATGGCCCTCCAGCACCTGTACGGCGAGCACGACCCCCAGCGCCCAGAGCGCGATCGCCACCCCCCGGTCGGCGAGCGCGACAAGCACCGCGACCGTGCCGGAGATGAACGCCCCGAGGTAGGGGATGTAGGCGCCGACGAGGACCAACGCACCGAGCCCCACCGCGCCGGGGACGCGCAGGATCAGCAGGCCGACGGTGATGCAGACCGCGTCGATCAGCGCGATGAACGTGGTGCCGCGCATGAAGCCCTGGACGGCCTCGAAGGCCCGTCGCCCCATGGCCTCCACCAGGTCCCCGGTCCCGCGCGGGGCGATCGAGTGGGCCAGGTCCACGGCCTTGTCGGAGTCGCGCAGAAAGAAGAAGGTCAGCAGGAGGGCGAGGACGCCGGCCGCGATCAGCGAGCCGATCAGGCTGATCCCGGTGAGGAGTCCGCCCGCGGCGCTCGCACCGAACTTCTCGAAGAGTTTCCGGGTACTGGCGGCGAGGTCGTCCACATCGATGTTCCTGCCGACCCCGAAGTGATCGACGATCCACTGCCCGGCGTCCTTCAGCGACCGGACGATCTGGTCGCCGGTGTCGATGAGCGCGGTGACGACGATATATCCGGCGCCGCCGACCACCGCGACGAGCAGGGCGCAGGTGAGCCCCGCGGCCAGCGAGCGGTTCATTCCGCGGGCGGTCAGCCGGCGGTGGACCGGGCCGAGCAGCGCCGTACCGAGCAGCGCGAGCAGCACGGGTGTGACCGCTGTCTTGAAGATGACGCACAGCCAGACGGCGACCGCGGCGACCCCCGTGACGAGGAGCACGACACCGCACCAGGCGGCCGTGCGCCGCGCGCCGTCGGGCAGGAGGGGCTTGGGGGTCTGCACCCTCCCACCCGATCACGGCGCGGGTGCGATGTCCCGCTTGTGAAGCCGTACGAGTGACGGACTGTCACACTCCGGCCGCGGGTGTCACATTCCGTGGACGGCGGGCACCGTGCCGAGGCGGCCGGCCTGGAAGTCCTCGAAGGCCTGCTTCAGTTCGGCCTGGCTGTTCATCACGAACGGCCCGTAGTGCGCCATCGGCTCGCGGATCGGGCGGCCGCCGAGCAGGACGACCTCCAGGTCCGGGGTGTTGCCGTCCTGCTTCTCGTCCGCGCGGACGGTCAGCGAGGAACCGGCGCCGAAGACCGCGGTCTGCCCCATGTGGACGGGGCGGCGCTCCTCGCCGACGCTGCCGCGTCCGGCGAGCACGTACGCGAGTCCGTTGAAGTCCTCGCGCCACGGCAGGGTCACCTCGGCACCGGGGCGCACGGTGGCGTGGACCATCGTGATCGGGGTGTGGGTGACGCCCGGACCCTCGTGGCCGTCGAGCTCACCGGCGATGACGCGGAGCAGCGCGCCGCCGTCCGGGGAGGCGAGGAGCTGGACCTGGCCGCCGCGGATGTCCTGGTAGCGGGGGGCCATCATCTTGTCGGCCTTGGGCAGGTTCACCCAGAGCTGGAGGCCGTGGAAGAGGCCGCCCGACATGACGAGGGACTCCGGCGGGGCCTCGATGTGGAGCAGGCCGGACCCGGCGGTCATCCACTGGGTGTCGCCGTTCTGGATGGTGCCGCCACCGCCGTTGGAGTCCTGGTGGATGAAGGTGCCGTCGATGATGTACGTGACGGTCTCGAAGCCGCGGTGGGGGTGCCAGGGGGTGCCCTTCGGCTCGCCCGGCGCGTACTCCACCTCGCCCATCTGGTCCATCATGATGAACGGGTCGAGGTGCTTGTAGTTGATCCCGGCGAACGCGCGGCGCACCGGGAAGCCCTCGCCCTCGAATCCGCTCGGCGCCGTGGTGACGGCGAGCACGGGACGGGCCGTGGCGTCGCCCGAGGCGGCGACCTTGGGCAGGGTCAGCGGGTTTTCGACGGTCACTGCGGGCATGGGAGCCACCTCCGGGGATTGTCCTGAGTTCAAGTTAGTTGAATGGTGAACATCTTGCAAGGTGCCACCCATTCCCGCGCGCCGCCCACGGCAACGGGAGGGGCCCGTACCGAGCGGTACGGGCCCCTTCCGGAAACAGGGATGCGGACGTCAGCCGTACATGCGGCGCATCGCGAAGTCGACCATCTGCTCCACGGCCTTGGCGTCGAAGACCATGCGGTGCTCGCCCTCCATGTCGAGGACGAAGCCGTAGCCGGTCGGCAGCAGGTCGATCACCTCGGCCCCGGTGATCACGAAGTACTTGGACTCCTTGCCCGCGTACCGCCGCAGCTCCTTGAGCGTGGTGAACATCGGGATCACCGGCTGCTGGGTGTTGTGCAGCGCGAGGAATCCGGGGTTGTCGCCGCGCGGGCAGTAGACCTTCGACGTCGCGAAGATCTGCTGGAAGTCCTCGGCGGACAGCGAGCCGGTGGTGAAGGCCCGTACCGCATCACCCAGGGAGGGCGGCGAGGGCTCGGGATACAGCGGCTGCTCGCCGTAGCCGCCACCCATCTGCTGCTGTGCGCCCGGGTTCTGGTCGTAGCCGTACATACCGCAAAGAGTAATCGGACACATCAGGCCCTTGGGGGGTTGCGTCTTATTACTGACGGGTAGCATCATCGGAGAGGTCAGCTGATATACGCACCGCCAGCTCGTCGCCCGCCCGGCCCACACCCCTTCCCGGGTCGCTGCACGCCACTGCTATTGATTACGGAGCCTTCCCATGGGGCACTACAAGTCGAATCTCCGCGACATCGAGTTCAACCTCTTCGAGGTGCTCGGGCGCGACAAGACGTACGGCACCGGACCGTTCGCCGAGATGGACGTCGAGACGGCGAAGAGCATCCTCGACGAGGTCGCCCGCCTCGCGGAGAACGAGCTGGCCGAGTCCTTCGCCGACGCCGACCGCAACCCGCCGGTCTTCGACCCTGAGACCAACACGGCTCCGGTCCCGGCGACCTTCAAGAAGTCGTACCAGGCGTTCATGGACTCCGAGTACTGGCGTCTGGGCCTGCCCGAGGAGATCGGCGGCACGACCTCCCCGCGCTCCCTGATCTGGGGCTATGCGGAGCTGCTGCTCGGCGCGAACCCGGCCGTCTGGATGTACTCCTCGGGCCCGGCGTTCGCCGGCATCCTCTTCGACGAGGGCAACGAGGCGCAGAAGAAGATCGCCGAGATCGCCGTCGAGAAGCAGTGGGGCTCGACGATGGTGCTGACCGAGCCGGACGCCGGTTCGGACGTCGGCGCGGGCCGCACGAAGGCCGTCGAGCAGGAGGACGGCTCCTGGCACATCGAGGGTGTGAAGCGCTTCATCACCTCGGGCGAGCACGACATGTCCGAGAACATCATCCACTACGTGCTGGCCCGCCCCGAGGGCGCGGGCCCCGGCACGAAGGGCCTCTCGCTCTTCATGGTCCCGAAGTTCCACTTCGACTGGACGACCGGCGAGCTGGCCGAGCGCAACGGCGTGTACGCGACGAACGTCGAGCACAAGATGGGCCTCAAGGCGTCCAACACCTGCGAGATGACGTTCGGCGACCAGCACCCCGCCAAGGGCTGGCTGATCGGCGACAAGCACGACGGCATCCGCCAGATGTTCCGCATCATCGAGTTCGCCCGCATGATGGTCGGCACGAAGGCCATCGCGACGCTGTCGACCGGCTACCTGAACGCGCTGGAGTACGCCAAGGAGCGCGTCCAGGGCACGGACCTGTCGCAGTTCATGGACAAGACCGCCCCCAAGGTCACCATCACGCACCACCCCGACGTGCGCCGCTCGCTCATGACGCAGAAGGCGTACGCGGAAGGCATGCGCTCCCTCGTGCTGTACACCGCCACCGTCCAGGACGCGATCCAGGAGAAGGAGGCCGCGGGCGAGGACGCCAAGGCGCTGCACGGCCTCAACGACCTGCTGCTCCCGATCGTGAAGGGCTACGGCTCCGAGAAGTCGTACGAGCAGCTGGCGCAGTCGCTCCAGACCTTCGGCGGCTCCGGGTACCTCCAGGAGTACCCGATCGAGCAGTACATCCGTGACGCCAAGATCGACACGCTGTACGAGGGTACGACGGCGATCCAGGGCCAGGACTTCTTCTTCCGGAAGATCGTCCGCGACCAGGGCGCCTCGCTGAACATCCTCTCCGAGGAGATCAAGAAGTTCCTCGCCGGCGCCCAGGGCAACGAGGAGCTGTCCGGTGCGCTGGACTCGCTCGCCAAGGCGGCCGTGGACCTGGAGGCGATCGTCGGCACGATGATCAACGACCTCACCGCGACCGGCGAGGACGTCAAGAACATCTACAAGGTGGGCCTCAACACCACCCGCCTGCTGATGGCCTCCGGCGATGTCGTCGTGGGCTATCTGCTGCTCAAGGGCGCGGCCGTCGCGGCCGAGAAGCTGCGGGACGCCGCCGCGAAGGATGTCGCCTTCTACCAGGGCAAGATCGCCGCGGCGAAGTTCTTCGCCGCGAACATCCTCCCGGGCGTCGGCGCCGAGCGCGCACTCGCCGAGTCCGTCGACAACTCGCTGATGGAGCTGGACGAGGCGGCGTTCTAGGCCCTCTCCACCCAAGATCGTCAACCAGCACCGCCACCCGAACACGCTTTCGGGTGGCGGTGCTGTCGTATCAGCTGGGTACGCTGGCGGCAGGGCCAGAATCCCGTCCATGGGAGGAACAATGACCGCCGAGGCACTGCCCGAGGCGTCGCAGCTGCGGCGCGAGACATCCAAGTGGCCGGTCCCACCTGAGGACGGCTACACCGTGGACGACTTCTTCACGCTTGACGACCTCCCGCCGCACACAGAGCTGATCGACGGGAGCCTGGTTTTCGTGAGTCCGCAGCGAGACTTCCACACGCTGGTGATGGACCTGCTGGTCAATGGCCTGCGCCAACACGTCCCTGAGCATCTGCGGGTGCGTCGGGAGATGGCCGTGGTGCTGGGCAGGCGGAACGCACCGGAACCGGACGTGGTCGTCGTGAAAGCCGAAGCGATCACCGGCCGACGGCAGACACGCCACGAAGCGGCGGACGTCCTGCTCGCCGTCGAGGTCGTCTCTCCCGAATCCGAGGACCGCGACCGCGACCGCGACCGCGACACCAAACCGCACAAATACGCGGCGGCTGGGATCGAGCACTTCTGGCTCGTCGAGATGACCGGCGAGGAAGACCGCCCCATGGTCATCACCTACGAGCTGGACCCGGTCAACAAGACCTACGTCTCCACCGGCGTCCACCACGACCGGCTGAAGCTCTCCTCCCCGTACGACATCGACATCGACCTGACCGCCATCGACGAGCTGTAGGCCCGGCGCCCGGGACGGCGAGGGGGCCGCGGGGCGAGGGGGAAATGTTCCACTCCAGCCTCGTTACAGTGAAGAACATGAGTTCCTCCCTCCGCTTCGACCGCGGTCACACCGACGACCTGATGGCCTTCCTCATGGCCTCGCCCTCCCCGTACCACGCCGTGGCCAGCTCGGCCGAGCGGCTGGAGAAGGCCGGATTCCGACAGGTCGAGGAGACTGCGGCCTGGGACGGCACCACCGGGGGGAAGTACGTCCTGCGCGGTGGCTCGATCATCGCCTGGTACGTGCCGGAGGGCGCCGCGGCGCACACCCCGTACCGGATCGTCGGGGCGCACACCGACTCGCCGAACCTGCGGGTCAAGCCGCTGCCCGACACCGGGGCGTACGGCTGGCGGCAGATCTCCGTGGAGATCTACGGCGGGACGCTCCTCAACACCTGGCTCGACCGGGACCTCGGTCTCGCCGGCCGGATCTCGCTGCGCGACGGCACGCACCGGCTGGTGAACATCGACCGGCCGCTCCTGCGCGTACCGCAGCTGGCCGTGCACCTGGACCGGTCGGCCAACACCGACGGCCTGAAGCTCGACCGGCAGAAGCACATGCAGCCGATCTGGGGGCTCGGGGACGTCGAGGAGGGCGATCTGATCCGTTTCGTCGCCGAGGAGGCCGGTGTCGACGCCGAGGACGTGACCGGCTGGGACCTGATGCCGCACGCCGTCGAGCCGCCCGCCTACCTGGGCCGGGACCGCGAGCTGCTGGCCGGGCCCCGGATGGACAACCTGCTCTCCGTCCACGCGGCGGTCGCCGCGCTCGCCGCCGTCTCCGGACAGCCGGACGCCGAGCTCCCGTACATCCCGGTCATGGCCGCCTTCGACCACGAGGAGAACGGCTCGCAGTCCGACACCGGCGCCGACGGGCCCCTGCTCGGCACGGTCCTGGAGCGTTCCGTGTTCGCCCGCGGCGGTACGTACGAGGACCGCGCCCGGGCCTTCGCCGGGACCATCTGTCTCTCCTCCGACACCGGTCACGCGGTCCACCCCAACTACGCCGAGCGCCACGACCCGACCCATCACCCGGTCGTCAACGGCGGCCCGATCCTCAAGGTCAACGTCAACATGCGGTACGCGACCGACGGCAGCGGCCGGGCCGTGTTCGCGGCGGCGTGCGAGAAGGCGGGCGTGCCGTGGCAGGTGTTCGTCTCCAACAACTCGATGCCGTGCGGCACCACGATCGGACCGATCACCGCCGCCCGGCACGGCATTCAGACCGTGGACATCGGCGCCGCGATCCTCTCGATGCACAGCGCCCGTGAACTGTGCGGCGCGGACGACCCGTATCTGCTGGCCAACGCGGTGGCGGCGTTCCTGACGGGCTGAGCGTTCCGGGCGCGGGCCGCCGCCCCGGCCGGGGCGGCGGAAGACGGTTACCGGACGCCCGAGCCGCGCCGGGCGGTCAGGCCTGCTCGTCCATTCCTGCCAGCACCAGCGGCAGCCGGGACGTTCCTTGCGCGGTCACGCGGACGGGGACGCCCCAGTCCTGCTGGTGGACATGGCAGGCCGGGTACTCGTTCTCCGGGTCGTCGTCGCAGGACGCCGCCATCGCGGAGACATGCAGGACACCCTCGGTGACGCCGTCCGCCAGGACCAGGTCACGGAACAGATCGGTCCCGGGACCGGAGCCCTCCGCCAGCAGCTCGGGCGGGGTCGACGAGACCAGCAGCCGGGTCGAGGGACCGTACCGGGTGTCCAGCTTCTGCCCGGCGGGGGCCTGGAAGACCACATCGAGCCGGAGCGTGCCCGGGGCGATCTCGGTGGCCGTGCGCTGCGTGCGATGCGCCTGGTCGGCGACGCGTACGGCCTCCTCCGGGAGGCGCAGCCGGGTCAGCCGGTGGTGGGCGGACTCGACGACGAAGAGATCGCCGTCGACCAGCACGGCGTCGCTGGGCTCGCGCAGATCCGTGGCCAGGGTGGTGACCTCACCGCTCGCGGGGTCGTAGCGCCGCAGCGCGTGGTTGTACGTGTCGCACACGGCGACGGACCCGTCGGGCAGCGCGGTCACCCCCAGCGGGTGCTGGAACAGCGCCTGGTCCGCGGCACCGTCGCGGTGTCCGAAATCGAAGAGGCCGGTGCCGACGGCCGTACGGACGGCGAAGCCTGAGCCGTCCCGCTCGACGTACCGCAGGGCGGACGTCTCCGAGTCGGCGATCCAGAGCCGCTCCCCGTCGGCCGATGTGGCGAGCCCCGACGGCTGGGCGAACCAGGCCTCGTCGGCCGGCCCGTCGACCAGGCCCTCGTTGGTCGTGCCCGCGGCGACCTGCACGGTCTGCGTCGCGGGGTCGTACGTCCACAGCTGGTGCACGCCAGCCATGGCGATCCACAGCCGGTCCGCGAACCAGGCGACGTCCCAGGGGGAGGAGAGGTCGACCTCCCGGGCCGGTCCGGCCGTCGGCGAGCCCTGCCACCACTGTCGGCCGGTACCGGCGAGGGTCTTCGTGATCCCGGAGGCGAGGTCGAGGGCGCGGATGGCGTGGTTGACGGTGTCGGCGACCGCGATCCGACCGTCGGGCAGCACGGCGAGCCCCTGCGGCTCGGAGAACCTGGCCTGGTCGGGTCCGCCGTCGGTGAGCCCCCTGTCCCCCGTACCGAAGTGACGACGCACCGTTTCGCCGTCGCTTTCGAGCGCGACCAGGCGGTGGCGGGTGGTGTCGGAGACGAGGAGTCCGCCGTCGGGCAGGAGCAGGGCCTTGCCGGGGAACCGCAGATGCGTGGCGACCGGCTCGGGCGCGACGTACGGGCCGTCGCCGCGGCGCAGCGTGCCCTTCTCGCCGTGCTCGGCCTCCAGCTCCTCGACCAGCTTCTCGATGGCGTGCGCATGGCCCTCGCCCGCGTGCTGGGCGACGACATAGCCCTCGGGGTCGATGACGACGAGCGTGGGCCAGGCCCGTACGGCGTACTGCTTCCAGGTCGCCAGTTCCGGGTCGTCGAGGACCGGGTGGTGGACCTCGTACCGCTCGACGGCGTCGACGACGGCCTGGTGCTCGGCCTCGTGGACGAACTTCGGCGAGTGCACACCGATGATCACGACGGTGTCGCGGTGCTTCTCCTCCAGCTCGCGCAGCTCATCGAGGACATGCAGACAGTTCACACAGCAGAAGGTCCAGAAATCCACAACAACGCACTTACCTCGCAGGTCGGCGAGGGTGAGCTCTTTGCCGCCGGTGTTCAGCCAGCCACCCTTGCCGATCAGCTCGGGGGCACGGACACGGGCACGCTTGCGGGGTGCGGGCGCAGGGGTGGGCGCCGAAGCAGCATCGTTCATTCTTCAAGCTTGCCATCCTGCTATGAACGTCGGATCACACGCGTACGGCGGGGGGAGCGACGAATGGCTGCGGACGGGAACGAGACGACTGCCAGTGAGAAGGCGCGGACGGAACAGAGCTTCATGGCGCTGCCGGACCGCACCGAGGACAAGCGGGAGCCATTCGCCACGCGTCTGGAGGAGGTCGTCCGGATCCTCGGGCTCGCCGTCGCTCCCGAGTCTCAGCCGGGTGGACCTCTGACCTGGGAGCACCGCGCTCGGGCGGCGCTGCGTGAGGCTTGCCGCCAAGGTATGGACCTGTCCGAGGCAGCGTTCGACGCACTCGTCAAGGCGGCCGTCCACGACCCCAACCCGAGTTTCAACCGTGGCTTCATCGAGCCGGCTCTGAACGCGTTCGGACACAGCCGCGTCCAATCCGCGCTGCTCGGGTACCTGCGGACCGGCACGGACCTTGAGCGAGCGGGCGCCGCGCGGGCCTGGTACTGGTCAGCCCTACCCCTACGGATGCCCCTCGTACGGGCCAAGAACCCCGGATTTACCGGTCAGGCTGAGCCCGATGACGGCTCGGCCGTGGTGGCCGAGTGGAATGAAGCTGCTCTACGTGAGTTCGTGAGCAACGAGCACCCGGACGTCCGGCGCTGCATCCTGCCGGGCCTGCCGCTCCGGAAGTCGGCCTATTCTCCGGAGCTGCACGACCTGGTGGACGCGGCCGTGGCGATAGCCCGGTCCCATCCGGACGAGTACATCCGCCACCGCGTGGAACACCAGGTCGGTGACTGACACCCTCACTGGGCACGCTCGACCACGGCGACTTCCGAGAACTCCCGCACGAAGGTCATGTGACCGGTACGGCCCGTGTGCTCGATACACATATCCGTGCACACGTCCGCGCTCCCGGTCGGCGCGGCTGTCCACTGGCAATCCGGGTTCAGGCACCGCGCCGTGGCCGTCGTCCCCGCCGAGGGGTGGCGGTGCATGACGTAGCTGACGTACCGGAGCACGGCTCTCACGGTCATGTGGCTCCCTCGGGGTGCGGGTGGTTCCGAAGCTCCACGTTGCAATCGCTGACCCTGGAGTGGTCGCCCAGGAGGCGGGCTTCCCGGCGCTGTGTAGCCAGGGCGGCGCAGACCCCGCAGCCAGCCACCGACGGGCTCGGGGTCCGTTGGCAACGGCAGCTCTACCGGGGGTTGCGCATACGTGACCGCCTTCACGGCCCCGCTCCTTGTGTCGTCCGTGTAGCGACCACGCTAGGAACGCCGGAGCAGCAACTTCCAGGAGATTGCGCGAGGTTGCACGGTTTTCACCTGAGTGTCTGCATGGCGCTCGTGATCAGCGCGCGGGCCTTCACTCCGTACACGGCCATGTCAGCGAGTTCGGTGAACGTGTCCGCGTACGCGGCAACCTCGGTCGGCTGGGTCAGCGTGAGGTAGCCGGAGACCAGCTCGACATTGACCTGTCCGGTGTCGAAGATCCAGAACCCTTCCACCGGCATCCGGCAGCGTTCGGTTCGTGTGGGGACCACGCCCAGGCTGACGCTGGGCAGTGAGCCGACCGTGAGGAGGTGGCGGAGCTGTTCCTCCTGCGCGTCCGCCCCGCCGAGCCCGTTCCGCAAGACCGATTCCTCAATCAGGAACGCGAACCGCCGGTCACCCTCGTAGAGGACGCGTTGACGCTCCATGCGGACGGCGACCGCGTCGGCCACGTCGTCCACCTCCACGCGCCTCCGCTAGACGGCCCGCATTCCGGAGGGGGACGAAATGGTCGGCGAAGGGGCCCGATGCCGGTGTCGGACCGCGTTTCACGTGAAACGCGAGGGCTGTCCCGCCGGGTCCACCCGCTGGTCAGCGCGGCGGCGCGAGTCCCAGACGGCGGTCCTTGAGGGCCGGGAACTGCTCGCGTGTGGCGGCGACCTTCGACGGGTCGAACTCCACGCTCAGCACCTCCTCGTCCGCGCCCGCCTCCGCCAGCACCTCGCCCCAGGGATCGACGACGATGCTGTGTCCGGCCTGCTGGATCCCGGCGTGGGTGCCCGCGGTGCCGACAGCCAGGACGTACGACTGGTTCTCGACGGCGCGGGCCCGGGCCAGCAGCGTCCAGTGGGCACGCCGGCGCTCGGGCCAGCCCGCGGCGACGATCAGCGTCTCGGCGCCCGCATCGACCAGGCCGCGGAACATTTCCGGGAAGCGCAGGTCGTAGCAGGTGGCAAGGCCCAGGGTGGTCTGCGGCAGAGCGACCGTGACCAGGTCCTCGCCCGCTCCCATCATGACCGCCTCGCCCTTGTCGAAGCCGAAGCGGTGGACCTTGCGGTATGCGGCGGCCCGCTCGCCCTCGGGGGTGAAGACGAGTGCGGTGTTGTAGAGGGTGCCGTCGTCGGCGCGCTCGACGAAGGAGCCCGCGTGCAGCCAGACCCCGGCGTCGGCGGCGGCCTTCGCCATGATCTCGTGGGTGGGCCCTTGAAGCGGCTCGGCCTCGTCCTCGAAGTCGGTGTACGCGAAGGCGCCGACCGGCCAGAGTTCGGGAAGGACCACCAGATCCGCACCGTGCTGGGCCGCGATCAGCGAAGCCGCGCGCCGCCTGCGGGAATTGACGGATTCGTCCGGGTCTACTGCGATCTGGATGAGGGAGGCGTGCACACTACCACCGTCCTGGCATTCGAGCCGTCAACACAGGCCTACGATCGTCACACGAAAGCACTGCCGGGGTGCCTGCTCGCAGCGTAACTTAGCGACCGAACCTCCCACGCAGCCCGCCGCCCGCGCCCAGCATCCAGCCCATGCACCGCAGAACCGCACGAGGGGTCCCGTGACCGTCCATCCCAGCCTCCAGACCTACGCCGATGCCTGGACCCACTCCGTCGAGTCGATAGCCGAGCTGGTGAAGCCGCTCGCCGAGGGAGAGTGGAACCGCCGCACACCGTGCCCCGCCTGGTCGGTGCGTGACGTCGTCTCGCACGTCATCGGCATGGAGTGCGAGCAGCTCGGCGATCCGCGTCCGATCCACACGCTGCCGCGCGATCTCTACCATGTGCAGAGCGACATCGCCCGCTACATGGAGATGCAGGTCGATGTGCGGCGCCACCACACAGCGCCGGAGATGACCTCCGAGCTGGAGTACACGATCATTCGCCGCGCACGTCAGCTCCGCAATGAGTCACGTGCCCCCCAGACCATGGTCCGGGCGCCGCTCGGCGCCGAGCAGACCCTCGAACTGGCACTGCGGATGCGGGCCTTCGACGTCTGGGTGCACGAGCAGGATCTGCGGACGACGCTGGGACAGCCCGGCAATCTGGACTCCCCCGGCGCCACCATCACCCGGGACGCGCTGCTCGCCGCGCTGCCGGATGTGGTCGCCAAGGACGCGGGCGCGCCGGCCAATTCGGCGGTCGTGCTCGATGTGCACGGACCGATGGAGTTCCTGCGCACGGTCAGGGTCGATGCGGAGGGCCGCGGTTCGGTGGACGGTTCACCCTCGCTCGGGCCCGCCGTGACGCTGGCGATGGACTGGGAGACGTACTTCCGCCTCGCCTGCGGGCGGGTGCGGGCGGGCTCGGTCGCGGACCGGATCAAGGTCGAGGGCGACGAGGATCTGGCGGACGCGATCCTGCAGAACTTCGCCGTGACGTCGTGAAACCCTGAGCCAAGAGGCCTCGAAGCCATGAGGCCTCGAAGCCGTGTGGCCTTGAAGCCGTGACGTCCCGGCGCCGTGCCACCGCGGTCGGCGGCGCCCGTCGTACATGGACGGGCGCGCCGCCGATCCGGCACGGCGGGCCGCGGACGCGACAGGTGCGTCACGCGGGCAGGCGCGTCACGCCGGTACGTGCACGGCCTCCACACGGCTGATCACATGGTGGTCCCGCTCGCGGTGCGTGGCCCGGGAGTGCAGCCGCAGAATCTGTACGACGCCGAGCGCCTCCAGCACGAAGACCGAGGCGAACGCGATCCGGTAGTCGTCCCCGGTCGCATCCAGCAGCACTCCCACGGCGAACAGCGTGGTCATCGAGGCGACGAAGCCGCCCATGTTGACGATGCCCGACGCGGTGCCCTGGCGCTCCGGCGGGTTGGCGGGCCGTGCGAAGTCGAAGCCGATCATCGAGGCTGGGCCGCACGCGCCGAGCACCACGCACAGGACGATCAGCAGCCACATCGGCGCATGGTCGCCCGGGTAGAAGATGGTCGACGCCCAGAACAGGGCCGTCACCGAGACCGTCCCGAGGGCCAGCGGGGCGCGGGCCGCGTGGTGGCGGGCGATGATCTGCCCGTAGACCAGCCCGAACGCCATGTTGGAGAGCACCACCAGGGTGAGCAGGTCACCGGCGGCGGACCGGCTCAGCCCCTGCGCCTCCACCAGGAACGGCAGCCCCCACAGCAGCAGGAACACCATGGCCGGGAACTGCGTGGTGAAGTGCACCCACATCCCGAGCCGGGTGCCGGGTTCCCGCCAGGAGGCGGCGATCTGCTTGCGTACGTAGGCGGCGCCCGCGTGCTCGACGGGCGGCGGCTCGTGGCCCTCGGGGTGGTCCTTCAGGAAGAGGAGCAGCAGCACCAGCACCACGACCCCGGCGGCCGAGCTGCCCACGAACGTGGTGGTCCAGCCGAATCCGTGCAGGGCCCGCGCGACGAAGAGCGTCGAGACGAGGTTGCCCGCCATCCCGAAGAGCGCGGCGACCTGCCCGATCAGCGGACCGCGCCGAGCCGGGAACCAGCGGGCGCCGAGCCGCAGCACGCTGATGAACGTCATCGCGTCGCCGCAGCCGAGCAGCGCCCTGGACGCCAGCGCCATGCCGTACGAGGGGGAGAGCGCGAAGCCGAGCTGCCCCAGGGTGAACAGGACGACCCCGAAGGTGAGGACCCTCTTGGTGCCGAGCCGGTCGACCATCAGGCCGACGGGTATCTGCATGCCCGCGTAGACGAGCAGCTGGAGGATCGAGAACGTGGAGAGCGCGGAGGCGTTGACGTGGAACCGGTCGGCTGCGTCGAGTCCGGCGACGCCCAGGCTGGTGCGGAAGATGATGGCGACGAAGTAGACGGCGACACCGATGCCCCAGACCCACACGGCACGCCGGCCGCCGGGTGGATCGCCGGGCAGGGACAGGGTGGGAGCGGCGGCAGAACTCACCGGTCCTCACCCCTGACCAGCACCTTGACCCGGCTGACATGGCGACGGACGACCTGCGCGGCGCCGTCCGCGTCACCGGACCTGATCGCCTCCAGCAGCTCGCCGTGCTCGGTGATGTTGGCGGCGATCCTGTCCGGGTGCGCCTCCATCACGGCGACCCCCATCCGCAGCTGCCGGTCGCGCAGTTGGTCGTAGAGGCGCGAGAGAATGTCGTTGCCCGCGTTGCGCACGATCTCGGCATGGAAGCAGCGGTCCTTCACGGACACGGCGGCCAGATCCCCGGCCTCCGACATCTGCCTCTGCTCCTCCAGGAGTTCCTCCAGCCGGCCGATCAGCCTCGCGGGCGCCGGAACGGCCTTGCGCACCGCGAACTCCTCGACCAGCAGCCGGGTCTCCACCACATCCGCGATCTCCTGCGCGGAGACGGCGAGAACGAGGGCGCCCTTCTTCGGGTACAGCTTGATCAGCCCCTCGACCTCCAGCCGGAGCAGCGCTTCGCGCACGGGCGTACGGGAGACTCCGACGGCCTCCGCGAGATCGCCCTCGGTGAGGAGCGTGCCGCCCTCGTATCGGCGGTCCAGGACCGCCTCCTTGATGTGCGTGTAGACGCGCTCGGCGGCGGGGGGCTGCTTGACGGGGGGATTCACGACCGGGGGCGCTGCAGGCATGTACACAGCATAGATACAACATGCGTACATGACGAAACCGGTCCGCGATCCGGACGGGTTCACCCGATGGCCCGAATCAACCTCAGCCCCGAAATTGCCCCAGGAATCAGCACATCCTTCCCCCGGTCCCGTGAGTCTCACCACCGAGCGGCACCCTCATGTGGCCGCATTCCAGGGGTATTTGGAGCGTTCAAGTTGAAAATCGGCATTAAGGGTATTAAGGGCATAAACCGCGTTTCTGCCGCTGCCACCGTGGCCCTCACCGCGGGTGCCGTCATCGCGGGCAGCGCGTTCGCCTCCACGGCACAGGCCGCGACGCCCACCCCCACGATCACCGCCAAGGGCGGTTACGTGATGAACAACGGGACCGCGAAGACCTTGTTCTCCAAGGCCGCGGACACCCGCCGCTCCACCGGCTCCACCACCAAGATCATGACCGCCAAGGTCGTCCTGGCGCAGAAGAACCTCAACCTGGATTCCAAGGTCACGATCCAGAAGGCGTACAGCGACTACATCGTCTCCAAGGGCGCCTCGTCGGCCCGCCTGATCGTGGGCGACAAGGTCACGGTCCGCCAGCTGCTGTACGGCCTGATGCTGCCGTCCGGCTGCGACGCCGCGTACGCGCTGGCCGACAAGTTCGGCTCCGGCACCACCCGCGCGGCCCGCGTGAAGTCGTTCATCGGCAAGATGAACGCCCAGGCCAAGTCCCTCGGGCTGAAGAACACCCACTTCGACTCGTTCGACGGCATAGGGAACGGCTCGAACTACTCGACGCCGCGCGACCTGACGAAGCTCGCCAGCAACGCGATGAAGAGCTCCACCTTCCGCGCGGTCGTCAAGACCAAGTCGACCAAGCAGAAGGTCACCACGAAGTCCGGCGGCTACCGCTACATGTCGTGGTCCAACACCAACGCGATGCTCAGCAGCTACAGCGGCGCGATCGGCGTGAAGACCGGTTCCGGCCCGACGGCCAAGTACTGCCTGGTCTTCGCGGCGACCCGCAACGGCAAGACCGTCATCGGCACCGTGCTCGCCTCCACGAGCGCGACCACCCGCACCGCGGACATGAAGAAGATCATGGACTACAGCTTCAAGAAGTAGTCCGCACACGGCACACGGCGGAGGAACTCACCACGCACTGCGCGTGGTGAGCCCCTCCGCCGTACTGTCCGCGGGCCGTTACGCCCAGGTGATCAGCCGCTTCGGCTGCTCCAGGATCGCGGCGACATCCGCCAGGACCTTGGAGCCGAGCTCGCCGTCGACCAGGCGGTGGTCGAACGACAGGGCCAGCGTGGTGACCTGACGGGGCTTCACCTTGCCCTTGTGGACCCACGGCTGGAGCTTGATCGCCCCGACCGCGAGGATCGCGGACTCGCCCGGGTTCAGGATCGGCGTCCCCGTGTCGACACCGAAGACACCGACGTTGGTGATCGTCACCGTGCCGCCCGCCATGGCTGCGGGGGACGTCCTGCCCTCGCGTGCCGTGGAGACCAGCTCGCCCAGCGCCGCGGCGAGCTCCGGCAGGGTCTTGTCGTGCGCGTCCTTGATGTTCGGCACGATCAGACCGCGCGGGGTGGCGGCGGCGATGCCCAGGTTGACGTAGTGCTTGCGCACGATCTCCTGGTTCGCCTCGTCCCAGGCGGAGTTGACCTCCGGATTCCGCCTGATCGCGACGAGGAGCGCCTTGGCGATGATCAGGAGCGGGTTGACCCGCACCCCCGCCATGTCCTTGTCCTCCTTGAGCTCCGCGACGAGCTTCATCGTGCGCGTGACGTCGAGCGTCACGAACTCGGTGACATGCGGCGCGGTGAAGGCGCTGTCGACCATCGCCTGGGCGATCGCCTTCCGTACGCCCTTGACGGGGATACGGGTCTCCCGCACGCCCGCGACGACGGCGGCCGGCGCCTCGGGGACGGGGGCCGCTGCGACCGCGGCCGCGACGGGGGCCTGCGCCTGTGCCGGTACGGGCGTGGCCGCGGCGTGCACGTCCTCGCGGGTGATGATCCCGCCCTCGCCGGTCGGGACGACCGTCGCCAGGTCGATGCCCAGGTCCTTGGCCAGCTTGCGCACCGGCGGCTTGGCGAGCGGCCTGCTCTCCGGGACCGCGACGCCGTGGCCGTTCATCTCGCCCTGGATCGCGGCCGCCGCGGCGGGTGCCGCGGCCGCGGCACCCTTGCGGGCGCGCCGCTTCGTGGAGCTCTCGGCGACGCCGTACCCCACCAGGACAGGCTGGCGGCCCTTGGGAGCCGCCTCTTCCGCCGCTTCTGAGGGTTCCGGTTCCGCAACCGGCGCGGGAGCCGTGGCCGTGGCCGCGTCACCGCTGCCCGGTGCCACGTCCACCGCGATGATCACCTGGCCGACATCGACGGTCGTGCCCTCGGGAAAGCGCAGCTCATGCACCACACCGTCGAACGGAATCGGCAGCTCCACAGCCGCCTTCGCCGTCTCGACCTCGCACACGACCTGTCCGTCGCTGACGGTGTCGCCGGGCTGTACGTACCACTTGAGGATCTCGGCCTCGGTCAGTCCCTCGCCCACGTCGGGCATCTTGAACTCACGGAAGCGAGCAGACGTTTCGGTCATCGTCGTCACGAACCTTCTCCTCAGTACGCCAGCGAGCGGTCGACGGCGTCGAGCACACGGTCGAGACCCGGCAGGTACTCGTCCTCCAGCCGGGCCGGCGGGTACGGGGCGTGATAGCCGCCGACCCTCAGCACCGGTGCTTCCAGGTGGTAGAAGCAGCGCTCGGTGATCCGGGCGGCGATCTCGGCCCCGGAGCCGTAGAACACCGGCGCCTCGTGGACCACGACGAGCCGCCCGGTCTTCTCCACCGAGGTCTGGATGGTGTCGAAGTCGATCGGGGACATCGAGCGCAGGTCCAGGACCTCGATCGACTTGCCCTCCTCCTGAGCGGCCGCGGCCGCTTCCAGGCAGACCTTCACCATCGGGCCGTAAGCGACGAGCGTGAGGTCGGAGCCCGTACGCGCCACGGCGGCCCTGTGCAGCGGGCCGGGGATGGAGTCGGTCTCGACCTCGCCCTTGTCCCAGTAGCGGCGCTTCGGCTCGAAGAAGATGATCGGGTCGTCGCTCTGGACGGCCTGCTGCATCATCCAGTAGGCGTCGCTCGCGTTCGAGGGCGAGACCACCTTCAGGCCCGCGACATGCGCGAACAGGGCCTCGGGGGACTCGCTGTGGTGCTCGACGGCGCCGATGCCGCCGCCGTACGGAATGCGCACGACGACCGGCAGCTTGATCTTTCCGAGCGCGCGGGCGTGCATCTTCGCGAGCTGCGTGACGATCTGGTCGTACGCGGGAAAGACGAAGCCGTCGAACTGGATCTCCACGATGGGCCGGTAGCCGCGCAGGGCCAGGCCGATCGCGGTGCCCACGATGCCGGACTCGGCGAGCGGGGTGTCGATCACCCGGTCCTCGCCGAAGTCCTTCTGCAGTCCGTCGGTGATCCGGAAGACCCCGCCCAGCTTGCCGACGTCCTCACCCATGATGAGGACCTTGGGGTCGGTGTCGAGTGCCTTGCGCAGCGACTCGTTGAGAGCCTTCGCAATGGACATCTTTTCCATGGCCATGGCTACTTGCCCTCCTCGGCAGAGTCTGCGAACGATGCCTGGTAGGCGGCGAACTGGGCACGCTCCTCGTCGACGAGCGGGTTCCCGTCGGCGTACGCGTGGTCGAAGATCGCCATCCGGTCCGGATCGGGCATCGCCCGTACCGCCTCACGCACCCGCTTGCCGAGGGCCTCGCTCTCGGCCTCCAGCGCGGTGAAGAACGCCTCGTCGGCGGTGCCCTCCTTCTCCAGGTGGGTACGCAGCCGCAGGATCGGGTCCTTGGCCTCCCAGGAGGCCCGCTCCTCGTCCGCCCGGTACTTCGTCGGGTCGTCGGAGGTGGTGTGCGCGCCCATGCGGTAGGTGAACGCCTCGACGAGGGTGGGGCCCTCACCCCGGCGGGCCCGCTCCAGCGCCGACCTGGTGACAGCGAGACACGCGAGCACGTCGTTGCCGTCGACCCGGACGCCGGGGAAGCCGAAGCCCTGCGCGCGCTGGTAGAGCGGGACGCGGGTCTGCTTCTCGGTGGGCTCGGAGATCGCCCACTGGTTGTTCTGGCAGAAGAACACGACCGGGGCGTTGTAGACCGCGGAGAAGGTGAAGGACTCGGCGACGTCTCCCTGGCTGGAGGCACCGTCACCGAAGTACGCGATCACGGCCGAGTCCGCGCCGTCCTTGGCGACGCCCATGGCGTAGCCGGTGGCGTGCAGGGTCTGCGAGCCGATGACGATCGTGTACAGGTGGAAGTTGTTGGTGTTCGGGTCCCAGCCGCCGTGGTTCACACCGCGGAACATCCCGAGCAGATTGGTCGGATCGACGCCCCGGCACCAGGCGACGCCGTGCTCGCGGTAGGTCGGGAAGACGTAGTCGTCGTCGCGCAGGGCCCGGCCGGAGCCGATCTGGGCGGCCTCCTGGCCGAGCAGCGAGGCCCACAGGCCCAGCTCGCCCTGGCGCTGCAGGGCGGTGGCCTCGGCGTCGAAGCGGCGGGTCAGGACCATGTCCCGGTACAGACCGCGCAGCTCCTCGGCGGTCAGGTCGATCTGGTAGTCCGGATGCTCGACCCGCTCGCCCTCGGGCGTCAGCAGTTGTACGAGCTCGGGCTCGGAACTCTGTGGCGTCTCAGCGGGCGTCTTGGCGGTCGTTTTCACGGCGCTGGTCCGCTTGCTGCTGCGTCGCGGTTTGCGCGCGGCAGTGCTCTCCACGGTCACGTGCGTGCTCCTCCGTCGGTCCGGCCCCCGGGGTCTGCCGGGAAGCCAGTGCGGCTCGCCTGTGTCCGTACCCGTGCACGGGGTGGGTGCCGCTCGGTCCGGGAACAGGCGTGACAGGTGCCCCGGCGAGCGCCCTGCCGAAAGCACGTTACCCAGTAGGCCGCATAACTGCGAAACCCTATCTGACCTGCGATTTTGCTTGGATTTCCAAGTAAATCGAGAAAGTCGGGAACTCTCGCTGGTCACAGCACTGGGAACAGCCTTGCAGGCCGCCGGAACAACGGCACGTTATCCCGCCGTTCGGCGGCAGGGAAGAGGCGAGTGTGTGAGACTGCGTTTTGTGCACGAACAAGGAAAAATCACCGTTTTTCTGCTGGACGACCACGAAGTCGTCCGGCGCGGAGTCCATGAATTGCTCTCGGTCGAGGACGACATCGAGGTCGTCGGCGAGGCCGGCACGGCGGCGGACGCGCTGGTCCGCATCCCCGCGACCCACCCCGATGTGGCGGTGCTCGATGTGCGGCTGCCCGACGGGAGCGGGGTGGAGGTCTGCCGGGAGATCCGCTCCCAGGACGAGAACATCAAATGCCTGATGCTGACCTCGTACGCCGATGACGAGGCGCTCTTCGACGCGATCATGGCGGGCGCGTCGGGGTATGCGCTGAAGGCGATCCGCGGCAATGAGCTGCTGGCCGCGGTACGGGACGTGGCGGCCGGGAAGTCGCTGCTGGACCCGGTGGCGACCGCCCGGGTGCTGGAGCGGCTGCGCGACGGCAAGAAGGGCCGGGGCGACGACAAGCTCGGCTCCCTCACCGACCAGGAGCGCAAGATCCTCGATCTGATCGGGGAGGGGCTGACGAACCGGGTGATCGGCGAGCGACTGCACCTCGCCGAGAAGACGATCAAGAATTATGTCTCCAGCCTGCTCGCCAAGCTGGGCATGGAACGGCGCTCGCAGGCCGCTGCGTACGTGGCCAGGCTGCAGGCGGAGAAGCACTGAGCGTGGCGTGACGTGAGCGGCGGGAGGGACGGGGGCGCCGGGCGTCGTGTGGTGAGGCGGCCGCGGCGCGGGCCGTTCGGCCGCGGTTCTCGGTGATCCCAGGGACCGCGGCTTTCGGTGACCCCAGGGACCGCGGCTTTCGGCGCTCTTCGGGACTTTGGTCCCGGACCACCTGGGGCCGCAGCCTCTTTTCCACGGCCTCCCCGGTGGCGGAGAGTGGAACCATGCTCCCTGAGGAACTCCACGCGCTCGAACTGCTCGGCCGCGTCCCGTACGGCCGACTGGCGACGAGCATGCGGGCCCTCCCGATACTGGCCGTGGCCCGCCACATCGTGATCGACGGCCGCGTCGTCCTGCGGATGCACAGCGGCCTCGGCTACCACGAGGCCTGCGACGGCACGGTCGTGGCGTACGGGGCGGACAACTTCAACACCGCGCCCTCGGGGGACGAGGGCGAGCTGTGGTCCGTGCAGTTCACCGGCCCCGCCGAGATCGTGCGCCCGACCGCCGAACAGCGGGAACGCTTCGGCGCCGCGCCCGCCGTGGTCAACGGGGAGCCCTTCACCCCGGCCTACCTCGGGGTCGACCCGCACTTCGCCTCCATTCACACTCTGAGCTTTCACGCAAGTCAACTGATCCGCAACGCAGCGTGATCTAACATCTGGCGAGTGCCGCGCTCATCTGTAATCCTTCCGTCCGCTCCGCCGGCCGGCGAGGTGCTGCGCTCACCCGTGCCCCGTCCGGCCGTGCCCCGTCCGCCCGTCCCCCCGGTGGACGAGGTGCTGCGCCGCTACCCGGACGCCGGTGAGCCCCTCACCTGCAATCCCGTCACCCAGGGCCTGCTCAACCACGGCTACCGCGTCTCCACCACGCGCGGCCGCTACTTCCTCAAGCATCACCTCGACGACTCCACCGGCGACCGCGCCACGATCGTCCGCCAGCACCGCGCCACCCAGCGGCTGCAGTCACTCGGCGTGCCCGTCGCCCCGCCCCTGGAGGACACAGAGGGTGACACAGTCACGGAGATCGGCGGCCGGTGCTACGCCCTGCACCCCTGGGTCGACGGGCTGCACCGGGCGGGCGCCCAGCTCACCGCCGCCCAGTCGCAGCGGCTCGGAGCGCTGCTCGGGGCCGTGCACACCGGTCTTGAGCAGGTCATGGAGGCGGGCGCGGGGCTCGCGGGGCGCTCCGGCGGATACCGGAGCCCCGACCCCGCCGACACCTTCGCGCTGATCGACGACCTGCTGGCGGCCGCACGCGGGCGCCGCCCCCGGGACTCCTTCGACGAGCTGGCCGAGCACCGCCTCCTGGAGCGGCGCACCCTGCTGGAACAGCACGCCGACCGCAGGCCGCCCACCCCCGACGTCCCGGCCACCGGCTGGGTGCACGGCGACTTCCACCCGCTCAACGTCCTCTACCGGGGCAAGGACCCGGCCGCGATCCTCGACTGGGACCGGCTGGGGGTCCAGCCACGCGCGGAGGAGGCGGTACGGGCCGCGGCCATCTTCTTCGTACAGCCCACCGGGGAGCTGGAGCTGGAGAAGGTACGGGCGTACGCGGGGGCCTACCGGCGGGCGGCCGGCGCGGGGGCGGCGGAACTGGCCGCGGCGGTGCACCGGGTGTGGTGGGAGCGGCTCAACGACTTCTGGATGCTGCGCTGGCGGTACTGCCTGGACGACCGAAGGGCCGACCCGCAGTTCCCTGCGGTGTCGGCCCTGGCGGTCTGGTGGACGCGCGAGTACGAGGCGGTGTGCGAGGCGTTCACGGGGTGAGAGCCCGGCACGTCAGGGGGTGGCGCCCCCCGCGGGCCCCGCGTTGCCGTTGGTACCGGTGGTGGTCCCGCCGTCGGCGGTCGTACCACCGTCGGCGGTCGTACCACCGTCGGTCGTCGTACCACCGTCCGTACTGGTGCCACCGTCGGTACTGGTACCACCGTCGGTCGTCGTACCACCGTCGCTCGTCGTACCTCCGCTGGTTTCGCCGGTGTCCGGCGGGGTGGCCGAGTCCGACGGGGGCACGGACGGTTTGCTGGGCGTGGTGGACGGAGTGGTGGACGGCTTCCAGGTCGGCTGCTGCTCACCACCGGTGGTGCTGTCCTGCGGCGGGACCACCTCCGTCTCCTCGTCGCTCGGCTCCTGCGAACTCTTCGACGGATCCGGCGAGTCGGAGGTCGTGGTCGGCGTCTTCTCGTGCTGGTTGCCGTTGTTGTTCGCCGCGTTGACGGCGATGGCGACACCGGCCCCGATCGCGATCAGCGCGAGCACGACGAAGAGCCACAGCTTGCCGCGACCGCCACCACCGCCGTGGTGTCCGCCTTCGTAGCCGCCGTCGTCGGGGTTCATCGGCGGCAGGATCGGGCCCTGCGAGGTGTCCCCGTGCTGCGGGTGGCCCATCGCCATCGTGCCCCCGGCGATGCCCATGGCCGGAGTGTGTCCGCCGTCGTGCATCGCCACCGGGCCGGTGTTCCACGTACCCGTGTGGCCACCCTGCACCTGAAGCATCTGCAGGCTGTACTGGACGAGGCCGCGCATCTCCTCGGCGCTCTGGAACCGGTCGTCCGGTTCCTTCGCGAGCGAGCGCATGACCAGCCCGTCCAGCTCCGGCGGCACCGCGGCCAGAACCTCGGACGGCGGGACCGGGATGTCCTGCACATGCTGATACACGACGGAGAGCGGCGTCTCACCGGTGAACGGGGGCCGCAGCGCGAGGAGTTCGTACAGCAGGCAGCCGGTGGCGTAGAGGTCGGAACGGTGGTCGACGGCCTTGCCCAGCGCCTGCTCGGGGGAGAGGTACTGCGGCGTGCCCATGACCATGCCGGTCTGCGTCATCGTCGACTGCGCGCCGTGCAGCGCACGGGCGATGCCGAAGTCCATGACCTTGACCGCGCCCGAGTTCGTGATGATCACGTTGGCGGGCTTGATGTCACGGTGCACGATGCCGTGCTGGTGCGAGTACGCGAGGGCTTCCAGCACACCCGAGACGATGATCAGCGCCTGCTCGGGCGGCGGGGCCTCGGCGTTGAGCAGCAGATCGCGGATGGTGCGGCCCTCGACGAGCTCCATCACGATGTAGGGGACGGTCTGGCCGCCCACGACGTCCTCGCCGGAGTCGTACACCGCGACGATCGCATGGTGGTTGAGGCCCGCGACCGACTGGGCCTCGCGCGTGAACCGGGCCTTGGAGACCGGGTCCTCGGCAAGATCGGAACGCAGGAGCTTCACCGCGACCGTACGTCCCAGCCTGACGTCCTCGGCCGCGAAGACCTCGGCCATGCCGCCCCGGCCGAGCCGGTGGGTCATCCGATAGCGTCCGTCACCCACGACACCGCCGATGCCCCAGGAGTCGGTGCCATCCGAAACTCCGCCGCCGTTTGCTTCGGAATCGGGTGCCATCAGTCCTCGCCGTCGTATCTGTCCGCGCGTCCGCGGTTTCTCACGGTGCCCAGGGTCTTTCGTCCGGATCTTGCCGGGCTGATCGGGACGAGAGGCCTTAGCTGCATTGCCACGTCACGCTACAGCCTCCGCCGGACCCGTCGTTTCCGAGAGGGACCGGTCATCCAACCGGCCGGCGTGCCGCCCGCGCAAATTCCATGCGGTTCCTGTAACGCTTCCGAGACGCTTCTTGTGCGTAGGGTCACGGAACGGGCACCCGGCTTGACGTGTCGTACCCCTCGGGCAGACTTGGCGCGTAAATAGGGATCATCGCGTCAGTCGCGCGCCGAGGGGGAAGCAAGTCATGAGCCAGGACGGCGCACACGGCGCTCAGGGGCGCTATGCGGGCGGTTCGGTCGCCGGTGGCCGGTACCAGCTGCGCGACCTGCTCGGCGAGGGCGGGATGGCGTCCGTATATCTGGCATACGACTCCGCTCTGGACCGCCACGTCGCGATCAAGACGCTGCACACGGAGCTGGGACGCGAGCAGTCCTTCCGCGAGCGGTTCCGGCGCGAGGCGCAGGCCGTTGCCAAACTGCAGCACACCAACATCGTTTCGGTCTTCGACACCGGCGAGGACGAGCTCGGCGGCGCGCTGATGCCGTACATCGTCATGGAGTACGTGGAGGGGAAGCCGCTCGGCTCCGTCCTCCAGGCGGACATCCAGAACTACGGTGCGATGCCGGCCGACAGGGCGCTCAAGGTGACGTCCGACGTCCTGGCCGCGCTGGACACCAGCCATGAGATGGGCCTGGTCCACCGCGACATCAAGCCCGGCAACGTGATGGTGACCAAGCGCGGTGTCGTGAAGGTCATGGACTTCGGCATCGCCCGCGCCATGCAGTCGGGCGTCACGTCGATGACGCAGACCGGCATGGTCGTCGGCACCCCGCAGTACCTCTCCCCCGAGCAGGCCCTGGGCCGCGGGGTGGACGCGCGCTCCGACCTGTACTCGGTCGGCATCATGCTGTTCCAGCTGCTGACCGGGCGCATCCCGTTCGACGCGGACTCGCCGCTCGCCATCGCGTACGCGCACGTCCAGGAGGAGCCGGTCGCGCCCTCCACCATCAACCGGTCGATCACACCGGCGATGGACGCGCTCGTCGCCCGCGCGCTGAAGAAGAACCCGAACGAGCGCTTCCCGAGCGCCGCGGCGATGCAGGACGAGATCGCGCGCGTGCTGAACGCGAGCGGACAGACCGGCGCTCCGGTGATCGTCGCGGGCGGCGGTGCTCCGTCGAACAGCGGATCGGGCGTCGGCTCGGCGGTCTTCCCGCCCGTCGACCAGTCCACCCCGGCTCCGCAGAACGTCCAGACGCCGTACCAGCCGGGCCCCTACCAGTCGGGGCCGTACGGTTCGCCGACCCCGACCCCGACGCCTGCTCCGGCACCGTCGTACGGCTACCCGCAGTCGGCCCCGGCGTACCAGAGCCAGGCACCGATGTCCCCGATGTCCCCGATGCAGCAGCAGGCCCCGCCGCCGTACACGATCTCGCCGCAGTCGCACGTCGGCTCCGGTGGCGGCGGCTCGAAGCGGAACATGCCGGTGATCGTCGGCTCGATCGTGGTCGCGCTGATCGCGATCGGCGGGCTGATCACGGTGCTCTCGCTGAACGGTGACGATGGCTCGGGCGGCGACGGCTCCGAGAGCGAATCGCCGGTCGCGAGCGAGCACAAGGATCCGGAACGGAACCGGACGATGGACACCGAGGACTGCACGGACGCCATGGAGGACAGCGACGACCCGAACAAGGTCGACGCACCGAGCTTCATGTACAAGGACATCCTCTCCGCGAAGGCGTGCGCGGACGCGGCGGGCTGGACCATCAAGCAGATCAAGGTGCCGGGGAACACCTACGCGGAGGACCAGGTCATCGACCAGTTCCCGACCTCCGGGACCGCCGTGCCCAAGACGGGCGCCCACTTCGAGCTGCGCATCGCGACGGGCGACCCGGCCTGAGCGGGCGAAAGTGACGGGCCGGTGGACGTGGTGAGCGCCACGTCCGTGTGAGGGCCGCGGTGTGTGACGGCGGGTCCTGAGGATGTCACCCATCCGAGATGCCGGACATATCGTCACATGTGACGCTGACCGCATGGCTCCAGGACTTCACCCTTCACGGTCCACGAGGTGCGCGGTCTGCCTCATATTCACGGCGGGCGCCGCGCTGGGGGGCGCGACGGGCGTGGCGCACGCGGACCGGCGCAGCTCCGGCGGGACGCCGGATGCGGTCAGCGCCGCGGCGACGCCGCCTTCGACCACACCGGCCGGACCACCTTCCGCCTCGCACTCCACCCCGCATCCCGCCCCGCTCTCCGGTCGGCCTTCCGCCGCCTCCGCCGCTGGTGTCGCACCGTCAGGCACGGGTTCGCTCACTCCTTCGGCCGAATCCTCGGCCGAACCCTCGGGCATACCGACGACCGCCCCCTCGGGCGGCAGCTCGGCCGCCCCCGCGCCCCCGGCATCTCCTCCGCGCTCCTCCCCGGCCTCCGGTTCCCCCTCGGCATCCCTCTCCCCCTCGGCCTCACCCTCCTCCGGGCCCCCCTCCGCCGCTGCCGCGCGCGCGGATTCGGAGCCCGCCGAAGCCCAGTCCCCGCTCGCCGGGCGCGAGGCCGGGGAAGGGCGGCTGCGGCCGGGGCGGCAGCTCCAGCCGTGGGAGCTCACGCCCGCGGACAGTTCGTTCGACGAGCCCGACGCGCGGCCCGCGGCGACCGACCCGGGGCCGATGACCACCGTGAATCCGGCAGCGAGCACGTCACCCGGAATCGGCCGGTCCGCCCCCCAGGCCCTCGGCGGGCCGTCCGTGGAGCGGGTGAAGCGGGTGTCGCTGGGCGCGGGAATCGCGCTGATAGGACTGGGGCTGGGCTTCCTCGCCTTCCGTATGCGCCGCCCGGACTGACCCGACCGGGACACATCCCGGCAGGGACTTGCATCGAACAACATACTCGGTATACATACTCAGTATGTCGATCCGCCACGGGCTGCTGGCCCTGCTGGAGCAGGGGCCCAGATACGGCTCCCAGCTCCGTACCGAATTCGAATCGCGCACCGGCTCCACCTGGCCGCTCAACGTCGGCCAGGTGTACACGACGCTGAGCCGGCTGGAGCGCGACGGCCTGGTCGTCCAGGACGACGAGGACGACCAGGGGCACGCCCTCTATGCGATCACCGACGAAGGCCGCACCGAACTGCGGAGCTGGTTCGAGACGCCCGTCGACCGCAGCAACCCGCCCCGCGACGAACTGGCCATCAAGCTCGCCATGGCGGTCGGCGCGCCCGGGGTCGACATCCGGGCCGTCATCCAGTCCCAGCGCCACCACACCGTGAAGGCGATGCAGGACTACACCCGCCTGAAGGCCCAGGCCCTCGCCGATGTCCCGGCCAACCGCGACGAGGTCGCCTGGCTGCTCGTGGTCGAACAGCTGATCTTCCAGGCGGAGGCCGAGGCGCGCTGGCTGGACCACTGCGAGTCCCGGCTGGTCCGCCTCGCCGAGGCGGCGGCCACGGAACCGGAGCCCGAGGTACGTACGCCCAGCCGCGCCCCGGCCCGTACTCCGGCGCGCGCGGCGGCCCGTACCCCACGTCCACGCAACAGCCGCTGACCACGGATCGCCCGCGCGCCCACCGGGCGCCCGCCGCAGCCGCCCACGTATCCACCGAACATCTGCCACGGACCGCCACGCACACACCCGGCGCCGGCCACGGACCGCTCAGGCGTCCCGCGTCGGCCCCACAGACACAGACCCGTTCCAAGGGGGGAACCACCCACCATGTCCTCGCGCGCCCCGTCCCGATCCGCGTCCTCGTCCGGCTCACCGCTGCCGGCCGACGCACCGGTGCTCGAACTCCGAGCGCTCACCCGCACCCACGGCACCGGCATCGCCGAGGTGCACGCCCTGCGCGGAATCGACCTCTCCGTGCACGCCGGTGAACTCGTCGCCGTCATGGGCCCCTCAGGCTCCGGCAAGTCCACCCTGCTGACCATCGCGGGCGGTCTCGACACCGCGACCAGCGGCCAGGTCGTCATCGAGGGCCAGGACATCGCAGGCCTCGGACGCAAGGGCGTCGCCGCCCTCCGCCGCCGCAGCGTCGGCTATGTCTTCCAGGACTACAACCTCATACCGGCGCTCACCGCCGCCGAGAACATCGCGCTGCCCCGCGAACTGGACGGCGTCTCGGTGCGCAAGGCCCGCAAGGAGGCGCGGGCGGCGCTGGAGGAGCTGAAGCTCCTGGAGATCGCCGACCGCTTCCCGGACGAGATGTCCGGCGGCCAGCAGCAGCGTGTCGCGATCGCCCGCGCGCTGGTGGGGGACCGGCGCCTGGTGCTCGCCGACGAACCGACCGGAGCGCTCGACTCCGAGACCGGCGAGGCCGTGCTCGCGCTGCTGCGCAACCGTTGTGACCAGGGTGCGGCCGGTGTGATGGTGACGCACGAGCCGCGGTACGCGGCCTGGGCGGACCGGGTCGTGTTCCTCCGGGACGGTTCGATCGTCGACCAGACACTCACCGCCGACGCCGACTCGCTGCTGGCCGCCGAGGCCGCCAAGTGAGCGTCTTCACGGGCTGGCGCGCCTCCCTCCGCATAGCCAGGCGCGACGCGATGCGCGCCAAGGGCCGCAGCGCCCTGGTGGTCGCGATGATCGCCGTACCCGTGCTCGGTGTCACGGCCGTCGATGTGACGTACCGCAGCGTGACGCCGACCACCGCCGAGGCGCTGACCAGCGAAATGGGCTCCGCCGACGCGCTGTTCAGCGACCAGGCGATGGGCCCCATCGAGCAGTCCCCCAACGGCGAGGGCTACATGGGGCCCGACGACGGACCGCCCGTGGAGAGCCCCGCCCCCGTCGACGTCAGGACGACGCTCCCCAAGGGTTCGCGGGCGATCAGCATCCAGTCCGTCCCGGCGAGCGTCACCACCCGGTACGGCGTCACGGACACCGACATCTTCGAGATCCGGACGTCGGACCGGATGACTCGCGGCAAGATCGACCTCGTGCGCGGCGCCCACCCGCACGGCAAGGGCGAGATGGCCGCCACCGAGCCGTTCCTGAAGGCGACCGGGCTGGACATCGGCTCGACCACCACCGTGCGCAACTCCGGCCGGATGTACACCATCACCGGTGTGGTCGAGCTGCCCGGCGAGCTGAAGACCCAGGCGCTCTACGCCGACCCCGGTGCGGTCATCGCCCCGTGGAAGGCCGAGTCCGACCACGACAAGAAAGTGCTCCCGCCGAACGCCGGGTCCACGAACTGGCTGGTCAAGGGGCCCGAGGGGGTGGGCGTGACCTGGCCGCACATCATGGCGGCCAATAAGTCGGGCGTCCTCGTCAAGTCGCGGCAGGTCGTCCTCGACCCGCCGCCGGACTCCGAGGTCCCGCTGGCGGCCAGGAGCCCCGGCATCTCCGAAGTCCGCTCCGAAGAGGTCAGCACGGCCTTCGTCACCGTGATCGCCATGGCGGTCCTGGAGATCGTGCTGCTCGCCGGACCGGCCTTCGCGGTCGGAGCGCGCCGCTCGCGCCGCCAGCTCGGCCTCCTCGGCACCTGCGGCGGGGACAGACGCCACGTCAGGGCCGTGGTGCTCGGTGGCGGTCTGGTGCTCGGTGGCATCGGAGCGGTGACGGGTGTCGGGGTCGGCCTCGGGCTCACCGCGGTTTTCCGGCCCGTGATCGAGAACTGGGCCGGACACCGGTTCGGCTCGCTCGCGATGCCGCCCCTGGAGCTGCTGCTCATCGCCGTGATCGGCCTGATCACCGGCCTGCTGGCGGCGTTCGCCCCGGCGATCGTGGCGAGCCGGCAGTCCGTACTGGAATCGCTCACCGGACGACGCGGTGTCCGCCGCTCCTCACGCGTGCTGCCCGTACTGGGCGCCTGCGTGCTGGCGTCCGGTACCGCGATCGCCGTCTACGGCGGCAGCAGCGGGAATTCGACGCTGGTCGCCGGAGGCTCGATCATCGCCGAACTCGGCCTGCTCGCCTGCATCCCGGTGATCGTCGGCTTCCTCGGACGGCTCGGCAGGAGGCTGCCCCTCTCGCCCCGGATGGCGCTGCGTGACGCGGCCCGCAACCGCGGTCGTACGGCTCCCGCCGTCGCCGCGGTGATGGCGGCCGTCGCGGGTTCGGTGGCCATCGCCACGTACATGTCCAGCCGATCCGCCGAGGACGAGTACAACCACGTTCCCTTCATCACCGAGGGGACCGTCATCCTCGCGTCCGTCGACGAGGAGGCGGCCGAGCAGCTCCCGCGGGTGCGGACGGCCGTGGAGCAGGACATGGCCGTCACCGGCGGACACGCGGACTTCCGCCGGGTCTGGGCCGGCAGCGACTGCAACCGCTACGAGGAGAACCACTGCGGCTCGCTGGAGCTGGTCAGGCCGGCCGGCAAGGCCCACACCTGCCCGCTGACCGGCGAGGGAGCCAAGGATCTCGCCGCGCGGCTCTCCGCCGACGAGCACAAGAAGCTGATGCGTTCCCCCGCCTGCCTCACCGACCTGATGGCGTCGGGTGTCTTCAACACCGAGGAGAACAGCATCGTCGTCGCGGACGCGGACCTGCTGGACACGTACGTGAAGCTCCACGACCCCGCCGCCGCCAAGGCACTGGCCGCGGGCACACCGGTGTTGCTCAACCCGGTGTACGCGGAGAACGGCGAGGTCACCGTCAAGGCGGTCCACCGGTACAGCGAGGAGGACAAGAAGTACGGGAAGCAGCACCCGGGCGAGGCACGGACCACCGTGGACAAGCTGAAGGTGTACGTGGCCCCCGCGAAGTACGCCGCCACCCCCGGTATCCGCATGATCCTTCCGGAGCGGACCGCGGAGCGGCTCGGCCTGCACACCAGGGCGTCCGGGAGCGCGTACGCCGTCACCCATGTGCCGACGGAGGCCGAGAACCAGCGGGTTTCCGGCGCCATCGCGCAGGCCGGCGGCGGCGTCTATGTGCAGTCCGACCAGGGATCCAGCGGGGAGCAGGACACCATACTGCTGATCCTGACCCTGTTCGCGGGCATGGTGACCCTGGGCGCGGCCGCGATCACCACGGGCCTCGCCAAGGCGGACGCGGAGGCCGATCTCAACACCCTCAGCGCGGTGGGCGCGCCTCCGGGCGTACGGCGGAAGCTGTCCGGCTTCCAGTGCCTGGTGGTGGCGCTCACGGGTGTGGTGCTCGGCACGCTGGCGGGCCTGGTGCCCGCGGTGGCGCTGCGCCTCATCGACCTGCGGGAGGCGCTGAAGCTGATGCGGCTCGATCCCACGCACTCGGCGTACACGCCGATCGTGCTGCCCTGGGCGACCATCGGCCTGCTCGTCGTCTGCATTCCGCTGCTGGCCGGGCTGCTCGCGGCGGCGCTCACACGGTCGCGCCTGGCGCTGGCCCGGCGAGCCGGATGACGACGCGGACGGTGCGGCCGGTGATCTGACCGGCCGGTTCGGTGCCCCCGAAAACGGTGGATCAACCGTTTGCGGGGGCACCACCGTGTTGTACGGCAGGTGTGCGAGACAATGGCGCCATGGAGATGCCGAGGAATGAACGGTCGCAGGAGCACCCCCAAGTCCTCGTAGTGGGGCAGGACGGCATGGCGATCGGCGGCGGCGGTGGCACTGACGACGAATCGCGGGAGGTCCCGGTGACGGAGATGGTCGAACAGCCCGCGAAGGTCATGCGCATCGGCAGCATGATCAAGCAGCTCCTGGAGGAGGTCAGGGCGGCTCCTCTCGACGAGGCGAGCCGGGTCAGGCTCAAGGAGATCCACGCAAGCTCCGTGAAGGAGCTGGAGGACGGCCTCGCGCCGGAGCTGGTGGAGGAGCTGGAGCGGCTCTCCCTGCCGTTCACCGAGGAGTCGGTGCCCTCCGAGGCGGAACTCCGGATTGCGCAGGCCCAGTTGGTGGGCTGGCTGGAGGGTCTCTTCCACGGCATCCAGACGGCGCTGTTCGCCCAGCAGATGGCGGCACGGGCCCAGCTGGAGCAGATGCGGCGCGCCCTTCCGCCGGGGAGCGGACACGAGGACGAGGACGGCAGCGGGGACCCGCACGGGGCCATCCGGTCGGGCCCGTACCTCTAGTCCGTAGGCCTCTGGTCCGTACACCTCTGGTCCGTACGCCTCCAGTCCGTACGTCTCCGGTCCGTACGCCCCTGGTACGCACGCCTCGATCACGTAGCAACGACATCAAGGCCCGGCACACATGGTCATCGACCTGTGTGCCGGGCCTTTCGCGCGCGACGGGAGCGGGGCGGGCGTCAGCTCGCGGGCACCTGCAGCAGCACCTTGCCGATGTGGGCGCTGGACTCCAGCACCCGGTGGGCCTCGGCGGCGTCCGGCATCGGCAGCGTGCGGTCCACGATCGGCCGGACGACATTGTCGGCGATCAGCGGCCAGACGTGCTCCTGTACGGCGGCGATGATGGCGGCCTTCTCGGCGAGCGGGCGGCCGCGCAGCGAAGTCGCGGTGACGGCGGCCCGCTTGTTCAGCAGGGCGCCCAGATTCAGCTCGCCCTTGACGCCGCCCTGGAGACCGATGACGGCAAGCCGGCCGTTGACAGCGAGTGCCTTCACGTTACGGTCGAGGTACTTCGCGCCGACGATGTCGAGGATGACATCCGCACCGGCCCCGTCCGTCGCCTTGAGCAGCTCCTCGACGAAGTCCTGTTCCCGGTAGTCGATCAGGATGTCGGCGCCGAGCTCCGCGCAGCGCGCCAGCTTCTCCGGGCCGCCCGCGGTCACCGCGACCCGTGCGCCGACGGCCTTGGCGAGCTGGATCGCCATCGTGCCGATGCCGCTGGATCCGCCGTGCACCAACAGGGTCTCGCCGGGGCGCAGATGGGCCACCATGAACACGTTCGACCAGACCGTGGCCGTCACCTCGGGCAGCGCGGCGGCCAGAGTCAGGTCGACCCCGTCCGGCACGGGCAGCAGCTGCCCGGCGGGCACGGCGACCTTCTCCGCGTAACCGCCGCCCGCGAGCAGCGCACACACCTGGTCGCCGACCGACCAGCCGGTGACACCGGGCCCGATTGCCGAGATGCGGCCCGCGCACTCCAGGCCGGGGTACGGAGACGCGCCGGGCGGCGGGTTGTAGAACCCCTGCCGCTGCAGTACGTCGGCGCGATTGACCGCGCTGGACACGACATCGACGAGGACCTCGCCCTCGCCGGCTACCGGATCGGGCACCTCGGCCCATACGAGCGCCTCGGGGCCACCGGGTTCGGGGATCGTGATCGCATACATGGCGCGAGGCTACTCCGTGGAGCGGCCGGGGCGACGGCGTGGCACCGCGGGCGGGGCCCCAGGTACAACGCGATGCCCTGTTACGGGCGCGGTGTGCCCGTAACAGGGTTTCCGCTCAGCGGCGGGTCGTTCGAGGCACGCACGATGGTGATCACACGGTCCGTCAACTGCAGTGGGCTGGCCGCCGGATCGTCGTATCCGAGCAGCCGATGCCCGCGCAGCACACTGACCACGAGATCGTCGGTCTCCCGGACGCTCTTGCCGACCTCGGCCTTTATCACCGGCCGTTCGACGAGGTCGAGACCGCTGCCCTGCTGGATGAGGTCCTCCATCACCGTGCCCGCACTCGGGCTGAGGACGGAGAGGCCGAGCAGCCGGCCGGCCGCGCTGGCACTCGTGATCACGGCGTCGGCGCCGGACTGCCGGAGCAGTGGGGCGTTCTCCTCCTCGCGCACCGCGGCAACGATCTTCGCGCCGCGGTTGAGCTGCCGCGCCGTCAGTGCCACCAGCACCGCCGTGTCGTCGCGCTGGGTGGCGATGATGATCTGACGCGCCTTCTGAAGCTCGGCCCGCAACAGCACTTCGCTGCGCGTCGCATCGCCGACCACGCCCACGAACCCTTCGGCATTGGCGATCTCGATCACCTTGGTCGCCGGGTCGACGATGACGATCTGTTCCTTCTTCAGGCCGGTGGCCCGCAGGGTCTGGATGGCCGAACGGCCCTTCGTGCCGAAGCCGACGACGACGGTGTGGTCACGCAAGTTGGTTCTCCAACGCTTCAGCCGAAAATCCTCCCGGGTCCGTTCCGTAAGGACCTCAAGAGTGGTGCCGACCAGGATGATCAGGAAGAGCACCCGCAGCGGTGTCACGAGCAGCACATTGGTGAGCCGTGCACCGTCCCCGTAGGGGGTGATGTCGCCGTAACCGGTGGTGGAGAGGGTGACTGTCGCGTAGTACACCGCGTCCAGCAGATCGACTTTGCCGTCGGCGGCATCGTGATATCCGCTGCGGTCAAGCCAGACGATCAGCACGGTGACGGCGAGCACTATCAACGCCATCATCAGGCGCTTGGCGACCTGTCGCGCCGGTCCGTCGACAACCCTGCGCGGTAGTTGCACCCGCGTGGGCGCGACATACTCGTCGGCGCGCCTGGCCATCGCATCGTGGCCGGGAAGTTTCACGTGAAACACCCTTCCGTCCACGGCGTCGCCGAGGCCCATGGCAGATCGAGGATCTCCACCTCGGTGCCGGACCGTACCCCGCCCGGTGGTACGACAGCCAGCCCGTCCGCCGCGGCAATTCCCCGGAGCATCGCCGGACCGTTGTAATGCAGCGGTACGACGTGCTCGGCACCGCTGTCGGTTCCCGAACTGCCGAAGTTGCGGTGGACGACGGGCACCAGACGGGTGTCGTGCGGGTGCCCGTGCACCTCGTCGCGTACGACGACCCGGTACGGCGCCTCAGGCACCCGGCCGGCCAGTCCCCGAAGCAGAGGCTCGGCAAGCGTGAGGAGCCCGGAGACTGCGGCCAGGGGATTGCCGGGAAGTCCGACGAGATACGGGCCCGCATCCGGACCGTCCGTCCCGAGCCGGGCCAGCAGCATCGGGTGACCTGGGCGGACGGCGACGCCGTCGACCAGCAACTCGGCCCCGATCTCGGCAAGAACCGGGTGGACGTGGTCCACAGGGCCGGAGGCGGTACCGCCGGTGGTGATGACCAGATCGGCGTCGGAGGTGGTGAGGGCGCGACGGAGCGCCGACGCGTCGTCACCGAGGCGCTGCGGGGCGGAGACCTCGGCGCCCAGCGCGCGGAGCCAGGGGCCGATCATCGGGCCGAGCGCGTCACGGATCAGCCCGTCGTGCGGCAGACCGCTGGTCAGCAGTTCATCACCGAGGACGAGGACATCGACGCGGGGGCGCGGGACCGTGACGAGTTCGTCGTACCCGGCTGCGGCGGCCAGACCGAGGACGGCGGGCGTCACCTGGGCTCCGGCGGGCAGAAGTTGATCGCCGGAACGGCACTCCTGGCCGCGGGGCCTGATGTCCTGTCCGGGTAGCACCTGCCGCTGCGCATGGAGCAGCCCCCTGGCCTCGTCCACGTGTGCGTGTTCGCTGCGGATCACGGCGTTGGCGTCCGCCGGGATGCGGGCGCCGGTCGCGATCCGTACGGCCTGGCCGTCGAGGAGCGCGGCGGAGGTGCTGTGCCCGGCGAGAATGCCCAGTCCCTGGCGTGGGCCCGCGCCCTCACCGGCACCCCCCGAACCCTTCTCGTCCCCGGCTTCGTCGGCCTCCCGGATCGTCCACGGCCCCGGTCCGCTGACGACCCAGCCGTCCATGGCGGAGGTGTCGAAGGACGGCAGATCGGTGAGCGCGACGAGCGGCTCGGCGAGTACGTGTCCGAGTGCCTGCCCGAGGGGGAGTCGCCGGCCACGGACGCGGACTTCACGCCCCAACCGCGCGGCAAGAGCACGCGCCTCCCGCCAGGGCGTTGTCTGCCTGTGCCGATCAGGTGTGTGGGGCCGGTCGGCGCTCCGGGACGAGGGCTGGGGCGCGGACGCGAGTCCTTCCACGGTCGGGGGCCGGTCCGCGGAGTCCGAGTCCGGCTGTCCCGAGGAGCGGGAGTCCACGAAGTGGGGCCGCTCCTCGGACCGGGGGGGCCGCGGGGGCTGAGGCTCGCCTGCCGCCTGCCGCCCGACCAGAGCAAGGGCCTGTTCAACGGCCCGGTTCTCGTCGGCCGCCCGCAACTCCTCCGAAGACGGGCTGCCCGCCGAAGACGATCCGACCGCCGAAGACCGATCGCCCGACGCCATCCCGGGGTCCGCCGACGCCACCCCGGAAATGCCCGGCCCCGGACGGTCACGGGCCGAAGGCCCGGCACCTGCCGGAGGCTCGACGCACGCCGAAGGTCCCGCGCTCTCCACGGGCCCCGCGCCCGCCGGGGGACGGCCGCCCATCGATGCGGCATCGGTCGGCGGAGGCCGGTCGGAGCTGCCGTTAGGAGCCGTCATTGCGTCTCGTTCTCGTCCGCCCACCGGAGGGCGAGCGCGGCGGCCTTGCGGGCGGCCTCAGCCACCGCCGCCGGGCCGTCGCCGTCGCTGCTCGCCTTCGCCGCCGCGTACCCGACCAGGAAGGTCGTCAGGGGTGCGGCGGGCCGGGCGACTCCGTGGGCGGCGTCGCGGGCGAGGTCGAGCAGGACGCCGGTGTCGACGTCGAGTTCGATGCCCAGTTCGTTCTTGACTGCGGTGATCCATTCGTCCAGCACGGTCCCATGCTCTCTGATCCGGGCCCGGGCCGAGGCGATGTCCTCCCAGGTGTCGCAGTCGAAGGAGGCGAGGGGGCCGGCCTCCACCCGGGCAAGGTCGAGTTCGTTCGTCAGCAATCGCAGGGGGAGTCCGGACAGAGTGCCGTGCTCGGTGGCGATCAGGGCGAGCTCGCGGCGCAGCGGTTCGGCACGGTAGGCGGCGACGAGAGGCTGGTCGCGACCGTCCTGATCGATGCACAGGGCCCCGTCCCGCTGCCCGTCCCCGGCGGCGGTCAGCAGTGTTTTGACGGTGTTGTCCCCGAGGAACGGCAGATCGGCGGAGAGTACGAGAACCCGTTCCGCCGAGGTACGCCGGACCCCGGCGTCGAGCGCGGCCAACGGACCTCCGCCCTGCGGTTCTTCGCGCGTCCACGTCACCGCGCGCACAGTGGGGCGCCGCCCGCCCACCACCACGGTGGTCGAGGCGTCGGCGCAGGCCGCGAGCACCCGGTCGAGCAGCGAGCGCCCACCGACCCGGATTCCGGGCTTGTCGGCGCCGCCGAGCCGCTTGGCGGCCCCTCCGGCAAGGACGATGACGTCATACGCGGTCATGCATCCGAGTATGCGGGCCGCGGCCTCCCGTTGATCCTCCCCGTCCGCAATCCAGTGGATCAGTGGAGGGGAGGAAACGGGAGCCCGCACCTCTTTCGGTCTACAACGTGCGCAGCAGCACCGCCGGTTGTTCCACGCAGTCGGCCACGTAGCGCAGGAAGCCGCCCGCCGTGCCGCCGTCGCAGACCCGGTGGTCGAAGGTCAGGGACAGCTGGACGACCTGGCGTACGGCCAGCTCGCCCTCGTGCACCCACGGCTTGGGCACGATCCGGCCGACGCCCAGCATCGCCGCCTCCGGGTGGTTGATGATCGGGGTCGAGCCGTCGACTCCGAACACTCCGTAGTTGTTCAGCGTGAACGTGCCGCCGGTCAGCTCCGCCGGGGTCAGCTTCCCTGTCCGGGCCGCCTCGGTCAGCCGGGTGATCTCGGCCCCGATCGACTCCGCGTTCCGGACCTGCGCATCCCGTACGACAGGGACGACCAGGCCCCGCTCGGTCTGGGCCGCGAACCCGAGATGAACCTCCGGCAGCCGCACGATCTCCCGCGCTTCCAGGTCCACCGTGGAATTCAGCTCGG
Organism: Streptomyces sp. NBC_01217; assembly: GCF_035994185.1. NCBI lineage: Bacteria > Bacillati > Actinomycetota > Actinomycetes > Kitasatosporales > Streptomycetaceae > Streptomyces > Streptomyces sp. NBC_01217. The sequence continues at coordinate 4,421,513 of NZ_CP108538.1, forward strand.
GGAACCGGGCCAGCGCGGCGGTGCAGATACGCGCCAGCAGGGCGAGCACCGACACCTTGGGCCCGGCGGCCGGACCACCGGCGCTGTTCATCGCGGCTCTGGCCGCCATCAGCTCGGTGGCGTCGGCGTCGACCCAGCACGTGGCGTCGGGGATCTCCCGCCGGCTGCGCGCCAACTTGTCGGCGACCGCACCCCGGACACCGCGCAACGGAATCCGCTCCGCGGCTGTACCCGCAGTCGCTTCCGAAACCGGACCCGGCTCCGGCACCGAGACCACGGACGGGACCGGGGCCGGTATGGCAGCCGCCGGACCCTCTGCCAGCGCCCTGATCGCGGATTCGACATCGGCCCGCAGGATCAGCCCGTCGGGACCGGAGCCCGCCAGCTGTCGCAGATCGAGATCATGCTGCCGCGCCAGCTTCCGCACCAGGGGGGAAACGACGGCCACCGGCCCCTGCGCCACGTCCGGAACAGTCACAGAAACCACTGCCGCAACCGCAGTCGCTTCTGCAGCCGAATCCGTCACGCGTGCGGCAACAGGCGCCGCCGTCGTTTGGGGACGGACTCGTCGGCGGCGCGCCACCGGTGCGCCCGTCCCGTACCCGACCAGCACATTCCCGGACGCCTCCGCCGCACCGGAACCGGAACCAGTACCGACCCCGGAGCCTGCCCCGCCGCCCGGCCCCGCAGCGGACACCACCGCCTCAGCACCGGCGTCCGTGCCCACTGCCACCGTCAACAGCGGTGCACCGACCGGAAGTTCCGCACCCTCCTCACCGAACCGCGCGGTCACCACGCCCCCGTACGGGCACGGCACCTCCACCATCGCCTTGGCCGTCTCGACCTCGACGACCGGCTGGTCGATGGCGACGACATCGCCGACCTCCACCAGCCAGCGCACGATCTCCGCCTCGGTGAGCCCCTCACCGAGATCCGGCAGCCTGAATTCGAGTACCTGCGGCATCAGCTCTCCGCCTCCCACTGCAAACGGGCGACCGCGTCGAGCACCCGGTCCACGCCCGGCAGATGGTGCCGCTCCTGCATCGGCGGCGGATATGGAATGTCGAACCCGGCGACCCGCAGCACCGGCGCCTCCAGATGGTGGAAGCAGCGTTCGGTGACCCGGGCCGCGATCTCGCCGCCGGGACCGCCGAAACCGGAGGACTCATGGACGACGACGGCGCGCCCCGTACGCCGTACGGAAGCGGCGACGGTCTCGTCGTCGAACGGCACCAGCGAGCGCAGGTCTACGACTTCGAGATCCCAGCCCTCTTCGACGGCCGCTTCCGCGGCCTCCATACAGACCGGCAGCGACGGCCCGTACGTGATCAGCGTCGCGCTGCGACCTGGCCGGCGTACGACAGCCCGTCCGATCGGCTCCACGGCCACCGGCGCCTCGGGCGACCAGTCCGCCTTCGACCAGTAGAGCCGCTTGGGCTCCAGGAAGACCACCGGGTCGTCGGAGGCGATCGAGGCCCTCAGCAGCCCGTACGCGTCCTCGACCGTGGCGGGCATGACGACGTGGAGACCGGGCGTCGCCATGTAGTACGCCTCGGAGGAGTCGCTGTGGTGCTCGACGCCGCCGATCCCGCCGCCGTACGGCACCCGGACCGTGATCGGCAACGGCATGGCACCGGCCGTCCGGTTCCGCATCTTCGCGACATGGCTGATGAGCTGCTCGAACGCCGGATAGGCGAAGGCGTCGAACTGCATCTCCACTACGGGCCGCAGCCCGTACATCGCCATGCCGACGGCCGTGCCGAGGATGCCCGCCTCGGCCAGCGGGGTGTCCGTGCACCGGTCCTCGCCGAACTCCTTCGCCAGACCGTCGGTGATCCGGAACACCCCGCCGAGGGTGCCGACGTCCTCACCGAGGACGTGCACCGTCGGATCCTGGGCCATCGAGTCGCGCAGCGCTCGCCCGAGCGCCTGCGCCATGGTGGCGGGTCTTGCCTTCGCCGCACGCTCTCCGGCCGGCGCCGCTGCCGTGGTCATCGCCCTTCCTCCACGTCGTCGTGACCGTGCTGGTCCTGCTCGGCCTCCAGCTCGACACGCAACCGGGCAGCCTGCTCCCGCAGTTGCGTGGTCTGTTCCGCGTAGACATGGGCGAAGAGATCCATCGGGTCGAGCACCGGATCGGCGTTCATCCGCTCACGCAGAGCGGCAGCCATCCGCTCAGCGGCCGCACGCGCCTCCTCGATCCCGTCGTCACCCAGCAGCCCCCGCCCGGTCAGCTCCCGCTCCAGGAGCTGGATCGGATCGTGCGCACGCCACGCCTCCACTTCGCTGTCGACGCGATAGCGCGTGGCGTCGTCGGCGTTCGTATGGGCGTCCATGCGGTACGTCACCGCCTCGACAAGCGTCGGACCGCCACCACTGCGGGCCCGCTCCACCGCCTCACCGAGGACCTGGTGCACGGCGGCCGCGTCATTGCCGTCGACCAGCCGGCCCGGCATCCCGTATCCCACGGCCTTGTGCGCCAGGGACGGAGCAGCGGTCTGCTTCGCGAGCGGCACGGAGATGGCGAAGCCGTTGTTCTGTACAAGGAAAACGACCGGGGCCTGCCAGACGGCCGCGAAATTCAGCGCCTCGTGGAAATCGCCCTCGCTGGTCCCGCCGTCACCGACCATGGCCAGCGCCACCACATCGTCGCCCTTGAGGCGCGCCGCGTGCGCCAGGCCCACGGCGTGCGGCAGCTGGGTAGCGAGGGGGGTGCAGAGCGGGGCGATGCGGTGCTCGCGCGGGTCGTAACCGGTGTGCCGGTCGCCGCGCAGCAGCGTCAGTGCCTCGACCGGGTCCAGGCCGCGCGCCACGGCCGCCAGCGTGTCGCGGTAGCTGGGAAAGAGCCAGTCCCGCTCCTCCAGCACCAGCGCGGCCGCTATCTCGCAGGCCTCCTGCCCCGTGCTCGACGGGTAGACGGCGAGCCTGCCCTGCTTGGTGAGAGCGGTGGCCTGCGCGTTGTACCGCCGGCCGCGGACCAGCTCCGCGTAGAGCCGCAGCAGCAGCTCGGGGTCGGCATCGGCCACGGCATCCGTACCGAGCACGCGGTACGGCTCGGGGTCCGGGAGCAACGGCGCGGGGTCGGTGAGCGGCTTCCAGGCCGGGGGCGGCGTGGGCCGGTAAGCAGCCGCGCCGGGCAGCTCTTGGACCGTCATGACAAGCACCTCCTGGCGTCGAGGGGTTTTCGAGCGGCGTCTGTCGGCGTCGGGGGATCGTCCGATGCCGAGGGGTGTCGAAATACTTCGAAATGTCGAGCACTGTCCGAGGCACGGATGTGGTGCGCCTCACCTACCGATTGTTCGGTCGCGAGCGCATTTTGGCTACAGGCACCTTCAGCCTGTGGACAAACGGTTCTCCACAGCCTGGGATAGGGGCAGGTCGTCCAGGACAGGGAGGCGCGGGCACATGTCAGCTGAACAAATGGCCGATGGGGGCCAGGACCCCGGCCAGGTTCCGCCCGCGCGCCCGCTCGATGCCGTCGATCGCGACATCCTGCGACTGCTCCAGACGGACGGCCGCGCCTCGATACGGTCGGTCGCCGATCGCGTCCATGTGTCCAGGGCCAACGCCTATGCCCGCATCAACCGGCTCATCGACGACGGCGTGATCCGCGGTTTCAGCGCGCGCGTGAACCATGAGCGGGCGGGTCAGGGCGCCTCCGCGTACATCACGCTCAAGATCGTCCAGAATTCCTGGCGTACCGTGCGCGAACAGCTCCAGGCACTGCCGGGGGCCACGCACATCGCGCTGGTCAGCGGCGACTTCGATGTCCTGCTGCTGGTGCACACCCCGGACAACCGGTCGCTGCGCGAGCTGGTCCTGACCAGGATCCAGGCCATCCCGGAGGTGCTCTCCACCCGCACACTTCTGGTGTTCGAGGAGACGGACCTGGCCCCGGGCCCGGACAGACCCACCGAGCTCGCCTGACGGCAACCGGCGAACATGAGCCGCAATCCGGACGAAACCGGAGCCGCAGCCGGTGCCGGATCTGCTTCAGGATCCGTACTTCTTGAGGAATGCCCGGACCGTGGCCCAGTTCTCCACGCTGTCGAGCAGCGCCACCCCGTGCTCGCCCGCACCTCTGACGTAGACCAGCTTGTGCTCCGCTCCCTTGGCTCCGGCCTTGTCCAGCTCCTTCGCGTCCTCCCCGAAGGAGCCGTCGTACTCGGCGGCCATGTAGAGCACCGGGGCGGTCAGCTTCGGGACGGCGTCCAGCGCGTTCATGCCGGAGTAGAACGTCGGCGCGGAGAGCGCGATCACCGCGTCCGGCTGCGGCCGTATCGCGGGCGCGGCCGCGAGCACGGCGGCGCCTCCCTTGGACGCCCCCATCAGCAGTAGCTTCTCCACACCCTTGCCGCGCAGATACGCGGCCGCTCCGACAATCTCGGAGACCTCCTGGCCCGCCGAATCGACCGCGAGCACCCGATAGCCGACCCGGTGCAGCTCGTCGGCCTTGTCCTTCCACTGACAGGCCGTGCCGTCGGACTGGTGCGCGAGCACGATCCCCGCGCCGGTCCCGCCGCCGTTCGCACCGCCCGGCGCATGGGCGCCCGTCTCGTTCCCGTCCGCGGACTCGAAGGCGAGGGAAGCGGTCTTCGCCTCTTCTGGCGTCAGGCAGCGAGGTCGTCAGGCGCCGCGGCCTCGGTCGCAGCCCGGTCCCCGCGTACGTCACCATCGCCGCCACCGCATCCGGTCAGCGACACGGCCGCGATCAGCACGGCGGCGGACAGGAGCCCGGGAACGCGCAGGGCAGCGGTGGTCATGCCGAAGGATGGTGGTCTGGACCTGTCCGGCCGTCAACGGTTCAGCGGCTGGAACGCATCCCCTCGAAGGCCACCCGGACGAGCGTGTCCGCCAGCATTTCGCCTTCCACGCCGCCGTCCGGCTGCGGCCGATACCACTCCACCAGGGAGTTGACCATCCCGAAGAGCAGCCGGGTCACCAGCCGTATGTCCACGTCCGAGCGGAGATCGCCGTCCGCGACCGCCGCCCTGAGCAGATCGGTCACCCGGTGGTCGAACTCGCGCCGCCGTTCCATGGCCCAGCGCTCGGCCTTCGTATTGCCCCTTACGCGCAGCAACAGCGTGACGTAGGGCAGTTCGGCTATCAGCACATCGACGGTACGACGGGTGACGTACTCGACCCGCTCGATCGCGCGCCCCTGCGTCGCTCCCGGCTCGTCGAGAATTCCGAAGAGCCCGTCCAGCGCCCGACTGACCGCACGCCGGAGCAATTCCTCCTTGCCCGCGACGTGGTGATAGATGGACGACTTGGAAATGCCCGCCGCCTTGGAGAGATGTTCCATGGACGTGCCGTCATAGCCGCGCTCGTTGAAGACACGGACGGCGACGGTGAGCAGAGTCTCCGGGGTGTACGTGTCCCGCTTGGCCGTGGTCATGTCCGCGATCCTCCCCTACGAGTTGTCCACAGGTTTGGCGGGCCCCCTTGTCCCGACCGATCGTTCGGTTACTCTAACTCTGTCCGCCCGTCCCTGCCCAGCTCGATGAGGAGTTGGTCCGTCATGGCCGCCGAGCTCTCCCCGCACCTGCTGTCCGAGAAGCACCGCCCCGCGCTCGACCAGGCCCTCGACGCGATCCGTACGCGCGCCTACTGGTCCCCGCACCCCGAGCATCCGAAGGCATACGGCGAGGACGGCGCCCCCGGCAGCCTGAGCGCCGCCGAGGGCAAGGCCGCATTCGATGCCGTGCTGCACACCCGGCTCGACCTCGGCCAGCCGGGCACCGACGGCTGGACGGGCGGGGAAACCTCTCCTTACGGGCCGGAGCTGGGCGTCGAATATCCGCACGCCGATCTGGATGTCCTGCTTCCGGCGATGCGTACGGGGATGGCCGCCTGGCGTGCGGCGGGCCCGGAGACCAGGGCCCTGGTCTGTCTGGAGATCCTGGCGCGGATCAGTGCCAGGACGCATGAGTTCGGCCACGCCGTGATGCACACCAGCGGCCAGGCCTTCATGATGGCGTTCCAGGCGGGCGGCCCCCACGCCCAGGACCGCGGCCTGGAGGCGGTGGCGTACGCATACGAGGAGCAGACCCGCACCCCGCAGAACGCCGACTGGTCCAAGCCTCAGGGCAAGCGCGACCCGCTCCAGCTCCACAAGTCGTTCACCTCGGCGCCCCGCGGCATCTCACTCCTGATCGGCTGCAACACGTTCCCCACGTGGAACGGCTATCCCGGTCTCTTCGCCTCCCTGGCCACCGGCAACCCCGTCCTGGTCAAGCCGCACCCGCGCGCCGTGCTTCCGCTCGCGCTCACGGTGCAGCTGGCCCGCGAGGTGCTCGTCGAGGCAGGCTTCGATCCCAACCTGGTGGCCCTGGCGGCCGAACGGCCGGGCGAAGGCATCGCGAAGACCCTCGCGGTCCGCCCCGAGATCAAGATCATCGACTACACGGGATCGACCGCCTTCGGCGACTGGCTGGAGACCAACGCCCGCCAAGCCCAGGTCTACACGGAGAAGGCCGGGGTCAACACGATCGTCGTCGACTCCACGGACAACTACGACGGCATGCTCGCCAACCTGGCGTTCTCCCTCTCGCTGTACAGCGGCCAGATGTGCACCACCCCGCAGAACCTGCTGATCCCCCGGGACGGCATCACGACCGACGCCGGCGACAAGACGTACGACGAAGTCGTCGCCGACATCGCCGCCGCGGTCAACGGTCTGCTGGGCGACGACGCCCGGGCGAACGCCCTGCTCGGCGCCCTGGTCAACCCCGGTGTGAAGGCCCGTCTGGAAGCGGCCGCGGAGCTGGGCGAAGTCGCCCTGCCCTCCCGCGAGGTGGCCAACCCGGAATTCCCCGGTGCCGTGGTCCGCACCCCCGTCGTCGTGAAACTGGACGTCACCAAGCCGGACGACGAGGAGCACTACCTGACGGAGTGCTTCGGACCGGTCTCCTTCGCGGTAGCGGTCGACTCGACAGCCGACGCCGTGGAACTGCTCCGCCGCACGATCCGCGACAAGGGCGCGATGACAGTCGGCGCGTACACCACCTCACCCGAGGTGGAGCGCGCCGTGGAGGACGTCTGCCTGGACGAGTCGGCCCAGCTCTCGCTGAACCTGACGGGCGGGGTGTACGTCAACCAGACCGCGGCGTTCTCCGACTTCCACGGCTCGGGCGGCAACCCGGCAGCGAACGCGGCCCTCTGCGACGGGGCCTTCGTAGCAAACCGCTTCCGCACCGTGGAAGTCCGCCGCCAGGCGTAATCCCCACCGCTGGCACCCCGTCCCCTTCCCCGTCCCGTCCCCTTCCCCATCCCGGCCCCTTCCCCATCCCGGTTTCTCCGGGCCCCTACCCAACCCCTCCGGCGTTTGAGGAGCGGGGGTCCGGGGACGGAGCCCCCGTTACGGGAAGGGGCGGGTAGGGGAACAGGCCCGCCGCAGGCGCCCCGCCTACCCCGGAATCTCCGCATACCGCTGCACCCACGCATGCATGGCGATCGCAGCCGCGGCCCCCGCGTTGATCGACCGCGTCGACCCGAACTGCGCAATGGAGCACACCATCGCGGCGTGCTTGCGCGCCTCCTCGGTCAGCCCGGGCCCTTCCTGTCCGAAGAGCAGCACGCAGCGCCGCGGCAGCTCGGTCCGCTCCAGCGGCACCGCCCCCGGCAGGTTGTCGATCCCGATGATCGGCAGCCCTTCCGCCGCGGCCCACGCGGTCAGCGACTCCGTGTCGGGGTGGTGCCGCACATGCTGGTACCGGTCGGTGACCATCGCACCGCGCCGGTTCCAGCGCCGCCGCCCCACGATGTGGATCTCCTTGGCGAGGAAGGCGTTCGCGGTGCGCACCACGGAGCCGATATTGAAGTCGTGGCCCCAGTTCTCGACCGCCACATGGAAGTCGTGCCGCCGCAGATCGAGATCGGCGACGATCGCCTCCCGCGTCCAGTAGCGGTAGGCATCGCCCACATTGCGCCGGTCGCCGTGGGCGAGCAGCTCGGGGTCGTACCGCTCGTCCTCGGGCCAGGGCAGCGGATGCGGCCCGACGCCGATCTCCGTCCCGAAGCCCTCGTCGTACTGCATCGGCTCCGTCGCCGATACGGATGCCACGGACGGTTCGCGTCCAGGCCCTACGGACTCTTCGGCCGACGGCTCCCCGTCACCAGCACCACCCGCGCCACCCGCACTGTCACTGCTGCCGCTGCTGTCACTGCTGCCACTCTCACTACTCACCCGACGAGCGTATGGCCCCCGTCGCCGCTGTGCTGCGGGGCCTCCTCGTCATGGACGGCACGCTGCCGCTGCCTCGGCACCTTCCCCCTGCGGGAGAACAGCAGCTCCCGTCCGAGGGTCACCCGGCCGCCCAGCCACACCAGGAAGACGGTCGGCAGAAAGACAGAGTCGGCGGCAATCATGGCCATCGAGAAGAAGGGCAGTCCGAGCAGCAGAGCGATGCCGGCGTGCTCGCAGATCATGGCGACGAGCAGGACGTTCTTGACCCGCCGGTTGAACAGGGTGAAGGGGAAGGCGACCTGAACGACGACCGTGCCGTACGTGATGAGCATCACCATCACGCCGTTGGCGGCGAGGATGTCCGACAGCCCGGGCCAGGGCGTGAAGTAGTCGAGCTTGAGCGGGTAGTACAGCGCCGTGCCGTCCTGCCACCGCGAACCCTGGATCTTGTACCAACCTGCCGTCGCGTAGATCAGACAGACCTCGGCCATGATCACGACGAGGGTCGCGTTGTGGGCGAGATTGGCGACGACATCGAGCAGGGTGCGCGCTTCGCTCTGCGGTGCGTGTCGGTTCACGGCCCACCAGGCACCCTGTCCGACCCAGAGGATCCAGAGGAGAGCCGGCAGCCACCATGTGCCGCCGAGGCCGTCCGTCAAGGTGGCCACGAGCAGGACCGGGCCGAGCACCACCCAGAGAACCGGACCGGCCACATTCCCCAGCACCGCACGCCGGGAACCCTCGGCTTCCGCACCCTCCTCCGCCGCACCGGCCGCACCAGCCACCCGGGCCACGCGCGCCGCACGCCGGGCGTCCAGCGACCAGACCTGCCCGCAGCGCGTCAGCACGAGATAGATCGCCATGAGATGGACGACGTTGTCCCCGCCGTCGCCCAAGAAGATGCTGCGGTTCTGCAGGGAGAGCACACCCACCATGAAGAGGACCGACATGGCGCGGGTGTGCCAGCCGACCATCAGCAGCGCGGCGGAGAGCAGAGCAACCGCGTAAACGATCTCGAACCAGACCGTGCTGTCCGACCACATGAGCGTGGTGAAGGCTCCATTGCCCGATATGAGCTGCTCCGCCATGTCCCAGCGCCACGGAGCATCGGGTCCGTACATCTCGTGCCGGTGCGGCAGTTCGCGCAGCAGGAACAGCAGATAGGTGGCGGAGAACCCGATCCGGGTGACGGCGCTCTGGTACGGGCCGAGGGCCGAGGAGGTGATCCGCTGGATGCCGCGGGCGAGCTTGCGATCGAAGGCGAACGTACTCACTGGTCAGCCCCCTCGGCGTTCTCGGGGAGATCGGCAGCGGTGACGGTCCACCACGGCAGCACCCGGTAGGACGGCCTCGTGCTGATCTTCTCCTTGCTCCATGCGGGCGCCGCGACGGACCGCACCTCGGAGCGGATCTGAATGCGCTCGATGGTGCCGCCGTAGTCGTGTTCGCTGAGGCGCAGCATCGCGATGCGGCGGATGTAGCGCTCGGAGAGCTCACCGCGCGTGCCGTTCGCGCGGTTCTCGCTGTCGTGGGAGCCGAGGTAGAAGTCCCAGCCACGACGGAGTTCGTTCTGATGGATGTGGCTGGGGAGCGGATTGCCTCGTATCGCCTTGCCGTCCTCACCGGAGAGGCTCATCCAGGAGGTGGTGCGGCGGCCGTCGGCGCCGGATATCTCGGCCCGGACGTGTATCGCGATGTTCTGCTGAAGCGGGTTCGGGGCGAAGAGCTTCCAGTTCTGCTCGAACTCGGGATAGACCCAGTCGTCGACCGCTTCACCGTGCTGCTTGGTCAGGGTGTTGGAGGGTGCCACGTGCAGAAACACCATGGCCAGTTGAGCACAGGCCAACAGCCCGATGACCGACAGTGCGACCGCGGCGACGATCTGATACGGAAGTGTCAGGGCAGCCATGCCGCCACGGGGACCCGGACCCGCCCCCGGACCCTGACCGGCGACGGACGACACGTCCTCGCGCTGCCCCGCCCCTGGCCCGGCGCCCCCGCCCACGCTCCCGACGCCCCTGTCGTCGTACGAATCCATCCCGCCCCGATCCCCGTCGATCCCCGGTGAGTTATCCACAGGGTTGACACCCTACGGGCCACCGACTCACCATTGAAGACAATGAACCGAACGATCGGTCGGTCGGTAGGGAGTCCGGGATGACGGCAGTGACTGCGGACCAGACAGCGCAGGCGGGATCAGGCGGGCCCGAAGGGGCCGGTGCGGCCCTGTCAGCGGCCTTCGACGCCGCGGTGGCGGCGGACGAGCGCATCGAGCCGCGTGACTGGATGCCGGATGCGTACCGCGCCTCGCTGGTCAGGCAAATGGCCCAGCATGCCCACTCCGAAATCATCGGAATGCAGCCGGAGGCCAACTGGATCACGCGAGCGCCCTCGCTGCGCCGCAAGGCGATCCTGATCGCCAAGGTGCAGGACGAGGCCGGGCACGGGCTCTACCTCTACAGCGCCGCGGAGACGCTCGGCACCGGCCGCGAGGAGCTGCTCGACAAGCTCCACGCGGGCCGCCAGAGGTATTCCTCGATCTTCAATTACCCGACGCTGACCTGGGCGGACGTGGGCGCGATCGGCTGGCTCGTGGACGGCGCCGCGATCACCAATCAGGTGCCGCTCTGCCGCTGCTCCTACGGTCCGTACGCCCGGGCGATGGTCCGCATCTGCAAGGAGGAGTCCTTCCACCAGCGTCAGGGCTACGAGCTGCTGCTCACCCTCAGCCGCGGCACCCCGGCACAGCACGAGATGGCGCAGGACGCGGTGAACCGCTGGTGGTGGCCGTCCCTGATGATGTTCGGCCCGCCGGACGACGCATCGGCCCATTCGGCGCAGTCGATGGCCTGGAAGATCAAGCGTCACTCCAACGACGAGCTGCGACAGCGCTTCGTGGACATCTGCGTCCCCCAGGCCGAGGCGCTGGGGCTCACCCTCCCGGACCCGGATCTCCGGTGGAACGAGGAGCGTGGACAGCACGACTTCGGGGCGATCGACTGGCAGGAGTTCCAGGAGGTCCTCAAGGGCAACGGCCCGTGCAACGAGCAGCGCCTCAGCCAGCGCCGCCGGGCGCACGAGGAGGGCGCCTGGGTCCGGGACGCGGCGGTCGCGTACGCCGAGAAGCACACAGCGGTTCGCAACGATGGGGAGGCGACAGCATGAACAGCTCGACCGAATGGCCGCTGTGGGAGGTGTTCGTGCGTTCGCGCCGCGGGCTGTCCCACACCCACGCGGGCAGCCTGCACGCCCCCGACGCGGAAATGGCCCTGCGCAACGCACGCGATCTGTACACGCGCCGCTCCGAGGGCGTCTCCATCTGGGTGGTCCCGTCCGCCCAGGTCACGGCCTCCTCGCCGGACGAGAAAGACTCCTTCTTCGAGCCGGCCGGTGACAAGCCGTACCGGCACCCGACGTTCTACGAGATCCCGGAAGGGGTGAAGCACCTGTGACCGCGGCCCTCGCCCTGGGCGACGACGCGCTGGTGCTGTCGCACCGGCTGGGGGAGTGGGCGGGCCACGCCCCCGTGCTGGAGGAGGAATTGGCCCTGGCCAACATCGCCCTGGATCTGCTGGGGCAGGCCCGGGTGCTGCTCTCCCTCGTCGGGGACGAGGACGAGCTGGCGTATCTGCGCGAGGAGCGCGCCTTCCGCAACGTCCAGCTGGTCGAGCAGCCGAACGGCGACTTCGCCCAGACCATCGCCCGCCAGCTCTACTTCTCCGTCTACCAACGGCTGCTGTACGAGCAGCTGGCGGCCGGTGAGGGCCCGTTCGCCGGGCTGGCGGCGAAGGCGGTCAAGGAAGTCGCCTACCACCAGGACCACGCGGAGCACTGGACGCTACGGCTCGGCGACGGCACGGCCGAGAGTCACGACCGGATGCAGCGCGGGGCGGACGCCCTGTGGCGGTTCACCGGCGAGCTGTTCCAGCCCGTCGAGGGTGTGGAGATCGACTGGCAGTCGCTGCACAGCGGCTGGCTGGAGTCCGTCACCGCGGTGCTGGAGCGGGCCACGCTGACCGTGCCGGCCGGTCCGCAGTCCGGAGCGTGGACGGCGGGCGCGGGGCGCCAGGGCATCCACACCGAACCCTTCGGCAGGATGATCGCCGAGATGCAGCATCTGCATCGCAGCCACCCGGGGGCGTCATGGTGACCGAAACGCTTCTGGAGGAGGAGCTGCACCGGCTCGCGGGCTCTGTTCCCGATCCCGAACTGCCCGTGCTGACCCTGGACGAGCTGGGAGTCCTGCGGGGTGTGGACGTGGTGGCACCGGGCAAGGTCACCGTACGTCTCACCCCGACCTACACCGGCTGCCCGGCGATCGAGGCCATGTCCGCCGACATCGAGCGGGTGCTGCACGACCACGGCATACCGGAGGTCTCCGTGCTCACCGTGCTCTCGCCGGCCTGGTCCACGGACGACATAAGCGCTGAAGGGCGGCGCAAGCTGGCCGAGTTCGGCATAGCGCCCCCGCGCCCGCACGACGCCACGGCTCCCGCGGGAGGCCCGGTGCCGCTCACGCTCTCGGTCCGCTGCCCGCACTGCGGCTCGACCGATACGGAGCTGCTGAGCCGGTTCTCCTCCACCGCCTGCAAGGCGCTGCGCCGCTGCGTGACATGTCGCGAACCGTTCGACCACTTCAAGGAGTTGTAGATGTTCCATCCGCTCCGGGTCCGCGCGATCGAACGGCTCACGGACGATTCGGTGGCCGTCACCCTCGCCGTACCGTCCGAGCTGCGCGAGACCTTCCGCCACAAGCCCGGCCAGCACCTCAATGTGCGCTACACCGTCGACGGCGAGGAGATTCGCCGCTCGTACTCGATCTGTTCCCCGGCCACCGAGCAACCGGCCGACCCGATGCTGCGGGTGGGCATCCGGCTCGTCGACGGCGGCGCGTTCTCCACATACGCGCTGAAGGAACTCGCCGTCGGTGACCTGATCGAGGCGATGGCTCCGATGGGCCGCTTCGCGCTCACGCCCCGTGCCGGACGCTTCGCGGCCATCGTCGGGGGCAGTGGAATCACCCCGGTGCTGTCGATCGCGGCGACGCTGCTGGCGCGGGAGCCCGACGCGAGTTTCTGCCTGGTCCGCAGTGACCGGACGGCGGTTTCGACGATGTTCCTTGACGAGGTCGCCGACCTCAAGGACCGCTATCCGGACCGGTTCCAGCTGGTGACGGTGCTCTCCCGGGAGGAACAGCAGGCAGGCCTGCCGTCCGGCCGGCTGGACCGGGATCGGCTCACCGAGTTGCTGCCCGCGCTGCTTCCGGTGCCGGATGTGGACGGCTGGTATCTGTGCGGCCCGTTCGGACTGGTCCAGGCGGCCGACCGTGCGCTGCGCGGCCTGGGCATCGACCGGATCCGTATCCACCAGGAGATCTTCCATGTGGACGACGGGCCGAACGCGACCGCCCGCACCCGTGTCGAGGCACCCGCACACAGCACACTCACCGCGACACTGGACGGCCGCTCGGGCAACTGGCCGGTCCAGGACGGCGAATCACTGTTGGAGACGGTGTTGCGCAGCCGTGCCGACGCGCCGTACGCCTGCAAGGGCGGTGTGTGCGGAACGTGCAGAGCTTTCCTGGTCTCCGGCGAGGTCCGGATGGACCGCAACTTCGCACTGGAACCGGAAGAGACCGAGGCGGGCTATGTGCTGGCCTGCCAGTCGCATCCGGTCACGCCGGAGGTGGAGCTCGACTTCGACCGCTGACACCCGCCCCCGATCCACCCACCCCGCCTTCCGTTCTTCCCTTCTCATAGAACCTGTTCTATCTTGACGGCCCGTCAGGTCCGGGTACGGGAGCAGCGGTTCGCGGGAGGCCAGGGCAGTGGACTTCACCTTCACCGAGGAACAGCAGGCAGCCACTGAGGCGGCGAAAGCGGTCTTCTCGGGCGTCGTACCCGACGGAGTGCCCAGCCCCGCTCTCGTGCCGGGCGCGGTGGCCGAGGACATCGACCGGTCTCTGTGGGCCGGGCTCGCCGCGGGCGACCTCCTGAGCCTGACGCTGTCGCCGGAGCACGGCGGGACCGGGCTCGATCTCATCGCACTCTGCCTGGTGCTGCGTGAATCCTCCAGGGTGCTTGCGAGGGTGCCGCTGCTGGAGACGTGTGCGGTCGCCATGGTGCTTCAGCGCTACGGCGACGCGGGGCTGGCGGCGGAGCTGCTGCCCCGCGTCGGCCGGGGTGAGCTGGTTCTCACGGTCGGGGCCAACGGCCGCTCCGGCCACGATCCGGCCGAGCTCGCCGTGACCGCCCGCCGGGACTCCGGCGACAGCGACAGCGGCTCGGTCTGGGTGCTCGACGGGGTGCAGTCAGGGGTGCCGTGGGCGCAGGTCGCGGACTGGATCGCCGTGCCCGCCCACACGGCCGACGGCCGCGCCGTCCTGTCCCTGGTACGCCACTCCGACGAAGGCGTCACGCTGGCTGAACAGGTGTCCACCAGCGGCGAGTTGCTCGCCGAGGTCCGGCTCGACGGCGTACGGGTGGAGGACCGCGCACTGATCGACACCGCCGACGCCTGGGAATGGCTGCGCGCCCTGCTCACCACCGGAACCTGCGCGCTCGCGCTGGGCCTTGGCGAGACGGTGCTGGCCATGACGAGCGAATACACGGGAAAGCGCGAGCAGTTCGGGTTCCCCGTCGCCACGTTCCAGTCCGTCGCCGTCCAGGCCGCCGACCGGTACATCGATCTGCGGGCCATGGAACTGACACTCTGGCAGGCGGCCTGGAGGATCTCCACAGGTACAACCGGCGCGCTGCCCGCCGAGGGCGACATCGCCGTGGCGAAGATCTGGGCGTCGGACGGTGTCCGCAGGATCGTGCAGACGGCACAGCATCTGCACGGCGGCTTCGGCGCGGACACCGACTACCCGCTGCACCGCTTCCACGCCTGGGCGAAGCAGATCGAACTCTCCCTGGGCCCAGCAGCGGCGCACGAGGCAGCCCTGGGCGATCTGCTGGCCGCCCATCCCCTCGGCTGAGAACCACGAGCCCGACCCCGGAGGCCCCGGGACGGTCTCAACTGGACCCAACCCGACCGGCTCAGAGCACGAAAGCCGGGTTGCCGTTGTCGGTGACCATCGGGCGTCCGGCACCGTCCCAGGCGAGCATCCCGCCGTCGATGTTCACGGCGTCGAGGCCCTGCTGCACCAGATACTGGGTGACCTGGGCGGACCGGCCACCGACCCGGCACATCACATGCACGCGCCGACCGTCCTCGACGGCCTCGGTCAGCTCGCCGAAGCGACTCACGAAGTCACTCATCGGAATGTGCAGAGCGCCTTCGACATGTCCGGCCGCCCACTCGTCGTCCTCACGGACATCCAGCACAAAGCCGTCCGACGGCACCACCGCGACATCCACCGAGGGCAGCGGGGCGAAATTCATGGGTCATGCCTTCTCTCGTACGTACGCTCCAGAGTCACCTGAAACGCTACTGCACCAGCCCCGCCAGCTCCGCCTCGCGCCGAGTGACCTCGCCCAGGAGCTGATCGGCGATCTCGTCGAGCAGCCGGTCCGGATCGTCGGGCGCCATCCGCAGCATGGCCCCGATCGCGCTCTCCTCCAACTCCTGGGCGAGCACCGTCAGCAGTTCCTTGCGCTGGGTCAGCCACTCCAGCCGGGCGTAGAGCTCCCCGCTCTCGCCGAGCTCCGCCCGCTCCGCGACCGGCCCGGCCGCCCACTCCTGCGCCAGCTCCTTCAGCAGCGCCTCGTCGCCGCGCCCGTAGGCGCCGTTGACGCGGGTGATGAACTCGTCCCGGCGCGCCCGCTCCTTCTCGTCCTGCGCCAGGTCCGGGTGGGCCTTGCGCGCCAGCTCGCGGTAGAGCTTGCGCGCCTCCTCGGTCGGCCGGACCCGCTTGGGCGGCCGGACCGGCTGCTCGGTCAGCATCGCCGCTGCCTCGGGGGACAGCCCGTCCGAGTCCATCCAGTCGTGGAACAGCTCGTCGACGCCCGGCATCGGCATCACGATCGCCCGGGCCTCCTGCGCCTTGCGAAGGTCTTCGGGGTCACCGGTCCTGGCGGCCCGGGCCTCCGCGATCTGCGCATCGAGCTCATCGAGGCGGGCGTACATCGGCCCGAGCTTCTGGTGATGCAGCCGGGAGAAGTTCTCGACCTCGACCCGGAAGGTCTCCACCGCGATCTCGAACTCGATCAGCGCCTGCTCCGCCGCCCTCACAGCCTTCGCAAGCCGAGCCTCGGGCCGAGCCCCCTCAGCGGTCCCGTCGGCAGCCTCGCCGACCCCCTCAGCGGCGCCAGCGGCGTCGGCCTCCGGACCGGCGCCATCATCGGCACCGGCCGGCCCTCCGTGCTCCGCATCCTGCGCAGGCTGCTCGTGCTGCCGGTCGTTGTCCTGCCGGTCATCGTCGTTCCGGGTGGTCGGCGCCCCGGCCGCTTCGTGGGTCACCCGTCCAGCGTATGGCCACCGTCCACGCCCCGAGGACGCGCGGTCGGCACAAAGCTCCTCACACGCCCAGTTCGGCGGCTATCCGCCCCGAACCGATGGCCCGCACCAGCTCCGCGTGGTCCGCCTCCGTGCGGTCCGCGTACGTCACCGCGAACGCCGCCACCGCCTCGTCCAGCTCTTCGTTCTTGCCGCAGTAGCCCGCGATCAGCCGCGGATCGGCGCTGTGCGCATGGGCCCGCGCCAGCAGTGCACCCGTCATCCGGCCGTAGTCGTCGACCTGATCGGCTGCCAGGGCCGCCGGATCCACACTGCCCTTGCGGTTCCTGAACTGCCGCACCTGGAACGGGCGTCCGTCGACGGTGGCCCAACCCAGCAGGATGTCGCTGACGACCTGCATCCGCTTCTGCCCGAGCACCACCCGGCGCCCCTCGTGCGCCACCTCCGGCACATCGAACCCGACAGCCGGGAGGTAGGGCGCCAGCACGGAGGGCCGCGCCTCCTTCACCTGCAGCACCAGGGGCTCACCACGGTGATCGAGCAGGAGCACCACGTACGACCGGGTGCCGACGCTCCCCGTACCGACCACCCGGAACGCCACGTCATGGATCGCATACCTGGCGAGGAGCGGTACGCGGTCCTCCGAAATCGTGCCCAGATAGTCACCGAGTCCCGCCGCCACCGCCGCGGCTTCCTCGTCCGGCACCCGCCGCAGAACCGGCGGCGCGTCTATGAAGCGGCGTCCGCCGTCCCCGGAATCCTCGGTGGACTTGGCCGCGAAGCGGGCGCTGGTGTTGTTACGGGCCTTCTCCGAGACCCGCTCCAGGGTGCCGAGCAGATCCCGCGCGTCCGTGTGCGAGACCAACTCCTCGTCCGCGATGGCGTTCCACGCGTCGAGTGCGGGCAGTCTGGCCAGCAGACGCATCGTCCGCCGGTATGCGCCCACCGTGTCGTACGCGCCCCGGCGGCAGGTGTCCTCGTCCGCCCCCGCCTCGCGCCCGGCGAGAACCAGCGAGGTGGCGAGGCGCTTGAGGTCCCATTCCCAGGGGCCGAACACGGTCTCGTCGAAGTCGTTCAGGTCGATGACCAGACTGCCCCGCGCGTCGCCGTACAGGCCGAAATTGGCCGCGTGCGCATCGCCGCAGAGCTGGGCGCCCACCCCGCTGACCGCTGTGCCCATCAGGTCATGGGCCATCAGCCCGGCCGAACCGCGCAGAAACGCGAACGGCGTGGCCGCCATCCGTCCCACCCGGATCGAGGTGAGTCCGGGCACCCTGCCCCGGCTCGACTCCTCGACCGCCTGCACCGCATCCGGCCGCCCGGCAGGCAGGTCAAGAGCTGAGTGAGCGGCCCTGGGCACCCTCTCCCGCAGCGTCTTGCCCGCCTCCCTGGGCGACTGCGGCGCACTCCCGCCCACCGCGGTCGCCGCATTCGTCCGGCGCGCGAATCCGGGTACGACCGGAATGCGCGGATCACCTGCCACAGCCCGCTGAACCGGCACTGTCGCTTCGATTTCACCCATGGCGCGCAGCCTCCCCCGCCCTCGTCCTGCGCTCCTGGCCCCATGCCTGTCGCAGATCAATTGCGACGAAGGTACCGCCGTCCGCCGAAAGCCGTCTGCCCCTGTGGAAAACTCACCGCGCGGCCTGTGGACAACACTCTGTCCTGGGCAGACCCGGTCGGGCCGGGTCAGACGCCGACGGCCTCTTCCAGTTCTTCCTCGTCATCCGCCCCGGTCCGGGCTTCGGCCTTGACGTGCCGCCCCCGTCGCTACGCGGCCCCTGCCTCCGTGCACTCGGCGACAGCAGCGGCCGGAGCCGGCACCGCCACGTCCTTCCGCCGCTTCCCCTCGACCAGTCCCGCAGTCCCGCAGTCCCGCGACACCCATTCACAGGCCGGCGGCCCACCACAAAACGGACCCCCACCGCCCCCTCGGCGTCCGGTACGCCTCAGCAGGGGTCTTCAGAGGTCAGATACGTATTCGACCAGTGAGCCAGCTCCTTGAGCGCGGGTTCCATCGCGGCACCGGCCCCGGTCAGACGGTACGAAACCCGCAGCGGCGGCCCCTCATCGACCTCACGCACCACCAGTCCGGCCGCACCGAGTTCGGAAAGCCGGTCCGAAAGCATGCGCTCGCTGATGCCCGGAATCGCTCGCCGCAGATCGGCGAAGTGCACCGGCTGCTGCAGCAGCACCGAGACGATCGGCCCCGTCCAGCGCTTGCCGAACAGCTCGAAGACACGGGTGATGCCGACATCGACCCGCCTACACGCCTGTTCGCTGTGCTCCGCCATGACCCCAGGGTACTGCGCGACCATGAGGTACTTACGAATAATAAGCAGCTATGTTATTACTAGGTGCATACGAAAATGGCGACTCACCGCACCGGTTTGCCGCCGTCCCCAGATACCGCCACCCCCAGATATCCATGGAGATCCCCGTGGCCACACTTCTTCACCTCGACTCCGCCGTCTTCCCCGAGGGCTCCGCGTCGCGCGATGTCAGTGCCGCCTTTGTGCAGGCCTGGCGTGAGCAGCACCCCGACGGCCAGGTCGTCTACCGCGACCTCGCCGCTTCCCCGCTGCCCCATCTGGACGCCGCGGCTGTCGCCGCCGGCGCCGAGGACCCGCTGCGCCGTGAACTCGCGGACGAGCTGGCAGCGGCGGACGCCATCCTGATCGGCGCCCCGATGTACAACTTCACCATTCCGTCCACGCTGAAGGCCTGGCTCGACCAGGTGATCATCGTCGGCCACAACGCGGGTCCGGACAGCACGGCGACGGGCACCCCGATCACCGTCGTCGCCAGCCGGGGTGGCTCGTACGCCGCCGGCACCCCGCGCGAGGGCGCCGAGTTCGTCCAGAACTACCTGGAGACGCTGCTGACGACCATGTTCGGCGCCGAGGTCGACTTCATCGTCCCGGAACTGACGCTGGCCCGGTCCCAGCCCGCGATGGCCGATCTCATTCCGCTCGCCGACGCCTCCCGCACCCAGGCCTTCTCCGTAGCCGCGGAGAAGGGCAAGACCCTCGCCGCCCGCCTCGCAGCCTGAGCCGTACGGAACACAGCCGGCCGGGACCCGAGGGGATGCAGGACTCCATGGGCCCCGTAAGCCCCAACACCCGCACAGGACGCTACAAATCCGGCGTTTCACGTGAAACAAAGCCCGGGAACGAACGCGGACGAACGGGAACGAAGAAGCCCCACAGACCGTTGGCCTGTGGGGCTTCTCTCTTGTGCGCGAGGGGGGATTTGAACCCCCACGTCCCTAAGGACACTGGCACCTGAAGCCAGCGCGTCTGCCGTTCCGCCACTCGCGCAAGAGTGGTGTTTTCAGACTCTCTCACCGTTTGGTGCGAGCGCCTGGCGACATCCGGAAGATTAGCACGCTGGACAGGGTGGATTCACATCCGTTGTTTCACCGAACGCCAGGCGGGAAGCGGGAACGCCGTGCGGCCGCCCCCACTCCTCCTCAGTGCACCCCAGGTGCGGGACACTGTCAGGAAGCCGCCTCTACGATCCGTGTGAGAGGTGACACTCATCCACAGGGCAGACAAGGGGAACCAGCCGATTTCCCGACGCGTGGATACGATCAGTAAGCAGTACAGGGACGACTACAACGGAGGAGGTGCCCCATGGGAGTCATGAAGCGTTTCGAGCAGCGTCTCGAAGGTCTGGTCAACGGCACCTTCGCCAAGGTCTTCAAGTCCGAGGTCCAGCCGGTCGAGATCGCAGGAGCCCTCCAGCGCGAGTGCGACAACAACGCAACGATCTGGAACCGTGAGCGGACGGTCGTCCCCAACGACTTCATCGTCGAACTCAGCACGCCCGACTACGAGCGGCTCAGCCCGTACTCGGGCCAGTTGGGCGACGAACTCTCCGGCCTGGTCCGCGACTACGCCAAGCAGCAGCGGTACACCTTCATGGGCCCCATCAAGGTCCATCTGGAGAAGGCCGACGATCTCGACACCGGTCTCTACCGGGTGCGCAGCCGCACCCTGGCGTCGAGTTCGTCACAGCAGCAGGACCCCCAGGGCCGGCCAGGACCGCAGAGCCACCCGGGACAGCAGGGCCAGCCCCCCTACCCGGGCCAGGGACGGCCGGCACAGCCCACCGGCGGCTACGGCTACCCGCCCAGCGCCGCCCCGCCCATGCCCGCGGCCCCGCCGCCGGGCGCAGGCAGGCCCGGAGCGCCCAGCACCGACCGGCACCCGCCGGCCGGGCCCAGCCCCCTGCCGAACGCGCAGGTCCGGCGCTGGATCGAGATCAACGGCACCCGCCATCAGATCTCCCGCCCGACGCTGGTGCTGGGACGCAGCACCGACGCCGACGTGCGGATCGACGACCCCGGCGTATCGCGCCGGCACTGTGAGATCCGGACCGGAACGCCCTCGACGATCCAGGATCTCGGGTCCACCAACGGCATCGTGGTGGACGGGCAGCACACAACCCGCGCTACGCTCCGCGACGGCTCGCGGATCGTCGTGGGCAGCACCACCATCGTTTACCGGCAAGCCGAAGGGTGAAGCGGGGGCAATGTCAGAGCTGACCCTGACGGTCATGCGGCTAGGTTTCCTGGCTGTTCTGTGGCTGTTCGTGATCGTGGCCGTGCAGGTCATCCGCAGCGACCTGTTCGGAACGCGCGTCACGCAACGCGGCTCACGCCGCACTGCGAGCGACACACGTCCGCAACAGGCACGCCAATCCGCCGCGGCACCGCCGCAGCAACGCCAGCAGCCCGGCCGCCAGCGCCGGGGGGCACCCACAAAGCTGGTCGTCTCCGAAGGCACGCTCACCGGCACCACGGTGGCGCTCCAGGGGCAGACGATCACGCTGGGCCGGGCCCACGACTCAACGATCGTCCTGGACGACGACTACGCGTCCAGCAGGCATGCCAGGATCTACCCCGACCGTGACGGCCAGTGGATCGTCGAGGATCTCGGGTCCACCAACGGCACGTATCTCGACCGGACCCGACTTACCACCCCGACACCTGTTCCGCTGGGCGCGCCGATCCGGATCGGCAAGACCGTCATCGAGCTGCGGAAGTAGTACGACAATGAGCGAGCGGAGCGAGCGAGCCGCAGCGGCCCGGGCAACGGACCCGGCCCGGCTCCCGACCGGAGGGTGGGCAGTGTGGCTCGAGACCGGCTGTACCCCGAGCCGACGGGAGAGGTGCGCATGAGTCTTTCCCTGCGCTTCGCCGCCGGATCGCACAAGGGCATGATCCGGGAAGGCAACGAGGACTCCGGCTACGCCGGTCCGCGCCTGCTCGCCATCGCCGACGGCATGGGCGGCCAGGCGGCCGGCGAGGTCGCCAGCTCCGAGGTGATCTCCACACTCGTCCAGCTCGACGACGACGTCCCGGGCTCGGACATCCTCACCTCGCTCGGTACGGCGGTCCAGCGGGCCAACGACCAACTGCGCATGATGGTCGAGGAGGACCCCCAGCTGGAGGGCATGGGCACCACGCTCACCGCGCTGCTCTGGACCGGCCAGCGCCTCGGCCTCGTCCACGTCGGCGACTCCCGCGCGTACCTGCTGCGCGACGGCGTACTCACCCAGATCACCCAGGACCACACCTGGGTGCAGCGGCTGGTCGACGAGGGCCGGATCACCGAGGAAGAGGCCACCACCCACCCGCAGCGCGCCCTTCTGATGCGGGCACTGGGCAGTGGCGACCACGTCGAACCCGATCTCTCCATCCGTGAGGTCCGGGTCGGCGACCGCTATCTGATCTGCTCCGACGGGCTCTCCGGCGTCGTCTCCCACCAGACGATGGAAGAGACCCTCGCCAGCTACCAGGGCCCCCAGGAGACCATCCAGGAGCTGATCCAGCTCGCTCTGCGCGGCGGCGGCCCGGACAACATCACCTGCATCGTCGCCGACGTCCTGGACGTCGACAACAACGACACCCTGGCCGGACAGCTCAACGACACCCCGGTCATCGTCGGCGCGGTCGCCGAGAACCAGGCCGCCCAGCTGAACGACGGCAGCGCCATGCAGACCCCCGCCGGACGGGCGGCCGGCCTCGGCCGCCCGGTCCCGCCCCCCGCAGGCGGCTTCGGACCGCCCGGAAGCGGCGCCGGCGCCGGCTACGGCCAAATGCCCGACGGCTCCTTCGACGCGTACACCGACGACGACTTCATCAAGCCCGGCGGCGGCCGCAAGTGGCTCAAGAGGTCCTTCTACGTCGTGCTCGCGCTCGCCGTCATCGGCGGCGGTCTCTACGGCGGCTACCGCTGGACCCAGAACCAGTTCTATGTCGGCGCGAAGAACGAACACGTCGCGCTGTTCCGGGGCATCAGCCAGGACCTGGCCTGGGTCTCGCTCTCGAAGGTCGAGAAGGACCACCCCGAGATCGAACTCAAGTACCTCCCGCCCTACCAGCGCAAGCAGGTCGAGGCGACCATCGCCGAGGGCAACCTCACCTCCGCACGCGAGAAGGTCGGCGAACTCGCCCTCCAGGCGACCGCCTGCAAGAAGGACGCCCAGCGACGCGCGGCCGAGAAGGCCCGCTCCGACGAGGGCCAAGCCAGTGGCACGGACTCGGACGCCGCCAAGACGTCCGGCACTTCCGGTACCACCACGACCAAGCCGAACGCAGCGACTCCCACTCCTGGTCCCAGCCTCTCGGAGGAAGAGAAAAAGCTGGTCCCGCAGTGCGGTAAGCAGTAAAGCCGTAGGGGGCCTTCAGCACCATGAGCGTTGTCACCAATACGACCACGATCGGCGCGATCGACGCACCGAGCCGTCGCAACACCGAACTGGTTCTGCTTCTCTTCGCCGTCTTCATCTCGGTGTTCGCGTACGCCAACGTGGGCCTCGCTCTCAACGGCGAACTGCCCTCGGGCATGCTCGGGTACGGACTCGGGCTCGCCCTGCTCGGCGGCATCGGCCACCTCGCCGTCCGCAGGTTCGCCCCGTACGCGGACCCGCTGCTGCTTCCGCTGGCGACGCTGCTGAACGGGCTGGGACTGGCCATCATCTGGCGTCTGGACCAGTCCGAACGGTTCCAGGCAACCCCGAACTTCGCGCCCGCCGCCTCCAAGCAGCTGCTGTTCTCGGCAGTGGGCGTCGCGCTGCTGATCGTCGTGCTGGTGGCCCTCAAGGACCACCGCATTCTGCAGCGCTACACCTACATCTCCATGCTGGTGGCGCTGTTCCTCCTGATCCTTCCGATGTTCTTCCCCGCCGTGAACGGCGCCAAGATCTGGATCAAGATCCCCGGCGTCGGCACGCTCCAGCCAGGGGAGTTCGCCAAGATCATCATCGCGGTGTTCTTCGCCGGCTACCTCATGGTCAAGCGCGACGCGCTGGCCCTGGCCAGCCGCCGCTTCATGGGTCTCTATCTGCCGCGGGGCAGGGACCTCGGGCCGATCCTCATGGTCTGGGCCTTCTCGATCCTCATCCTGGTCTTCGAGACCGACCTCGGCTCCTCCCTGCTGTTCTTCGGCATGTTCGTCGTCATGCTGTACGTCGCCACCGAGCGCACCAGCTGGATCGTCTTCGGCCTGCTGATGTCCGCAGCCGGCGCCGTCGGCGTGGCCACATTCGAACCGCACGTCCAGCAGCGCGTCACCGCCTGGCTCGACCCGTTCGCCGGATGGGGCAAGCTGGCCGCCAGCGAGCAGATGGCCAAGTCCCTGATGGCATTCGGTTCCGGCGGCACCCTCGGCACCGGCCTCGGCCAGGGCAACTCCGACCTGATCGGCTTCGCCGCCAACTCCGACTTCATCCTCGCCACCGTCGGCGAGGAGCTCGGCCTCGCCGGGATGATGGCCGTCCTTCTCGTCTACGGCCTGATCGTCGAGCGCGGTGTCCGCACCGCGCTCGCCGCCCGCGACCCCTTCGGCAAGCTCCTCGCGATCGGCCTCTCCGGTTCCTTTGCCATTCAGGTCTTCGTCGTTGCCGGCGGTGTCATGGGACTCATTCCGCTGACCGGTATGACCATGCCGTTCGTCGCGGCAGGCGGATCGTCAGTGATCGCCAACTGGGCCCTGATCGGCATCCTGCTCCGCATCAGCGACACCGCGCGCCGCCCGGCGCCGGCCCCAGCCCCGTCACCCGACGCCGAGATGACCCAGGTGGTCCGACCGTGAACAAGCCCCTTCGCAGGATCGCGATCTTCTGCGGGCTGCTCGTCCTCGCTCTCCTGGTCCGCGTCAACTGGCTCCAGTACGTACGTGCCGACGAACTGAACGCGAACGAGCACAACCGCCGTGTCCAGATCGA
The DNA here is from genome assembly GCF_035994185.1 of Streptomyces sp. NBC_01217. NCBI lineage: Bacteria > Bacillati > Actinomycetota > Actinomycetes > Kitasatosporales > Streptomycetaceae > Streptomyces > Streptomyces sp. NBC_01217. The sequence continues at coordinate 4,446,336 of NZ_CP108538.1, forward strand.
GCGGTATGCGCACGAACGCGGCAACATCATCGTCGACGGAGAACCCGTCACCGGGTCCGTCGAGACCAAGGGCAGCGACTTCAAGTACAAGAGGGTCTGGAAGAACGGCCCCATGTGGGCCCCCGTGACCGGCTTCTCCTCGCAGGCCTTCGACGCGTCACAGCTGGAGAGCATCGAGGACGGAATCCTCACCGGTAACAGCGACCAGCTGTTCTTCGACCGCACGCTGTCCCTCTTCACCGGCGAGAAGAAGACCGGCGGCAACATCGTCACGACTCTCAACAGCGCCGCCCAGAAGGCCGCCTTCAAGGGACTCGGTGACAAGAAGGGTGCCGCAGCGGCAATCGATCCGCAGACCGGCGCCATTCTGGCCCTCGTCAGCACCCCCTCGTACGATCCCTCGGTCTTCGCGGGCAATTCCCTCAAAGACGCGGATGCCCGGCAGCAGCTCCTGAAGGACAAGGACAAGCCGATGCTCAACCGGGCATTGCGCGAGACCTACCCGCCCGGCTCGACCTTCAAGGTCGTCACCGCCGCGGCCGCGCTGGAGAACGGGCTGTACACCAACATCGACGAGGCCACCAAGTCGCCGCTGCCCTGGCGGCTCCCACTGACCAGCAGTGACCTGGAGAACGAGGGCAACATCCCGTGCAAGAACGCCTCGCTCCGCGAGGCGCTCCGCTGGTCCTGCAACACGGTCTTCGGCAAGATGAGCGATGACCTGGGCAACGACAAGATGATCGAGGAAGCGAACAAGTTCGGCTTCAACAAGGAGATCTTCACTCCGGTACGGGCCGACGCCAGCGTCTACCCCAAGGACAACCGCCCGCAGAACGCCATGGCCGGCATCGGTCAGGCGTCCAACCGCGCCACCCCACTGCAGATGGCGATGGTCGCCGCCGCGATCGCCAACGACGGCAAGCTGATGCAGCCGTACATGGTCGCCGATCGCCAGGCCCCCAACCTGGACGTCATCTACACCCACGAGAAGGAGCAGCTCAGCCAGCCCCTCTCGGGTGAGAACGCCCAGAAGCTGCAGGAGATGATGCAGACCGTCGTCGAGAGCGGCACGGGGCAGAACGCCAAGATCCCGGGTGTCACCGTCGGCGGCAAGACCGGTACGGCCCAGCACGGTCTCAACAACAGCGAGAAGCCGTACGCCTGGTTCATCTCGTACGCCAAGACCGACAGCGGCTCCCCGGTCGCCGTCGCCGTGGTCGTCGAGGACGGCCAGGCCAACCGCGACGACATCTCCGGTGGCGGTCTGGCCGCCCCGATCGCACAGGCTGTGATGAAGGCAGTCATCGACAGCAAGAAGTGATGCCCGTCACATCGGGTGCCATACCTGCACATTGGGATACCGGTCAGATATCAGGTCCGGACTCCGGGCCGATCAGGTGGTGTGCGGCCGGTAGCGTATGCGCGAGCAGCACACCGCCGGACCGCACACCGGTGCGGTCGGGACTGACGGAGAGGGCTGGAACAGTTATGGAAGAGCCGCGTCGCCTCGGCGGCCGGTACGAGCTGGGCTCGGTGCTCGGCCGTGGTGGCATGGCCGAGGTCTACCTCGCACACGACACCCGGCTCGGCCGCACCGTAGCTGTGAAGACACTGCGGGCCGATCTGGCCCGCGACCCGTCCTTCCAGGCCCGGTTCCGCCGTGAGGCCCAGTCCGCCGCCTCGCTCAACCACCCGGCGATCGTCGCTGTCTACGACACCGGCGAGGATTACGTCGACGGGGTCTCCATCCCGTACATCGTCATGGAGTACGTCGACGGGTCGACGCTCAGGGAACTCCTGCACTCCGGCCGCAGACTGCTGCCCGAGCGCACCCTTGAGATGACCGTCGGCATCCTCCAGGCGCTGGAGTACTCGCACCGCGCGGGCATCGTCCACCGCGACATCAAACCGGCGAACGTCATGCTGACGCGCACCGGCCAGGTCAAGGTCATGGACTTCGGCATCGCCCGCGCCATGGGCGACTCCGGCATGACGATGACCCAGACCGCGGCCGTCATCGGCACCGCCCAGTACCTCTCCCCGGAGCAGGCCAAGGGCGAGCAGGTCGACGCCCGCTCCGACCTCTACTCGACCGGCTGCCTGCTCTACGAGCTGCTGACGGTCCGGCCGCCGTTCATCGGGGACTCCCCCGTCGCGGTCGCCTACCAGCACGTACGGGAAGAGCCTCAGAAGCCCAGCAACTTCGACCCCGAGATCACGCCCGAGATGGACGCGATCGTGTTGAAGGCCCTGGTCAAGGACCCCGACTACCGCTACCAGTCGGCCGACGAGATGCGCGCCGACATCGAGGCCTGCCTCGACGGCCGGCCGGTCGCCGCCACCGCGGCGATGGGCGCGCCCGGTTACGGCGGCTACGACGGATACGGCAACGACCAGCCCACCACCGCTCTGCGCGCCACGGACCAGCACGGCGCACCCACGTCCATGCTGCCCCCGGTCAACCCGGTCAACCCGGACGACGGCGGCTACGGCTACGACGACCGCCCGGACCGCCGCCGCCAGAAGAAGAGCAACACCTCGACGATCCTGCTGATCGTCGCGGGCGTCCTGGTGCTGATCGGCGCGATCCTGATCGGCCGGTCGGTGTTCAGCGACAACAACAGCGGCGACGGCAGGGTCGATGTGCCGAACATGGTCGGCTCGACCGTGAAGGAAGCACAGAAACTCGCGGACAACGCCGGTGTCGTCCTCAAGGTCGGCTCGCGCGAACCCTGCGAGAACCAGGCCAAGGGCAAGATCTGCAGCCAGACCCCGGCAGCCGACGGCAAGATGGCGGAGCAGGAGACCGTCACGGTCGTCGTCTCCACCGGTGCGCCGAAGGTCGAGGTCCCGGACGTCGTGGAGAAGACCGAGGCGACCGCCCGCAAGGACCTTGAGGACAAGGGCTTCGCGGTGAACGTCACCGCAGCCGAGTCCGACAAGCCCGCGGGTACGGTCATCAAGCAGGTCCCCGAGGGCGGCGCGAAGGCCGAGAAGAACTCCGAGGTCACGATCACGGTCGCCAAGCAGGCCCTCCTGGACCTCCCCAACGTCCGTAACCGTACGTACCAGGATGCGGAGGCGCAGCTCAAGGGCATCGGGTTCACAAACATCCAGCGTGTCGACATCGACTCGCCCCAGCCGGTGGACACCGTGGTCGAGCAGTCCCCCGAGGCCGGCAAGCAGGCCGGGGACGTCCAGATCGTCCTGAAGGTCTCGAAGGGCCCGCCGCAGCCGGAGAAGACTACGGTTCCCGATCTGATGGGCAGGACCCTCGCGGAGGCGAAGGGCCTGCTGGCTCAGGCGGGTCTGCAGCTCGGCCCGGTGCAGGGCCCCAATGACGACAACGCGAAGATCGTCGGCTTCCAGCCCGGTGCGAACCAGCCGGTCGACAAGAACAGCGCGGTCACCGTCCAGACCATGCCGGGCGGTGGGAACGGCAACATCTTCGGCGGCCCGTCCGGCTCACGGGACTGACCCCGAGCAGAACCACCCATCGGGCCCCGCTCACCGCAAGGTGACCGGGGCCCTTTGCCGTGTCCGCCGCCGTACCAGTTGCCCGGCATACCGCACATGCAGCCGTATACCGATCGTGTCTTCATATGTCCTGAATCGTTGGACCGATGGGGTGACGTGGGGGTTCAGGCCCCACCCCCAGCTCGCACCAACATCCGAGACGAGTCGAGAGGGCATGAACGTGATCAACGATGCGGTACTGCTGGAGTCGAGGTCTCTACGCAATGACGTCGCCGGCCGGACAGAGGTGCTCGACAAGGTCAAGGCGCTCTCGCTGCTGCCTGACGGCATGCACGTGACCACGGCGATGGTCGCGGCATACTTCGAGGTGGCCGTGAAGACCCTTGAGTCCGTTATGGAGGACCACAGAGAGGAGCTGGACTCCAATGGCCTCCATGTTCTGACAGGCACGCGACTGGCCCTCTTCAAGGGGGCCTGTGGAATTCAGTCCCGCTCACGGGCGATCGCGGTCTTCTCCCGACGGACGGTACTCAACGTCGCCATGCTCCTCCGGGACAGCGAAGTCGCACGTCAGGTGCGTACATACCTGCTTGACATGGAGTACGTGGCGCGGACTCAGCCTGTGGACAACTCTGTCCACAGGGGACCTGAGTACCTCGACGACCGCATCGACCGACGCATCACCCACATCCTCGGCAAGACCGTCGTCCCCATGTTCAACACCCTCATCGAGGCCTCCGGCGAGCACCGCAAAGAGCTGATCTCGCTCCGGAACGACGTCGAGAAGGTCGAGCGGAAGCTCTGCAACCACCACCGAAGGCTCAGGCATCTTGAGCACGCCCAGGGCCCGCGCCCGTACACCGGAGTCATGGCGTCCATCGATGCCATGAACTGGCGGGAGTTCGAGCACCACGTCGCCGCGCTGCTCCGTCGCGACGGCTGCGCGGACGTCGTGGTGCACGGCGGCCGCGGCGACCGGGGTGTGGATGTCACAGCGGTGACCGCGGACGGCCGGAGCATCGTCGTTCAGTGCAAGAGCTTCGCGCCCTACCGTCCGGTGTGGAGCGGCGAGCTGCAGAAGTTCCTCGGCGCCTCTTTCGTCCAGCACGGGGCCGATGTGGCTCTCTTCGTCGCCACGACCTCCTTCACACCCGAGGCACGCGCCATCGCCGAGACCCACGGCATCACCCTCGTCGACCGCGCTCACCTCGAAAAGTGGAGCGCTGGAGTAACGCTTGCGATCCTGAGGTAGCCGACAGCGACCCGTGGACGCGAAGGCCCGAAGCCGCAAGAAGAAGTTGCGGCTTCGGGCCTTCGCCATCCTACGGGCCTGCTCCGTGAAGTCGGCCCGATCGAGGTCCTCTTGGGACTTCAGTCCCTGTCTCAGCGCAGCTCCGCCGGCTTCGTACGGTCCTTGTCCACCTTCTCCGTACGCACCAACTCACCCCACACGATGTAGCGGTACTTCGACGTGTAGACAGGTGTGCAGGTCGTCAGCGTGATGTAGCGGCCGGGCTTCTTCGCTCCCGATCCCTTCGGTACCGCCTCCAGCACGTCGACGTTGTACTTCGACGTCTCGGGCAGTTCCTTGAAGACCTTGTAGACGTACCAGGTGTCCCTGGTCTCGAAGACGACCGCGTCCCCCGTCTTCACCTTGTCGATGTTGTGGAACTTGGCCCCGTGCCCGTCGCGGTGTGCCGCCAGGGTGAAGTTGCCCTGCTCGTCCCAGGGGAGAGCCGACTTCACCGGGTCCGTGTAGTAACCCGCGATGCCGTCGTTGAGGTTCCCGGTGTCGGTGCCCTTCTTGACCAGCACCTCGCCGTTCTTCATCGACGGGACGTGCAGGAAGCCGATGCCGTCCTTGGTGTCCAGCGCGCCCGGCCCGCCCGCCCAGCGGTCGCGGACGGTGTGGCCCTGTTTGGTGGCCTCGCGATCGGCGAGCACATTGGTCCACCAGAGGGAGTAGGCGACGAAGAGCCCCAGCACCAGGCCTGCGGTGATCAGCAGTTCACCGAAGACACTGACCGCAGTCGCCACGGGATGGCGGCCACTGCGCCGCGGCGGGGGCACGGACTCACCTACGCGCTCTTCCTGCTCGGTCCTCGCTGTCACCGCACCCGTCCCTGTCGTGATGATGTTTCAGCCGACGAGCGCGTCGGGCTTCCCTTTGCTGCGCGGCCGTTCGTCGACCATCTTGCCCCAGACGATCAAACGGTACGTACTCGTGAATTCGGGTGTACAGGTCGTCAAAGTGATGTACCGGCCCGGCCCGGTGAACCCCGAACCCGGCGGAACCGGACCAATCACGGAGACGTTTGACGGCGATGTCTGCGGAAGAGTCTTCGTCGCCTCGTACGTGTAGTACGCGTCCTGCGTCTCGACCACGATCAGGTCACCGGGGGCCAGCCGGTTGATGTAGCGGAACGGTTCTCCGTGCGTATTGCGGTGACCGGCCAGCGCGAAATTGCCCTGCTTGGCCGACGGCATCGCGGTGCGCAGCGTGCCCTCGCTGTAGTGACCGATCATGCCTCTGTCGAGGACCTTCTCCTTGCTGGTGCCCTCGGCGATCGGAACGACCACATCCAGTTTCGGGATGTGGATGATGGCGAATCCCTGCCCCGCTTCGAACGCACCGGGGTTGCGGTCACCCTTCGCCCAGTCGTCCTGGATCTTGTGCGTCTCCTTGCCGGCGTACTGGTCGGCGCGCACATTCGTCCACCACAGCTGGTACGTCACGAACAGCAGCATCAGCACGCCGAGCGAGATGAACAGCTCCCCGACGACCCGACTGGCGACAACGGCCGGACTGTCCTTGGCCGCACGCGCCGCACGCCGTGCCTCGACGCGCGACATCGGCTTCGCGGCCGAAGCCGATGCGGCCGGCTCCGTGGCTGACGCCATGCTCTCCGGCTGCGGTCCGGTACGCCTACGGCCGCGCCCCTTGGCAGCGCGCCGCCGCTCGGCGCGGCCTCCGGTGCGCGGTTCCGGATCAACGCTCTCGGGCCCCGCGCCCGGTTCCGCGAAACTCTCCGCATCGCTCACCGATCCCGGTCCCGGTGCCGACATCGGCTCCGGCATCGTCACCGGAACCGCCTGGTCGACCAGGCGCCGGGTGTCCGCCGTCCGCAGACCAACCGTCTCGTCGTCGAGCGGGAAGGCGCGGGTGACGGGCTGCGCCCGGTGCGTCGACGCAGGCGTTGACGCAGGCGTTGACGCAGGTGTCGGCGCGGACGCAGACACGGGTGCCGACGCGGGGGACGGCGCGGGCGTCTGCTGCCCGTACCAGTCCCGTTCGAACCCCTCGGGGTCGTACCACTCCGGCGGGGTCTCCTCGGGCCTCTGCGCCCCGTGTGGCGCCTGTTCCTGCGCCTGTGTCCGGGCCCGCGCCTGTCTCTGTTCCTGCGGCGGCTGATCCGGCGCCCGGTGCAGCCCCCGCCCCCGTGCCCGCTCCTGCCCCGGCAGCGGGTCGTTCAGCGGATCCGCCAGCTGGTCGACCGCCGCCTCGAACGCGCCTGCGGCCTCGTACGCTCCCTGCTCGTACGGGCTGTCCTGTCCGGCGTCATGTTCGGGGCGGAGTGCGGTCACGCGACGGCCTTGCCCACCACCGGCGCAAGCCCCGCCGACCTCGCGACGGCTCCCGTGTCGCCGCACTGGGCCAGCCAGTTGGCCAGCATCAGATGGCCGTGCTCGGTCAGCACCGACTCCGGGTGGAACTGCACACCCTCCACCGCCAGTTCGCGGTGGCGCAGCCCCATGATGATGCCGTCGGCAGTACGAGCCGTCACCTCAAGCTCCGGGGGAACCGTGTCGGGTTCGGCGGCGAGCGAGTGGTAGCGGGTCGCGGTGAAGGGCGACGGCAGACCGGTGAAGACCCCGGTGCCCTCATGGTTCACCAGCGAGGTCTTGCCGTGCAGCAGCTCCGGGGCCCGGTCCACCACACCGCCGTACGCCACCGCCATCGACTGCATCCCGAGGCAGACCCCGAAGACCGGGACGCCCGTCGCCGCGCAGTGGCGCACCATCTCGACGCAGACACCCGCCTGCTCCGGCGTACCGGGACCGGGCGACAGCAGTACGCCGTCGAAGCCGTCCTGGGCGTGTGCCGTGGTCACCTCGTCGTTGCGCAGCACTTCGCACTCGGCGCCGAGCTGGTAGAGGTACTGGACGAGGTTGAAGACAAAGCTGTCGTAGTTGTCCACGACGAGGATGCGGGCGCTCACTGGCCGCCCTCCGTCCCGGTCGAGCCGTCGACCGTCACATCGCCGAACGGCAGCAGCGGCTCCGCCCACGGGAAGACGTACTGGAAAAGCGCGTAGACGACAGCCAGCACCAGCACCAGCGAGATGAGCGCACGCACCCATGCGCTGCCCGGCAGATGCCGCCAGATCCAGCCGTACATGCTGTCCCCTCCATTCGGTACGGGACCAGACTAAAGGGCCGGGGCAGAAGCGTGGGTCAGCTGTGGAAAGCTGTCGGCCTGCCGTCGGTCACAGGCTGGGTCGCATCGAGGTGCGCCCAGGCGATCAGCCGGTGGCTGCTGCCCCATTCGGGGTCGCAGGTGGTCAGCGTCAGATAGCGGCCCGGCCCGTCGAAACCGGACTTGCGGGGGACCGGGTCGATGACCCCGGTGTCGCTCGGCACCGTCCGGTAGGGCTTCTTGTCGATGCGGTACGTGAACCACGTCGTCCCGTCCGTCAGCACCACCGCGTCGCCCTGCCGCAGCTTCGGGAAGTCCTTGAACGGATCCCCGTAGGTGCGACGGTGTCCGGCCACCGCGAAATTGCCCGTCGCGCCGAGGCGGGCGGTCCCCGCGTAATGACCGAGCCCCCTGCGCAAGGTCCTGACCTCGGTGTTCTCCAGGACGGGCCACTCCCAGCCCTTGCCGAAGCGGGGTATGTACAGCATCGCGAACGGCTTCCCGTCCCGGTACGCCGCAGGCGCGGGCGGCGTCGACGGCGTAGGGGACGCGTCCGGAGTCGGGGATGCGTCCGGCGCAGGTGCCGACACCGTGCCCTGCGCCCACTGGTCGCGGAGGGTGTCGATCTGCCCCTCGGTCGCTCCTTGGGCCTTCACGCCCGTCCAGAACAGCACGTACACCACAAAGAGCACGATCACGGCGCCGACGGTGATGCAGAGTTCGCTGAACGTTCTCACGATCAGTCGCACCGACACCGCGTCGGCCTCCCCACAGCTGCTTGCTACTTCACCGGCTCCGCATAGTGGAGATCCACTGTGCCCGAGTAGCCGGGAAGAGTCACCGCCTCGCGCTCCTCGACTTTCCAGCCGAGCCCGTAGGCCTTCACGTACAGCAGGTAGTTGCTGATCGCCGGGGAGTCGTCGAGCGCCTGCTTGAGCTTGCCCGGGTCACCGACCGCGGTGACCTTGTACGGCGGGGAGTAGACCCGGCCCTGGAGGATCAGGGTGTTGCCGACGCAGCGCACCGCGCTGGTGGAGATCAGCCGCTGGTCCATGACCTTGATGCCCTCGGCGCCGCCCTGCCAGAGGGCGTTGACGACCGCCTGCAGGTCCTGCTGGTGAATGACCAGGTCATTGGGTTGCGGATCGGGGTAGCCGGGGTTGGCGGTGGCATTGGGCGGGGCGTCGTCGAGCGTGACGGACACGGACCGGCCGGAGATCTTCGTGGTGCCCGCGGCCCTCTCCAGCTCCTTGAGCCGGGCGTCCTCCGCCTCGGTGCTGCCGTCATCCCGCCGGACGAGGGTGTCGATGTCCTCGCGCACCGACGCGTTGGTCTCGTCCAACTGGGCGTTCTTGCCGCTGCGCTGCTGGATGAGGTCGGAGAGCTTCAGCAGCGAGGAGTCGGTACGGATGTTGGTGCCCTTGGCCGTGTTGGCGCTGGTGACGAAGATCAGTCCGGCGAGGGCGAAGACGGCAGCGGTGAGCACCCTGACCGGGTGCCGGAAGGTGCGCCGGACCGGTCCTCTGGGAGAGTCGGCAGAATTGCTCAACGTACCCTTATCTCCTTCGGCGCCACGGAAGCACTACGCTAACGGACGCCCGGGGGAGGCAGCATTCCCCCTCGCGCCTTGCCCCGGCGCCAGCCACAGTTCCCTGCGCGGTCACGCAGCGCATCGACAGGAGAGTTCCTCGTGCCGAAGTCACGTATCCGCAAGAAGGCCGACTTCACGCCCCCTCCGGCGAAGCAGGCAACCAACATAAAGCTGACCAGCCGAAGCTGGGTGGCGCCGGTGATGCTGGCGCTCTTCCTGATCGGCCTGGCCTGGATCGTCGTGTTCTATGTGACCGACGGCGATCTGCCCATCCAGTCGCTGGGTAACTGGAACATCGTCGTCGGCTTCGGCTTCATCGCCGGAGGCTTCGGTGTCTCCACGCAGTGGAAGTAGGGCACGCAGCGGAAGCGGGGCCGCAGGGCGCCTGATCCCACAGCGGAGCCCGGTCCCGCAACCCTTGCGATAAGTTACCCACAGAGTTATCCACAGGCGGGGGAAAAGGTCAGACGATCTGTGGATAACTCCCTGACTGTTGACGCCGATGTGACTGCAGCCTCCCTCATGGAGGGATGGCGTGCCCCTTGTCTCTGCTGGAAAAACCCAGCTCAGCGACAAGGGGCACAGTTGTTCCCACAGAATGCACAAGATCCGGCGCGCGCTGTGGACAACTGACCGAAGGAATACCCTGGGAGCCCCCGGGAAGCCGTCGGAAAGCCCTCAGGAAGCCCCACAGAGCCCACGGAGAGCCGACAAAGAAGGCCAAGGAAACCCTTGGGGGAGCTCAGGTCAGCGCGGCCGTCCTGGCGAAAACGACGGCGACCACGGCCACCAGGACCAGGGCGCAGGTGCCGTACTGCACCAGCGCGCGCCGCTCGCGGGGCGCGTGCACCATGCCGATCGCGACCACGGTGCCCGCGATCAGACCGCCGACGTGCGCCTGCCAGGCGATTCCGCCCCAGGGGTTGAAGGTGATGACGAGGTTCACCGCGAGAAGCACGAAGACCGGGCGCATGTCGTAGTTGAGCCGGCGCATGAGCACGATGGTGGCGCCCAGCAGTCCGAAGATCGCTCCGGAGGCTCCGAGCGAGCCCTGTACGGGCGCGGAGAGCCAGTAGGTGAGGGCGCCGCCCGCCAGGCCGGAGAGCATGTAGAGCGTGAGGTAGCGGGCGCGGCCGAGCATCGCCTCCAGTGGCCCGCCGAGCCACCACAGCCCCAGCATGTTGAACATGATGTGCCACACCTCCTGGTGCAGGAACATCGATGTCACCAGCCGGTACCACTGGCCCTCGGCCACGCCTTCCACCGGCCCGCCGGAGTAGGTCGTCGCGCGGCCGAGCAGCATCAGGTCGTTGACCAGTGCCTCACCCCTCACCTGTACGGCGATGAACAGGGCGACGTTGATACCGAGAAGGATCTTGGTGACGAGTCGGGGGTCGGCCGTGACGGCGCCGCCGGCGACGGTACGCGGCTGATTGGCGGCCGGGCCGTGTCCCGTACCGGAGCCCTGGCGGACGCAGTCCGGGCACTGGAAGCCGACCGAGGCATTGACCATGCACTCGGGGCAGATCGGCCGGTCGCACCTGGTGCACCGGATGTGCGTCCCACGGCCGGGGTGGCGGTAGCAGCTCAGCGAGCCGTCCATGGCGGCGGAACGGTCCTGGTCGCCCGGCGGCTTCTGGTCCATCGGTCCCATCACTCCCGGTCCCCTCGGTGCTCTCGTGGCGGCAGCACGCGCAACGCGGCCCTGCCCGTCCGTTATGTAACAAGTACGGACGAGCAGGGCGCTTGGTTCCCGAAAGGCCAATCAGAGCGTGATCATCGGATGACCATTGGTGATCATCGGTTCTCGATGACGACCGATTCGATCACGACGTCCTGCAGCGGACGGTCGGTGCGGGCGTTGGTCTTGGCGGCCGCGATGGCGTCCACGACCTTCTGGCTGGCGGGGTCGACGACCTCGCCGAAGATGGTGTGCTTGCCGGTCAGCCAGGCGGTCGGCGAAACGGTCACGAAGAACTGCGAGCCGTTGGTGCCCGGGCCGGCGTTGGCCATGGCCAGCAGGTACGGCTTGTTGAAGCTGAGGTCGGGGTGGAACTCGTCACCGAACTCGTACCCCGGGCCGCCGGTGCCGTTGCCCAGCGGGTCGCCGCCCTGGATCATGAAGCCGCTGATGACGCGGTGGAAGACGGTTCCGTCGTACAGCCGGTCCGTGGACTTCTTGCCGGACTCGGGATGCGTCCACTCCCGCTCGCCCTTGGCGAGCTCGACGAAGTTCTTGACCGTCTTGGGCGCGTGGTTCGGCAGGAGCCGGATCTCGATGTCGCCCTGGTTGGTCTTCAAGGTGGCGTAAAGCTGCTCAGCCACGATCTGCCTTCCGTAAGTCTTCAGTGACGTTGAGTCTTCAGTGACGTCCACCGATCCTCGCACGGACCGTCCGCTCCGGCGCCCGGCCGCCACCCGGAACGCCCTTCGCTCACCTTCTTGCCCGATTCCGCGCCCGTCCACCGAGGCCCCCATCCCGCCCCGCTCGCCCGCGCCTTCGCCGCAACCCCCATGTGCCGCTCCCCGCAGGAACAAATGCGGCCAAGTGCGTGACGAACCGGCGCGGGCTGAAGCGAACCGTGGCATTGTCGTCGGCAAGCTCCCCTTGCACCGCATTGCCCTAAGGCGTCACCGATGACCTGATTGACCCGGATGCCTGCCCCGCATGCCAGGCAGGCATCCGGCAGGCATGATCTCGAAATGGGTGGAAAGGCGGAGTATCCACCCGCCACCAAGGAGGAGGATCCCGTGACCCGCATCGACAGCGTGCGCGCCGCAACCGACTCGGCGAAGGACAGCGTGCAGCACGCCGCGGAAGTGGTGGCGCCCTACGCCGACACGGCCAAGGACCAGGCCGCACAACTTGCGTACGAGGCCCGCGCACTGCTCGCGCCGAAGGTGTCGAAGGCAGCCCAGCAGGCCCGTGTCCAGTACGACGCGCACCTCGCACCACGTATCGAACTGGCCCGTGCCCATGTACCCCCGAAGGTCGACGAGGCCGCCCAGCGCGCCGCGCTCCGCACCCGCCGGGCCGCCCGCAGCGCCGCGGACTACACCGTGCCGCGCGTCGGGCAGGCGATGGCCGCCGCCCAGCCCGTGGCCGAGGAGGCGACGGCCCGCAGCGCCGCCGCACTGGCAGCGCTGCGCAGCCAGGTGACCGCGAAGGAGATCAGGCAGCTGACCAGGAAGCACGAGCGGCGGGCGAAGGCAGGGCGGCTGTTCAAGGGGCTCGCCGTGCTCGGCGTCGCGGCGGGCGCCGCCTACGCCGCCTGGAGGTGGTGGGACAAGCAGGCCAACCCGGACTGGCTGGTCGAACCGCCTGCTCCCACTGAGGTCTCCGACCGCGCACCGCTGTCCTCGGTCGACGGCAGCGGTCCGACGTCGCTCGACCCGGAGGTCCAGGCCAAGCAGGCGGAGACGGAGAACAAGAGGACGGATGGCCCGGAGGGTGTGGACGGCACAGATCTCGACGACCGCCGCTGAACGGCTCCCGCGCAACGGAACGGGCGCCGGAGGATCTTTCAAGGTCCTCCGGCGCCCGTTCCCTGTCACGGCGCGCCGGCGCCGGCCCGGCATTCTCGTCAGCAACCCGATGACCACGAGTGAGCGGATGCCGGGTTCGGACATCAGCCGCCGGTGGACCTGCCGGGGCCGCGGCACGGAGCTCCATCGGAATGCGGTGTCCCATACCGGGCTGGTTCCGTCCTCCCGGGGCCGGTCCACCTGCCCGAGCAGGTCCATGCGCCGGAAGGAAGGGAGCGCGGGTCGCTGACGTCGCGCACCAGGTACCTGCGACCTGAGTGCGTTGTGGCAAAGGGAGTCCCTGTTCGATGAGCAGGGGCTTCTTCGTGTGCGGGGCGTGATCGCGACGGAGTAGGGGCAGGCAGCGGACGGCTTGTTGTGGATCGAGGAGGGTGCGATGCCGTCGGTGCTGGGGTTGGTGGAACGGCGTGAGGCGCGGGCGAGGCAGGAGCTGGAGTCCTGGACGGAGGTTCTGGAGCAGGCTCAGGCGGAGGTGGATGCCGCGCGGGAGCGGGTCGAGCGGGCCCGGGTGGGGCGTGAGGAACTCGTGTCGGTGCTGGCGGAGGAGCGCACGGTTGATACGCCGGTTTCCGTGCCGTCTGGTCGTGAGGCGGCTGCTGTTGTGGGATCGAGCGGCTTGGGCGCGGGGCAGGGCGGGCGGCCGCCGGTGTGGCGGTCGGGCATGGGTGAAGAGGTGCTCAGCGGCCTGTATCGGGAGGTGTTCGCCGCGGTGGTGGCCGCTTCGGGGCCGGTGAACGGGGTGGAGCTGACGCGGGCGGTGGGCCGGGAGGCGGAGATCAAGAACGAGGTGGAGAAGATCCGTCACCGTGCCAACGTGCTGGAGAAGCGGGGCTGGCTGCTGCGGGCGAAGGACGGACGGTTCATGCCCGCGCCCGGAGCAGTCGGCCGGGGCGCTTGTCCGGCCCGTGCGGAGCGTCCCCGGCCAGGCGCCTCGACAGCCTGATCACGGCGGCCCACCACACCATCTGCTGGTGGTGATCGGGGCGGCGTTCGTGGTCGCGGTTGAGGCGGCGTGAGCGGGAGAGCCAGCTCAGCGTTCGCTCCACCACCCACCTGCGGGCCAGTACGACAAATCCGCGTTGTCCGTCGGAGCGGCGCACGACCTCGACGCGCACTCCGTGGCGGGCGAACGCCTTCGCCAAGGCCGGCCCCTGGCAGGCACTGTCGACCCATACCAGCTTCAGCAGCCGGCCCGGCTGGTCCATGAACGTCTCCAGCAGCGCGGGGGCGGCCTTGGAGTCGTGCACGTCGGCCGTGGTCACGGTGACCTCCAGGAGCAGGCCCTCTGTGTCGGTCAGGATGTGGCGCTTGCGGCCGTCACATGACTTGCCCCCGTCGTATCCGCGACTGTCCTCACCGACGGTTTCGGAGGCGTCCACCGACTGACTGTCGATGATCCCCCCACTGGGCTCGGCGTTGCGGCCCGTGCGTTCCCTCGCCGAGCGTCGCAGGCGTTCGTACAGCTCACGCACGTAGTCGTAGGACCGCCAGCGGCGGAAGAAATCGTAGACCGCCCGCCAGTACGGGAAGTCGACCGGCAGAGCCGTCCACTTCACACCGTTGTCGACGAGGTAGCGCACCGCGTCGAGCATCTCGCGATGGCAAAACGCCTCCGGACGCCCGCCCCGCTTCAGGAGCCAGGCCGGCACCGGCATCACGGAGCGGACCTCGGCCCACTCCGCGTCCGTCATGTCACTCGGATAGCAGCCTGCCCGCCGCCCCGCAGCGATCGAACCGAACCGGTGCACGTAGCAGTCACACCCAAGGGTGACCGCAGTGGACGCAGGCACAGCAGAGATGGTCAACTCGTCCGACAACGGGCCTCCTTGCTCGTGACCGGCCTCAACAACCACGTCACTACCAAGGGGCCCGTTTCTCTATGCCCACGACCGCACCGGCATCTCTGTCCGAATGATCACCCGCACCGCAGGCTTCGAACGAGATCCGGTTTGCCACAACGCACTGAGTCGTCGGCGACTGACGCGAGCGCCTCTGTTGTCCTCTGTTCTCGCGTGTCCTCTGTTCTTGCGCTGGGCCACCGGACGTCGCCCTGCTCCCGGCCTCAACGGGTAGATGCCGCAAAAAAAGACCCCTCTGACCTCGTTTCCGCAGATTCAGAGGGGTCCAGCGATGTGGGGCCTAGGAGATTCGAACTCGAAATTGATACCTTCCTGGCCTGCGGAAACGCCAGGGAAAGCGGACAAACAACCCCGTTTCCATCCTCCTGCGTCCGGCTCGATCCCCCCTCGATCCGGCACCCGTGCTGACGCGTCAGCACGGACCAGCGAGCCGTTGCAGTCACGAATCATGGCTCGCCAGCGACACCCAAACTCCCCTGATTCTGGGGTTCACGCGGCAACCGCATCGCGCGTGCCCATGCAAATCAGCGTGATGACTCCAGAGAGCCCACAGTTGTGTCAGCACGGCGCCCGCATCGTAGCGTCGGGCACTTCGACGTACGCTGATCGGCGCCGGGCTCCCCGTCGCGATCCCAGCCAGCCCGCCCACCCCGAACGAATTCAGGCAGAGAAAGGCCGACCCGGGTCGCCGGCCCCTCACCGATGCTGTACGTCGTCTCGGACATGGCCCCATTGTGTCAAACGAGTAGGAAACGCGAACCCGCACGCCATCCCTCTTGCCGGGCCTAGGGGATCAGCAGGGGAGACCAATGCAGCCCGAGCCCCGGAAACTCGGGCTTCTCAAGCTGCTCGTCAGCACCACCGTGCTGACACGTCACCACGGAAAATCTGGACAAACGCGCCTGTTTTCATCCTCCTCGGTCCGGCTCGATCCCCCTCGATCCCGGTGCCGTGCTGACATGTCAGCACGGGCTCAACGACGTTTGCATTTCGTGAACGACACCTACGAAAGCGCCTGCTCACGGCACTGTAGAGCAGAGCAAAGAGCAGTTTGCTCTGAATGCCCCCACAGTCGCCACAGCCACCCGCCCGTGTAGCTCGCCAAGAACACGGTGAGCCGAAGCCAGATCATCGACGCCGTCCCCCTTCCGCCCTGCGCTGCCTACACTGGGCGCGGGAGGTGTGTGGTGACCATCACTGAGGACCGGCCACAGATGCTGGCCGAGGAGTTCGAGCGCATCGCTGCCGCCGCCGAGCGTGAAGGCGTCCGGATGGAGTTCATCCACGGCAGGCTGGGAGTCAAAGCGGTGCCCGACGGCGACCACGACGAGATCATCCGCTGGCTGATGAAACACTGCATGCAGCACCAGCCCGACCTGTGGCTCTACCCCGAACGCGGCCTGCGCATCGAGCGCTACCGCAAAGGCAACGCCAAACCGGACGGTGCTCTCGCCCCTGAAGGCAGCTTCGCCGGACAAGGCGAGTGGGCTGACCCCGGGCAGGTCGTAATGGTCGTCGAGGTCACCTCGTACGACAGCGACACCGACAAGCGTGACCGCGAGGAGAAGCCGGCCGCGTACGCCCAGACCGGCATCCCCGTCTACCTGCTGATCGACCGCGACACCTGCGAAACCCTCGTCTACAGCGAACCCGACGGCGACACCTACGCCAGCCTGCTGCGCCGCCCCTTCGGCCGCACCGTCGAACTTCCCGCCCCGCTCGGCTTCGCCCTCGACACCGAACCGCTCAAGAACTGGGTCCGCTGACCGTTCAAGCCGCTCGGCCCGCCGCCGCACCTTGGCGGGGGCAGGCAATTTGCCGGGGAACAGGCAGTGCTGTCATCCCCATCACGCGGTCCACGTCGATCTCGCCCCCTACCCACGTACTCCCCGAATGTCAAGATCATCCTGTCGACCATGTGTAGGGCCTCCCTGTAGCACTAGGGTTTTCGGGACGGCCGGAACGGCACGCCGCCGAGCAGGGAGACGGATGCACCATGGGGCAAGAGGCACGGAAGCGACTCGCAGAGCTGCTCGACGGCTCGGAGCGGCACGGGGACTTCAGTACTCGCATCGAGATGCCCGCTCGGGCGCTGCGCATAGAGGTCGACGGTGTCGGCAAGCTGCCCCTGCCGTTGCGCGCCCCGGTCACCAAGAAGCTGATCGCCCAGGCCCGGCAGGCCCGCTTCGGCCGCGGTGAGCAGACCCTGGCCGACACCGGCGTGCGTGACACCTGGGAGATCACTGCGGACCGGTTCACCCTGGGCGGCCCCGACTGGGACCGCACGCTGAGCGGTGTCCTCGACGGGGTTCGTACCGCGCTCGGCCTGCCGCCCACCACCGTCCTGCGCGCCGAACCGCACGCGCTGCTCGTCTACGGCAAGGGGCAGTTCTTCCTGCCGCACCAGGACTCCGAGAAGGACGACTCCATGGTGGGCAGCCTCGTCGTCTCGCTGCCCTCGCACCACACCGGCGGCGAACTCGTTGTCGAACACGCTGGCCGCAGCGTCACGTACCAGGCGTCCCGGGAGCGGCTAACCTTCGCCGCCTTCTACGCGGACTGCCGTCACGAGGTCAAGCCCGTCAACTCCGGGTACCGCATCACCCTCACCATGAACCTTCTCGCCGAGCCCGTCCGGCCGGCCGACGCGGCAGGCAGCGGGCCGGTGGTCGACCTGGCCCACTGCCTGAGCGAGCACTTCGCCCAGCCTGCCGAGGACCGCTACGGCTACGTCCGTACCAAGGCCACGCGGCCCAACCGGCTCGTCTACCTCCTCGACCACGAGTACACCCAGCGCGGATTGGACTGGGACCGCCTCAAGGGCGTCGACGCCACCCGCGCCGTCCTGCTCCGCCAGGCCGCCGGGCAGGCAGACTGCGAAGCGGTCCTCGCGCTGGCGGAGGTGAAGGAGACGTGGGACGCCGTACCGCCCCACGACCGTTACGACTACTACGGCGAGACCGAGCACTTCGACGGCTGCGAGGACGAGGAATGCGAGGGTGACTGCCTCCTCGACCCCGACGGCGAGCCCGGAGCCGAGCGCCGCCGCAGCGGAGACTTCTCCGACTACGAACTCAACGACCTGATCGACGACGAGATCACCCTCGGCTGGTGGACCCGCCCCGACGGCACCGGCGGTGAGCAGATCTCCCTGCCCGTCCCGTACGCCGAGGTGTGCGCCACCACCGAGAACAAGGACCTCACGCCCTACCAGTCCGAGTACGAGGGCTACATGGGCAACTACGGCAACACCCTGGACCGCTGGTACAGGCGGGCCGCAGTGGTGCTCTGGCCCCGCCGGCGTTCGTTCGAAGCACGCGCCGAAGCGGGCTCTGAGGGAGCCCTGCGCGAGCTCCAGAGCCACCTGGACACCGGCCAGTTGGAGCTCGCACGTACGCTTGCCCGGTCGCTCGCCCCGATCTGGAAGCACCACGGTTCGGGCCCGCCCGCCGCCCCGCTCTTCGCCGCCGCCCTGAGCGTCGCGGTGGGTGTCGGGGAGGCGGACACCGCCGTGATGCTCCTCGCGCCGTTCGGGGTGGAGACCTTGAGCGAGGACCACGCCCCCGACCTCGCACAAGCGGCCGCACGGTACGGACAGACGTGGGCACGCGAGACCGTCGCCAGCTGGTTCGGCCCGACCGGCGCCTACACCGGGGCCGACCGCGCGGCATGGCTCGAATCCCTACCCGGCCTATGTGCCGCTCTGCGGAGCGCTGACGGTGGCGGGGAGGCGGTGGCCACACCGCTGGCCGAAGGGGCCTGGCAAGCGATCGAGGAGCAGCTCACCAGCTTGCTGGGCGTAGGCCGGGAGCCGGAACGCCGCCCGGCCATGGAGCGGCTCGGCACCACACTCGCCCACATCGTGCAAGCAGCTGGCCCCCGGACCGCCGACACGATCACCACCACCCTGCGCGGGCTGCCGGACACCGCCCTGGAATGCCTGCTCCCGGCCCTGCGCGCCGCGGCACGCCACCCGGCCGCCGCACGCGATGACACCCCCGCGGGCGGCGCCTTCCAGTCGCTCGCCGACCACTGTCAGGCCCGGCTGACCGCAGCCGTCGCCCTCCCCGTACGAGCTGCGGACGACTGGTCCCTCGCCCCGGCCGGTACCTGCCGCTCCGGCTGCGACCTCTGCCCCGACCTGGACGCCTTCCTCACCTCCCGCACCCCCCGGGTCATGGAGTGGCCGCTCGCGAAGGACAAGCGCCAGCACATCCACAGCCGTATCGACCTGGCCGGCCTGCCCGTTTCTCACACCACCCGGCGCCAGGGACGCCCCTACACCCTGGTCCTGACCAAGACGGACGCGGTGTTCACCCGCGAGCGGACGGCCCGCGCCCGCGCCGAAACCGATCTGGCCTGGCTCCGGGAGAAATGGCCCCAGCCACGCGGCTGAAAGATCGCCGGAACCCGCAGTCGGCACACCTGAAAGAGGCCGCCCGCACCCGGGGCGCGGTCACCGCCGCCCAGGGCTACGGCGTCGCCTGAAGCCTCGCGCACCCGCCCCAGCGGACCTGCTCGACTTCGGTGCGCACCGTCATCGCCACCCCGGCCAGGACGAACCCGGTCTCCTCACCGAACCGATTGGGCACGGCCGAGGTGTACTCGTCGGCTGCCCC
Source organism: Streptomyces sp. NBC_01217 (assembly GCF_035994185.1). Taxonomy (NCBI): domain Bacteria; kingdom Bacillati; phylum Actinomycetota; class Actinomycetes; order Kitasatosporales; family Streptomycetaceae; genus Streptomyces; species Streptomyces sp. NBC_01217. The sequence continues at coordinate 4,465,845 of NZ_CP108538.1, forward strand.
GGTCAGCGGTTGAGGTCGAAGACCCGCACCCCAGCCCCCTCGTACGCATCCGGGGCGACCGTTGCCACCAGCGCATCACTCTCCGGGTCGAGCAACAGACTCCGCGCTGCGTGAACCGAGGCCGCGATCCCCACCGGTACACCTTCCCGGTGCAGCAGCATCACGCCGTACGTCCCCGCGTAGTCGAGGTCAAGGGTGTGGAGGACCTCCAGCTGCCCGACGTGTTCGATGAGCCTGGACCGCTCCCTTGCCATACCCCCCACCCCATGACACCCAGGAGATCCGCCAGGAGAGCCAGCAGCGGAACAACCTTTGAAAACACTGGGCCCACGAGTCTCACGTCAGCATCACCGCGCTGACACGTCAGCACGGAAAATCGGGACAAAAACACCCCCCTGACTGCGTTTCCGCAGATCAGAGGGGTCCAGCGATGTGGAGCCTAGGAGATTCGAACCCGAAACGGACGACGCTCCAACCTGCGGTTTTACCAAGCCTTTGCGAGAGAATCGGACTTTCCGACCCGTTTCCGTCCCGCTCCATCCTGCTCGATCCCGCTGCCCCGACTCGATGTGCCCACTGATGGGCACACCCTCAAAACCCGTTGCGGCTGCAACTCGGATGCACCTCTCAACCCCAGAATTGTAGGCTTTCAGCCGCCCGCGTCCGGCAAACGCGCAAACAGCGTGCGTGCACCCGACGGTCACGGAGCCGGACTAGCCCAAAGCAGGCATTGACGTCTGAATCGCGTCGTCAACGACTCCTTCCGTATTCGGCAGGCCGAGGTCCGTGAAGGACTGCGTGCTGGTGACCACTTCGACGCGATGGGATTGCGCGTAGGAGGCCAGTGCCAGAGAGAGTTTCGGCTCGCAGGCCGCCTTCCCCGCGGCAACGGCGAGGTAGCGCAGCAGTCGCGGCGTCACTCGCATCCGCCCTTGGAGGAGTCGGAGGTTGGTGATGCCGCGCTCAGCCACCAGTAGGCCCGCCTGCTCACGGTCGGGTTTCTCGATCAGCCCCACCATCCTCTGTACCGACCCCTCGCCCGTGCAGACGATCACTCCGTGGTTGCTCGCCTCGTCCACGTTGAATGGTGCGGCTAGCACCGCAGGAGTATCCAGAGGCGTCGCTTCGGCGAGCGTGGACAGTGCCGCGTGCGTGGGATCAACGTTGTCAGCGAAGACCACGTAGAGATCCCCCGTGCGCAGGTGTTCGGCGCCGTTCAGCACGGATGTGATGTCGGCGTACCTGCCGTGCTGGGCGATGAAGTCGACTTGAAGGCAGTCAGCTGCCGACGGCTGGGCTGGAGGCTGGTTGGTGAGCGTCTGGTAGTGGGCCAAGGCTCCGGGGGCGAGGACCTGGCGGGTCCAGTCGATCAGCGGCGTGTAGTAGGGGTGGTGGACCACTACAGCGTGGGCACTGCCGAGGGCGGCGGCTTCATCCACGATGTGCGCCAAACCCGGCCGACCACAAACCGGCCGCAGCTCCTTGGGCAGGTACGGCGACCAGCTACCCACCCGAGTGCCCAGTCCGCCTGCGGCGATCACCACAGGGGGCACCGCAGAGGCTGTCGGCAGATTCATCGGTGTCCCCTTCGGGCCGGTCCCCCGAGCGATAGCGTCGGCGGATGCATACACGTGTGACGGGCATCGTCATCGAGGACGACAAGATCCTGGTGCTCAACCAGGACACCGACGGCCCCAGGACCTGGTCCCTGCCCGGCGGCAAGGTCGAGGACGGCGAGGCTCTGGAAGAGGCGCTGATCAGAGAAATGAAGGAGGAGACCGGCGCCGTGGTTGAAGTGGGCCGGCTGCTGTACCTGTGCGACAACACAAGTGCTCACGTCGTTCACATCACCTTCGAGGCCCGCATCGTGGGCGGAGAGATCGGAGCGGTCAAGGAGGGTGCGGACACGCGGCCGATCCGAGGCGTCGAGTTCGTGGCGCTGGACGACCTGCCCGACCGAGGCTTCAGTGACGTGTTCGTGAAGCTCTGCCGGGACGGGTTCCCGGGCGCGGGTTCATACATGGGGCCGAAGTCCGCAATCGGCCTATGAGCCCAGCGAACTGATCAGCAGCCGGTCGAGTCCGCCTGGCGTGGTCCGGGCGGACTCGTTGACGGAGTCGACCCACTGATTGAGCAGGTGCGCCAGCTCCCAAGCTCCGAGCCGAGCGGCATCGGTGGTGTGGAGGTCGCGTACCAAGCGAATCCCAACGCCTCGCGAGGAGCCCAGCAAGTAGCGCGAGCGGACAGCCGACACCGCATCCTCGGTGCTCGGAGTGTTCCAGGCCGCACCGAACAAGTACCGCTGTATGGGCTGCGATTCAGGCAGCGCGGGGCCATCGCCACACCAAATCTGAACGTTGCCGATCAAGTGGTGAATCTCCCGATCGCCAAGGCCGGGGGGTTCCACCACAGGACAGCTGTCACCCACGACGTAGCCGCTGTTGTACGCCCGCGCTCCCTTCGTGGCGGCCAAGGCTTCGGCTCGGCTGGGCAACCGCGCTCCGAACCATGCGGCCGCGACTGCCGCCCCGATCCACGTGACCCAGTACGCGGGATGGGACTCGTATCCGCGGCTGACCTCCCAGCGCCGATTGGCCGGGTCGTGGTGGAGTCGTCCACCACGTTCGTGGGGCATCGGGCACACCAGGAGATTGGTACCGAGCCGGGAGTTCACTGCCCCGCCCGCGTGCAGCATGGTCAGCAGCTCGGCCATTTCCGCGTTGGTGACCAGCAGATTGCGCCACTGGGCCTGCCCTACTGGCCTGTAGGCCGGTTTGGCCATCCGCTGGGGATCAGGTTGGGGACGGACGCGGCGGCTGGGCCGGAGCACGGGTTCGTGCACCTCGTACTGATCGTCACCTGCGAGCCACTGGGTGACGGTCTCGGTCACTTCGGGGTCGAGCTGTTGGCGGGCCTGGGCGAGAGTCTTCTCTACCGCAGCGCTGACGAGGTCCACCACACCGGAGGCCAATTCGGCGACCAAGGTGTCCTTGCGTCCGGTGGTGGCGAAGGTGGTGTCCGTCGCAGTCGTAGTGCCAGCAGCGACGTTAGGCGACTCCTCGGCCGGTCCCGGCATTCCGATACCGAGGAACTGGGTGAGGCCCACTTCCGTACGTCCGGGATCGCTGACGTGCTGTTCGTACGGGATGACCAGGCGGGGACGGCGGAACGGCTCGTCTCCGTCGAAGAGGGCGCGGGCGAGCAGCAGTGCGTTCACGACGATCAGCCGCCCCAAAGCGGTGGCCGGATCGGGATCGTCCTGCGGAAGGAGCGGGGCGAAGACCGTACGCCACCTGGGTGCGCGGGCCGTCGCGGCAACCTGCGCGTAGCGGTCGCCGTAGCGCCATCGGTCCCAGAGCCGACCTCGGGCGAACGAGGAAGCGATCCCGATGGGTGCCCGGGTCAGGACGACGGCCGGCGATTCAGGCAGCATGCCCAGAACGGTGTCCGTGGCGAAGAAGAGATTCGTCTCCTTGACCAAGTGCCGGGGTTGCCCGTGCAGGTCGCTGAGCGCGCACAGGAGATGGTGCCAGCCCAAGCCGCTGAGTCCGGTCCCCTGAAGACTCGGCGGCACGCGGTTACCAGGCGACAACGGGTGTTCGCGACCGAGCTGCTGGCGGAAAGGCTCGTTGTGCTGCGGCATTGCCCCGCGCAATGAGTCGGACAGCCAGTTCGATCCGACCCTCTCGAAGATGCCGAGGGCCAGCGCGGGTGGCGACGCCGGCCTTCCGTCCTGCTCGTTGAGGTGGGCGGCCAGACGCACGACGATGCTACGGATAGTGCCGTCGGGCAGAGCCGCGCTCAACGCGGGGTGCGGCTTCGCGGGCGGTAAGGGTGCCGCGCCGGGGTCCGTCTGTTCGTGACTTGTTGTCATGACCCGCAAACGTAGAGCCACTTCGGTCATCCACCCCTGAGGAAAACTCAGGGCTGAGTAACGCTCAGGGTCTGCATATGCCTATGCCGTGGGTCGCTTGACGCTACGCAGCGGCCTGGGCTGCCTGGGGTCGGGCGCCCAAGGTCTGGCCCAGTGCCCGTTCGACCGAGACCAGGATGACGACCCGCTCAGGGTCCGGGGCCGGCGTACGGCCATATCGCTTTCCGTAACGGGCAACCGCGTCTTCGACCGCAGCCTCGTCGGTGCACACCTCCGCCACCCCTTCGAGCGTGGCCCACCGGCCTCCGTCGACCTGGCACAGGGCCACGCGGGATTCGCCCCCACCCGCGAGAATGTTGGCCACTTTACGACTCGATTTGCGGGTGATAACTCTGGCCACTCCGGCGGCGACATCCACCGTCACACCGACGGGCACGACATGCGGTCGCCCATTGGGTCGCAGCGTGGTCAGCGTGCACAGATGGTACTCACTCCAGAACTCCAGGTAACTGTCCGGCTGGGTGGATATCGCGTTCGACATGGCTGAAAGCGTAAACGCTTCAGCTGCCCGAACTGCCCCAGAGTGACCGCCGCCACACCCCCTCCGATCAGCCATTTTGTCCACTTCGCGGGCGTTTGCGAGAGTGCCCGCTCCACTTAAAGTCTCAGGTTGATAACGGAGTCGCACATCGACTCGCAAAAGTTGATCCGTTCACGCCATACCATAAACCTCCAGCTCAGAGCCTCGCACGAGATTGAACAAGGTTGATTTACGTCGCTTTGACCGGCCGAAGTTACCTGGTTTCTACACGAATCGATCATGCTTTTTAGGCCATGCCCTGTCGGAAGCGTCACGTACTGTCCAAAGAGGTTCCCGGGAGCTCCACGGGGCAGCCCCGCTCGGGCGTCGGTGCGTGTTCGCGTACGTGATATCCGAGTAGACGGGAGGCCCTGGTTGTCCTGGCATCCCTCTCCCTGCGAGGGGGTTTAGTGGGGCGCAGGCGCAGCCGACTGCGGTCGTTTCCGGCGCCGGGAACCGGACGTCATCGACATGGGCGCGGTGTCGCCCGGCTCGGGGGAGCCATCAGAGCCGGTTGGAGGGATTACTCAGTGTGGTCGGATAAGAGTGGTCGAGACACGTCGGAGCCCAAGGTTCCCGCTCAGGACGGAGTCAACCGCCGTCGCCTTGGGCGCTGGCGTGCAGCCACGGCCCGGACGGTGGAGAAGGATCTGCACCGCCTGATTCGGCGGGAGCTGCAAGACCTCGGGGTAACTCCCCCACTCGACGTTCACGACCTTTGCGAGAAGCTGAGCCGGCGGCGCGGGCGCCCGCTGTTTCTGCGTGCAGCTCCGCTGCCCAAGCCCGGCCCCTCGGGCATGTGGGCGGAGTACGACACCTACGACGTGATTCTGTACCAGCAGGAGACGACCGAGCTGCACCAGGATGGGATCATCCTGCACGAGGTCGGACACATCCTCGTGGCGGAGAACGAGAAGGCAGCCGAGGACTCCGCCCGCAAGGTGGAGACGGATACGCCGGATACCGCTCCTGATGAAGACGCGGCGGCCGTCGACGTGGAGGGGTGGGCCACCCTGTTGCCGGTCTTCGGGACCGAGGCGATCAAGCGTGTTGCCCAGCGTTGCTCGTACGACGACGGCGAGGAGTGCTCCGTCGAACTCGCGGCGACGATCATCCTGGAGTGGTCGGCCCTGCTCGCAAGCTCCACTCCTCCGGCTGATGATCCTGCCCTGCGCCGGGTCGAGGCGGCTCTTGGCGACCGGCGAGGATGGCTGTAACTCGTGGAACTCCTGCTCTTGGGGCTCCTGGCCGCACTGGTCTGGAAGCTCTACCAGTGGAAGCGAAGCCCGCATGACGCACCTCTTCGCTCGGTCACCCTCTGCCTGCTCTGCGCTGCGCTCTCGTACCCCGTAGCGATGCCCGGCGGCGCGTCCGGAGTCGACACCGTCGCCGGCCACGGGACGGCGAAGCTGATCCAGAACGTGCTGTTGCTCCTGACGGTCTACTTCCTCATGTGCTTCTACCTCTACTCCGCCGCTGACGAAGAAGCGGGGCGTCGGCAGGCACGCAGGGAAGCCATGCTCGTCGGGGTCGTCGCAGTCGCGATTACCGTGGCTGCGGAGTCGGTGCCACACGAGGTCTTCGCCGGCAGCTTCAGCACAGCCGACATGACGATTCCCCAGATCGCCTTCTTCTACGGCGGCGCTGGCCTCTACCTCATGTATGCCCTCGGCATGACGTTTCGGTGGACCCGCCGATACGCCCGCATGTCCCGACGCCCGCACTCCACCGGGCTCTGGATGACCGCCGTCGGTCTGGGAGCGATGGCCGTAGCGTGCGCGATTCGAGCCGTCATCGTCGCCGTTCGCTCAGCAGACGTGGACGTGCCACATCCCCTTATGGCGGCCGTGGCCTTCCTCTTGGTCGCATCAATCCTGCTGTTCGCCGCGGGTGTCACCTACTCCGGAGCCCGAGCGCGAATTTCCTCCCTACGACTCTGGCTTCAACACCGGCGTGATCACCGTCGCCTCTCGCCTCTGTGGGAGTTGCTGGCGGAGGCGTATCCGGACAACGTGCTGAGGCCGGCATCCTCTGCTGCACTGGACCGATGGCGGGCCCGTGGCGTGCACCGGCGCTACCACCGCCGCATCGTGGAGTGCCGCGACGGCCTGGTGGACATCAGCCCGTACCTGCTGGACGAGGGTGACGACAGCACAGTCCTCAACATCGACTCCGCCGAGCTCGCCGCCCGGCTTCGCCGGGCCTCCACTCGGATCGAGAAGGGGGTGCCTGCGCCCCGCCGCGCGGTCCCGCTCGCGATGGCGCTGGGGAGCGACCGCGAGTCGGATGTGAAACAACTGATTGCGGTATCCGACGAACTGCGCGCAGCCGCATGACCTCGCAAGATCAAGGAGTCACGATGCTGATTACCGGTGGACGAGTGCTCGTCGAGTCGGGGACCTACCTGGAAGACGGTGCCGTTCTCATCGAGGGCGACTCGATCTCTGCCGTCGGGCCGCGCAAGGAGATCGAGGAGCGGGCCGGGGCCGACGCGCCTCGATTCGAGTTCGGCGGAACCGTGCTGCCGGGGCTCATCGACGCTCACGTTCACCTGGCCTTCGATGGCGGGCCTGATCCGGTGTCCACCCTCCAGGGCTCGACGGATGAAGCCCTGTTCGAGGACATGCGGCGGCGCAGCGAACAGCTCCTGCGCAGTGGTGTCACCACCGTCCGCGATCTCGGTGACCGCGGCGGACTGGCGCTTCGTCTGGCTGCGGAAATCAGCGATCGGCGTACACCAGGACCGAGGATCGTCTCCGCGGGCACCCCGGCGACCACCGTGGGCGGACACTGCCACTTCCTCGGCGGCGAAGTCTCCGGCGAGACCGAGATCCGCGAGCTCGTACGGCGCAACCTCGCGGCCGGGGCAGGCGTCATCAAGGCGATGGTCACCGGTGGCGGCCTCACGAAGGACGGCCCCAGGAGCCACCAGTCGCAGTTCACGCCGGAGGAACTGGCCGCCCTTGTGGAGGAAGCCCACAAAGCGGGCGTGCCTGTCGCGGCCCATGCGCACGGTGCCGACGGCATCGCCTCAGCCGTAGAGGCCGGCGTCGACACCATCGAGCACTGCACTTGGATGTCGAGCGATGGCCTGGACTTCCGGCCCGACGTGGTTCAGCAGATCATCGCGAAGGACATCACCGTCTGCCCGGCCGTAAGCCCGCACTGGCAGATGCTCCCGCGCTTCTTCGGCGAGGAGCGCGCCAACGCGATGTTCGACCTGGTGCGGCAGATGGCCGACGCCGGAGTCCGCCTGATCGCGGGGACAGATGCAGGCGTGCAGCGTGCCGGCTTCGACGGGCTTGCTCAGGCCCTGTCGTTCTACTCGCACCTGGGGCTGTCGAACGCCTCGATCATCGACATGGCGACGTCGCAAGCGGCTGCTGCCCTGGGCCTGGGCGAGATCACAGGGAAGGTCGCTCCCGGCTTCCGAGCGGATCTCCTCCTGGTGGACGGTGACCCGCTTGCGGATCTCTCCGCACTGAGCGGAGTCCAAACCGTGTTCGCCTCCGGTCTGCGCCACGAACCGAACAGCACGGGACAGTAAGAACCTCACCCTGGTGCCCTGTTTCCTGACCCTCGCGGGTCCGGGGAACAGGGCACCAGCGCCGCATCACGGAACGTTCGCCCCTGTCGCCGGCCAGCTGAAGTCCTCAGCCGGTCGCATGGCGGTCTCGCCAAGCGATGCAGCGGCGGATCATGCTGTCCGCTCCTCGCGGTTGGCATGGCCGGTGCCGGTAGAGGAACATCCGGGTGGTTCGATGCGCATTAGGACAGCTTGTACCGTAGGCGGCATGTGTGCGGATATTCGTACTGTGTTGCGTAAGCAGGAGGAAGAGCTGCGGCACTTTCGCCGGAACCTGTTCTCTACGGAGCCGGCCGATAGCGGCCTGGCCTCCGTACTGCCCACAACCGTGCTGGAGCAGTTGCGGGCGAAGGGAAAGACGGTGCCGCACCGTTTCGGACCGGTGCGCTCGGTGACCGACCGGCATGCTGTCCTCACTATCGTCGGGGACATCATCGACCAGGCCGTACTCCTGGACCGTCCTGGCCGGGAAGGGGCTGTGCTGACACTGTCGGTCGCCGCGCGGCACAAGCAGCTCGGCACTCGCCAGGCAGTTGACCCAGGGGAGGCGCGGGCCTGGGTGGAAGCGATCGTGGGCCCCAAGTGGCTGCCGCACTTCTACTCTGCTGGGGCCCTGAGCGGCTCCACTGCGGGCGAGACCTCGCCGTCGAGGCCGTTGACGACGCAGTACTTCTACCTGTTCCTTGGCGCGGACGGTGTCCCGCACGCCGAGCCAGAACATCAGCTCGGCGTGCAGTTGACCCCGCTCATCCATACGCCCTGACGATCACCAAAGTCCAGGGCGAACGTCGCCTGATGCGGCACTAGGCCGTGTATCGAAAGCAGACCTTGGGATCGTCGAGTGGCAGCTGAAAGGGCTCAGTAACCTGATCTTCCGGCTCCTGACCGTCAGCGCCGGTGAACCCGGCGATCCACAGCCATAACGACCACAACACCACCAGGGCGCGCGGGCGCGCCCTGAGACCGCTGGCGGCCGATCGCCAACGCCGCGGCAGACGCAGGGGCGGGCGGGTGAATGGCCTAGGCGGGGTGAGGAGGTTATTCGGGGCTGCCTTCGTCTGTAGTGGTCTCGTCGTCGATCAGCCCGTAGGGGGGCCGGTCCTCGTTGCGGCTGTACCGGACCACGACGTTCTCTTCCACGAGCACGGGCGGACTGTTGTCGACGATGATCACCTGGGCACCGGCCCCCTGTTCAGCCAGCCAACTGGTCAGGTGGCGGTAGAAGTCGTCGATGGCGATCGCGTCTGCGATTACCGCGTCCCGGGTGGCGCCGTGGCCCAGGTTCTTCTGCGGGCTGTCGATCATGAGGAAGCCTGGGTGGGCGGCCGATGTTTCGACGGCCACTTCGAAGACGGCCAGCTGCCAGGCCAGGGTCAGGAGTGTTCGGGCGCCGGATGATGCCTCGCGGTAGGAGTCGCCGCGTACGTGAGGAACCAGGTTCGTGTCGATTATCGGCTGGCTGAGTTTCGGGTAGCGCCACTGCCGCAGGAGTTCGCTGTACCGGCCGCTGATTCGGCCGACGACCAGGTCCCGGTCCTGTGCGGCATCTCCCAGCCGGTCGCGTTCCTCCCGCAGGCGTTCGATCTGTGCCTCCTGCCGCTCCACGAGCGCGGCGCGCTTCTCCAGGCCAGCCTGAAGCTTCGTCGCGTTCTCGGCGTGCTGGAGATGACGGAGGACTTCCTCGCGCCGGCGCTGGAGGTTGTCGCGAGCGGCGAGGAACGGGGTGACGGTGGGCGAAGTGGCTTCGTCGACCGCGGCCGCGGCACGTTCTTCGTCGATGGCGGCGTCTTCTGCCTGGAGCTTCAACGTGGCGAGCGAGCTGTCCAGGCCCTCAACGTAGGCAGTGATCTCCTTCAGACGGGCCTTGGTGGCCCTGACCTCGGCCGCGACATCCAGCCGCCCTTCATCCGACGAGTGCTCGGCTGTGGCGGTGCCGAGCGTCAGGTGCCCGTCGCCGTGGGGCAGCTCGTGGCTGCACAGACTGCACGAGCCGTTCTCCACCGACGGGGGAGCGGGCAGCCGATTCAGGCACGCCGGGCAGGTCGTGACGCTGAGGGGGTCGAACAGGCGCTGCGCTTCGGCCAGCATATTGAGCTTGACGAGGTCGTCCGCGTACTGCGCCCGCAGCGGCATCATCCGGGTGAGTTGCGTCTCGCAGTCACGTACCACGCCGGCGGCTCGCCGGGCGCGCTGGGCAGCTTGCTGGTGCTCGCGGCGCAGACGCCCGGCGAAGGTAGTGCCGGCTTGCGCTGCCTCGTCGAGGGCCCGTAGCTGCTCGGTCAGCTCCCGCAGCTCGCCTTCGTATTGGTCAGCGATCAGCGCGCCGACCGTGGGAACGTCCTGCTCGTCGACGAACGCCCGTGCTGCGGCGAGTTCGGAGCGTGCCTGGGTGAGTCGGGCGCCCAGTTCCTTGATGCGTTGCCCAAGCTCGACGGCGCGGTCGTCGTGAACGCCGAAGACGACGTCGACCACCTGCTTCAGCTTGTGCTTCTTCATGTACTCGTTCTCGAACAGGAAGTTCTTGGAGGCGATGCGCTCGTTGGGCAGGAACGCGAGGTTCATGAGGTCGCGGATGCTCAGGGGGTCGGTCCGGGACTCACGGCTGGAGGGGGCCTCCCGCAGCTGGACGCCTTCGAGCTTGCAGTGCCCCAGCAGCAGAGCGGAGAGGCTCTCGGGCGCTCCCGCCGGCTCGATGGTCCTGCTCTCAGGCTTGGAGAGCGGCGGGCTGTCCAGCGTCCCCCGGCGTACGTAGGCGACCTTCGACGGCTCCCCGACGGGCCGCTCGATGACGTGCGGTTCGCCGGACAGCTCGACTTCCAGAAGGCAGGAACGGACCTTCCGCAGCACCTCAGGATGCCGTGGATGGCGCTTCCCACCGAGGCCGTAGGCGATGAACTCCAACACCGCGGTCTTGCCCGAGCTGAATGCCCCGGCCACCACGGACAGGTCCCGAACCCGCTGGTCCTGCGTGAAATCGACGTCATAGTTCCGGCTGACGCCAGCAAGGCGCAGGCGCCGGATCCGGATGCCAGGCAGAGGCTGCATGGTGGTCATCCCTCCCAGGGCATGTCAGGTGCCTGCGGTCCCGGACCCAGCACGCTGAGGAGCGCGGCACCGGGCCCGCCCTCTCCATCCGGCCGCAGCCACCGTGCGGTCTGTTCCCGCAGCGCCTTGTCGCTGAGCTTGCGGAGGCGACGCACGACGATGGACGCCGCAGTGGTGAACGACGCGGCGTAGGTGGCGGTGAAGCGAGCCCCGAGTTCCCGACCGCGGTTGCTGATCGAATAGGCGAAGGCGCCGTTGCGGTTGTGGACCTCGCAACACCCGTAAGCCACGAGCAGTCCGAGGTCGTGCTGGATGCGCTCGCGTCGACTGGTGAAGCGCTGCGAGGAGGACGCGTACGAGAGCACCTGCGGATCGAACCCGGCCAGCCTGAGCATATTGCCCTCCCGGCCGTCGGAATCGACGACGAGGAAGGGATTCGCCGACAGGAAGTCGTAGTAGCCGATGCGCTCCAGGCTCGCCCCCTTCGCGTCGTGTCCGGCGACAGCGTCGAGAAGAAGCAGCAGCTGCGCCAGCCGGAAGGTCACCTCGTCCTCCGGCATCATCACCGGCCGGTGTGCTTCCACAGCGAACTCCTCGTAGGTCTGACAGGACAGGCGACGGCGGTCAGCCGTCGGAGTGCTCGGCGGCGATCTGCCGCCAGTGTTTGACCCAGCCCGCCTTGCGGTTGTCCACGAGCCGGTGGACCAGCCCCCAGCTGTGCACCAGCTCCAGGCGGAGCGACTTCGGCAGTTTGTCGTGCTCGTTGCGTACATCCCGCCAGACACGGGTGTGGAGAACCCGAAGCGCGTCCTCGGCCGCGCATTCGTTGAACTGCATCTCCCATAGACCGTGGAGCGTCGCATCGGCGGAACTGAGCGCCGCCACCTCCGCCGGAACATCCTTGTGCGCGATCTCGCGAGCCACCAGATCGGCATTGAAGAACTGCCTCTTGGCCGAGTCCAGCTCCACGTGGCCGGCTTCGGTCATCTGCCGAATGAACAAGGCGGAGCCAAGGGCGGCTGCCTTGTCGTCCTCGACTTCGAGTACCAGCCGAAGCTGCTCCACGGGGCCGGGGGCGGCCTGAGCGTACGTCTCGTAGAAGCCGCGACGCACGTCGTCGCCCTCGGGGCTAAGCAGCTTCTTCCGGAGGGCGGTCTCGTCCCAGAGCTGGATGACGAGGCTGTGTTCCTTCTCCCTCGCCTTCGTCCACGTGTCCCACCATGCCGTCATGGGGCCGTCCATGCTGGAGGGGATGCACAGAATCCAGCTGGCGATGGTGTGGCCGTTCTTGACGGCTGCCTTCAGCACGTTGTCGAGCGAGTCTTTGACCTGTTGTACGTGCTTCTTGGTGGTGGCCGGCATGAAGTACTTGGACTGCCACACTGTGATCGCTCCGCCGAGGTTTCCGGCGAAGGCGTCGATACCCCAGTCGCCCGGGTTGGCAGCGACGGACCGTACGTTTGGGGTAGTCGCGGCGGCAAGCTGAGCGATCATCGTTTCGAAGTCGTCGCGGGCTCCGCCGGGGCTTCCCCCGCGGACTGCGTGCACATCGAAGCTGATTGGCTGGACACCCGTCGGCACGGCTATCGAGTCAGGCACAGCCCACCCCCCCTGCGCCGGTGGCTGCACACAGGACGTTCCCCGAGCGTCACACACCGTATCGGTGGAGCCTATCCAACGGCCACTCGTCTGATCAAGAAGTGGAACGCACCGGCATCTCAAATACGGTCCACCGCGCAGCACGGCAATCGCGCGAAACCTGCGGGCCACGGTCCAGGCGTGCAGGTCGTCTTGGCGAGAGGGCTGCAGCCCTCTCGCGCTCTCCCGCACCATCCGTCCGTAGTCGTGCAGTGGTCAAACGCCGCCGTTGGGTGCGGCAGCCGGACTGCGGCCGGCCCGTGCAGGCGTGTTCCGGTGATGTACGTCGTGACGCCGGTCCCAGCCATCCCGGCCGGGGCCGCCCCTCGGCGTACGGGCCGTCACCCGGCCACCGGCGCCTCCCCGGCTGCCGCTGTCCGGGCAGGGCGATCTGCGGGCCGCTGTCCAGGCTGGGCACCAGCGGACCCGAAGTCCTCGCACGAGTCTTGAGCTTGTGGCACGGGCGCCAGAGCGATCGAGTGTTCCCGTCCGTGCCCGTCTTGCAAGTCTCTCTTCGGTGGGTCACAGCCACTCGTTGAGGGCCGCGACCAGCACGGTCGCCTCATACCGGACGGCGAGCTCGTATCTGGTGGACACAGCGCGATTACGTTTCAGTCGATTGATCCCGCACTCGACCGCATGGCGCTCGCGGTAATCGAGCGGGTCGAAGCACGGCGGCCGACCACCGCGAGAGCCCAACTTCTGGCGATTGCGCGCCTGGTCGGCCTTGTCCGGGATGGTGCAGCAGATCCCGCGGCGGCGCAGGTAAGCGCGGTTCTTGCGGGAGGCGGTCGGGGCGAACGCGTGGCCGGCCCGGCCCGAGGCGGGGCACGCGGACCTTCTCCAGCACCGGTTCGAACTGCGGCGAGTCTCCACGTTGCCCTGCCGTTACCACGATCGACATTGGTTTCTGACCCTGCTCAACGGCCAGATGCAGCTTGGTGATGAACCCGCCGCGCGACCGTCCCAGCCCGTGATCACGAGGCTCAGTGAACACACCGCCGGGTGGTTCCTTCTGCAGATCATCCTGCTTACGAGCCCCGGCCGCATGCTGATGGGCGCGGCAGACAGTGGAGTCGACGCTCAGATCCCACACGATCGCACCCTTCGCGTCGGCCTGGGACTGGAGCCGGGTCAGGAGCCGCTGCCAGGTGCCGTCCCGCTGCCACCGGCGAGACAGATCGTAGACCCGGCCCTACGGCCCGTACTCGATGGGCGCATCCCGCCAGGGAACACCGGTCCGGACTCGAAACCGTATGCCGTCGATCAGCCGCCGCCGAGGCCAGACGGGCGGCCGCCCCGCTTTCGTCCCCTTCGGCAACAACGGCTCCAGCGCTGCCCACTGCTCGTCCGTGAGATCTCCCCGACCTGAGGGGCCTCGCGTTTCCCGGACAGGCTTCTGACCGTTTATTTCACGCGGCGATTCGCAACTTCTCGTACTCGGCGTGGACTTCGCGCGGAGGGCGATAACCCACCGCCGAGTGGAGGCGTTTGCGATTGTACCAGAATTCGATGTAGCGAGTGATGTCCTGCCGGGCGGCCTCGCGGGTCAGGTAAGTCACTCTTGATACGCGCTCGTTCTTCAGGGTGCCGAAGAATGATTCGGCCATGGCGTTGTCGAAACAGATCCCGGTGCGGCCGGCAGATCTGCGGAGCCCGAAGCCGTCCAGCGTCCTCCCGAACTCGGCTGACATGTAGTTACTTCCGCGATCCGAGTGAAATATCGCGCCGGCCGAGAGGTTCCTATTCCGTGCCGCGTTACGGATCGCCCTGGATATCAGTGGGGTTTGGTAGTGGTCGTCCATCGCGTAACCGATGACTTCCTTCGTGCAGCAGTCGATGACCGTTGCGAGGTACAGCCAGCCTTCCCCGGTCGCGATATAAGTAATGTCACCGACGAGCTTCTCGCCGGGCGCATCCGCGGTGAAGTCGCGGCCGACGAGGTCCGGCACCTGGCCGGCCACAGCCTGAGTGAGGTTGAACCTCTTTGGCCGTGGCAGGCAGGGCACCAGGGCCAGTTCGCGCATGAGGCGGCGGACCAGCTCCACGCCCGCGGTGACGCCCCAGCGGTGCAGCTGGGCCTGGATGCGCCGGTGCCCGTAGGTGCTGCCGGACATGTCGAAGGCTTTCTCGATGAGCAATTTCAGTTCTTCGCGCCGCTGAGCTGTGGCGGATTCCGGGCGGGATCGCCAGTCGTAGTAGCCGGATCTGGAGACGCCGAGTCGGCCGCACATGAACTCGACGCTGTATGCGTACTTCTCGGTGCCGAGCCGCATCTCGTCGATGAACTCGTACTTGCTTGCTACCGGGGATCCTTCGCGAAGTACGCTGCGGCTTTTTTCAGGAAGCTAACTTCCATCTCCAGCTCGCGGTTGCGTCGTTCGAGTTCCTTCAGACGCGCCCGCTCGTTCACCGTCAGTTCCGCATCGGGGGCCGGTTCCTGCTGTTTCTGGTGCTTCTTCACCCAGCCGCGTAGCGTCTCCGAGTTCAGCTCAAGCTCCCGGGCGACTTCGGAGATCGTCTTGCTTGACCTCAACGCGATCTGGACGGCTTCCTCGCGGAACTCCGGCGAGTACTTACTGGGTGGCGCCACTTCTTCCTCGTTTCCTTGTTCAGGACAACCCTATTGGGTGCCTGTCCGGAAACTTCGTGGCCCCTCAACCCATGAACCATGATCATTCAGAACCCAAGATCCACTTTCGATACACGGCCTAGTTGTTGGTGCTTGGACCGGCCTTCTTGTCCAGCTCGCTGGCGAGGTCGTTCAGGATCGAGAGGACATCGGCCGGCAGGCCCTCGGCGCTCATTCCGCGGGCCCGGACTCGGCCCACCTTGCCCTGCTTGGCCGCCGACATGAGGCGGAGTCCTTCGTAGACCTGCCGGGCGACGGACTCGTTCGGCTCGAAGTACAGCTTGGAGACGTCGAAGAAGTTGGCCAGACCTTCGAGGACCACGGGCACCGGTGCGTCGTCTCCACCCGTCCGCAGGGCCTCGATGTCCTCGGCCGATGTGACCTGGGAGCCCGCGTAGGCGTTCACCGAGTCCGCGATCTCCTGATCCCCCGGAGCGGTTCTGCCCGGGTAGGAGCGCTCCAGCAGGAGAGTGATCTTCTCAGCCAGCGTCTCCGGCACCTTCTCGGCCTCGGCGGCGTCCTCGTCAGCCTCTCCGAAAGACCGGTCCTGGGCGCGCTTCAGCTCGTCCTCGGTCACCCCATATGCAGCCGCCAGGAGAGGGACGTACCGGTCCTTGAGTCGTCGGACGCCCTGCTCAGCTCCAGCCACCGGCCCATCGCTCTTAGTTCCGATGACCGCCCGCGTCTCGTACCGGTAGAGGCCGGCGTCGCACCGTAGGTCGGTCAGATCGGGCAAGCCGTCGCGCGGGAACAGGTCGCCCAGATCCCGGTTCAGCACCCTGGCGAGAGCAGGCAACTTCTCTTGATCGGGTGTCGTCGCTCCCGACTCCCACCCCGCCACGGTCGAGTCCGCAGCACCGAGGGCGGACGCCACGTCGGCCTGCGAGACGTCGGCGGCTCGACGTACCGCACGCACACGTTCTCTGTCGAAACGGCGAGCTGGCATCGGACCTCGTTTTTGGGTGATCCGAGGAATCCTCGGACTGTTGACTTTTGATGCGAACCAAGATAGCTTCATCTTAGCGAAAAACGAGGGGGTTCGCACCCCTCTCAGCCTTCGCACACCTGCGGTTCCCATCGTGGACCGACTTGGTGGAGAGGGGCTACCGCGCATCACTCGGGCGCGGTCCCTTCCCTCAAAACGCCATCGGCGTCCGAGAGTTCGCACCTCTCGGACGCCAGACAGCTCGTGATCCGCGACCCCCGACAAGGGCGCTGGTCACTCGCACGGCCACTCCGTGTCCTTTCGCACGGCACGACGGAGCGGCGTACCACATAAAGGAGTGTCGCATGTCCCCTACTACGGGCTGCAACCCGAAGGTGGAGATCCCTTCGAGCCCGGCCGAACGGCTGGCGGCGCAACTGTCGTCCATGCTGCCGGAAGCCGCTGTCGTACAAGTTCGCCTTCAGGGGCCTCGGACCCTGTGGCCCCACCTCGGGCTGACCGCCGTGAACGCCCGTGGACGAACCCTTCGTGTCCCTCGGGCGAAGGCGCTCACCATCGCCCGGTGGATCATTCGCTCGTTCCCCCAGGCCGGATGGGCGGCCTCCGGCGGGCATGCCTTCGACCTGCGGACCGCCGAACTGCGCGGGCTGGAGGCGTGATGGCGGCCGTGGCACCGGCGAACGCGGGCCCGGCCGTGGACTTGCAGGGACTCGCGGCCATGGTCGGTCTCTTGGCTCAGGCCGGCGGCCTGGACGCCTTGTTGGGCAGTCAGGCTACGGAGTCCCGCGACAAGCGTCTGCACATCGGGTACAGCGAAGCTGCTGAACGGTTGAACATTCCCGAAAAGTGGCTTCGTGAGCGTATATCGACGCTCCCGCACCGGAAGTTCGGGAAATTCGTGCAGTTCACGGAGGACGACCTCCACGCGATTTCCGATATGCACTTCGTCAGCCCTGACGCAAGGACCCAGAGGGATGACGAGTCGGCACTGATGGTGCTTCAGCCGTCCAAGCGCTCTCGTAAGCGTTCCTGATCTCCTCTCGCGCCCGATGGAACAATTCGCGGCGCTGCGAACATCGCGAGACACAAATGAGCACTGACATATCCAGCCTTATCAAGGCTGTGCACCAGGGAAACTGGCTGCCCCTCCTGGAGGAGTCGAAGAGAGCTCCGGGTAAGCACTGGGCCGAATCTGCCCGATGCGCTAACCAGGACATCAACATGTTCGTCCCTCTCGCAGACGGCCCACGGGAAGACCCCGACTTGGTAAAGGCCAAGTTGGGAATCTCCCTCAATCGTCCTCGCAATTTCTGCGCGTCATGCCCAGTGGCCGTCGCTGCCCGGTGCCTGGTGGAATCCCTCAAGGATGACGACGAGTACGGCATTCGGGGCGGTCTTCTGGCTTCGGAGCGCTCAGAGTTGCGGCGTGCTTGGCAAGACCGGGACACCGAGAAAGCCGTAGAAGGCGCGCTTAGAGGGTGCACCTCACCTCTGACAAAGCCCGCCCGGGACGCGGTGATTGCGCACTTCGCCACTGATCCCTCACTGGACGCTGCCGCCGTCGCCCGCGGGCTTGGCGTGACGCACGAGTATCTGCTGAAACTCGCCCGTCGCTACCGAAAATCTCAGGCCGAGCAGGGCACGCCCCCGCTCCGCGTCGTAGCCGCCTGACTCCGCTCCCGAAGAAGCGATTCTTCCGCACGGCGGACCCTGCGTTCACGGGAGTTCTCCCATGCTTCAGAACAACCCCTCCGGATTTCGCCGTACGAACATCGGTGCTGAGATCCGAGAAATTGCACCTACGGCCGTGCTCGTACGGGTCTTTCCCGTAAGTCGGTCTGTTACCCACCTCTTCGAATCGGATTTTTACCGCATGCTCATCGACCGCAGGACCGAAGAGGAAGTGGCGCGAATGGTCAGGCGCGGTTTCGGCAGGGCAGCCGACTGGCGTCGCGCCCACGATTTCTACCTCCCTACCGAAACGCTGTATCTCACCCCGGAGCCGCATCAAAACGGCTACGTCCCGGAAGACGACCAGTCTTTTGGCCTTTCCCTCAGCCGTCGCATATTCATAGGCTGCGGTGAGCGCTGATGAGCGGCATAGCGACCGAACTGGTCTGGTCACAGTCAAAGTCGTGCCGGGGCTCACGCCTCGTCATGCTGGCGCTGGCCCGTGAGGCGGACGACGACGGCAAGGCGACGCTGACCCTGGACGAGATATCGACGCTTACCCGCCTTACGCCCCGTTCGATATCAAAGTGCCTCGGAGAGCTGGCGAAGCTCGGAGAACTGAGCCACGAGCGGGGAGGGGGTGCTTCCAACCCGAATGCCTACTCCATCCTGCTGTGCAACGGGGCCGTGGAGGAAAGCACCAGTCCCGGGAAGGAAATTCCTACTTCCCGCCCTGATGAGTCAGTTGTGGGACGGAAGGTCCATGAAGTTGCTTCCCAGAACCCCGCTACGGAAGCCGGAAGTAGGAAGTTTCATCACGCAGATTCGGAAGTTTCTTCCTCGCGCGTGCGTGGTGGTAATACTCCCGTAGGGAGTATTACCACCACCAAAGAGCAAGCTATCTTGCTGAGGTCGCACCGAGAGAACAGCACCGTCAAGCAGGACTCGGTGAAGGTTCCGGACGGAGCCAAGGACCTGGTAACAGCCATAACGAGCGCTGGAATGCTCGTCGGCTGGCGACTGACCGAATCGGAATGGGATCGGGTAACAGCTCTCGCAGCACGTTGGGGAAATGAACGGCTGGTCGAGATGGTGGCGCGGCGATGGAACGCCGACCGCCCGCCACAGTCCGCCCGCTATCTGCTGCGTATCTGGGCTGATCTGCCCTCGCACGCTCCCGCAGCAGCCTCCCCGGGGAATGTCGTGCCGTTGCGTCGGCAGTCCGGAGGCTGGATTCCCTTTCAGAACACCGCCGCCCCCAGCGCTTACCAGAACGGATTTTGATCATGGCAGAGCCGGAACGCGCGGGCAGCGCCAGGTCGATGCGCGCAATGGAACGAATACTCGCTGCGAAAGGACTTCAGGCCGTGCCGGATGTCAACCCCGCCGACGAGGCACCGGAGGAGAACCCGGGAGACCGCGAGTGGCACTGCCGGGCTCGGGCCGACTACGCCGTGAGCCGCTGGCAGCGGGCAACCCCTCCCCGCTTCCGTGATGCTGAGGCCACGCTGCCGGAGGTCATCGGCTGGGCCGACCGGGCACTCACGGACAACGCTGCCGCTGGCGCTCTGCTCCTCACCGGTCTCACGGGGACGGGCAAGACGCACGAGGCGTACGGGGCCTTGCGGAGGATCGCGGCCGGCGGACCGGACCGGTTCGAGCTGATCGCCGTGAACTCAGCGGACATGTACGGCAACCTGCGCCCGTCACAGGTCATGGGGGCAGCAGAACACGAGCTGCAACGGCTCAGCCGGGTTCAGTACCTGCTCCTCGATGACCTCGGCACGGCGAAGACCTCGGAATGGACCGAAGAGGTCACGTACCGGCTGATCAACCACAGGTACAACCACTGCTTGCCGACGATCATCACGTCCAACCTTCCGGCCCGTGATGAGAACGGCCCGGACCTGAGCGACTTCGTCGGGGCCCGCGTGGCGAGCCGTCTGGCCGAGATGGTCACGACCCTCGTGCCGATGATCGGCGCCGATCGGCGCCGTGGTGGGAGGGCGGCGTGATGCCCGTCCGCCTCCGCGGAGCGTCCCGCGACGCCGCAGCGCTGTCCACAGCCTGTGCATACGTCGGTCCTCGCAGCCGGTACGCGAACCCGTTCACAGCCGGGGTGCGGTCCCCGCTCGGTCCCCCGATGGACGCTGCGGAGTCGGTGGACCTCTTCGCCGCCACGCTCCGGGGCCCGGTCGGGCGGCACTACGCCGCTCGCTTCGCCCGAGTCCTGCGTGGGCTCGACCTGATGTGCACATGCCCCCTTGACGCTCCATGCCACGCGGACGTTCTCCTCCGCCTCGCCAACGAGCCCGGCGGCAGCACCGCACCCCGCACTACCGATCTTCTGGAAGGCCCTTGATGAGTCACCCGATCATGTTCGCTGCGGCCAAGCACCTCACCACCGCAGAGGAGCGGCGCAAGACCGCTCGGGAGGCTGCCTTCCGCACCTGGGGTCCGAGGTCGATCACCGCAGCGTCCAAGTACGCACGCGCCCTCCTGGGGGACGCCGCAGTCACGCTCGACTGGGACGTGCTGGGACTTCTCAGCTTCGAGGAACACCTGCAAGCCTTCGCGTCGCTCGACACGACCGGAGGCCAGCACCTGGAGCTGTATTACACCGATCTGGGCGGCACAGACCGAATCTCGCTACGGGTGTCGTGCGTGAGCTGCCCAAGTCAGCACGTGCACGAGGTCACGTCCTTGGAACAGCTCGGACAGCTCCTCTCGCAGACCCCGGCCTGGCAGGACATCAGCCCGCGCGACGGGGGCAACCTCTGATGTCACACGCACACATAGACACGGCGGCCGGAACCGAACAGCAGGAGAGCTACGGCCTGCGCGGAATGACGGCCTGGGACCGCAGTGCGATCATCCTGCTCGGCGCGGCCGGCTTCGCCTTCTCGTACGACGCACTGCGTCAGATCGCCCTCGCGATCCATGCCAGGGAGACCTTGTCCTACCTGTTCCCGGTGTTCATCGACGGGTTCATTGCCTACGGAGTGCGGGCGATCGTGCTCCTTCGGCACCAGCGGTTCGCCGCACGGCTCTACGCCTGGTTCTTGTTCCTCGCGGCGACCGGGGCGAGCCTCGGCGCGAACGCTCTGCACGCCATCACGTTGAATGATTCTCCGCAGGCCGGACGGTCCGCGCTGCACCTTACGGACAGCGTCGTCGGTGTGCTGTCGATGCTCGCGCCCCTCGCACTGGCCGGATCGGTCCACCTCTACATCCTGATGGCGCGGACGGCTGAGCGGGCGGTCCCGGACCGGGCTGACACTGGTCCCGGACCGGTCCGCGAGGAGTCTCCGACGCTCGAACGCGTCGCGGTCCAGCAGGGTCCTCGTCCGCTCGAAGCACCAGCGTCGATGCCTCCACGGCCGTTGACGAGCGGTCCGTCCGCGCCGCAGGATCCCGCCGCAGTAACCGTTGACCTGCGGAAAGCCGAGCCCCTGCCCGACGTAGAACCACGTACGGAGGACGCTGCGGCTCACCCGTCCGCGGGAGCGGACGGAGAGGAGACGGAGGGTAAGAGCGCGGACGGACCGGGCGGCGAACCTGCGGACCACGCGCCGACCACAGCAGTGCCGGAGAGCACGAAATCCTCCGGGCCCACGGCGGTCCGGACCCCTACGGACGGCGAAAAGCCGTCCGCCCCGGACGACGCAGAATGCCCACAGGACCGGGAGGCGGACGACGACTGGTTGGCGGAGTTGTTGCCGATCGCGCGGGCCGCTACCGAGCGGGCCGGACGGACCAGTCGTGAGGTTGTAGGGGACGCCGTCCGCAAGCACCAGGCGATCAGCAACGACCGTCTTGGTGTGCTGCTGGCCCGGCTGAAGGAAGAGGACGAGGAGGCAACGAGGACACCCGCCGCTGCCTCCACCGCCCTCTGGTGATCTCATCTCATGACGGGCCCGGGGCCTGCGTGGCTCGCGCCGTGCAGGCCCCGGCCGGTCAGCTTGATCAGGAAGGAACTTCCCAATCGTGTTGTCAAGCCGCTCCCGTGACGGGAGGTGAAGCGTGAAAGCACTCTCCGTCACGGATCATCGCCCACAGGACGTTGAGACGTCGGCGTGCGAGAGCCAGCAGGGCCTGTTTGTGGCCCTTGCCCTCGCTCCGCTTCCGGTCGTAGAACGCCTTCGAGACCGGGCAGCACTGGAGGCTCACCATGGCCGACAGGTACATGGTTCTCAGCAGACCGCGGTGGTAGCGCCGGGGGTGGCGCAGGTTGCCGCTAATACGTCCGGAGTCGCGTGGTCTGGGGGCCAGGCCGGCGAAGCCGGCCAGGCGGTCGGGGCTGCCGAAGGCGTCCATGTCACCACCGGTCGCAGCGAGGAACTCGGCTCCCAGCTTGGCGCCCATGCCGGGCAGGCTGCGGATCACCTCTGCGTGCGGATGCTCGCGAAACTTGGCCTCGATCAGGGCGTCGAGCTCGGCGATCTCCTCATCGAGGGCCATCACCCCCTTCGCGAGGCGGACCACCATGGCGGCGGCCAGCTTCTCGCCGGGAAGCGCGGTCTGCTGGGCCTGGGCGGCCTCCACGGCCGCCTTCGCCAAGGCGGCGGCGCCTCTGATTTTGCGGTTCTTCAGCCACGTCTCGATCCGGCTCGCGCCTGCCCGGCGGATCGCCGCCGGGGTCTGGTAGCCGGTCAGCAGCATCACCGGCCCCCGGTTCGTCAGATCCAGGGCCCGTTCCAGCGCGGGGAAGATTTCAAGCAGTTGGGCGCGGAGGCGGTTGATCTGCCGGGTCCGGTCGAAGACTGTGTCCAGGCGGCGGGTGGTCAGGGTGCGCAGGTCGACGGCGATCTCGTCGCCGGGCCGCAGCAGGCCGAGGTCGCGTCGGACGCGGGCCTGGTCGGCGATGACGAAGGCGTCTTTAGCATCGGTCTTGCCCTCGCCGCCCTTGTAGGTGGCCGAGGCTCGGTGGACCGCCAGGCCGGTGAGGTAGGCGACCGGCTGGCCATGGCTGACCAGCAGGCCGATCAGCAGCGCGGCACCACCGTGGTTGAGATCAACCGCCCACAGGGTGTCGGCGGATATCTCCAGGACACCGCCGATCAGGGTGAGCAGTTCACTCTCGTCGTTCGCGACCCGGCGGGACAGCAGACGCTTGCCGTCCGCGTTGATCACCACGCAGTGGTGATGGGTCTTGCCGATGTCCACTCCGGCCCAGATCTCGGGCACGTTCTCCTCCGCCAGCTCGTCGTACATCGATCCCGCAGACGACCTCGCCGACGTTGTCCTACGCAGCGATCGGAGTCGCATCTCCCAATTGGCGGTCGAGTCGTCGCGGGGCTCCGGGCGGCCAAGTTCCTTGAGCCATCTACGGCGCGACGATGACAGCCATACCCAGAGCCCCTGGGCCCTCCGATCTTACGAATGACCAGAGCAACCACCTCTGAAAGGTAGGACGACGATGTGGTCTCGCCGACGCGACCGGGCGGAGGACGCCGTCCGCGCCGATGCCATACAGGCAGCGTCCGCCCTCACGGTTCACCTCCAGAGCGGCGGCAGTCTTGTGCCGGTCCAAGCGGACGGCCTTGCACTTGCGGCCGGTGAAGTCGCCTTCGCGGACGTGGCGTGCTCCGCCGCCCGCTTCTACGGGACAGAGGTCGGCTACCCGACCTCGGCCAGCGGGTATTTCGAGGATCACCCAACCTTCGGCCGGCGGTGGGTGAGCAACGGGCGACTCGACGCCCGTCGGCGCCAGGAAGCGGAAGATGCCGCTCTTCCGCAGTGGCGCGATCACACCGCGGCCCGAGTGGTGCTCACCTCAACCGGGGTACGGCTCCTGCCGCTGAGGGCTCGTGAGTGGATGCCGTTCGACCACGCCCTTCTGACCGGGGTCGCTGCTGAGCCGTCCGCCGTCGTCCTCTCGTACAGCACGTGCGCACCCCTGCTCCTTTCCGGCCCGGACGCGCCGTGGCTCGGCGTGGCGATCGAGCACCTGCGCCACGGGGCCGCATAGGGCCCGCAAAGCCTCCCCCCGAGCGAAAGCCGGAACTTAATTCCTGGAATTAAGTTCCGGCTTTTTTCGTGATTCGAGTTGTCCGCGAACCCCTGCAAGGATTCAGGCACGGCCAACGCCGCAAGGCGTTTTCCGGCCGTAGAGATCTGCTCACGATCTCGCTCGAATCACGGAAGGGGCTGATGGCCTTGATATGAGTAACGCGCCCGCCAGCTCAACCGTCTCGCAGATGCGAAACAAGATCGAACTCTTCCTCAGATGAGAAGGCAGATAGAGCTATACGCTCCGGCCTGCTTTGCGATTTCCCCGGCATTCGCCGGTAAAGCCCGCAGAAGGAATCCCCCTCCTTCCTGCGAAGGAGCGGCGCGGCCCCAGCCCCCGCGGGACCGCGCCGCTCGCACTTCCGAAATCTCTTGCACCAAGGTTGTGGTCCCCGCATGCCTCGATTCACCCGTTTCATACCCATATCCGCCGCAATAGGTGTGGCTGGTTCCCTGGCCCTTCTGTCGACCGGCTGCTCCAGCTCGACCAGCGACGCTTCTGCGGCCTCGACCGTGTCCGCGCAGCCGCACTCCGTCTCTGCGGGCATCCCCGACACGGCCACGCCGCACAGCAGCGCTACCGCCTCCTCGTCAACCACCGTGCTCCCAGCTGACGTTGAGCGGACGGCGCGGGCCTTCGCTACGGCCTACGCAGAACACGACGCCCGCGACGGTGCCGACAGCTCGTACGCGGATGCCGGCGCTCGGGCAGCGCGGCTCGCCTCGGGGGAACTCGCTGGCGTGCTCGCCCAGAAGCGGCCGGGTCAAGACGCCGCCTGGGCCGCCCTGCGGGCCGAGAAGGCACACCAGACGGCCAAGATCACGTCAGCAGCCGTCCCCGACGGCGCACCTGCGGCATCGGCCTCCTCCGCTCTCGTCCGCGTGAGCTACACCCTCACGACCACCCCGAAGTCCGGTCACACGCGCAGCAGTAGCGAACAGCTCGCGCTCCGCCTGGAGCACACCTCCAAGGGCTGGCGCGTCACCGCCTTGCCCTGGGCGTGACGGGGCCGCGATGAACAAGGGCACGCAAACTGGCCTGGGACTCGTCACGGCCGGGCTCATCACCGGTGTCGCCATGCTGACTACGTTCGGAGGGGCCGACAGCGCCTCCGCGCAGGAAGCCGGTCCGGGTGGCGGCATCACGACGGACGCTCCCGTGCCGGGCTGGGTCCGTGAGCTGATCAACAAGCACGCGGGCGAGTGCCCGCAGGTCACAGCCTCGCTCCTGGCGGCTCAGCTCTACACGGAAAGCCACTTCAACTCCGGCGCGACGTCACCCGTCGGCGCTCTCGGGATCGCCCAGTTCATGCCGGGGACCTGGGCCCAGCACGGCAAGGACGGCGATGGCGACGGAGTCAAGGACGTCCGCAACCCCGCCGACGCCATCGCCGCGCAAGCCGCGTACGACTGCACCTTGGCCGACGAGGTCAAGAAGGTACCGGGCGACTCGACGGACAACATGCTGGCCGCGTACAACGCGGGCGGCGGCGCGGTGATCAAGTACGGCGGTATCCCCCCGTACCCCGAGACCCGCAACTACGTGCGCAGCATCCGCGCTCTGGCCTCGAAATGGGCCGACGCCGTAAGCCCGGACGCACCGGCCGGCAAGGGCGCCGCCCGCGCGATCTCGGCCGCGAAGACGGCTCTGGGCACTTGGTACCGGTGGGGCGGCAGTTGCGTCATGCCGTACGAGGGTGTGGGCGGCTGTGACTGCTCCTCGCTTACCAAGATGGCCTGGTCAGCGGCGGGAGTGAACCTGCCGCGAACCACGTACGACCAGGTCCACGCCGGGACCGCCGTCAAGGCCGTCTCCCAACTCGTCCCGGGTGACCTGCTGTTCAGCGTCCCCGGCAGCGCCGGCCCTGAGCACGTCGGCATGTACATCGGCGGCGGCCAGGTCATTGACGCACCGCGCACCGGGGCTCAGGTGCGGATCAAGCCGCTCAGCTACTGGAAACCGCAGATCATCGCGATGCGGCACGTCGGCTAATCACGCCAAAACATCCCAAACCATTCCTCACAGCACCAAGGGGCTGAACCATGCACAACCTCCTTTCTGCCGCTGCCGATCCCTCCCTGCACACGACCCTCGCCGCCGGAGCCGATGTCGTGTCCGGCGTGAAGCCGGACTGGGGCCCCTTCGGGAAGCTCGGCGGCACGGCGAAGGTCATCCTGGGTGTCATCGCCGCCGTCGTCCTCGTCGTCGGCGCCGGTGCCTTCCTCGCCGGTGTCGGCAAGTCGAAGGGGTGGTTCGGCGAGGGCCACTCCACGATGGACAGCTCGCGCGGCAAGGGCATGATGGTCGGCGGCCTGACCTGCGTCTTCCTCGTAGCCAGCTTCGGCACCATCTTCGCCATCACGTACGGCATGGGTGTGTGACCCATGCCTATCCGATCCCGGAGGAACGTTTCCTCCTCGAAAGCCAGCGGAGCGCGCCGCTCGTCGGCCAAGCTCTGGGGCATCGCGGCCGGCGGCGCGGCCGTGGTCACCGCGGCCGGGGTGGTCGTCAGCATGACGACGGGCACCCCTCCGGCCACGGCCCCCTCCGCGTCGGCACCCGCCCACTCGGCTCCGCAGGCGAGCGGGGAAGGCGTGCGGGAGCTGCACGGCGTCCCCGTCGGCTACCCGCACACTCGATCCGGCGCCAAGGCGGCAGCGGCCAACTACACGACGGTCAGCGGGAGCTCGCAGTTCCTCACAGACAAGGACGCGCGGCACCGTGCGGTGGCAGTTATGGCGGCCAAGGGCTCGGCTGATGCGGCGGTGAAGAAGGCCGACCACGCTGCCGAGGACGTGGTCGGCTCCCTGCGGGGCGACACCTCCAAGGTCTCCGTCAAGAAGACCGTCGCGCGTACCGGTGTCCTCTCGGCGCATGTCCTGGGCTTCGACGCCCACGGGGCGATGGTGCGGCTATGGACGACGACGGTTCGCGGCAGCGCGGCCGGGCACGCGACACCGAAGACGGGTTTCCAGTCGGTGACGGTCACGCTCACCTGGGAGTCCAATGACTGGAAGCTGAAGGACAGTTCGGCCTCGACGGGATTGGTCGCTCCGATCGACGTGCGGCAGGCGTCCAACGTGCCGGGCGACTTCTCGGACTACGTTCCGGCCGCTGCAGAAGACCCCGTGCTGAGCGGCAGCGAAGACCGAAGTGGATTCCCGGCCCCGTACGGGCACAACGAGCGCGGGGCGCGTGCCGCCGCCGTTAGCGCCACCATGCTCTACGGCGACCCTCGGTTCTTCACCGACGAGGGCTGGCGGCACCGGATGCTGGCGGCCACCGCTGCGTCGAGCGTGCTGCACTCGGTCACCTCGGACACCGACTCGACGGCTCGTCTGGTCATGGAGAACCGCGGTGTCGGCGCGGACGGGACGACCGCCGACGGCAGCGAACTGATCACGCGGACTGCGGCGCTCGCCACCCGTTCGATCTCGTACTCCGACCAGGCCGCGAGCATCGAGCTGTGGACGGCGTCGGTGGGCGGCGTCGCCGGGAAGGACGAGACGCAGCGCCCGCAGGTCGCCTTCCTGCGCATGACCGTGGATCTCGTCTGGGAGGAAGGCACTTGGAAGACGACGGCCGTCACGCCGTCTGAACCGCTCGTGCCGTCGCCGCCGGCCATGCAGGAGGCGGACCCGGCCGACAGCTTCGCGGACGTGGGGGGTGCCAGCAATGCGCCTGCGACTGCGTGACGATGCCCCCGGCCTGTTGACCATCGAGCGGGGAACCCCAGGCCGCTGGCGCCGCCGCCTCCAGGCGGTGGCCATGGTCAACGTGATCATCGGGTTCGTGTTCGTGCCCTCGGCGGTGGCCAACCCCTTCTGCTACATCCCGATGGTGTGCGAGGCGAAGGCGGCCATCGACTTCGTCAAGGACCCGCTGGGGTTCCTGCTCCAGAAGCTCACCGAGGCGAACATCTGGTTCCTGCGCAAGATGCTGGAGCTGATCCAGAACACGACGAAGATCGACCTCACGAGCCCCGGCTTCCTGAAGCAGTACGCGATCATTTTCGCGGCCTCCAGCCTGCTCACCGTGGCCCTCTGGTTGATCGCCGTGGCCAAGCGGGCGGTCCGCGGAGTCGCCCTGACCACCGCTGTGTCCGAGGCGATCGGCTTCCTGCTCCTCCAGTTCGTGGTCAACGCCATGACGCCGGGCGCAATCGCACTGCTGATGAAGGCCATTGACGAAGTCACGGCCATCTTCGAGCCGTACGCGACGAGCAACTTCAAGCCGTTCCTGGAGAACATCCTCAAGGTCATGGCAGCCAACCCCACGGAGGGCGTGGGACAGCTGCTGGTCGTCAACCTCATCATGATGTGCGGCGCCCTGCTGATGTGGATCGAGCTGCTGATCCGCAGCGCGGCCATCTACGTGGCCGTCGCGCTCGGGCCGATCGTCAACGCCGGGCTGGTCGATCGCGACCTGTGGGGCAAGTCGAAGAAGTGGTTCGGTGCCATCTTCGCTATCGGGCTGAGTAAACCGATCTTGTTCGCCCTGCTGGGCCTCGGCGGCGCGATCCTCAGCGACACCTCGGGGAGCATGTCCGACGCGGTCTCCAAGACCCTGGTCGGCGCGCTGATTCTCCTGCTCGCCGTCTTCGCGTCCGCCACGCTCTACAAGTGGGTGCCCGCCTTCGGCGACGAGATGGCCAGCCTCCACCACGACCGGAAGAGTGCACAGTCCTCCGGCCCAGCCGCAGCGGTCGACGGCCCCGCCCAGCACGCCAACAGGGCGATGGGCGCTCGTGTCCAAGACTCCTTGGTCGGCGGCTCCAAGAGCGCTGGCGCCAAGACCGCTGGCGCGAAGATGGGAGGCGGAACTGCTGTGGCCGGACCGGTCGCGGCCGGGGCCGCCGTTGCCAAGGCCGGCGTCGACATGGCGAAGAACAAGGCCACCAGTTCCCCGGGCGCGCAGGGGACCGACGCCGCAGGCGGCGGCAAGCCCGAACAGTCCGAAGGCCAGCAGGGCGGCGACCACTCCGCCGGTACGTCCGGCGCACCGGACGCCGCTCGTCCCCAGGGAGCGACCTCCGACCCGGTCGTCAGCTCTTCTCCGGACTGGTCCTCGGCCGGCGGCCACGCCTCGGCCGGACACCCGCCGGGAGCCGACGGGGCGCCGAGCACGGCTCAGCCGCCCTCGCCGCCGTCGCCCGGCCCGGGAACCTCGGGCCCGACGCCGCCCGCCTTCCCCTCCTCCGCATCAGGAACCACCTCGGGCTCCGGTCCCTCCGCCACGCCCCCGCCTCCGCCTCCATCGCGGCCCGCGGGCGGCCAGGCACCCGGACGACCGAACCCCAGCAAGGATCAGTGACCCCCCATGTCGACTCGTACGTATCAGTTCGGAAAGCACCGCCCCACCGGCCTGGTGGGCCGCCGCGACCTCGGCGAACAGGTCGTCCTCGGCGGCGGCGCCGTCACCGGCATCCTGTTCGGCTACCTCTTCAACGGCGTGACGGCCATCGCCGCGACGAGCCTGGTCCTGCCAATCCTGCTCGCCCTGGTCATCGTGTACGCCCCGTACCGGCCCAAGGGCACTTCCCAGCGGCGCACCCTCTACCGCTGGTGGCGAATCAACCGCTACCACCGCAAGGCGCTCCGCCGTACCGGCGGCGTGTGGGTGTCCCCGGCTGTCGAGGCCGGCGTGCGTGCCAATGGCACGCCCCCGGACGCCGCTCTTGTGGAGCCGGAAGGCGTCACGGGCATGACGTGGGTGCCGGTCACGGTCCGCGGTCAGCAGGCCGTCGTGGTCCTCCAGCCGGAGGCCGGGTGCGTCACAGCCACTCTGGAGATCGCCTCGCCCGGCCTCGGCGGCAAGGAAGTCGGTGAGCAGATCGTGGCCCTGGAGCGCTGGGGCGAACTCCTCGACGCCTTCGGGAACGTCGAAGAACACCCGGTGAAGCGCATCCAGGTCCTGGCCCGGCAGATGAAGTCGGACCCCTACGCCCACCAGCGTTACATCGCGCAGCGCGACGAGTCGACCGCGACGACGGACGCCCCGCAGTGGCTGAAGGACTCGTACGACGTACTGGCCAACGCCGTCTCCACCAGCGCCGAGGAGCACCGCTACTACATCACCATCCACGCCCGGTTCACCCGCGACCTGGCGGCCGAGGGTGCCGCCCGCGGTACTGGTGACGAAGGCATCGCCGCCGCCATGGCCGCGTACCTGGATGAGCTGTGGTCCCGCGCGGAGGACGCCGACCTCTCCGTGATCGCGCCCCTGGACGAAGGCCGGATGACCGCGTTCATCCGCAACTCCTACGACCCTGACCACGCCATCTGGGACACCGACCTCCGACAGGCGCACGCCTTCCCCCGCAACGTCGACGTCCGCGACGGCGCCCACGTTGCCACCCGCGCGGCAGGCTCCACGGACAGCTG
The DNA here is from genome assembly GCF_035994185.1 of Streptomyces sp. NBC_01217. Lineage (NCBI taxonomy): Bacteria > Bacillati > Actinomycetota > Actinomycetes > Kitasatosporales > Streptomycetaceae > Streptomyces > Streptomyces sp. NBC_01217. The sequence continues at coordinate 4,496,213 of NZ_CP108538.1, forward strand.
GTACCACGCCACGGCCGCCGTCGTCGGATGGCCCACGACCCCCGTCGGCCCCGACTTCCTCTCGCCTCTGCTGATCGGGATGCCCGACGTCATCCGCACCATCTCGATCACGCAGCAGCTCGAACCCAACGACAAGGCCGTGGAGCGGATGCTCGCGGAGGACACGAACAACCAGGCCGAGATCGACCGCGACCGTAAGCGCGGCAAGAACATCGACCCGCGCGACCAGATCGCCGCCAGTGCTACCGGATCACGAGGCATGACCCTGGCCTCCTCCGGCGCGGCCGGCTCCGCCGTCGTCGGCTACATCACCATCTCCTCGCGCAGCGCCGAAGAGCTGGAGCGCACCAAGCGCACCACCGCCTCCCGCGCCCGCAACGCACACCTGCGGATCGAATGGCTCGACCTCGAACACGCCCGCGCCTTCGCAACGACCCTGCCCCTCGCCGGAGGCATCAAGTGACAGACCTCCTCGACCTCGCCCCGCTGTCGCCGATGCACGAGACGGTGCGCCGTCCCCTCTACACCGAGACGACCACCAGCCAGGCCCTGTACCTGCCCATCGCACCGCCGACCCTCGGCACGGCAGGCGCGATCATCGGCCGGGAGCTGTATTCGGGCAAAGCGTTCATCTACTGCCCGTTCTCGGCGTTCGGCGACGGCCTGCCCGGCGGCAACATGATCGTCATGGGGGACACGGGCCGGGGGAAGTCGGCCCTGACCAAGACGTACGCGGCCCGGCAGATCCGCCTCGGGCGTCAGGTCGTCGTCCTCGACACCAAGGAGCAGAAGGAGCGCGAAGAAGGCGAGTGGGCCGCGCTCGGCCGCTCGCTGACTGGCAAGGCCCCGGTGAAGTTCGCGCCCGGCGGCGGCCGTGATGCCTCGTGCATTAACCCGATGGACCCGGCCATCGCGGGCAAGCGGCAAGTCGAGCTGGTGCGCACGATCGTTGAACTGGGTCTCGGCAAGGCCCTGGACGAGTTCGCCGGCTCTGCCCTGCGGATCGCGATCCGCAGGGCCCACCAGAGGGCGGGAGAACTCGGCCGCACCCCGGTCCTGGCCGACGTCGCCGCCGCGCTGCGGTCCCCGGAGGAGTCCGACGCGACGGCCAAGAAGCGTACGCGGGACGAACTTCTCGGTGACGGCCTGGAGGCGTCCTACGTCCTGGACCGGCTCTGCGGCAGCGAGCAGGACGCGACCGGCGACCTGACGGGCATGCTCGACGGCCCCACCAGCCTGGGTGTGGACCTCGATGCCGACATGATCGTCTTCGACCTGACCAAGGTCCCCTCCGGCGGCGTCGCCATGACCATCCTCGTCGCCGTGATCTCGGTCTTCCTCGAAGAGGTCTGGCTGCGCCCGCTGTGCGAATGCGGAACAGAGCCGGGGCAGCACGACCGGGTCGTAGTCGACGCGAACTCCGGAGCCTGGGAGCTGGGGCCGAACCCCGGCTCCGGCTGCCGCCGCTACACGCAGCGCAAGCGCATCCTCGTCTGCGAGGAGGCATGGCACATCCTCGGGACGCCCCAACTCGCCTCGCTGCTGGAGAAGTTCCTCAAGTTTGCTCGCGGCTACGGGCTGTCCTGCATCTTCATCGTCCATCACCTGTCGGACATCGACGACAGCCCGGAGACCCAAGCGGCCCTGAAGATGGCCGACACCATCGTGATCTACAGCCAGAAGAAGGCCGAGGCGGAAGCGACGGTGTCCCGGCTGGGCCTGCCGTCCTGGACGGCCGAGCACATCATGCGCCTGCGCCGCGGGATCGCGCTGTGGAAGGTCGGCGAAGTGATCTACCCGGGCGTCCAACACCTCTTGGTCGAGGCCGAACAGCACCTGTGCTTCTCCTCCGGCTCGATGACCGACCTGCCCAGCACCTCCCCGGACGCCGAATGAGCGGATACCGCCACCTTTCTGCCGCCGACCCCTTTCACGCAGACTCGGAACGAGCCCTCGCCATGACCGTCACCACCGACCACACCACGCTTCCCGCCGACGAACGCGCGGTGCGACAGGACATCGACCAGCTGCACGCCGAAGCGCTCGACCTCGCCCGGCGCATGAAAGAACTGGCCCTCGTGCTGGACCACGGCGACTGCTCCGCCGCTGGAGGACGCGTACGTACGGCCGTCGCCCACATCTGGCGAGCCGCAGAAGACCTGCACAGCGCCTTCCACACCGCGCCCCCGCGCTGTGCCGGGCCCGACGCGTCGATGTCGCGGCTGTGCGGCCGGCGGATGCGCTACCTGGCGGCCCGCGTCGCCCGGAGGGCCGAGTAATGGACATCATGCCCGGCGGCATCTCCCTTGCCCTGTACGCCGTGACGGCCGTGTGCGCGGTAGCCCTGGTGACGCTCTGGTTCCTGCTGAACCGCGGACGGCGCAACGCCGGATTCGCGAGCAAGGGACAGCTCAAGCGCCAGATGTCGGCCAAAGCAGTCCTGAAGGCCACCGAGATCCGGCCCTCCCTCACCAGCGACGACGGCCACCCCAACCGCGCAACCGGGGTGAGCTTCGCGAAGGACCGCTCCGCCGCTCGCTGACCCTCTTTCCTCGTCGCCCACCTCGCTCCGGAGTACGTCATGCACCACCCCCTCGATCCTCACGATTTCGGCTACTCGCTGGGCACCTCGCAGCGCCCGAAAGGCGTCGAGCTGTGGTCCCGCGCCGACAAGGCATGCCGGGTCATCGGCCCGATGGGCAGCGGAAAGACGCTGCGGTTCTTCGCCCCGCTCGTCCGCCGCTGGGCCGGGCCGGTTCTGGCCACCTCGACCAAGCCCGATCTGGTCGAACTGACCCTCGACGCGCGGCAGCGGGACGGTCGCCCCGTCGCGGTCTTCGACCCGCAGAACATCGCTCCTAGCCTCCCGCGCTTCCGGTGGACGCCGATCAACGGCGCAGCCGACACGGAGGTGGCGATGATGCGCGGGAAGGCGTTCGTCGCGGGCTCGCGCACCCCCAACGGTGCGGCACAGTCCAGCGAGGGCAGCGCCTTCTACAAGGGGCAGGCGTCCAAGATCCTCGCTGCCTTCTTCCACGCCGCCGCCCTCGACGGCGCCTCGCTCGACTGGGTTCTGCGGTGGGCCCGGAAGCTGACCGACCCGGCACCCCTCGGCATCCTCAACGCTCACCCGGGCGCTGGCCCCGGCTGGGCGGACATGCTCCGCACGGCCACCACGGGCGACAGCCGCACCGTCGGCAACACCGCCTCGACCCTCGACGCGGCCCTCGAACCCTTCATGCACCAGTCGGTGATCAACGCCCTTCAGGAAGACGGAGAGGACCCCACGGACTTCGGCGCGTTCCTCGACGCCGGGGGCACCCTCTACCTTCTCGGCAAGGACAGCGAGGTGAACAGCGTCGCGCCGCTGACCACCGCGATAGCCGAAGACCTTCTGGATCTCGCGGAGGCGCACGCCCTCGCGTCCCCGGCCGGGCGGCTCGACCCTGCACTCCTCGCGGCCTTGGACGAGGCGCCGAACATCGCGCCTATCCCCTCCCTCCGCCAACGCGTCGCCGACGGCCGGGGACGTGGCATCACGGTCGTCTACGGCCTCCAGGCGTGGGCGTCGGCTCGTGCCCGCTTCGGCGAGGACACCGCCAAGGAGCTGGCGGCCTTCACCAACAACGTCATCGTCCTGCCGGGGGACAAGGACCCCGACTTCCTGAAGGACATGTCCGACCTGTGCGGTCAGGTCGAGCGAGAACGCACGACGAAGACCACGTCCGGCGGGGACCGTGGCGGCCACTCGACGGCCACGCACATGGCGCTCGAACCCGTCCTTCGAGGAGACCAAATCAGGGGCCTGCCCCAGGGGCACGCCTTGGTCCTCGCGGACAACCTCCCGCCGATCGTCACCCGGCTCGACGGCATGTGGACCTGGGATTCCTGGTCCGAGATCGAGGGTCACGTCCGTGACCTTCGAGCCGCCAACGAAGCCGAGCGGACCCGGCGGGCCACCGAGAAGAAGAACCAGGCCAATGCCCACGCGGCGGCGTGGGCCGGCCGTGAAGGAGCGGCTGCCGCATGACCGAGACCCTGACCCGCTTCGACCCCTTCCCCGAGCCGCCCGCACTGATCCTGGAGTACATCGCGGAGCGGAGCACGGAGGAGTCCGTGGCCGCCGACGGTCCCGCCCCGTGGGACATCGGCGCCCTGTCAGCAGAGCTGATCAAGCCGATGCCCGCGTGGCTCGATTCCGTGTGCCGCTGGCTGAACCGGACGTACGCCTGGCAGCCGCAGGACGTCATCCCGCCCTGCTGGGCGAAGCACGAGGGCCTGGCATACGAGATCGCGGCCCTGGCCTTCACCAGGGGAGACGCTTATACGGAGGCGGGCTCGTCCGTGATCTGGCATGAGCAGTACGACCGCTTCCTCACCCGAATGAACAAGACGTTGGGCAAGGCAGGCGACGAATGCCGCGTCGGCAAGCACGACGACCGTCCGGCGCGTTTCCAGCTCGCGGCCTGGCCCACGGCCAAGGGCGAGGAGACGGGATCTGCGGGACGAGTCGAGGAGATGGCCGGATGATGACGGACCCGAACATGGTCTTCTCGACGGACCCTCGTCACGGACTGGTGGCGCGAAGCGGCTGGGAGCAGGAGGAAGCCCGGACCGTGCTCCGTGATCTCGGTTGGGAGTGGACGGAGGAACTGCACGCCCTCGTCCCACCGGACGACGTGCCGGAGGTCGACGCCGGCCTTCAGGCAGTGGAGGAACTGCACCTGCATGGGCACCGGACCGGGTACGCCGTGGGGCCTTACGGCACGATGCGGTTGACCCTGGATCGCGCGGAGCAGGTGTTCACGAAGGTCGCCGCCCGGGAGCCTGGTGAGGTCACCCCCGACGCGGGCGCGAAAAATGATCAGCCTGGAAGAGCGGACACCAGGCGGCCTACGTATGGGGGAGTACCCCCTTCAGAAGGGCCGAGTGAACCCGACGGGCCCGAGTCCCCAGCAATCTAGAACGCCCTCCAGCAAGAGCCCATACCTGTCCTTCAGCGTTCGAGGAGCCCTAGGGGTTCCTCGAACGCTGCTGCCGTTCGTTGGCCGGCGTGACGTCCCCGGCGAGCTGTTTCGCTCTGTTCGTTCAAGCGGGAGCGGGGTCGAGGAGAAGCGAGTCGAGGATGGCAGCTGTGCCGGTGGGATCGGTCGTGTGGTGCACGGTGCGGATGCCCAGGGTCTCGGCGGGCGGCAGGTTCTCCGCGTGGTCATCAACGAAGATGCACTCAGGACCGGTCAGGTCTAGGGCGTCAAGCGCACGCTGATAGATGAGCGGCGCCGGCTTTCGTACGCCCTCCAGCTCCGACAAGATCACGGCATCGAAGAAGTCCGTCCACATGCCCTTGTCCTCGTACGGGTTGTAGGGCTCGATCCCGAACGAGTTGCTGAGCATGGCCACCTTGATCCCTGCCGCACGAGCGCGCTTCGCGGCGGCGACGATCTGAGGCTCCGGGTGGAGGTTGGCCAGAGCGCGCCGCATCAGGTCGGTGGAGTCGATACCGAGGATGCCGCCGATGACACGGTTCCAGTCCTCCTGGGTTGCCTCACCGACCTCCAGTGCTGCATAGATCGCGACGCCGTCGGGATGCTCATTCAGCGCCGCGAAATACGCGCCTGGAGTCAATCCCTCCGTTCTCTCGAACGCCTGCCCGTTCAGTCGCATCCGAGTGGTGAGCACACCACCGAAGTCGAGGATCAGGCCACGGTATGGGGCTGGCAAAGCGGCCTCCTTGCCGATCTTTCATACGTGTACGCGGTCCCCCGGCCGCAGGGCGACAGGGGGACCGTTGAGTGCCCTCCCCAGAGGGAGAGACCCCCAGTATCGCCTCTCCCCGAAGCACGTGGGCCTACGCTTGACACGAGTGCCCTGTCCACTACGGCGAACGGTCAACCCATGGTGTATGACGGAGAGTTGTTCAGCATCGGCCAGCGGATCAAGTGGTGGCGTGAGCGTCGGGGCTTGTCCCAAAGGATGCTGGGAGACCTAATCGGCAGGTCAGAGAACTGGGTCTACAAGATTGAGAATGACCGGATGCCCTTGGACCGGCTTCCAATCCTGATCGCCCTGAGTAAGCAGCTGCGATGCAGTCTGGAGGACCTGACGGGCGGCTACGTGTCCGGAATCGTTACGGCGGGCACGGAGCACGAGCACGTTCCGCTCATCCGACAGGCCCTGTCGCTGCCCGCCTCCCTCCTTCCGCAGCGGATCGGGTCGGTCACCTCCGACGACTTCGAGTCCTCGGTTACGGACGCCTGGAAGGTCTACGAGACGCAGGCTGACGACCGGTACCGCGATGTCGGCGAGCGGCTGCCCACCCTGTTGCGGCAGGGACACGCCGCTCTGCGCGACGCCTCGCCTGAGGAGGAGGGCACCGTCCTCCGGCAGCTCATCAGTCTCTACGGCCTGCACCAGATCTGGCTTCGCCGCGTCGGTGAACCGACCCTCGCCCGCATTGCGGCCGACCGCGGCCTCTCCCTCGCGGACAACGCCGGTGACCCGGCCCTCCTCGCAGCTGCGGCCTGGAATCTGGCCTGCGTTCTCACTTCCGCTGGAGATGTGGAAGACAGCTACGAACTTGCCCGGCAGACCATCGCCCAGTGCCGGCCGCACGACGACTCCAACGCGGAGCACTGGTCCGCGTACGGCGCACTACACCTGCAAGGTGCCGTCGCCGCCGTACGCGCTACAAAGGGCCCGGGGGCGTGGGACCTGTACAACGGCGCGCAGCAGGCCGTGGACCGGGTCGGCGCGGACCTCAACCACTGGCACACGTGCTTCGGTCCGACCAACTTCGCCATGCACGAGGTACACCTGAAGGCGGAGGAGGGCGACACCAGCGAAGCGCTTCGCGCCGCCGATCACGTCCTCATCAACGAAGAGGTCCCGCTCGAACGTCGGACCCGGTACCTGATCGAGGTAATGAACCTCAACCGCATCCAGCGAGACGACTACGCGACGGTGCACATTCTCGGCAAGCTGCTGAAGCAGTCTCCGGAGGAGATCGTGTTCTCTCCCCTGGTCAGGGAGGCGGTGGCCGACCTGCTGAAGCGCGAGAAACCGATGTGGCGCGACGACCTTCGTGCGGTAGCGAAGCACATCGGGCTGGCCGCGTAGGCATATGCAGACCCTGAGCGTTACTCAGCCCTGATTTTTTCTCAGGGGTGGGGCTCCGAAGTGGCCCTACGTTTACGGGTCATGACGACAAGTCACGCTCAGACGGAAGCTGGCGCGGCGCCCTTACCGCCCGCCAAGCGCCACCTCCGCCTTGCTCGTGAGGCCGAGGTCGCGCACACGGAGGCCGGTCGTTTCGCGGTCCCCCTCGACCTGCACGAGGGGGCCACGGAGCCCGCGACCATTCCGCTGGTCCTGACGGCCGATGAAGCGGTTGCTCTGCACGGCAGGCTCGGTGCCCTCTTCCCGTTCGCGGAAGGGGACTACCGATGACCACACGAACTCCCGCAGATCGTGAGCGCCGCCGCAACCTCGCGGACGCTGCGAACACACCGTTGCCTCCTTTTGCCGGACTGCTCCGCCACGTCCCGGGCCAGCAACGCCGGACGGGCCCGCTCGCTTCCCTTGACGACCGGGCCGCCCCGGAAAACGGGGCCTCACAGAGCGGGGCGGAGCGGTGATCGGCCCGGCGTCGCAGCGCCCGACCGCAACTCGTGCCGGCGGCCTGGTGGAGGAGCGTTTCCCCATCACCAAGCACTCCCCAGGCGAGCGCCCCCCTCCCGTAGACGAGTCCCGCGTCCGCGCCATGAGGCTCGTGACTCGCGAACGTCTCACCTCCCGCGGTCTGACCTGCGTCGCCGACGACGCGACACTCGTTGTCTCTGAGCTGATCACCAATGCCATCGTGCACAGCGGTGGCAGGCAAATCCGGCTGACCCTTGACGTGCGCGATGGCGTCCTGCGCATCCGTGTCCATGACGGCGTGCCCGGACCTCGCCCCACTGCTCAGTGCCCCGAGGACGACGACGAGAACGGTCGCGGCCTGGTGCTCGTGCAGGAGATCGCCCGAAGCAGACAGGGCGCGTGGGGTGTCAGCGACAACGGCGCCACCACGTGGTGCGAGCTGAGTTTGGTGGCGTGCTGATGACGAACACCGCATTACGCGACGAGACGACTAACCCGGAGACCATGCCGGTCCGCGTTAAGGACCCGACGGTCCCCACGAACCCTTGGACTCCTCCACACGGTGAGGAGGAGGTCCGGCGGTACCTGTGCGCAGTGCGCGAGTGGGCAAGCGTGGATTGGAACGAGGTGTACGACGACCTCGACACAATCCTGCACGGCGAGGAAGAGATCAGCCACCACGCCGCGGGCCCGTCCGGCGGAGCACCATTACCCAACTACAACAACGACGCCCTTACTCAGCGCTTCCTCATGGCGCTCAAGCTGCTTGTAGCCCGCGCCTTGCGAGACAAAGCCGACGAGAAGCACCCGGACATCGCCGCTCTGATCGGACAGGCCCGCACGCTGCGTGCCGAGGTAGTGGCCGGCGATGCGGGACAGACCATCGGACTCGTTCGGAAGCTGGCGCGACTCACCCTCGATCTCGCCGAGCTTCTGGAAGAGGCCGGGATCGTCAGGGGGCTGGTCGAGTGCTGACGACCACCAAGGCTTCGGCGCGTTCGTTCGGCCCTTCCCTCTGCCCTGCCGAGGAGGCGTACGACTTCGAGCACTTCCGGGACCGCCTTGCCCGGCCCGAGGTCCTTGCTCACGCCGTCGCGGTACGCGTCTTCCGGGCACCACTGCTTGCCGTGCCGGTCGGCGGCCCGCGTCGCGGCGGATACATGTCCTTCGATCTGCTGTCCCTGGCAATAGGGGCACGCGACCTTCTCACGAACCGGCCGGGGTTTCCGGACCTCCGCGTCCGATGGTCGCCGTACCGCGATACCTGCCACACCGTCGAGTGGGGCGATCTCGCTCCCGAGTGGTGGGAGGACGACGTGGTCTTCGGCCGCTTCTACGGCTACAGCGAGTCCGCCATCACCTCGTTTGTACGTGAACGCCCACAGACGCCCTCTTCGGCAACCTCCACTCCGTGTTCCCCCACGGCTTCGTAGTCGCCGAAGAGGGCCCAACTTCCCCACACTGCCTTGAGAGGACGACGAGTACGATGTGCCAGCACACCCCGCCGTGTCCCACGGCCGAGGCTTCCGACCGAGAGGCCGCCCGCCCCACGGTGGCCCACCCTGAACAGGGCTGGAGCCTGCTGTGCAACGGGGTGTTGCTCTTCGAGGACACCGGCGAGCTGTTGCCGAACGGCCAGATCGTCGCTCCGCACCGGCCGGTCGCGCTCGCCGCCGGGAGCACCGCGTGACCACCGCTCCCCAGATCGTCGTGCCCTACATCACCGCCCGGGAGGGCGAAGAGGCCGACTCATTCCTCAATCTGCGCATGGGCCGCGGGCCGGACGGCCGGCCACGTCTCCGATACGTGGATGAGGCGCCGCCGGACCGAGACCTCAAGGACGTGCTCTGGGCCCGCTACTCCATGTCGCTCGACACCTTCGGGCAGCCCTGCGGGACACCGCGCTGGCGGATGGTTCACCCGCACCGTCAACGCGTGACGATGGCGCTGCTGCGGTGCCAGGTATGCACCGTCCAGTTGAAGCGCACCGACGGCATCCTCTTCCTGGAGACGGCGGGTGAACAGGGCTACGACGGTCCCGTGAAGACCGCGCAGCCGCCGGTCTGTCTGGAGCACGCCCGGATGGCGGCAGGCCGGTGCCCACGGCTCAGGGCAAGGGGCCACGTAGCGCTTCTCGCCACCCGTTTCCCGCTGTACGGCGTGATCGGCCACGCGTACCAGTGGAGCGCGAACGGCCTACAGGCCCTCTCGGACATGGACTCCCCCATCCCTTACCGCCATCCCCAGATCGGCATGTTCCTGGCCTCCCAGCTCGTACGGGAACTGCGGGAGTACAAGGTCGTCAACCTGGACGATCTTGTGCCCACCGCCTAGACGGCCGCCCGGCTCTCCTGAGTGGTACAGACAGGACCGCCGGGCGGCTCACCACCGGCGCCGGACCTTCGCGCGCCGTCCAGCACGAACCCGCCAACCTTCGGCGGTCCGACGAGAACGGAGAGCTTTCGCCGACAGCCTCCCGGCCCCCGGCACGCGTGCCGGCCTACCCACCCCCCGAACACGAACGACCGAAGGAAGTCCATGACGAACACGACCGTCGAGCCCGACGAGGCGACCCGCCTGCGGAACAAGGTGGTGGACGAGCTGTGCGCGGACGGCAACATCTCTTCCCCGGAGATCAAAGCGGTGATGCGCAAGGTGCCCCGGCACGAGTTCACCCCCGCCGACACGCCGCTGGACAAGGCGTATGACACGTATGCCGCCGTGATCACCAAGACGGACGAGCACGGCGTGCAGCTCAGCTCCGTCTCCGCGCCGCAGATCCAGGCCATGATGCTGGAGCAGGCCCAGGTGAAGCCCGGGATGCGGGTGCTGGAGATCGGCTCGGGCGGGCTGAATGCGGCCTACCTCGCCGAACTCGTCGGTGAGGACGGTGAAGTCGTCACCGTGGACATCGACCCCGTCGTCACCGATCGCGCGCGACGGCTCCTGGACGAGCACGGTTACGGCCGGGTGCACGTCGTCACCGCGGACGCCGCCGAGCCCATCCCGGATCTCGGTGAGGTCGACGTCGTCATGGTGACAGCCGGGGCCTGGGACGTCTCCCCGGCCTGGACCACGCAGCTCAAGCAGGGCGGCCGGCTCGTCGTCCCGTTGCGGATGCGGGGCTTGACCCGGTCGGTCGCCTTCACCCAGGTCAAGGGCGAGCACGGCCCCTACCTGGAGAGCGAGTCGGCGCGGATCTGCGGCTTCGTCCCGATGCAGGGCTCGAACGCGCACCGGGAAGAACTCCTCCTCGTCAACGGCACCCCGGAGATCGGGCTCAAGTTCGATGACGGCCTGCCGGCCGACCCGCACCGGCTCGACAACGCCGTCACGTTTCCGCGCCACGAACTATGGACCGGCGTCACCGTCCGCATCCAGGAACTCATCGACACCCTCCAGATGGCGATGGCGATCAGCCTGCCGGGCTTCTGCACGATGGCCGTCGATGAGAACTCGGACACGGGCCTGGTCGACCCGGTGAACAAGCGGTTCGCCCTCGCGGCCGTCGAGGACGACACCTTCGCCTACCTCGTCACTCGCCGCACCGAGGACAACAAGCACCTGGAGTACGGCGTGCACGCCCTCGGCCCGCACGCGGAGCAGTTCGCCGACAAGATCGCCGACGTGCTCCGCGACTGGGAGGCCAACCGGCGCGGCGGCCCCAGCCCGGTCATCCGGGTCTATCCGGCCAGCACTCCCGATGACCAGATCCCGGCCGACCGGGTCATCGACAAGGTGCACAGCCGGATCTCGCTCTCCTGGCCCTCGGCGTAACACCGGGAGCCAGGTCGTCCCGCACCACCCCAACAAGAGGAAGGCACATCATGACGAGCGCCACTCTCGCCCCGCCCCCGGTCGCGCCCGCCCCGCTGGCGGGCCTGGACGACGACGACTTCGCGCCCCTGGACGTGAAGGTCGTCATCGCCGAGCACTCGTACGGCCATCTCATGTGCTCCACGGGCGATGGCTGCGGCACCACCTGCGCGACCGGTGCCTCCGCCTGCGGTTCCTTCACGGAGGACCCGGCCTGATCCAGGCCGACCCCTTACCTGTGGGCCGGGCGAAGCGCTTCGCCCGGCCCACAGGCCCCTCTCCCCTCCCCGCGCCGCCTCATGGAAGGGCCTCATGGCTTCCCGAGCAGCCGCCGGATACCAGTGGCAAGGCGTTGCGATGCTGCGCGCCACCACCAGCCCCGGGCCGGCAGACATCCCCCGTACCCTCGACCTGGACAACGTGGCCGTCACCCGCGGATGGCTGAACCGCATCTGGCAGCGCGAGGACTTCCGCAGCGCGCTGGAGCTGGCCACCCCCGTCCTGTCCGACGCCATCGAGGCCGTCGTCCGGGGCCGGCAGACTGAGCCCCGTCACGTCCGCCGCACCGCGCTGTCGACGGTCTCCTATCTCCTGCGGTGGCAGCACCGGCCGACCCCGCTTGGCCTGTTCGCCGGCATCGCCCCGGTGTCCGTCGGGCCCCGGGCGAGTGCGCGGTGGCGCGACAAGCACCGCGCGATGATCCGGCCGGACGCCGAATGGGTCACCGACATGGTTCTCCGGCTCCAGCGCACCCCCGCGTTGCTGAAGCGGTTACCGCTCGTCGCCAACAACGCCGCCCGCGCCCGCGGTGACCGGCTCGTGGCGCCGGGCCCGCCCTCCGACGGCCACGCCGTCCTCCTGGCCCCGGTCGAGATATCCGTCCGTAACGCCCGGCCGGTGGCCGCCGCCATGGACGCGGCCCGCACCCCCATCCCCTACGGCGACCTCCACAGCCACCTGCGCGACCGCTTCCCGCAGGCGACACCGGAGAAGATCGACGCCCTTCTCACCAGCCTGGTCGAGCAGCAGTTCCTCATCACCAGCCTGTGGGCGCCCATGACCACCGTGGACGGTTTTCAGCACCTGTGCCGCGAACTGGACCGGCACCAGGCGGAGAACGTCCCGGAGGTCCGGGACCTGGTCCACGCGCTGTACGCGCTGCGCGACGACGTGTCCGCCCACCAGCCGACGCTTTCCGACACCAGCGTGAGCGCCGTCGCTGGGCGGATGCGCGCCCTCACCCCCGTCACCCCGACACCGCTGCTCATTGACACCGCCCTCGACTGCGAGACCCAGCTCCCGCAGGCCGTGATCGCGGAAGTGCAGGCAGCCGTGTCGGCCCTCTACCGGACCACCCCGCAGCCCTACGGCTACCAGCACTGGCGCGACTACCACCGCCGGTTCCGGGCCCGGTACGGCGTCGGCGCCCTGGTGCCGGTGATGGACCTGGTCGCCGACAGCGGCCTTGGCCTGCCCGCCGGATACGTCGGCTCCGAACGTGGCGCCGCCTTGAAGGTGCGCACCGACCGCGACGAACTGCTGCTCGCGCTGATGCAGCAAGTCCTCCTGGACGGCCGCGATGAACTGCGGCTGACGGACGACATGGTCGACGCCTTGGAGAAGGCCGCCGGAGCGGACGAGCGGCTGTTCGTGCCCCGGGTGGAGGCCGCCTTCGAAGTCCACTCACCCAGCACCCGGGCATTGTCCAGCGGCACCTTCGATGTCCTCCTCACCGCGGTCCCCCGCCCCGGCAGCAGCATGGCCGGCCGGTTCGCCCACGTCCTGCCGCCCGAGCATCAGGACGCGCTCGCCGCCACGTACCACGGGGCGCCGGACGCCCTCACGGCGCAGCTCGTGTTCCCACCGCGCCGCCACCGCAACGAGAACGTCACCCGTACGCCGCGACTGCTGCCGCACGTCATCGAGCTGTACGGCCACCAGGAGACGGACGAGACGACGATCCCGCTCGCCGACATCGCCGTCACGGCGGACCCGCGCAGCTTCCACCTCGTGCAGCTCTCCACCGGCCGGCGCATCGACGTGCGGGTCCTGCATGCCCTGGAAGGCGGGACACAGACCCCACCACTGGCCCGGTTCCTCGCCGAAGTGGCCAACGGGCGGTACGCCGCCTACAAGCCGTTCGACTTCGGCGCCGGCTCCCGGCTCCCGTTCCTCCCGCGCGTGCGCTACCGCCGCACCATCCTCACGCAGGCCCGATGGCTGCTGATGGCCGATGACCTGCCCGGCCGCAAAGCCCCGACGAAGGAGTGGGAGAACGCCTTCACCGCCTGGCGGGACCGGCTGCGGGTCCCCATGCAGGTCGCCATCATCGAGTACGACCAGCGCCTTCCCCTCGACCTGTCCCACCCGGTCCACCGCCGGGCCCTGCGCGCCCACCTCGACAACGCCCGGCGTCTGGAGCTGCGCGAGGTCCCGGACGCAGACGCCCACGGCTGGATCGGACGGGCACACGAGATCTGGCTTTCCCTGGGCCGGCGGGAGCCGGACACCGCCGATGTGCCCCGCCCGCGCGCCGCCGCCCCGGCGGCCCTGGGGCGGCATCTTCCGGGCGCCGGTGACGTCCTGCTCGCGCAGCTTCACGCGCACCCGCGCCGCTACGACGAGATCCTGAGCCGCCACCTGCCCAGCCTCCTCGCCGCGTTCGGCAATACCTTGCCGGTCTGGTGGTTCACCCGGCACCGGGAGATGGCCCGCCCGGACGCCGACCAGCACCTCGACCTCACGCTGCACCTGCCGCCGGACGCATACGGGGCCGCCGCCCAGCACGTTCATACGTGGGCGGGCAGCCTTCACGGGACCGGTCTGGCGGCCGGGCTCGTCCTGGCTCCCTACCAGCCGCAGACCGGGCGCTTCGGCGGCGAGGCGGCCATGGACGCCGCGCACCAGGTGTTCGCCGCGGACTCCGCCGCCGTCCTCGCGCAGATCCATCTCACCGAGCGCACCGACACCTTCGCCCCGCAGGCCCTCGCCGCGGCCAGCGCCCTGCACCTCGTCACCCCCTTGGCGCCGAACACCGCGGCGGGCGAGGAGTGGTTGGTGCGCAACCTTCCCCAGGGCGCGGGGCGACTGAACCGGGCCCTGCGTACCCAGGTGCTCGAACTCGCCACGCCGAACGGCGCCTCCGCGCTCGCGGCCCTCCCCGGCGGCCCTGCGGTCGCCGAAGCATGGCGGGCCCGCGCCTCCGCTGTGGACACCTACCGGAATGCCTTGACCGGTCAGCGTGATCCCCTCGGCGTCGCCCGGTCGCTACTGCATCAGCACCACGTCCGGGCCCTGGGCGTCGACCCGCGCGCCGAGGAGACCACGATCCGGCTCGTACGAACCGCGGCCCTCCAGCACAGGATGGCGGCCCGATGACCGCGCCGGCCGTCACCACTGCGGCGATCCTGGAGCAGTACACCGCCCACCTCGCACAACCCGCTCCCCCGCCCCCGGACGAGCCTTGGGCGGTGCAGTCCCTCGCCGACGGCGCCGCCGGAATCAGCCTGCTGCACATCGAGATGGCCAGCCGTCACGGCGGCTCCTGGCGCCCCGCTCACCGATGGATCACCGCCGCAGCGGCCGGGCACATCAGCGCGGCCGACACCGCCGGACTGTTCCTCGGCGCCCCGGCCCTCGGCTTCGTCCTCACCACCGTCCCGCCGTCCTTCCAGCACCTGTACGAACCGGCGCGCCGGACGCTGCACCAGCACATCAGCGACCTGACCCACCGCCGCGTGGACGCCGCGCTCACCCGCATCCGCAAGGGCGACCTGCCCACGTTCGCCGAGTACGACCTGCTCTACGGCCTCACCGGCATCGGGGCGTACCTCCTGCGGACCGACCCTGAAGGGCTCCCCCTGGAACGGGTCCTGAAGTACCTCGTTGCCCTGACCCGCCCCCTTGTCCCCGACGGCCGCGGCCTGCCGGGCTGGTGGGTCCGCCACGACCCGGCCCGTGGCGAGTCCCCCCACTTCCCGGGTGGCCACGGCAACTTCGGTGCCGCCCACGGCATCACCGGCCCGCTCCTCCTGCTGGCCCAGGCCATGCGCCGCGGCATCACCGTCAGCGGCCACCGCGAAGCCATCTGGAGCATCTGCGAACACCTTGACGCCTGGTGCCAGCTCAGTCCCTCCGGTCCCTGGTGGCCCGAACACATCTCGCGCCGCGATCTCGACCTTGGGCGCCCGCACCACGACGCTCCCACCCGGCCGAGCTGGTGCTACGGAACCACGGGCATCGCACGGGCCGGGCAACTCGCCGGGCTCGCCCTGCGCGCCCCCGACGTTCAGGCGTTCTACGAGGACGCCCTGTACCGCGCCCTGACCGACCCCGAACAGCTCGCCCACGTCACCGACTCGGGTCTGTGCCACGGCTGGGCAGGCATCTACCAGACCGCCACCCGCGCCGCTGCCGATGCCCGCGACCCCCGCCTTCAGACCCTCCCGAAGCGCCTCGGCGACACCCTCGCAGCAAACGCCCAGCCGGACCTTCCCGAGCCCGGCCTGATCAACGGCGACGCCGGTACCGCGCTCGCCCTCACCACCTACGCCTCACAGCAGGCCCCGATCTCCGGATGGGACGCATGTCTCTTGATCAACTGATCTTGACGGAGCCGAGCCCGATCCAGCGCGCGGTCTCCGCTGCCCTCACCGGCCTGCCGATCCCCGACGTCGCGGCCCAGTACGGGATGGAACCGACGATCCTGTCCGACGCCGTGACGGTCTACGACCAAGCCGGCCGGGAGGCCCTGGCCCGCCACGCCGCCACCACCGACTGGTGGCAGGTGTACCTCCACTTCACCAACTGGACGGAGGCCGACACCACCTTCACCACGCACGTGCTCCCCGTGCTTCGGGAGGCAGAGGCCACGGGGCTCATCGGCGGCTGGTGGTACACCCGCAAGCACCCGTGCTGGCGCCTGCGCCTTCGTCTACAGCCCGAGCCCGGAACCAAACTGGCCCTCGGCGACGGCTTCGACCGTCTCGTCTCCGACGGGCATCTGCAACGGTGGTGGCCCGGGATCTACGAGCCGGAGACCGCAGCGTTCGGGGGCGCGGTCAGCATGACGGCCGCGCACACGCTGTTCGTCACCGACAGCCGAGAGGCGCAGCAACTAAGGCAGCGCGGGGACCTGGCCGTGGGACCGCGCGAGCTGTCCGTTCTCCTCTGCACGATCATGATGCGCGCCGCGGGTCTGGAGTGGTACGAGCAAGGGGACGTGTGGCACCGCGTCATCACGGAAGAGCACCGATCGACCGTCAGCGGCGTCCCGGCAGACCGGCTCGACACCCGCGCGCAGGAGATCCGGCCGCTGCTCTTCGCCGACAGTGATGTCCTGCTGCGCCCCGACGGGCTGTTGGAGCCCGTCGCCGAGTGGGCCGCCGCCTTCCGCAGCACGGGGCAGGAGCTCCGCCGTGCCGTACAGGACGGGACGCTCGACCGGGGGCTGAGGCAGGTGCTCAGCTATCACGTGATCTTTCACTGGAACCGGCTTGGGCTGTCCATGCGGGGACAGAGCGTCTTGGCCTGGGCAGCGAGGGCGGCGATCCTGCACCAGGAAAGCGGGACATAGGTCGGCCGCGAGCCGTGTAAACCGCCGGGGGCCACTAGGGCCTGTCTGATAAATGATCAAGCTGTGGGCGAGCGAAGTCGTCAGCTGCGTGGCCACAACGGCAGCCGCAGCCGCGAAAGGTCAGGCCCTTCAAACGGATGACATCGGCACGTGAAAGGCTGAGCCGCATGACCAGTGAAGCCGATGAACCACGTCGAGACCTGTTCCTCCGAGACGGCCTGGAGGCAGCAGACGTGGTACGTGTTCACCGTGAGGCGCTTCGTGTCCTGCGAGACAGCATCGAGACGGCTCACATCGATGCCTACAGCGATATCGCCTGGCCACGGGAAGTGGCGCCCGCATATGAGCAGGTGTTGGCGATGGCCGCCAACGAGGTGGCCGAGGGCGTCCGGTCTGCGAAAGGTGATCCTGGCATGGCGATTGACGTCGATGTCCGCGACGACACGCAATTCGACGTGCTTCTGGCCTTGGCTCCCTACACGATTGGGGCCGAGGCGTGGCGACAGGGTCGAGAGATCTTCAGCGCCAGCGACACGGGCACAGCCCTGTGGATCTCTGTCACGTCAGAGCAAGAGGTTCGGCTCATGTCACGGCTCGATGCGCTGGGTGTCCCGCAAACGGCGTTCACGACTCAACCTCGCAGGAGGCGAAGTCTGTTCGCCCGGTGGTCACGGCACCAGATCGCGTAGCCACAAGATGAGCGAACTCAGCTGCAGTCCCGCCTGGTAGCGGGTGGCGAGCTTGTCGAACCGGGTGGCGACGGCCCGGAACTGTTTGAGTCGGTTGAAGCAGCGTTCCACGACGTTTCGGTGCTTGTATGCCTCACGGTCGAATGCGGGGCGGCGACCGCCGGCGCTGCCTTTTCGACGCCGGTTGCCGACCTGGTCGGAGCGTTCGGGGATGGTGGCCTTGATGCCACGGTGCCTGAGCGCGGCCCGGATAGCCCGGGAGGAGTACGCCTTGTCGGCCAGCACCCGGTCAGGTCGGCGTCGGGGCCTGCCCATTCCGGACCGGGGAACGTAAATGGTGTCCAGGACTGCGTCGAACATCGTGGAGTCGTTGACGTTGCCCGGTGTCAGGACGATGGACAGCGGCAGGCCTCGTCCGTCGACGGCCAGGTGGACCTTGGTGGTAAGTCCTCCCCGGGATCGGCCGAGAGCCTGCCGCGCCGCCGAGCGTTGCGGATCCTCCAATTTGTCCCCGCAGGGCTCCCCTTTTTGCGGGCGCCGGCGGCGTGCTGGTGGGCACGATTGATGGTGGAGTCCACCGACACGGTCCACTCGATCCGGCCCACCGCGTCATCGCGGACCTGCGCGTGCTCAAGCAACCTGGCCCATGTGCCATCGGCTTCCCAGCGGGCGAAGCGTTCGTAGGCGGTCTGCCACGGGCCGTACCGCTCGGGCAGATCTCGCCACGGAGCACCGGTCCGCAGCCGCCACAGCACCCCGTCGATCACCTGCCGGTGATCCCGCCAGGGCCTACCCCGCCCATCCACCGCAGGAAGTAGCGGTCGTATTTGCTCCCACGCCGCATCCGTCAGTTCACCTCGGCCAGCCACAAGATCAATTATCAGACACGGCCTAGCTGTAGGCCCAGGCGAAGCGACCCATAGTCGTGCGAGATAGGACTTGCCATGACCGTTCCATCGCGGCAGAAGCAATGGGTGAGCCTCGGATTGCTGTTCGGAGGACACACACAGAGCTTCGAGCTCCCGCCCGCGGCCGTCTCCGGGCCCCCGCCCACCACCGAGGTGACCGCCGATGAGCGTGAGGCCGAGGAGGTGATGCGTGCGGCCGGCTACGAGCCGAAGGGGCCTTACCCCGGTGCCCGCTCGATGCCTTGGCCGAGCGAGTGCACCGACTGCGGGGCGTCCCGTAAACCCTCGCTCCAGGACATCGAACGCGGTGTCCGATGCAAGCATGTCCGGCGCAGGCCCGCCGCCTCCGGCGCATGAGGCGGGCCCGTACACCCGAGGTGTACCAGTTGTTCCAGTGCAAGTTGTGCCCGAACAAGGGGACAGACCGGGAGATCCGAGGTGTCGGCGCGCGGATGGCTGCCTATCGGGTGTGCAGCTCGTGTGACTTCTGGCTGATGTGCCTGGGGTACGCGATGCTCGGCGACCAAGACCCGGACGGCCGTCGTGCCCTTCGGATCGACGGCGTCCATTACCTGTCGTGGACCGACGAGCAAGGGTTCCCGCCCGAGATCGGCTACGTAGGGGACGAGGAGTCCCGCTACGTCCTGCTGGACGATCCAACCGGCACCGTGCACGTGACGCGCCGGCTCTGGCTCATGGGCACCATCCCGGACGCGTTCCGCGACCGGATGTCCGACAACGCGGTCTTCGCTCCGCCGACCTAGGCAGTCTCAGGCACCCTCTACACAGGCGGTGCGTCCTGAGCGCTGTCCGGCGGTGGGCCGGGCTGTGTGTAGTCCATCGCGGTTCGGTTGGCGTACGAGGACTCGGGTTTCGGAGATGACGGCGCTACGGACTCATCGGCGTCGGCGTGCTGACGCCCGCGCTGGGTTCGCAGACTCGCCTCCTTCTGGAGGCCGGACACTCGGTGGTCAGCGCCGCGAGCAGTTCTGCGAGCCTTGATGGCCTCGGCACGAAGCTGCTTGGCTGCCTCGTTGTCCTTGGCCTTGGCCCGCCGAAGAAGCGCGGCCTTCTCCTGCTGTGGCATGTCCGCTTCCGTAAGCACTGCTTCGTGTTCACTAACGGGCCCGGCTTGCCCGGCAACTTCCTGGAGCCGCGTATTCATCTGCTCCAGGTCCTGTCCGGTCTCCTCACGGGTACGAAGTAGTGCCTCCCGGTCCGCCTCAACCGCAGCACGCTCGTCACCGCGGAGCGCCGAGCGCCCGAAACGGCCCGTCGCGGCCAGCTGCTGTTCGAGACCTTCGATACGGGCCTGCGTGCCGTTCAGTCGGGCGGTGCGTTCAGCGATCGTGCCGTCCAGCGCTCGAACTTCGCGGATGGCCACGGCACGTTCGGCAACGTCCTGATGACGGCGTTGGAGCGCGAGCGAGTTGGGGCCTGTTCCGGCAGCAGCCTCCCGTTCGGCACGATCGGCGGCGGCCTCCGCCTTCTCGGCCGCCGCGCTGGTGCCGCGCGCTGCCGTCGCCGCCTTTCGCGCAGCGTCGCGCATGGCTGAATTACTGAGGTGGGCGTACGGACGGTCAGCCGTCGGCGCGGCTTCAGGAGGAGTGGTCAGCTCCTCGTGCCGCCCGGCCGTGGCCGGGGTAGATCGGACCTCGGGCTCCGCGTCCTCTCCCGGGGCGTCCGCGTCATGCGGTTCTCCCGCACCGGGGCCACGCGGGATCGGCAGATCCTCTACGGCCTGGCGGACGTGGACGGGGACCGCGTTCTTCGGGAGTTCGGTGAGGATCATGCGTTCCTCGGTGCCGTTCTCGATCTCCCGGATGAGGCCCGCGACTGCGCGGTCAAGCTGTTCCTGCTCGGTGAGTGCGTCGCCGTGGCCGGCGCGGTCGGCGTCGGTCTCGTAGACGGAGAGCGGCAGGAAGAGGTGAGATTCCTTCTTGTCGCGCGACATCATCGTGTACAGGGCGTTCGCCTGCGCGCCGGGTCCGTAGACCAGGGCCTCTTGAACGCTCAGGCCCTGAGACTTGTGACCGGTGATCGCGTATCCGAGGCTGAGTCCGCCCTGCGCGATGTATTCGGCGTTGACCCATTCTGCAACGTCACGGTGGCCGTCGGCGGTCTTCTCGCGCCACTCGACCAAAACCCGCCGTTCCTCGTCCACGGCGCGCACGATTCCGCGGTAGCCGTTCAGCACGTCTTCGTTCGCGCCTCGGCTCTTCTTGCCCCGGTAGTCGTTGATCCGAAGGAGGACCTGGTCACAGACGGACAGCGTCAGCTCGCCGCCGCCGGGCAGCGCGTAGGTGTGGTCGGGACCGGTGAGGTCGCCGCTCTCCTTCCGCAGTGCGCGGGCTCCGACGTTCAGTTCCTCCACGATCTCGTTGGTGGCGGCCAGCATGAGGAGCTGCTGCACGGCGGTGTGGTCGTCGGTGTGCGCGGCGCGCTTGTCGGCCCAGATGGTCAGCATCGCGGCGAGGGTGGTGTCCTTGTCCGCGAGGGCGTGCACGCGGCCAGCCCCGGTGAAGGTGCGGAGTGCTTCCACGCGGTTGTCGTCGCGCCACAGCTCCAAGGCCCGGCGCTCGACCATGTCCGTCTGCCGGAAGTTCTCGTTGAGGCTGAGTCCGCCCACGATGTGGTGCACGGCGGCAAAGGAACCGCCGATGCCGGGCGAGTGCAGCTGCTTCGGGTCACCGATGCCTACGACCTTCGTGCCGGTCATCGCGGCGTGGGTGAGGAGTTCGGCGATGTCCCGGTCATCGCACATGGCGGCTTCGTCCACGACCAGAACGTCAACGCCGGTGAGACCGATGCCGCCGTTGCGGATGCCGGTGAGCCAGGACGTGAGGGTGCGGGACTCGATGCCCGCCTCGGCCTTCAGGTTCGCGGCGGCGACGGCGGCCGTGCTCGCGCCGGCGATGACGAGACCGTGGGCCTCCCATGCCTGCCGGGCGGTGTCCATGATCGTGGTCTTGCCCGCTCCGGCGATGCCCACGACTGCGTCGATTCCGTGCCCGGCCGTGAGCAGCCGTTCGAGGACGGCGCGCTGTTCGTCGGAGAACGCGAAGGTGCCACCGTGCTGGGCCTCGACGGTGGACAAAGTCATGTCGACCGTGTCGCTGCTGACGACGGCGGCCTGCGTGCCGAGCCGGTTCGTTGCCTCGGAGACGATCAGAGCTTCCGCCGCCACGACATCCGCCGTGGTGTACCGGTCGGCGTGCGTGAAGTGCTGAGCGCCCTTCGGGTTCAGCTGAACCGCGTATCCGGCCTGACGGAGGACGGAGGTGGCGAGTTGTTCGGCTTCCTCGGCGTTCGCGACTCCATACGGGAGAGCGTCCAACACGGCGGCGATGGCGGCGGCGTGGGTGAATTCCTTGGAGTGACTGGTCAGGCCGGTCTTCGGGTCGAAGACCTGGGCGCACAGCTCGTCCAGAGAGGGGTTCTGATCCGCTCGGTCCCGCTCCATCGCGCTGGCTGCGATGGCGTCGGGGTCTTCACCGGCAGCACGCCCCTCAGCCTGCCAGTAGGCGCGAAGGACGTCGTCCCCGACTCCGGCGGCCTCGCCGTTCTTCGCGGCCTTGGATGCGGTGGAGGCGGCGGTACGCTCGCGGGTCGTGGCGCTGTCGTAGTCGATGCCCAGCTTCGTCAGCAGATCCCGGACCTGGCTGTCGCGCTTGCTGAACAGGCGGATCGTCGCCTCGGGAATCGCTGCGATCTCCCATGCGCCGGTCCGCTCCTCGCGACGGAAGCTGATGCCGAACTTGTCGGTCAGCTCTCGGCGGATACGGGCGTTCATGAGGGACTGGGTCGCGCGGGTGTGTCGGTGGAGGTCACGGCCTCCGCTGGCCATGGTGGACCACTTGCCGTCGGCACCCTTGACCATGTTGGCCAGGGTGAAGTGCAGGTGAAAGTGGGGGTCGCCGTACGGGGCACCGTCCACGGGCCGGGCGGCGCGGTGCACCATCATCCAGCCGGAGAACCCGCTCGTCTCCAAGGTCTCCGCTTCGTCGCCGTCACCGTGGTGACCACGCATGGCGTACGCGGTCCACCGTTCGAGGGCGGTGATGGACTCGCGGCCGGCGGAGGTGTAGATGCCCTCGACCTGAGCGGCGATCTCCTCCGGGGCGTAGGCGAGGAACGCGGACTTCGACTTCGCGAGGTCCAAGGTGACGTCGGCGCCGAAGTTGCCGACCTGCACTCGGCCTTCGAGGAGAGCGGCCTTGATCTCCTCGGTGTCCCACACATTCTCGGGCGAAAGCCCCGCCGCCTTGGCCATGGCGACGGCTTCGCGTACGTCCATCGGCAGATCCCGAAGACGGCGTTCGCCTTCGCCTTCAGTCTGGGTGTAT
This sequence comes from Streptomyces sp. NBC_01217, assembly GCF_035994185.1. NCBI lineage: Bacteria > Bacillati > Actinomycetota > Actinomycetes > Kitasatosporales > Streptomycetaceae > Streptomyces > Streptomyces sp. NBC_01217. The sequence continues at coordinate 4,519,185 of NZ_CP108538.1, forward strand.
CGGCGCTTCATCGACGCGGCGGTGAACAGGTCGCCGGGCTGTTGTCCGGACTGGGTGGCGCGGGCCTCGACGGCGCGAAGCAGAGCACGGGCGTCCAGGTGGCCGCCCGCCTCAGCGGTCACGGCCTTCTCCAGCGTGTCTTCGCCGTACAGGTCGACGGCGTCGATGCCGACAGCATCGGCGAGCTTCACCACGGTGGAGGCTGGGACGCGGTGCGATTCCCCGAACCGCTTGAGCTGGCTCTCCATCCTGCGAAAGGCGTCCTGCTTACGCTTGGAGTCCAGCAGGGAAACGGGCTTCACGCTGCGTTCGGCGGCGGCGCGGCGGATGGCGCGGGCCAGCTGGGCGGCGGGGAGCTTGGCGGTCGGCGCAATGGCGAGCTTGGGTTCTACGAGAGTCTGCCCGGTCCGGGGGTCCTCGCCGTGCATGAGGCGTCGGGCGGCCTGGAAGTGCTCGGGGGCGAGAACGCTGCCGGGGGTGGTGCCGAACTCCGTGAGGCCGTTTCCGATCCATACCAGGGGGCGTTCGCTGGCATCGAGGTGGTACTCCACCTGTCCGTCGGTCGGCCGTGGGGGAAGGGCCTGTTCGCCGTAGAGGTCGCGGGCGTCGAGTCCGGCCGCGGCAGCGATTTCGACGGCGTCGAAGCCGGTGAACCGCGCGGTGCCCTTACTGCGGATGAGTCCGCGGGCGCGGAAGAAGGCGCGCTTGGCCTCGCGGTTGGCGAGCAGGGAAGCGACGGGGGCACCAGCAGCTTCGGCCTTGGCCTCGATGGCGGCGACGAGGGGAGCGGCGTCGACCGCTACGGACTTCCCACAGCCGTGGCCGCCGGTAAGGCGGTACTCAACCTGCTCGTCGGAGGGGCCGATCATGGTCACCCATCCCATCGGCCCGCTTACCCCCCGCTCTCATCCGGTCAGATTCGGTCGTCTTGGCTGATTGTATCGTCACGAAGTGACGATACCTTGGTCCTCTAAGTTCAAGATCATGATCAACGAGGGGAAACCTCGGATACTCGGGGCGGCCTGGGCGTCGGTGCGGATCAGGCTCCTGGAGTCTGATGGCTGTTGAGCTGTTAGAAGCCGTATCTCAACCGAACGTGATCTTTGAGTCTTCGCTGGTCAGGAATGGTTTCGGTGGGACGAGGGAGAGATCCTGCGTCCTGTTTCCGTCTGATCGTCGAGGTGCGCGCGGTGGCGTCGATTCTGGGTTTGCTGGAGGAGCGCGAGGCGGCTGCTCGTGTGCGGGCCGAAGAGCTTCGGGAGGCCGCGGCGTTGGCGGCTGCAGCGCTGGAGGCCGCTGAGGTCGAGTTGGAGCGACGAGTGATCGCGCGTGAGGAACTCGTTGATGCCCTGGCCGTGTCCGCAGCCGAGACCGCCGTCGTCACTGAGGACGGAGAGGAGAAGGTCGCGCCGCCCGAGCCCGACCCTGAGCCCGTGGCCGCGTCGGCGCCGGGGGCTGTGGTGCCTGCGTGGCGGGAGGGGCTGTCGGTGTCGGTCCTCTCGCCGGACAATCAGCGGATCTTGAATGTGCTCCAGGACCGGCCGGGCCCGGAGCCGGTGCGGGCCAAGGACATCGCCGAGGCGCTGGGGATCGATACGACAGTGTCGGCGAAGGTTGAAGGAGTGCGCTCAAAGGCGAAACGCCTGGGCGAGCGTGGCTGGTTGCTCCTGGAGGCATCGGGGATGTTCAGTGCGGGACGGCGGCTCGTGGCCGGGCCAGCCGGCGCCCCATCCGCGTGATCATCGAGACCAGGATCATCGCTTCGCTGGTCGCGGGCAGGGTCTCGTAGTCCCTGGCCAGACGCCTCGAATGCATCAACCAGCTCAGCGTCCTCTCTACCACCCACCGTCGCGGTAGCACCACGAACCCCTCCATGTCGTCGGTACGTTTAACGATCTCGAGGGTGAGCGCGAGCTTCTCCCGGCACCAGTCGATCAGGCCGCCGGTGTAGCCGCCGTCGGCCCAGACCAGGGTGATGTCCCGGTGCAGGTCCCGCAGCCGGGCCAGCAAGGGGAGGGCTGCCTCGCGGTCGCCCATGTTCGCGGCGGTCACCGCGACGACTAGGATCAGACCGAGACAATCTGTGATCACGTGGCGCTTCCGCCCGTTGACCTGCTTACCTCCGTCGTAGCCGCGCGAGGCGGCGGGCACCGAGGCAGCCGCCTTCACCGACTGCGCGTCGATGATCCCCGCGCTGGGTTGCGCCTCGCGACCTTCCCGCTTTCGAACGTTCTCCCGCAGCCGGTCATGGAACTCGGCGATCAGCCCGTTCGCGCGCCAGCGGCGGAAGAAGGCATAGACCCGGGCCCAGGCGGGGAAGTCCACCGGCATCGACCGCCAGGAGATCCCGCCCGCGACGAGGTAGCGGATCGCATCCAGCATCTGACGGTGGCAGTAGCCCTCAGGCTGCCCGCCCCGGCCCTCCAACCAGGCCGGGACCGGGAGGAGAGGACGGACCGCCGCCCACTCCTCGTCCGACATGTCCGACGGGTAGTGCGGCTTCCGGGCGGGGTGATCGGCCGCGTTGCCGTACACGTGCGCGAGGCAATCGCACGACACGTCGGACGAGTTGAAATGGGCGGGCGCAGACGCGTACAACTGCGGCAACAGGGCCTCCGGGTACTCGGTTAAGGATTCGCATCCCCGAGCTACCAGGAGGTCCTGCCTTCATGCACCAGCCGTCCGGAAATCACTCACGCGGGAAACCTGTTCGACCCGCACGTTCCAAGATCGGTCGAGATGCGGCTTCTCAGTCTCGGGGCCCGTCCGTGCGGCTGAGCACGCCACTGAGGCTGGCCGGGAAGGGATCCCGCCGAGTATGGGGCAGCGGCACCTCGACCAGCTTGCCGTCGTAGAGCATCCACAGCCCGAAGCAGTCGTCGTCCTCGTCGCGGATCATGACCTGTACCGACCACGGGTAGGGCCAGGGCAGCGATTCCAGGTGGGCCAGCAGCCCGGTCCAGTTGTGACGGATGAACTGGATCACCCAGCCGTAGCACTCCTCGGACCGCCCGCCCTCTCCGGCGAACACGTAGTCGTCGACCCGGGTGAAGCACTGGTACCACTCCCGGCCCTCGTCGGGACGCGTCAGCGGCTCCATCACCTTCTCCGCCCTCCGCGCCAGCACGATGACCTCGGCGTATCTACTCATGCCCAGAGTATGAAGGTATCTAGGCCGGTTGCTTCCGCTTGTTCGTGAGGGGCCCCGAGCTACCGAGAGTCCCTGCCCTGATGCACCTACAGCCGGAAGACCACCCCAGGAACCCTGTTCGACCTCCACGTTCCATGATCGGTTGAGATACGGCTTCTTACCTCTGAAAGAGGGGTATGGGGGTTTGCCACTCTGGGCACATCGACGAGCGAGACGATCAAGTCGAGCCGGGGACGGCTTGACCATCAGCCCTCGCCCAGGGTGAAGAAGCTGCTGTCAGTGCCGCGACATAGCTTGGTAGGCCGTCGTGCCGACAGACGGCACAAAATCCCGGAAGGCCCCACCCGTGCTCAACGTCAAAGAGCGCCTGCGCGCGCTGGAGATACCCACGCGGGTTAGAGGACTGACCGAGAACCAGCAGTTCGCTATCGCTACCGGACTCGGTTTCGCGGTGCCCATGCTCATGTTCGCAGCCATCGCCACAGGCTCCAGGGTCTGGCTGATGGTTCAGCTCCCGGTCAGCGTGGCGCTCGCGCTGCCCGTGCTCTGGCTGCTCAAGCCCTGGTACGAAGGGCTGCCCAAGGAGAGCCAACGCCGATTCACCGCGGCTCCCCTGGCGTACTACCTCATCCTCGTGACGCTGTTCGCGTGGCTGGCCCTGGTCTCGACACCGAACGACCGCGGAAAGGCTGCCGGGCTGCTACTTCTGGTGTGGTGCCTTCAGTTCGTATATGGAACTGGCATTGAGCCGAGCAACTTCGCGGTCGAACGCCTTCGAGGCCGGCTCGGCAGAGCCGCGCCGGTGCGGACCCTCGCTCTCTGGTGCGGGCTGATTGGCGTGCTGTGGTTCATGCAGTACACCCAGGATGATGCGCGGTTCCGGCCGGTTCTGCTGGGGGCGACCCTCACCCTGGGCGCGGCCGGAGCCGCCGTAACTCTGAAGGTCTTCGCCCGAGTGCGGAGGATCTGCACCGCGCTGCATCTGCGGACAACGGACATGATCAGATCCCTGGAAGAACTCGGCCGCGCCCCAGACGCCGATCGGCAGGACAAGCAGGCGGCTGCTCGGCGTGCCTGGGATGTCCTGGAAGCAACTCTCCTCACTCGGGTCGACACCGGCTTTCACCTGGCCGGTTCCTTCGTGCTACCGACCGAGTCCATTACGGAGCTGGGGCGCACACTGATGACGGTCATTGACGCACCGCATCACGACGAGACCAAACAACAGCTCGCCGTTGCCGACCTCCAGGCGATCCGTGCTGCCTGTCGAGGGCGCATCGACGTTTTGGCGTGATCCCTGTCGTACGAAGACGAGATGAGGGCCGCCCCTAAGGGGCAGCCCTCATGCCTGGAGGACGGTTACTTCACAGGCCAGTCACCGAATGGGATGGGCGGCAGTTCACTCGCACCTCGTTCCGCTTCATCCAAGCCGCAAGGGGTGCAGATGACGACCTCACGATCAAGGGTCAGCCGGGAACGTGCGGGCCGTTCACCGAGCGGGCCGCCGCAGCGCGGACAGCGGGCATCGGACACAGGTCACTCCTCGGGGTGCTCGCGGGCGGCCTTGAGGATCAGGTTCCAGGTCGGGCGAGAATAGGTCTTCTCCGTCTGCTCCTGAAGCTCGGGGATCAGTTCCGCATTCTTGGCGCCGGGGTTCGCCGCGATAGCCTGCCGCGCGAGGGTCAGTCGCTCGTCTCCCTGGTAGGGGTAGGCCAGTCCACGGCGGCCCGTGGGCCGTCCGCCGGCGTGCCCGCGGCCCTTCCGGTCCGCGAGGTACTGCCACAGCCGCCAGCGCTTCCACTTCGGACGCCGCCGGGTCGGAAGCTCGTCCCAGTCGTCCGGCGCCGGCCACCCCTCGGGCGGGTTCTTGACGTAGTGGGAGACGGTGGCGGAGTCCGCGAACCCGCAGACCTTCGCGGCTTCGGCTGGGCCGACCATCTCTTCGGGGTCGCCGTCCAGCTTCGGCGGGTTCGTGGTGTTCGCGACGGCCCGTTGGCGTTGAAGCTCGTGGTGCCACGTCGCCCATACGTCGCCGTCCCAGTGCATGACGCCGTCGATGGTCTCCGCGACGGGCGGGTGACCGTTGTTCTCCCGGTCGGTCCACAGGTTCTGAAGCGTCGGCTCGCTGATGCCGTGGACCTTGCGCAGGTCCGCGCGTGAGTAGAGCGTGCGGCCGGTCTTGCGGGACACGGTCGCCTCCTGTTCTTGGTCGGGGTCGTGACCCCTCGGCGGGGTCACTGGATGTCGTCCGGGTCTGGGGCCGGCGCCCACGTACGGCTGCCCGCCGGTTCGAGCCGGGTGAGGGTGGCTATGTCGGCGAGAGGAACGGCGGCGGCCCAGTCGGCGCGGCCGGGGTGGTCGGCGGGCAGGTTGAGCACGAGGTGTCGGCCGGTCGGGGGGAAGTCCTCGACGATGACGAAGGTGTCGGTGGGATCAGCGCCGATGCTGTTACCCCCCTTGAGCTGGGCGATGTCGCCGGGCCGGGGACAGTCGGGGTGTCGGTCACATAGCATGGTGTGGTCTTTCTGGTGAGAGACACCGACGGCCAGCGCCTTGTTGCCCTTGTGCGCTGGCCGTCATTTGTTGTCTGAGATTTGTGGCGCCCCGTGGGACGCGCGGCCGGTCGGAGGTTGCCCTGCTCCGCTGACGGCGGAGTAATTAAACCACCTTTACGTTGGGTGAGGCGGGGCCCTGATCCGCAGGACGGCGGTCATCAGAAGAGGGCCCCCTGATCTGTGGGGTGTTTGCCCCGGCTGCTCGGTGGGCGGGCGATGCGGAGTTCGTAGTGGGGGCGCCCCGCGTGCGGTGGAGCGTGGGCTTCACGGAGGTACCGGCTCCAGGCCAGGACGGGGGCGCCCTGGTCGATCCAGCCCGCCGGGTACTGGCCGGTGAGCTGAGCCCAGCGGCTCCGGCTCTGCGGAACGGCCCATCGGTCCTCGACTGTGGTGATCGGCGGCAGTGTCCGCCAGCCGGGGAACGCGTGGTCGTGGGCGTCTTCCACTGCCTCGTTGTCGCCGTCGCCGTATCCGCTGCCACGGTGGACGGGACCTTCCCAGTCGCAGGTGAGGCATCCGCCCCGGAACTCCTGCTCGTCCCCCCGGCGGCCGGTCGGCCGGCTGCGGGAGAGCAGGGTCGGGGCGTGGTGTGCGGGCGGGTCCAGCTCGTGGCCGAGGTCGCAGTACGCGCCGCCGGGGTGTCCGGGCTGGATATGCCATGCCTGTCCCGCCACTGATGAGGCTGAACGGTAAATCAATGTTCACGTAGGCAGGCGGCAGCGCCGTTCGGCGGAGCCGAACGGTCTCACTACGAAGCGGCGGGGCTGGTCAGGCCGTGCTGGTGGGGGCGAGGGTGACTTGGTGGCCGAGGTGTTCGAGCTGCCGGACGAGGTCGCGGGTCTTGCGCTGAGGATTGAGATGTCGCTGGTGCCAGTCCGGGCCGAGTTCCTGATACCGGGCCTCTGGGTCGTCGATCAGGTGCCAGACGATGACGAGGATGGATCGTGCGACCGCGACCAGGGCCTTGGCGTGGCCTCGCCGTTTGACCAGCCGCCGGTATCGGGCACCGAGAAAGGTATCGGTCCGGGCGGCGGCGCTGGCCGCTTCGCCCAGGGCGCCCTTGAGCCATGCGTTCCCCTTGCCGGCGGGCCCGGTGGTGCTCTTGGCGCCGGACTGGATGGTGCGGGGGCACAGCTTGGCCCACGAGGCGAGATGAGCGGGTGTGGGGAAGACGCTCATGTCGGGACCGATCTCGGCCAGGATGACTCGCGCCGAGGTCGGGCCGACCCCAGGGATCTCGTCCAGGCGGGCCAGCAGCCCGGCGCCGAACGACGCGCCGCCGGGCGGCGAAGGGGCCGACATGCTACTGCGGGGGTCGGGCAGGGCCGCCAGCGTCGCGGCGATCTCCTGGTCGAGTGCGGTGATCTGCGCGGTGAGGTGGTCGACCGTGGCCAGCAGGATCCTCAGCAGCCGGGCGTGATGCTCTTCGAACTGCCCGGTCAGGGCCTCCACCAGGGCGTCGTGTTTGGCGGTCAGCCGTCCTTGAGCGAGGCCGGCCAGGGCCCGGGGGCTGCGTTCTCCCGCGATCAGCGCCTCCATCATGGCCCGTCCCGAGACGCCGAGTGAGTCGGTGGCCACCGACGAGAGTTTGATCTGCGCATCCTGCAGGACCTTGTCGACGCGCTGCTTGTGGCGGGTGCGCTCGTGAACGAAGACGGTGCGGGTGCGGGTGAAGTCCCGCAGGTGCCGCACCGGCTTGGACGGCACGAAGGAGGGGCGGATCATGCCGCGCTCGGCGAGCTTGGCCAGCCAAACCGAGTCCAGCTTGTCGGTCTTCGGCCGGCCCGGGACGTTCTTGACCTGGCGCGCGTTCACCAGCCAGCACCGCAGTCCCCGGCCCTCAAGCAGATAGTAGAAGGGGCGCCAGTAGGCCCCGGTCGCCTCCATCACCACCAACTCGACGCCCTGACAGACCAGGTGGTCGCCGAGCTCCAGGATCGCGTTGGTGGTCGCTGCGACGGTCCACACCCGTTGAGTGCGCCTTCCCTCGCGGGCGTCGTTTGGCAGCCGCATGCACACCACGCCGCTGTTCTTGGCAATGTCGATCGCGGCCACTCGGGCCACCGACTCGTCCTGCAGTTCCTCGCGCGGCTCGTCCACAGTCCCTCCCGGTGCTGAACGGTCATTGGGTGGAGGCTGTCCGGGGAGCCGGAGGGGAACGGAAAGGCTGATCGGCGTGCACGTGGCAACAGTCGGTGACCCCTGGCTGGCCCCCGCGTCAGACTCTTTCTCGGGCTCGCAAGCCCAAACGCCATCGACGTGGACGAACAGCCTCCATGGCCATGATCGAGGCCCGTTCCTGTCAAGCGATACGGCGGAAAGGCGCATGCCGCCCGAGGGCGCCGCGCCGCGCACCGATTTTCACGCCGCCAGGCGTCACGGGAGTTACAGGAGGACTCTTTAAAAACGGCCAGCCCTGCTCTTCGCTCCCCACTCGGTTGAGCGGTCCACAGAGCGATCTTCAGGAAAAGAAGGTTGGCTGAAGGAGCGTGCAGCCTCCGGCGGACCGGCTTCGCGGTCCGGTGCGTGGTCGATTCGATCGGGGTCGGCTCAGTGGGGTGCTGCATGACGCCTGGCTTAAAGCCCCGGCCCTGGTGTGCGGCATGTCCCAGGCCTTCCTCAGTGCGCAACGGCATAACTTCTTCCTGGCAAGAGGACTGTCCGTAACTGGCAGCGCCGTGCGTCGTCTCACCAGGGAGTGAGTCATGCCTGTTCAGGCGAAGAGATTCGGTTTTGGTATGCCGTGGGAGTCGCTCTACGGATACAGCCAGGCAATCCAGGCCGGTGACGTGGTGTACGTGTCTGGGCAGGTGTCCCATGACCGTGACGGCAACTTCGTGGGTGCCGGCGACTTCGAGCTCCAGGTCAAGACCACGCTGGCCAATCTGGACCTGGTGCTGAAGCACTTCGGGGCCGAGCGCAGCCAAATCGTGGAGAGCACGGTGCTGGTGAGGAACCTGCGGGAGAACTTCGACACGACGGCACGCCTGCACGCCGAGTACTTCGGGGAGCACCGGCCCACCAGCACGGTCATGGGTGTCTCTGACCTGGCGCTACCGGACCAGTTGGTGGAGATCGGCGCGCTCGTGCGTCTCGACGTGAAGCCATAGGCCGGAGTCGGCCTGGCTCCCGCCAGTCCTTCAAAGCGCTGGCCTGGAACCACCTACTCACGAATTGGGAAGTCGCCATGTCCTACCCAGAGCCCCGCTACCTCGACGAAAAGGGCCAGGCCAGCGCACTGTTCCGACCTGCACCCCCGCAGCCCGACACCGGCTCGGGCGGCACCGACATCAGCTATGTGGCCAAGCGGGAGAACACCAACGGCGAGTTCGGCCTGTACAAGATCGACATGGCGCCGAAGACCATGGGCGCAAGGGAACACTTCCACCGTACGATCTCCGAATCCTTCTACGTCCTGTCCGGCGAGGTCCGGCTCTACAACGGCGAACGCTGGGTCACAGGAGGCGAGGGAGACTTCCTCTACGTACCGCCCGGCGGGCTCCACGCCTTCCAGAACGACAGCGACGACCCGGTGTCGTTTCTGCTGCTCTTCACACCGGGAGCTTCCAGGGAGGAGTACTTCGAGAAGGTGGAGGAGTACTCACAGCGCAGCCGCGAAGAGTTGAAAGCCTTCCGGATCAGGCACGACCAGTACAACACCACCGACATGCTCGACGACTAGGCTGCACGGAGTGCTGCGGTCCCCGCGTCACACACTCGGGACTGCCCGAAAGGGGCCGGGCCGGTGCGGCCCGTCAGTCCCTGGCACCTCAACTACTTGCACCCGGTGACGGCTCGTCAAGGGCGCCTGCGGCGTCGCTGTGCGATGAGCTGGGCCCACCCTGGACGCCCCGCCCCGCCCCTCATCCTGGCTGGGTAGCGGGCGGCCCCTCCCATGTGGCGCCCGTTCGCAGGCCAGCGGCCTGTGAGTGGGGAGCCAAGGTGAGCAGGCATGGGGGACCCCTGAGCAGGGGGTGGGGATTCTCAAAAAGCCCCATCAGCGCTCGCGGGTAGCTGCCGTGTCCGTGCGTTGCGGACCCTCCAGTAGTACGTATGCCGTGCTCGTGCTCCGGTCGGCTCGGCGACGGACGCGGTCACGACGTCCCACCTCCGGCGGCGGCGAGCACTTCGCGGAGAGGGTCAGCGAGCACGGCCTGTTCGTCGGGAGCGTCGAGGAACCGCGACCCGTACGCGCGGCGCACCGCGCGGCGGGCGTCCTGGTGGCGGTCGAGCTCCGGGTAGTACGGCGATCGGTCGAGCACGTCATAGCCGTGCTGGGTGAGCACGTCGGCGATGAGCGACCGGATCTGTACGGGGTGGAGAGTGGAGAGGCCGGTCTCCACCGGCGCCGCGAGGAGTGCGCGGATCAACTCGGTCGCACTGAGCCGGGGGTTGAGGGGCACGCTGAGCCGGTGGACTCCGTCCCGGCTGGGGGTGGCGGCTCCTCGGCGGCTCGGCGTCCTGGTGGTGCTGCGGTCTTCTGTCGTCTCGTCCATCGTGCTGGCCTTCGATGACTCGGGATGCTGGCGGGTGGCGGGTGTCAGAACAGGGCGTGTTCGGCGCGGGCAGCGGCCGTGCGAAACGCGCGGGCGACGTCGGCGGCGGTGCGGCCGGGCTCGGCGCTCCATCGGTCGATGACCTTGCCGTGCAGGGCCTTGGCGGCGGGCTCGTCGGCGTCGACGGGGTGACCTGTGAGGGTTTCCGCGAGGATGGCGAACGCCTGGTCGCGGGCACGGTCGATGCGGTCCCAGTCGTACGTCCGGCCGGCGGCTCCCCGCCCGTGGCCGGCGGCGACTTCGAGGGCGCCGCGCGGCCAGCACGGCAGCGTGGCCGTACGGCCGGGACCGGCGAACAGGCGCGGGCCCAGGTGGAGCCCGACGTGTTCGATGTGGCGGGCGGCCCATTCCAGGATTCCGGCCGAGGTGTCCGCGATGACGACGCTTTCGGGGCTGTAGCGGATCGGCATGGTGGTGTCCGTTTCGGGGAGCCGGGGGGCGGCGGCGAGGCGCCGCCCCCCGGGGTCGGTCTACTGCTGGTAGGCGGGGATCAGTTCGCGGACCCGGTCCCTGCCGATGCATCCGCCCTCGTGACGGTGCGGGCTGGGCGGCTCTCCATTGCGCCCGCGCAAGTGCGACCAGAACTTCGGGCCTTCCCATGGGCACAACTCGCAGGAGAGAAACCAGTATCGGAGCCTGGGAACCCCGTGAGCACTGCCCGCCAGTGGTGGGCCGCGAGTCCCGCGAAGGCCGTCTGCGCGCTCTTGATGTTGCGATCGGTAGCGGGCATCCGTGGGTGCAGGAGAGGCACCGGCCCGCACAGCGGCATGGGAGCCTCGGCGAGCACCTGTTCAAGGGGGACGGCCGCGATCCGACCGGCGGCGTACTCCTCTGCGAGATGGGCGGCGGCCATGTCTGTGCCGGGTGTGCCCTTCGGCGGGCGACGGAGGTTGCGTTCGCCCGCGCTGGTGATGACGAGCCAGTCTCGATGCCAGCGGTAGGCGCGGCCGATGACCCGGTCTTCGCCAACGATCACGGGGTATCGGCACTGGATGTCGGGGGCGCCGACGCGGTAGGTCGGGACGGTGGTGGTGCCCTCGGTCGCAGGGAGGATGAGCCTGTCCGCTTCGGTGTGGGGGACGGTGGCGGTCGCGGGTCGTTCGAGGAGTTGCGTGGTCATGGTGGTGCCCTGTTCTGGTGAGAGGGGCCCGCCCGGCGCGCTCGGCCGCCGGGGCGGGCGGGGGCGTGGTTACGCGGCCTCGGCGGGGCCTGCGGGGCGGCGGTCCAATCACGGCGCGGGGTGACGCCCAGGTCCGAAAGGACCAGGTCGAGACTCCCGTTGTCGGGCACCCATTCCCAGTCGGCGCCTTCGGTGCCGGGCCGGTCGGTCCAGGTGAGCATGTAGGAGCGGCCGGAGGTCCGGGGGTCGCCGCACACGGCCTGTGCCTCGCGGCGGGTCATCGCCCACAGAGCGCGCTTGCGGGAGCGGCGGGAGTTCTTCGAGGCGATGAGCACCAGCACCATGCCCTCCCGCCGGTCCGCCCCGGCGGCGGGGGCCGACGCGGGGATCGGCCTCCCTTCGGGGGCGTGGTGGCAATGAGCGCAGCGGCGTACTTCCGCGTGCCACTGGCTGGAGTGGCACATGGGGCACGTCTTGGCCGCTGGTACCGGCTCCTTGATCGGCGGGGACTGCTCGGCCTGCTCCTGGTTTTCGGCGGCCTCGGCCTGGGGCGGCTGCTGCATCTCGACGGCGCTCTTGCGCCCGGATACGTCGTCGTAGGGGGCGGTCCAGGTCCAGTCGTCGTGCCGGTTGCCCGTGGCGCGGACGATGCGCTTGCCGGTGCCGTTGTGGATGTGCGGGATGGTCACCGACTTCGGGTTGACCCGCAGGACCTCGTACCAGGTGCTGCGGTAGAGAACGAAGTCCCCGCGGGTGAAGTCGGCCTTCGACCAGACCTTGACGCCTTCGGCCTCGGCGTCCTTGATGATCTGCTGCCAGTGCTCGATCTCTTCGGTCAGTTCCTCGTGCCGGATCGTCAGCTCGGGGTCGTTGGGGTTGCGGGAGTAGCCCTTGGCGGACTCGCCGCGCTGCCACTTCTCGACGGCACGGAGGTCGGCCCGCAGCTTGTCGAGACGGCGAAGTGTGCGGCCGGGGTCCTTCTTGAACCGCTCGTAGTTGGCGGCGGCCTGCGCCCGGCCGGTCCAGTGGTCGGCACGGTCGCGCTCACCGATGCTCTTGCGCATCGCGTTGTCCATCCGCGCGTGATCGCGGCGAGCGCGGCCCTCGGAGTGGTGTCCGATGAGGATGGGTTGGCCACCGGCGAACCGCTCGGATATCTCGTGGCTCGACTTCCACGCGGCCTCGGAGTTCCGGGCGGCGGTGTCGGCGTATCCGCCGAACCTCTCCGCCCGGCCTTCGGCCTTCTCTTCCCGCTCCCTCTCCGCTTCGGAGAACGAGCGGCGGTCGGCGTTGTCGATGGTCAACGTGACCTCGAAGCCCGCGTCTCGGAGACGCTTGGCGAGGAGTTCGAGCGAGGGGGTGTAGGTGGCGTGGTCACGGCTGTGCGGGAGGTACCAGCAGTCAAGGTTCCTGCTCCAGCGGAAAGGCTGGCGCTGGGTGCGGCCGTACTCGCGGAGTCGCAGGATTTCGGCCGATCCGTCGCCCCGACTCGTGCCCTCGATCAGGGTGCGCTTCTGTATGGCTACTCATTCGTAGGCGCTGGATGGGGCTGACTTGTACCTGGTCATGCGGGTGGCAGGGGTGGCGGGGCGGTGCGACACGTGTCGCGCACGTACCCGACGTCCCATCAGTGCCCTGTATGCCACGGCGTGAGCAGGAACGCCCACAGGGGCCGGGAGAGGGCGGTCTTGGGGCTGCAAACGGACCGGCGTGGTGTGTTGAGCCTGCTCGTTGGACAAGGTGAATCCGATGTCTTAGGGGCGTTCCTAAACGGGACGTTGCCGGAGCGACGGAGGGGGAACACATGACCGGGTTGGACTTTCCGCCAACGCGTATGGCTGGTCGGGGGCATGGCTGGTACCGGGGTGACTGTCACGTGCATTCGGTTGCGTCAGACGGTGGCGAGCTGACGCCGGGGCAGCTTGCGGCCAGTGCCCGTGTGCTGGGGTTGGATTTCCTAGCGACCACAGAGCACAAGTCTGCAGATACTCATGGCGCCTGGGGCCAGCACGTGGGCGACGATCTGCTGGTGATTCTGGGTGAAGAGGTCACGACCCGGAGTGGGCACTGGCTTGCGCTCGGTCTCCCCCCAGGGCAGGTGGTCGACTGGCGGTATGGCGTTCGGGACGGGATGGTGGGCCGGTATCTGGATCAGGTCCATCGGGCCGATGGGCTGTGTGTGGCGGCTCATCCACACGCGCCCTACGCCTCGGGCACGTTCATGTATCCGTACCAGGGGTTCGACGTTGTTGAGGTGTGGAACGGGCCGTGGAGCTCTGACTTGCCCTGGCAGGCCGACAACGAGGTAGCCCTGGCCGAATGGGGTCGCAGCCTAGCTGCGGACATCCACCAAGGGCAGTGGCGGCCTGCGATGGGTAACAGTGACACTCATTTGGAGGACCAGCTAGGTGTCCCCCATACCGTCGTACTGGCCGAGGAGCTGAGTACTTATGCGGTCCTGGCTGGCATCCGTGCTGGTCGGAGCTGGGTCGCCGAATCCGCCGCAGTTGAGCTGTCGTTCACAGTCTCTGCTGGTGGTCACAGCGCCGGGATCGGTGAGCGATTGAAGGCCGGTGACGAGCCGGCCTTGGTGCGCGTAGGAGTACGAGGTGTGCCCTCCGGCATTGTCACCTTCCACACAGAGCAAGGAAGGGTGCACCGCGCGTCCTTGCCCGACTCGGGATCCGGCGTTGTGGAGTGGCGCACCAGCGCGGACGAGTCGGCGTTCGTCCGTGTTGAGGTACGCCATCCCATAGGGCAGATGGCGGCTCTGAGTAACCCGATCGTTTTGACCTGAACCCATGGCGCTGACGTCTTCACGCTGCTTGACGTCCATCAAGGTTGGCCCTTCGAGATGTTGAAGCTGGCCATGAGTTGTCGGTTCGTGGCGCGGGCGGCGTCGAGGTCGTCGTCGCGGTCGGCGAGTTGTTGCCGTAGCTCGGCGATGTGCTGTTCGAGCTGGTTGACGTGTTTCTGCAAGGCGCCATGATCGGGAGGTCCGCCGAGGCCGGCTTGTTGCCAGACCTGCTCGCCGAGGGCTTCGGTGAGACGCTGTTCGAGGTGGCGGATGTGGGTGTCCTGGCGGCGGATGCGGTCGGTGAGGTTCGCGATGTCGGCGAGGAGGGACTGCTTGCTCGCGCTGGGACCGGTGACGGTGCCCGGCAGTGGTGCGGTGGCAGCGCGTGCAGTGACGGCGGCGTGCAGGTCCGGGTGCCGGTAGATGAGACTGCGGTGCACTCCGGCGGCCCGTGAGACAGCGGAGACGGTGATCTCCGCGCCGTGGGTGGTGAGGTGGTCGATTGCGGACATGACCATGGTGCGGCGGCGTTCGCTGTCCTGGCGCCGGGCGTCGGTGAGGCACTTTGCGCTGTTCATGGGCGGTGTTCGTTCCTGGTCTGGTCGATGAAGGAGCCGATGACGGGCATGCCGAGGTCGACGACCTGGCGGGTGCGGCGCAACGTGGTGGCGGCTTCCCTGATCTGTTCGCGGTCCTCGTCGGTGAGGTCGTCCATGGAGTCCTCGACGCGATGGATGAGCTGGCGGAGCTTGCTGATCTCGGTGTCGGATGGGGCTGCTTCGGTGCGGGCCCACGGGTCGAGTTCCCCTGCGGCCAGGACGCGTTCGCGGTCACGCAGGAGCGTGTTGAGGTAGTCCTTCAGTTCCGGCAGATAGGAGGCGTCGGTGCGGAAGTGGCCGCAGCCCAGGCAGCGGAACCGGAAAGGACAGGCGTGGCCGCCGGCCTTGACGTTGCTGGGTTCCATGCAGATCCCGAAGGGCACGGAGACCTGCCCGATCCGCAGCCGGACATGTTCGCCGTCGAGAGCGCCCTGGATGCGCTGCCAGGTGCGCTGGCCGTTGCGGTCGAACTGGTGGGCCGCCACTCGCTCGACCGCCTGACGCATGCGCTTGCCCGTAATGCGGTAGTAAATCTGAGTTGTCCGCATGGAGCGATGGCCCATCAAATCGCGCAGCACGTCAGGTGGGACGCCAGCGTCCGCATGTCGTTGGGCATAGCTGTGCCGGTAGGCGTAGGCGTAGATGGCCGCCTTGTTGAATTCGATGTCGCCGTCGGCCAGCAGCGGGGGCAGGGAATCGACCCAGACCCGGTGGAGGGAAGTGAGGGACGCTTCGGTCAGGCAGCGGGTGCCGGTGGGGCTGCGTTTCGGGGCGGGCAGCAGGGCGAGTTCGCCGAGCGGGGTGTCGGGGAAACGGTCCTGGACGAGGCGTTGTTGGGTGCGTACGACGTCTGCGGTGGCGTCCGCGATCGGCAGGCGGCGGCCGGGCCGGTTGTTCTTGTAGTCGTGGTAGATGAGGATGCTCTTGCCGTCGGCGCTGGTGGCGAGGCAGTCCCAGGGAAGACGGCAGATCTCTTCTGGGCGGCGGCCGGTGTCGATCAGGAGCTCGGTGGCGACGCGGAATGAAGGGCCGGAGCGGGCCTCCAGTTCCGGCAGGGCCTGGCAGAGCTGCGAAAGCACGCGGTCGGGCAGGGCCCGGCCGGGCTCGTCGTCGTCCGCTGGGCGGGGGATGTCCTCGGCGAGGAAGGTGAACTCCGGCGGCAGGGTTCTGGTGATGTCGCCGGGCATCCGCTTGCCCCGGTTGCGCAGGTCGTTGATGACGCGTTTGACGTTGCGGCAGTCGTTGATCCGCATGTAGAGGGTGATCTTGCCGATGCTCGTGAGGTAGGCGAGGCGGTTGAGGAAGCAGATGGCATCCTCTCGGCCGAGCCGGGCGGGGATGTCTCCGCGATCATCGGTGCGGTGCAGGCGCAGGCTCTCGGAGAGCCTGGTCATGCTGGCCACGTAGCCCTGCATGACGGAGCCGACCGATTTGCCGCGGCGGCGCGGCATTTCCTCGCTGACCCAGTACTTGACCACCTCGCGCAGCCAGGGCTGGGTGATCTTGCTGAAGTCGATGGTCTGGTTGCCCTGTCCGAAGACGGCGGCGTTCCAGGTGTCCTTGTGCCGTTCGGTCTCGGGATCGGAGGCGGCCAGGCGGGCGGCCTTGACGATGGTGGACCGCAGTGTGTCGATGCCGCGGATCGGGATGACCAGGTCCTCAAGGGTGCTGGCCTGCTGAGTGCGGGCGTGGGTGCAGAGCAGTCGCAGACGGAACATCTCGGTGATGTTCCCGGCTCGGTAGCGTTCCTGGAGGCCGATCAGGATCTCCGCGACGGCGCGGGGCGACAGGCCGCGCAGGTCGACCCGGCGGGCATCCCGTCGGGCGGGAACGCTCCGCAGCCAGTTCTCCAGATCGATTTGGGTGTCGGGGTTCTTGCGGCGCTGGGCCTGGAGCCGCTTGGTGTGTGGGAGACAGAGCCCCTCTGCCGTTTGGGTGGTGTAGCGGCGCCAGTCGCATAGGGCGACCCGGCAGAGGCCGGGGTGCGGGTAGGCGGTCAGGTCCGTGCGGGCGGTGAACTCCGCCAGGCTCTGGCCGCTTTGCTGGTAGGGCCACAGATGGGCGGTGCAGACCTTCGTCCGTGCGTTCTTGGCGGGCCTTTCGCAGTGGTGGACCGCGCAGATCGTCTCGTCCCATTCCTTGACTTCGCGGCGGTGCACTGCCTGAAACTCCTCCTTGGCCAGCCCGCTGGCCTTCCAGGTTTTGATGCAGGCGTAGCACCACGTCCTGCGGTGGGCGATCACGGTGCCGCAGCCCATGATGGTGCAAACCCGGTAGCCGACCAGCGGGTCCTCGCTGGGAGGACGCCAGCACTGCTTGTCTTCGATCCAGCCGATCTTCGTCAGGAAGTCGGTGTCCAGCTGGGCCCGCAGCCGCTTGGTGACCGACTCGTCGGCGTCTTCGGCCGGCTCGGCGACGAGCGGGGCAGCCTCGGCGGTGTGGGCCATGGTCATTCTCCTTGTCGGGGCAGGCGGGGGCTGGGGACTCGCTCGACGGCCTCGCGTAGCCGCTGGTGTGAGGGGTGAAGGTAGGGCTGGGACGAGAGCGGTGAGGCGTGACCCAACAAGTCAGCCAGTACGTCGAGTTGGCCACCGGCGGCCATGATGTTGTCCGCGAATCCGTGGCGTCCCTGGTGCGGACGGATGCGGCGGTCCAGGCGGGCCCGGCGGCTGAGCGAGGTCATCAGTTCGTTGATCGCTCCGAGTCGCATGGGGGCTCCGATGCGGCCGCGGAAGAGGTTGACCAGCAGGAAGTCGCTGTCGGCGGCTGCGGCGATCCCCGCCCGTTCGATGACGTACTGGTCGTGAGCCTGGATGAGCAGGGCGTCGACCGGGACCGCTCGGGAGCTGCGGGACTTGGCCCAGGCCCGGTTGCTGTTGTCACGGCGGACGATGTGCAGGTGGCTGCCGGGTACGGGGCAGCCCAGCGAACGCGCGTCGAGTACGAAGTGCAGGTCGGCGCGGCGCAGGCCAACGAGTTCCCCGCGGCGGATGCCGGCGCGGGCCATCAGCAGCACGATCAGCCGGTCGCGGGCCGAGCGGCAGGCCCGCACGAGCGCGACGATCTCCTCGTCACTGGCGCGGTCGACCGGGTCGTCCGGCTCGTGCAGACGGTGGCGGACCTTCGCGTAACCGCGGGGGATGCCGTACTCGCCCCGCACGTCGGCGGGCAGGTCCCGGCTGTCGCCGGTCTCGTAGAGCTGGTCGATCACCCAGGCTGGAGCTGCCCCGCTGCTGACGGCGTACTTCAGGAACTCACGGACCGCGGCCAGTACCGCGTTGACCCGGCGCGGCCCGCGAACCGGCTTCGAGCCCGGCCCGTTGAACACCGGCGTCGGCGTCCCCGTCGGCGACGGGCACCGAGGTGCGTGCCGGAGCCAGACCATGAACATGCCCAGGTGGCGTGCTCCGATCGTCCAGGCCCGACCACTCTCGGCGCACCAGCGCAGATACAGGACGGTGGCACCTGCGTATGACTCCGTGGTGGACTCCGCGCTGTCTCGGCCGAATCGCAGATGCCGCAGGAAGCCGTCCGCTGTCTCGACTACCCGCAGTTCGCCATCCAGGACGGTCCAGTACGCGACTCCGGACGGCAGCTGTACGCGGAACGACCGGAAAGCCGGGAGGAGTTGTGGGCTCATGCAATAGGAACGACATCCCCGACGTGCACGACACCCCTACAGCGGCTGTCTCACTCGGCTGAGTAAACCTGCGAACTGCGACAGTGCACGACACACTTCGCACCCCAACAGAAGTTCCTTCTCGGCGGGTGTGGGTGATCTCGATAGTCACTGAACTGGTCTTTTCTGGTGAGAGTTTGTGGTCCGTCCGCAGGGCGGACCTTGCGTTGGCAGCGGCGCTGCACCACAGGCGCGGGCCGTGAGGGACGATCGGCTCGCGGGTCGTCGCGCCCTGCGCGACGACAGGGGCTGTCGCGCCCCCGCGGGGCGCGTCCGCTGCGGTCCGGTGCCCGTCGTCGGCCGGCGGAGTCGGCCAGCGGCGGTGAACGCACCGGACCTGTCCTGCCGCCCCGAAGGGGTGTCCGCTTGGGGGTGCTGGGGGCCCGCAGGTCCGGAGGTGTTGCCCTCCCCCGGACCTGCGTGGCCCTGGTGTCAGCTGCGGTGGAGCGTGTGCTGGGTGGCCGGGTCGGCGTCGGCCAGTCCGGTCCGCTCGCGCCATGCCTGGCGAACTGCGGCGCGGAAGTTGTCCCCGTCGTCGTAGGCGAACCGGCCCCGGCGCAGGCTGCGGACGATGTCGCGGAACGTGTCCTGGTGCATCGTGGTCAGCGTGTCGTCAAGCGGGGTCAGCTCGTGCGGGAACATCGCCTGGACGCTGTCGCCGGGCTGCGGGGCACCGAGGGTGAAGAACCAGACCACGGACATGGTGGCCTCGTCCGCGAACTCGGGCCCGCTGAACGGGCCGACGACGACGGCGGGGCGGGTGTCGAGCTGGTGGCCCCGGAACCAGGGACCGGCGATCACGCGCGTCGCGGTGGGGAAGTCCTGGACGGTGGGCTTCTGGTCGGTGGTGAGCATGTCGTGTCCTGTCTGGTGAGAGGTTCCGCCGGGGCCGGTCGGCCTCGGCGGGGGCGTCGGTCGGGGGGTTGCCCTCCCCCTTCCGACGCCATTAATTAAACCATGTTCTTGGGTTTGGGTCAACCAGTCACGGCAAGTTCGCGGCGGCGCTCGGCGGCCGTCCTGACGGCGCGGGCGATGGCGCGGCCGGTCTCGATGACCCGGACGGCGGACTCATGCACCGGGGGCTTCTTGTCCTGGGTGATGATGCCCGCGAGCGGCGGCATGACGGCGGGGCCCGGAGTGATTCCGAGGATGAGCGCGGCGACGTGGGCGGCTGAGGCGACTTCGGCGGCGTGCTGGCCGGGAAGGGGGGCGTCCGCCTCGGTGATGCGTCGCCACGCGTGGCCGTACAGCAGGATGCGGGCGGCGTTGTCGGGGGCTTCCTGGGTGAAGTCGAACCCTCCGGCCTGCTCCGGGTCCTCGTGGTACTGGTCGCGGTACTGGTTCACCAAGACATCGCGGATGGCCTCGGCGGCGAGCAGGGCGGCGGCGGGCGGCTCGTAGGCGTCGCCGTCGGTCTGGCTGATGTCGAAAACCGGCCCAGCCTTGAAGCCGGACACCTTGCGCGTCTCACCCTCGGCGGCCTCGCTGGCAGCCTCTCGCTGCCCGCCGTCGGTGGCTGTGGCCGTGGCGTCCTGGGCCCCCTCGGGCCGCTGCTTGATCGGCGTCCAGATGCGGAGGGAGGTGGACCCCTTGACCGGGAAGCGTCCGGCCTTTCGCCAGTCTCCGGAGCTGAGTACGTGGGTGGCATTGGGGTGCTGGGCGGCGATGGCGATGCAGTTGGTGGGGCTGCGGTCGTCGCGGTCCGGGTGGGTCAGGTTCGTGGCCGTACGCATGACGGTGGCCCAGAATTTTTCGCTGGCGACCATCGCGCCGTACGCGCGATCCATGACGGCTTCGAGTTCACCGCGCATCTTGGCGCTGTAGGCGCGGCGCTCTTCGTCGGTCATCTTCGGCTTGCGGGGCATGTCTGGGTCCTCCTGGTGAGAGATAGGCGTCCGGGGCCGACCGGCCTCGCGGTGTTCGGTCGGGGGGTCACCCTCCCCCTTCCGACATCACTAATTAAACCATGTTCTTAGGATTGAGTCAACCCGGATATATGCTCTGACCTGCTCTTTTCCTGTGCCACCGGCCCGCACCCGCTCGGCCGGGCCCGGCCACAACGGGCCTGGGCGGGGTTCCCTCCTCGGTCGGACAGCTCCGCCGTACCAGGGTTCCGGGCGCGGTGTCCTGGCTCGCGCAGCGACCGCGCAGCGGCTCGGCCTGGACGCCGTGCCCGGGTTCCTGGTACGCCCCCTGGGTGTCCGGCCGAGGAGGGAACCCCGCCTTCACCCGCACCACAACGACGCCGCACCCAACCAACAAGCCCCCACCCCCTCCGAGAGAGGACCCGCCGGAGGCACAGATCTCTGAGGCCGGCACCCCGGCATCACCACAAGGCGAACTACACGGCGGACTTCCCACCCGCCCACAACCTCGTCGGGCCGAGACAGGAAGGACCCCCTTCCGGGTCGGGGCCCTTCCTTGTCTCAGCCCTCAGACGAGCCATATGGAGTATGCAGCGGAGCGCTTCCGCTGGCCGGCTGTGATGATGGCGGCGTCGTCAAGTCCGAGGAGTTGCGATGGCCAGAAAGCGCTCAAGTAAGGCGCGGAACGAAATCGCCGGTCTTGGTCTAGCGAAGAAGGCGCGTGGTAAGCAGGGGGTGCGCCGGGCGAAGATCGCAGGCGCCCTTCGCGAAGGTAGTGCCAGCGGCCGGTTGAACGAGAGGTACTTGGTTGCGGCGGTCTCGGTAGCTCTGGATTCCAGCGGGCAGTGCACGAAGGCAAAACCATGGAAGCCGATGGGCCCAATCCTTGATGACAAAGGGCTCAAGTTTTGCTGTGAACACAGGCCCCGGCATTGCTCCGGCTACATCAGCGTCTCCGAATCTGAGGAGGTGTTGCGGTCATGAATGCCGCCCTCGCCCTAGCTGTGGGCCTCATCGGAGCAGTGCTCGCGTGGGTGGCGCTCTACGTGCATTGGGTGGTTGCAGCGGCAGTCCTGGTGATCTTCGTAATTCTGGGAGTGGCTCTGTTCATGCACGGAAAGTCGACTATCCGCAGCGCCCCCCAAGAGTCGGTCGGCTGGTTGGAAGCAGGGCTCGCTCTCCGCTACGGTGCCATCGCGTCAGCTGGCGCTTGCGTCGTGGTTATCCTCGGCATTCTCCTGGCCGAACGAACTGACTGGAGCGCGCAGGCCAACGCCATTATTGGCGCTTTCAGCGGAGCGTTGACGACATTCATTGGAGCGCTCGTTGTCGACAAGGCTAAGACTGCCGACGCCGTTTGGATGAGCGCACCGATCCGGAAGGCGTTTCAGGAGACCTTCGGTGAGAACACCTTCGAGAAGGGGAGCGACGGAGAGTATGCACTGAATAACATCTCCGGCGATTGGGGTCGAGACGACCGGAGCCAGCGGGCTGAAGAGATCGCCGCCGCACTGAAGGACCAGGCCGACTCGCCCTAGCTGGTGCGGGCGGCGGTGTGCCATGCCTCCGTCGCGCGGGTGCGGCCCTTGGTCGCGCGGAGCGCGACGGACAGTGCCGTCGTGCCCGAAGGGCACGCCCTTCGGCCCGGCGTCCGGACGGGGCGGGAGGGCCGCCCGCGGCCCGGACGCTTCGGCCGGCTGCGAGCCGGGCCAGGCTGAGCCGTCCCGGAGGGAGGCCCTTCGTACGGGGGCCGGTGAGCGGGGCCGGCCGCCGACGCGGTCGGGCCCGGACGGCGGTGGGCGGAGCGTGGGGTGGGCGGCTCGATGCCGTCCACCCCACGGCCCGGCGGCCGGGGTCCGGCCGGGCCGTGGCTCCCGCCCGGCCGGGGCCTGTTACGCGGCGACCGGTTCGCGTGCGGCGGCGCGGCACCGGGTGAGTACCGTCTGTGCGGTCTCGCCGTAGATGCTGTGGTCCTTGACCGTGCCGGTCAGCTCGACCTCGTCGCCCTGGTCGGGGATGTCGGCGGCGCTGCTGAACCAGACGAACACGTTGCCCTGCGGGTCCTGGAACTTCACCAGTCGGCGGCGCTGGGTGTGGTAGCCGTACGTCCGGCCCTCCAGCTCGATCACGGTGGTGACGGTGGCGGGGGTGGTGATGCGCTCGCCCACGGTGCCCTGCGGCTTGCTGTTCTGGGCGGCCCGCTCGGTGGCCTCCTTCTCCTGGTCGCGGTACCACCCCGCGATGGCGGACACGAGCGTCGGCAGGTGGCGCGGGTCAACGGTCTCGCCCTTCGCCAACTGACCCACCTTGTGTCGGTAGTCGGAGAGGCTGCCGTATCCCTGGACGGCCCACGCCCGGACGGCGGCGGCGGTGGTCGGCGCGTCGGGGTCGGCGTCGATGGCGGCCCGCCACTCCATCGGGGCCTTGCGGTCGAAGAAGTACGCTTCGACGCCGTCGGCGGTCGGCTGGGTGTTCTTCCACTGCTCGGACCGGCTGTAGAAGCGGCCCTCCGTGTTCACGATGGCGGCGGTCACCCGCAGGACCTCGGCCACCGGGACGCGGAGATCGGCCGGGATGCCGCCCTCTTCGCCGTCCCAATCGGAGTCCTTCAGCGTGCCGAACCGCCACAGGGCCTCAAGGCCCTTGATCGGCAGGCCGGTGTACGGCTCGACGCACGTGGTGCCCAACTGCCGCATCTCGCCGTTCTCGTGGCGGGCGAGATAGGTGGCGGTGCGGTGACGGGCGACGGCGCACCCGTGGCAGAAGTTCTCGATGGCGCGGTACTGGCGCGCAGCCTCGGCGTCCTGCTCGGGCAGACCGGGGAACAGGCTGGTGATCGTCTCGCCCTCCGCGTCGTGGTCCAGACGGGCAATGACGGTCCAGCCGTGGTGACGGGGGATGTCACCGGAGATCGTCACGGTGACGGTGGGCCGCTTGCCGATCAGGCGTCCGTCAGTGTCGTGATAGTCGGCCAGAAAGGGCGCGGAGATGTCGAGCATGTACGCGCTGAGGTGGTGGACGGCGGCGCGGGCGTTGGTGGCCTCGACAAGCTGACGGACGCGGGACTGGGCCGTGGCCGGGATGGAAAACCGCATGGCTGCGCTGGTCATCGTGGGTGCTCCTGCTGGTGAGAGAGGAATCGAGCGCCCGGCCGGGCGGGTTGCCCTCCGCGTACGGCCGGGGTCGGGCCGGCTGGCGGCCCGTGGGACCGGAGGGGGGTTACCCCCCCCCGACACCATTAATTAAACCATGTTTTTGGCTGTGGGGCAAGCATCCCGACCGGGGATGTCGAGTGCGGCGCGATCGCGCAGGAACGCGGCGAACAGGGCGGCGGTGTAGCTGTCGGCGGTGCCGTACGTGCGGCGGCAGTCCAGCGCGCCGATGCGCTCGCCACGGTGACGGACGGGGAACGGCTGGCCGGGGGCCGGGATAGCGAGCGCATACAGCCCGCGCGGGGTGTCCACGCGCAGGACGACGGCGGCGGCCTCGTGGTCGTAGGCGGCAGACCAGCGGGCGGGGCCGATGCCGAACTCCGCGAGTCCGCCCGCGATGGCGCGGGCCTGCATGATGTCGGCGGTGGTGCTGGGGTCGGGCTCGGCCGGGGCGGGGACGCATCCGCAACCGTGGTCGTCGGCGTGGGTCTCGAACAAAGCTGTACGGCTCACTGTGGGGCTCCTAGAGGTGCCGGGGGCGGGCGTTTCCCGCCCCCGGCGTCGGGCGGCTGAGGTGGTTAGGCGGCGGCTTCGTCGTCGCTGGCCGGGTCGTCGGCTTCCTCGGCCTCCGGCTCGCCCGCCTCCTCGTCGGTGCCGGGCTCCTGCTTGGCCTCCGGCTCGCTGCCGGACGTGATCGCGGCGCGGGGCTTCTTCTTCGACGGGTCGTAGGGCTCCTCGTCCATGACCGACTGCTCAATGGGTGTGAGCGGGTACCCGAGGGACGCGAGCACCTGGAACCACCGGCCGGTGGGCTTCCGCGTCCACGGGGCGTGCTGGCTGTCCGTCCGCCATGCCGGCCGGTTTGCGCACTTCTCCCGGACGGCGGCGATGGCGGCGAACTGGAGCTGAGGGGCCCGGCGCGGGTCCTTGGCGACGTGCCCGGCGAAACTGCCTCGGTCCTTGGCCTGCTCGGCGTTCAGCCCCAGGAATCCGGCCAGGATCTCCGTGGTGCCCTCCTTGTTCAGGTCGTCGGAGATACCCCAACTGCCGTTCAGCAGAGCATTATTGACGTGCCCGATCAGGGTGTTGGTGGCGTTCTTCGGGAGGTTGCGCCGCTTGATCAGGTCCGTGATCCACTTCCGGCGCAGGGCCTCGGCCGCGTCCCAGTCGATGTTCCCCTTCTTGACGGCGGCGCGGGCGGCGCGCTCGGCCTCCTTGTCGGCGGTGGTCATCGTGCCGCCGCTGGCGCTGGCACCCTCGGGCACCGTGTGCCCGTACAGGCCGGGGGCGGAGCAGTAAGGCTCGTACCGGTCCCCCCGCCGCTCATCGAACACCCAGACAAGCCCTTTGCACTCGGCGTGTTCCTCGGCGCTGATGCCGCGCAGTCGCCACACGGGCATGGCGCGCTCCGACAGTTCCTCGGTGTCCCTGATCTTCTGCCCGGCCGCCTCCAGCTCCGCACGGTGCGCCTCCGCCTTGTTCCGCTTGTCGCGCTTGGTCCGCTCGATGGCGATGGCCCAGTCAACGTCTCCCTCGTCGGCGTCGTCCTCGGCGGCGGCCTCGGTGATCGCGGCGAGTGCTTCGGCGTCGTCGGCAAACTCCGAGAGCGCGGCCAGGTGCTCGAAAGTCCACTCGTAGCTGCCCGCGCCGCTGACGGCGGCGCTCAGCTTCTCGTCAGACCTGACCTTGACCAGCGTCTTGACGTCCTTCTGCCGCACGCCTGCGGCCTTGGCGATTCGGCCGACCTGCGCGCCCGCCTCGGCGGCGCTGAACATGGCCTGGTTCATCTCGGACGTGGTGAGGCTCTTACGGTGCTGAGCGGTCGTGATCATGTCGAGGAACTGCCCGGCCGCGTCGCGGTCGTCGTCCTCCCACTCGTACGGCAGGTGGGTAAGACCTGCGTCAGTCGCTGCGTGGTAGCGACGGTTTCCGTCGTTGACCTGGAGGACTCCGCCGTCGAGTCGCTGAATCTTGACGGGGATGCGGCACCCCTCGGTGCGGAGCGAGTCCACGAACGGCGCGTTGAGGTCCAGGTCTTCGCGGGCGTTCTTCGGGTGCGGGGTGAGCGCGTCGATCCGGATCACGGGGCGGGGGGTGACCGGAACGGCCTCCAACCCTGCGGCGATGGCGGCGGCCAGCCGCTGGAACCCGTCGATGATCTGCGGCACGTCGCCGTGGGTCCGCACGACGTACAGCGGCTCCACGACGCCGTTGTCCTTCACGTCGGCCAGCAGATCGGCCGGGGCCTCGATCTCACGGACATTGCCGGGGTGCGCGGCGAGTTCGGCGACCGTGAGGGTCGGCCACGGGGCAGGGGCGGTCTGGACGCCGGCCTGGGTCTTGGTGTTCGTCATCGGTCCTTCTCTTTCTGGTGAGAGTTCGTCGGGCCGTTCGGCCCGGTGACGGTGCGGGTCGGGGGGTTGCCCTCCCCCTTCCGACACCATTAATTAAACCATGTTCTTGAGGGTGGGGCAACCGGGGATGCTGTGATCGCCGCCACTCGGGTACTGAGCTGCGGCGGTACGGATCATCGCGGCGGCCTCGGCGGTGGTCCGCTCGGGCTCATCCCCCCAGCACCACAACAGGGTTCGCCGGTAGGCGTCTTCCGTGAGCCGCAGCTTTCGCCACCGGACGCCGGACACGGGGTGGCCGTTGGCGTGGTTGCTGAGCACCACAAGGGAGTCGAACAGAGCGCGCTGGAAGATGTCCCACGGTTCACCGCGTACTGACCAGCGGGGCCGGACGGAGCGCACGCCGCGTTCCCATGCGTGCAGCACGGTGCACGGGGCGGTGTCGCCAATCCGGCCGGGCTGCCATAGGTGGTCACCCTGGTAGAGCCCGACGCGTTCGATGTGGTTGGCAGCGGCCGTGAGGATGCGGGCGGGGGTGGCCGGGGGCTTTCGAGCGGGCACGGTCATGCCTCCTGGGGTAGGGCGCGGACTCGGCGGCCGGGGGCGGCGGACGGCCGCCCCCAGCCTCAATGGGGCTACGCGGCTATGGACCCGGCCGTGG
The DNA here is from genome assembly GCF_035994185.1 of Streptomyces sp. NBC_01217. Lineage (NCBI taxonomy): Bacteria > Bacillati > Actinomycetota > Actinomycetes > Kitasatosporales > Streptomycetaceae > Streptomyces > Streptomyces sp. NBC_01217. Next base: position 4,545,671 of record NZ_CP108538.1, read on the forward strand.
TGCGGCCGATCCGCTTGCCGCCGATGTCGGCACGGCTGCCCGCCATCCATCCGGCTCCGTATCCGTTGCCGGTCATGGTGGTGGTGCCGCCCTTCCGCGCACGGGGGTACGCCTGCTGATAGCTGCGCGAGACGACGGCCTTGCGGTCCGCGAGCACGAGGGCCGCGCTGCGGCCGGTGGCAGTGGTCTCGCCCCTGACCTCTTCGCGTGCGCCGCGCTCGGCTTCCTCGATGCGGTCGCCCACCCGGTTGATGAAGCCGAGGAGCCAGGACCGACGCCAGGCACGCGCACCCTGGCCCGGCGGGACCGACTGAGCGGCCAGTCCGCCGTTCATCTGGAGCAGAAGAGAGGTGTAGAGCAGTTCGACACGCTGAAGGTCGCTCGCATACCCGAAGATGTGTACCCGGCGCGCCGGGCCGCTGCCATCCCGGCCAAGGTGGATCAGCTCGCAGCCGAGGGCGAGCGCAATGCGGTTGATGAGGCGGACCCGCTCCATCGCCCACGGGTTATCCAGAACGATCTTGCGGTCCGTCGGGGCGTCGCTGGCCGGGTTGGCGTCGTTGAGCATCGCCTGTTCGACGCCGTACTTCGCCATCATCTCGAACGCCCGCTTCCGGGCCAACTCCGCCTCCGACTCCGGCGTGCGGGGGTCCTCCGCCTTGGCAAGCAGGGCGCGGATGGTTTCGAGCTTCGCGGGTGCCTTCGTGGTGCTCACGTTCGTTCTCCTGGTGAGAGATGTTGTCGGCGGCCGATCGGCCTACCGGTGCCGGTCGGGGGTTGCCCTCCCCTTCCGACATGGCTAATTAAACCATGTTCTAGGGGTTGGGTCAACCCGGATAACGGCTCTGACCTGGCCTTTTCTCGCACCCCACGGCCCGCACCCGCCCAGCCGGGCCCGGCCACAACGGGCCTGGGCGGGGTTCCCTCCTCGGTCGGACAGCTCCGCCGTACCAGGAACCCGGGCGCGGTGTCCTGGCTCGCGTAGCGACCGCGCAGCGGCTTGGCCTGGACGCCGTGTCCGGGTTCCTGGTACGCCCCTTGGGGTGTCCGGCCGAGGAGGGAACCCCGCCTTCACCACCTGCACCACAACGCTCCCGCACCCGACCAACCAGCCCCCACCCCCTCCGAGGAGGACCCGCCGGAGGCAGCCTTTCGCTCTGGCCGGCACCCAACGAAGGCGTGGTTCGAGATGTCCGCGGACCTGTGCCTACGGTGCGCACGACGAGCACTGATTTCGAACAGAACTGGGGGCACGGGTGAGCACGAATTCGGCAGGACCGGTGAGCGCGTCGGAGCTGCGGCGGCGGGTTCGCGCTGCTGAAGCAGTGAAGGCGAAGACGCGGGAGATGGCCGCCGAGCACGCGCTGACTGCACGCGAGGCTGCGGTGAAAGCGGCCAAGGCGAAGGAGGAAGCCGACGTCACGGCACGGGAGGCTGCTGCTGTAGTCCTGCGGCTGTTCGACAACGACGCCGAGTTGGTCTCGGAACTGCTGGGCGTCCCGGCGGAGGAGCTGGAACGCGAAGCGAAGCCTGTTACCGCCGCTCGGGCGAAGGAGATCATCGAATCGCTGCGTGCCCGCGCCGAGCGGCCCCGCACCACCCGAATCCGTAAGCCTCGGGCGGATGCGGCAGACGCGGCTTCCTCGACCTCGGGCGCCCCGGCCCCGGTCGCGACTGCGGACAACAGCCGGGCTGATGCCGCCTGAGAACGACGTCGGGCCCGGACTCTTCCCGCTCGCGGCGGTGAACGGGTCCGGGCCCGTTCACGTTGACGAGCAACTTTCCCTCATTGGTGAGCCAACGCCCGTTCGTATACCGGCTGTTGAGTGGATGTCCTGGCTGGCCAACGAGTCCGTTCAGGCCCGGTACTGGGCAAAGGTCTACCGAACCTCGTCAACCGAGGACTGCTGGTTCTTCTTCGGCGGGATCTCCAGCACCGGCCACGCCAGCTTCAGGGCGGCGTCGCGGCCGGGCAGGACGCGACGCGGCACGGTGCCGGGCCACCTCTACGGGTACCAGCTCGCGCACGGTGTCATCCCTCGGCTCGGCTGGGGTACCGACAGCCCGACCGTGTGCCACACCTGCGACAACCACTCCTGCCAGCAGCCGACGCACCTGCGCCTGGGGACTGCGGCGGAGAACCGGGCCGAATGGCTGGCCCGCCGCAGAGACCCGGGTAGCCCCCTCGCCGACCTTCGCGGCCCGGCCGGACGCTCCCGCGCCATAGGTGCCGCCATCCGGGCCGGCCGGAACGGCGGGGAGTCCGAAGCGGAGATCGCAGCACGCATTCGTGCGGCGATTGCGGCGGGCCGTCCCCTCAGCCTCTGGTGACGACTGACCACCACCAACCGATCCACCTTCGGAGAGAACGTGACACCCGCTCGACCACACCGCGCCCTCGTGTACGTGCTGAACGGGCGCTGGCGCCTGATCGTGGCACCGCTTGCCTCAGAGGAACGGGAGGTCCGTAGCGAGGACCCCAACCCTGTGCGGCAACTCGTCGTCCGTGATCTGGGGCCGGCGGACTCGGGCTTCGCCCCCGCGTCGTTCGGACATCGTCTGATCGAGAACGGGTTCATCATCGGCCCCGCTGAGCGGGCAAAGCCTGACACCGTCAACGGCTGGTCGCGTACCGACGTACCCGACCGGTGGCAGACGGTTTGCTACCCAACCTCGGAGGTCGTGGGCTGAGCCCACGAGCGGTTCCCCGCTGCGAAGCACGTACGACTTCGGCCCGCTCCCCGATGGGGGCGGGCCGAAGTCACGTGAAGAAGGACACGCTCCTTCGAGTGGCGGGCTGGACCTGGCGCGTCAAGCCTCGGTGCTCGTGAGGTCGGCCTCCGGATGCTTGGCGCACACCTCCAGAGCCTCCATCCGGGCCTGCTCGAAGGCTCGGACGACAGCCGACTTGTTGATTCCCCGAGCGTGCGCCTCTGTGTTGCCGTGGGGGCGGAACTCGGTCCGGAACTCTGCGGCCCGCGTGGTGAAGCCGTCGTGCTCGAACTCCCACGTCCACCGGCTACTCACCGGAAGCGGCTCGTACGTCAGGGTGCCGTCGGCCTCGTACGAAGCCAAGGCATAGTGCACGAACTGCCGCTCCGGCATCCGGGACCAGGCGGAGCCGCCGCCGGTCCATCGCTCGCGCTCCTCTGGGCCTAGGGCTCCGCGGCGGGCGATCTTCTCCTCTGGCCAGCCGTCTGCCCGCATGGCCGCGATCTTTTCCTCGTGGTCATCGTTCCACTGGTCGGCGACGGCCTGTGCGTGCTCGCGGTCCGCGAACGGCACCTCCCGGCGGCCCAGCGTAACAACGAAGACCGGGTCGTTCTCGTGTTCTGCATCGTCCTGCGGCACGTCGCTGGCGTCCTTCCAGGTTTCCTGGGCCAGTCCGGAGAGCTGGCGAGGCACGTGGGGAAGTCCGTCCGTAGTGGCGGCCAAGCCGGAGCGCTCCAGGAAGCCGGGCAGCGGGGCCTTCGGGTCCATGGCCCATTCGATGGCGGCCATGACCTCGTCGTCCAAGGCGTCCAGGAGGTGGCCGTAGCGGTCCACGGTCGTGGTGATGGACTCGTGGCCAAGCCGTCCCTGGATGGCCGGCAGGGGCACCTTCGCTGCGATCAGCCACGAAGCGTGGGAGTGACGGAGGTCGTGGATGCGCGGTCGCTTGATCAAGCCGTACTTCTCTGCGGCCAGCTCGATCGCGGGTATCCAGCGCAGGCGTCGGAAGGTGCCGGGGTCCCACTTGCCACCTTCGGGACCGGTGAAGATCAGATCGTTGGGAGCCAGGCCCTTCGCCCGACGACGAAGCATCCGGTCGAGCTTGTGTGTGATGACGACGGTGCGGCGTGACTTCCGAGTCTTCGGGGGACCGAGGATGGACTTGCCGTCCTCGTCCTTCTTCCAGGCCCTCTGTACGCGGACAGCCGGGCGCCCGTTGCGACGCCGAAGGTCCCGCGGCTGAAGTGCGGTGGCCTCACCCCACCGGAAGCCGGTCTCCGCGATGGTCTCGCCAAGATCCTTGGCGTCGTCGCGAAGGCACTCGTAGATCCAGGCCCATTCCTCGCGTTCGAGGAAGACCATCTCCTCCTCGTCCTCGGCTCCGTCGAGCCGGGGCAGACGGGTCTTCGCGCACGGGTTGGAGGCCCGCAGTGACGGTTCTGCATCGACGGCGGACTGCATGATCGCGCTGAGGAGGCCGTGCTTGTTCTGGACGGTCTTCGGCGCGTACGCGGTGCGGGGCTTCCGGTCGCGCGGGTCGAGCGGAGCGAGGCGGCCGGCTTCGAGGTCGTTGACCCAGTCCTGGACCATGGTCCGGACGATGCTGCCTTCGCCGTCCTCCACTGAGTAGGACCCGAACCAGGGAGCCATGTTCTCCCTGATCTCCTTCTTGTACTTACTGCGCGTGTCGCCCTGAATGCCGGTTAGCCGGTCGACGTAGGCGAGCGCGAAGGCCTCGAACATCGTCTCCTTGCGACGCCGGTCTGCAACGAAACCGTGACCTCGGGTCCACCCGGGCGGCCAGTGCTCCCCGTGCGCCTTCACGAGATCGCGGAACTTCTCAGCGGACGTGATGTCGTCGAACGACTCCGACTCCCGCTTGCCAGTCCGGGCACCGGCTGTGCGCCAGCGGACGACGAACGTGGGGTCTCCGCCCCTACGCTCCTTGGTTTCGATGTAGGCCATGAAACGACCGTAAACGACTGGATGTGCCCACCATGTGCCCACCAGTGGAAACGAAAAAGCCCCTCTGACTCACGTTTCCGCAGGTCAGAGGGGCTTTGAGGGATGTGGAGCCTAGGAGATTCGAACTCCTGACATCTGCCTTGCAAAGGCAGCGCTCTACCAACTGAGCTAAGGCCCCGAAAGTGGACAGCACCGGAAGCATCCGCGTCCCGGCGACCGCCGTGGACCAGAGTACCGGGTATCCCCCGGATTCTTGCAAAAGGATTGGGACTCCCGGTCGGCGACCACTCTCCGTAAGATGCTCGGCGAGGTTCGCAGCAGCGAAGCCGCAGCGAAGGGGAGACGCCATGGACGCAGCTCAGCAAGAGGCAACGGCAAGAGCCAGGGAGCTTCAGCGCAGTTGGTACGGAGAGCCCCTCGGGGCTCTCTTCCGCCGGCTGATCGATGATCTCGGCCTGAACCAGGCACGGCTCGCCGCGGTCCTCGGGCTGTCCGCCCCCATGCTCTCCCAGCTCATGAGCGGCCAGCGGGCGAAGATCGGCAACCCCGCGGTCGTCCAGCGCGTCCAGGCACTCCAGGAGCTCGCCGGCCAGGTCGCCGACGGCAGCGTCAGCGCGGGAGAGGCCACCGACCGCATGGAAGAGGTCAAGAAGTCCCAGGGCGGCTCCGTCCTCACCGGCACCAGCCAGACCTCCCACACCGGCGGAGCCCCCACCGTCCGGCGCGTGGTCCGCGAGATCCAGTCGCTGCTGCGGTCGGTCGCGGCCGCCGGAGACATCATCGATGCCGCCGACTCCCTCGCCCCGACCCACCCGGAACTGGCAGAGTTCCTCAAGGTGTACGGCGCAGGGCGCACCGCGGACGCGGTGGCGCACTACGAGGGACACCAGAGCTAGGGCCTGTCCTTCCATGCCCTAGGGCACTACCCCTGAGAACCGGGCACGAGCCGAAACAGGAACTGGGAGCGGGCGCAGCGCAATGGGTGAGGTCTTCGCCGGTCGGTACGAATTGATCGATCCGATCGGACGTGGTGGAGTCGGTGCCGTCTGGCGCGCCTGGGACCACCGGCGCCGCCGTTATGTGGCGGCCAAGGTCCTCCAGCAGAGCGACGCACACACGCTGCTGCGCTTCGTCCGCGAGCAGGCGCTGCGGATCGAGCATCCGCATGTGCTCGCCCCGGCCAGCTGGGCCGCGGACGACGACAAGGTCCTGTTCACCATGGACCTGGTCAGCGGCGGTTCGCTGGCGCATGTCATCGGCGACTACGGCCCGCTGCCTCCCCGATTCGTCTGCACGCTGCTCGACCAGTTGCTGTCCGGGTTGTCGACGGTGCACGCGGAGGGCGTCGTGCACCGCGACATCAAGCCCGCCAACATCCTGATGGAGGCCACCGGCACCGGACGGCCGCATCTGCGGCTGTCCGACTTCGGTATCTCCATGCGCAAGGGTGAGCCGCGGCTCACCGAGACCAACTACGTGGTGGGAACGCCCGGTTACCTCGCGCCCGAGCAGATGATGGGCTCGGAGCCCGACTTCCCCGCGGACCTGTTCGCGGTCGGACTCGTCGCGCTGTATCTGCTGCAGGGGAAGAAGCCGGACGCCCAGGCCCTCGTCGAGCACTTCGTCTCGTACGGCACGCCCGGCGCCCCGGAGGGGATTCCCGAGCCGCTGTGGCAGGTGCTCGCCGGTCTGCTGCAGCCGGATCCCCAGGCCCGGTTCCGTACGGCCACGGGCGCGCGCAAGGCGCTCAACGCCGCGGTCGACATGCTGCCCGAGCCCGCCGCCGACGACGAGCCGGTGGAGGTCTTCGACCAGCTCGGGCCGCTGCCCGCCGGTTTCGGCCCCGCGGGACCGGTCGCGGCCCCCCGCACAGCCGTACAGGACACGCAGCCCGCACAGACGGACCAGGGGGCCCAACAGCCCTACGCCCAGCCGCCGGTCCCGATGTCGGAGACGGGCAGCTTCCATCTTCCGCCGCCTCCGCAGCAGCCCACACCGCTGCCCCGTCCGGCGCAGCCGGACACGCCTCTCACTCCGCTCCCGGCGCACACGGCTTCTCCCTTGCCCACGCCGGATCCATCGCAGGCCCCCACGGCCGCGGTGCAGCACGAACCGGCTCTCACCCGCGCGTACACCGCAGGTCAGCCGCAGGTCCACGCTCCCGGGGCGGTGGCTGCCCCGCACTTCCCGGCCGCCGTTCCCGCGCGTGCCCCGCAAAACCGTCCGGGACCGCCTCTGAAAGTGGCGGTCCCGGTCCTGCTGGTGGCGCTGGTCTGTTTCGCCGTGGGCATCTGGGCTCTGACCCAGAGCTGAGCACGGCTGCCGGAGCCGCGGCCGTACGCGACGGCTCCGGCCCGGCTACCAGGCCTGTGGCGGCCCTCCGTACGGAGGCCGGCCGTCCCCGGCCTGGCCTCCCACGAGCGGACCGTTCGAGCCGATCGGGGCCACCGGGGCGGCCACCGCGCGGCGCCGTGCCAGCAGCGTCCACACGCCCAGCCCCAGCACCAGCACCGCCCCCGCGCCGATCCCGGCCGCGCCGACCATCCGCATGGTGTCGCTCCTGGCCGCCTCGGGGCCGCTCTGGCCGCTTTTCGCCATGTCCTTGTCGTCCTGCGTGACGGAGAAGATTCCGGCATCCCCTGTGTACGGCGTCTTCCCTGCCGTCCCCTCGACCTTGATCCTGAGGGTCAGCGGAATCGCCTTGTCGCCGTACGGCTTCGCGATCTTCGGGCTGAGGGACACCGACAGGTAGTACCAGCCGGCGAAACGCATGGCACTGACGCTGTCGGTGTAGTCGTAGCGGTTCTCGTACGCCACCGGAGGCAGCGGATCCAGCGATACGGACGCGGGCTTGCCCGAGTACGACAGCGGCGTCGCGTCGTCGACATGGCCATGCGCCGGGTTGTCCAGGGACAGCGCGAGCGCGTTGCCGATGTATTCGTTCGAGGCCTTGTTGTTGCTCAGGTCGGCGGTGGCGAAGATCTGCTGCCCCCAGTCCACCGGGATCCGGTAGAAGCGGGTCTGCCCGGGTGCGATGCTGTCGTGCCACTCACCGGTTTCCAGGCCGGTCGCGTTGTAGTAGCTGGTGCCGCCCGACCGCTTCTGCGGGGCTGCGGTGGGTGGCACGGGCGAGGCCGACGGCCAGTCCTCCGGCGCCCGGGTCGGCGTCGAACCGCCCGGACTCAGCTGCGGCTCCGACTCGTAGCGCAGCTCCAGGTCCCACGCGTCGGGTGCCGAGGTCACCTTGCCCTGCCGCTCGATCAGGACGTTGTACGTTCCGGCTTCCTGGCAGGTGTTGCTGCCCTGCTGCGTGATCCGGTAGGCGTACGCCGCGATCGGATGCGGGAATTCCGCCGACTGGAACCGTGCGTCCTGCGAACCGCACTCCAGGTCCGCGCTGTCCCTGATGCTGACCTTGATGCCGTCCCCGTAGGCGACCTGGCCGCCGCCCTTGGGCACGGCCACCGCCGAGACGTACGCGTTCGTCTTCTCGTCGAGGTTCAGGCGGTAGTAGAGCTTCTCTCCGGGCTTGATCGAGCTCTTGTAGACCGATCCGGGGGTGAGCGCCGATGCCTCGGTGTTCACCTCCGCACCGCTTACCGTCTTCGCCCCGGGATCGAAGGTGTACCCGGAGGCCTCCCCGGCCGCGTACGCCTGCCCCGGCAGCGCCGCCGCCGCGCACATCGCCGCGGCCGCGGCCAGCGCCACCCGGCCCCTGTTGCGCTGCCTCATCACGCGCTTCCCCTCGTCGTCTGTGCGGCCCGTCCGCGACGCCCGCGCACGAACACGAGCACCGCGATCACCACCGCCACGGCGCCCGCCCCGGCAGCGGCCGCAATGCCGGTCCATCCTGCCCCGCCCGTACCGCCGCTGTCTCCGGCACCACTCGAATTGCCCTGCTTGTCCGCCTTCTTGTCCGCCTTCTCGGCCACGGCAGCGGCATGGTGCTCGGGGCCGACCAGCTCGTCGCCGAGCACCGACACCCGCAGCACCACACCGATCTGCGGGTTCTCCGCAATATCGGCGGCCCGCGCCCCCAGCGTCACCGAGATGTAGAAGTCGCCCCCGGTGTGGACGGGCTGGACGTCGGAGCGGTACTCGTAGCGGTTGGTCCAGGCGACCGGCACCCCGCCCATCCTGATCGCCGACGGACGGCCGTTGTACATGGTCGTCGAGTTGAACTCGCCGCCTCCGGTGAGCGGGAAGCGAGCCGGCGTGAACAGCCGGGTCGCGCCGTACGAGTATGTGGAGGTGCCGCGCTCCACCGTGGGCTCGTTCGCGAACTCCACGTCGTAGCGCACCTGCTGTCCCCAGCCGGCCGGGACCTTGTACCAGAGGGTCTGCGAGGGAAGGATCCGGTCGCGCCACACGCCCCGGCCGAGTTCCTCGGCATCGTTGAAGCCGGTACCGCCCCGCACATCGCGGGGGTCGCCGGCGGGCAGCACGGCGTCCCTGCCGCCCTCGCCGTACTCCGGCTGCGACTGGGCGGGCGTGACGCCCCCGGCCAGCGGCGCCTCCACCCCGTAGAGGAGCTCAAGGGGCCAACGCGCGGCATCGGAGCCCTTCTTGCTCTCCCGCTCCACCACCAGCCAGTACCGGCCGGCCCGGTCGCAGGCGCGGGTGCCCTCCTGCGCGGGGATGCGGGCGACCGCCGAGGTCAGCGGGGTCGCACCCTCCTTCTGCTGGAAGTGCGCGGTGTCCGTCGCACACGAACCGCCTGCGCCGTACGCGATGCCGGTGCGCAGTGCGTCGAAGGTGTCGACGGCCGCCCCGGGCTGCGGCACCGCCGTCGCCGAGAAGTCCACTGTCGAAACGGCATCCAGACCGACGGCATAGTACCGCTTCTCACCGGGTCCGATGGTGTCCAGATACTGCCCGGGTACGAGCACGGGCGCCCCCGCACCCGTCGCCGTTCCCTCGACCTGCTCGCCCCGGAACCGGTAGCCGCCCGCGGAGAGTTGAGAGGCCCGTTGCAGCTGCCTGCCCAGCGCCTCGGCGTCCGGCGCGTCGTAGTAACGGCCGTTGCCCGCCGCCGCGATGCATTCCAGCTGCTCGCGGGCGGCGCCCCGCACCTGGAAGCCGACGGTGTCGATCCGCAGCCCGGCACCCGCCCTGCCGAGCTGCTCGGCGACCTCGCAGGGCTGCGGCGTACCGCAGTTGTCCTCGCCGTCGGAGATCAGCAGGATCGTGCGCGTGCCGATGGCGCCGCCTGCGGGCTGCGGAAGGTCTTCGGCGGCCTTCTGCAACGACAGCCCGATGGGAGTGTCTCCCCTGGGCCGCACGGCCGCCACGGCCCGCTTCACGGCCGCCCTGTCGAGCCTGTGCACCGGCTGTACGAGTCTGGTGTCCGTACAGCCCCGGGGCCGGTCGGCGCCGTACACCCGCAGCCCGGTCGGATGGCCGTCGGGAAGACCGTCGACGACGGTGCCGACGGCCGTGCGCGCGCTCTCCATCCGGGTACGCCCCGTACCGTCGTCGTCCCCCATGGACCCCGAGGAGTCGAGGACCATGACCAGGCTGCTGCCCGAGCCGGGTCCGGGTGGCTCCGGGGCGGCGGGCACACCGCCCGGTGCCGCCACCGCGGCCGGCATCACGCCCGCCACCAGAGCGAACAGCGCCCCGCCGATCCATGCCCCCGTGGCCGCCCTGCTGCGGTGGTTCCGTGTCCTCACCCGTGCCCCCTCGACCGGAAAACCTGCTGTTTTGCTCCCGCAACCTATTGATTTGCTTAGGTGAACTCAAGAGCACAGGTGTCACGGTCCCGCAACAGCACGAAGCCCCGGCCGCTCAGCGACCGGGGCCCGCAATCAGGCTGTTCTGTCTCACACACCCGAACCTGCGGGCACGGAGTCAGTCGCCTCCGTCCACAGATCCTGCTCGGCGCGATCCGCCTGGATCTGGCGGTACACGAGGAGCCCGCCGATGGCGGCCAGTGCGACCAGGAGAAGCTTCTTCACCGCGCGACCTCGTCTTTCCTTGACGTAGGGGACTTCTGCCGCCCGACTATACACACCGGCCGATATCGATCGGTGACCTGCCTGCGGCCCAACTGACGCCCAGGGAAAAGCGATCATCCAACGATCGCCCCGCCGGACGTTCCGGGTTCGTCCCGCACTCCGTCAAGGCCAGTTGAACCATACGAGTGGTGTTCATCGGAAGATCAGCGGATCAGCGGCGTCGGTCCACGGATTCTCGGGCCACATCCACATCATCGGAAAGGTCAGCAAACCGGACTACCCGAAAGCGAGGGGCCATGAGCACCTTCAAGCCCAAGAGCATCTGGACCGCCTTCGTCACCGCCTTCTTCGCACTCCTTGCCGCGCTGGGCCTCATGAGCACCCCGGCGGCGGCCACGGAGTCGAGCGCCCCGGAGGCGACCACCACGAACCACGAGCACACGGGTGCGACCGCGGCAACCGCGACCACTCCGTCGGTGCGATGGACCCTTCCGCGTGACAGGGCGCTGCCACCCACGATGAAGCAGCGCATCCGCGCCGAGGCCCACGGCTCCTCACCCGCTGCCCGGCATCTGTCCGTAGACACGACGGACGCCGTGGAGTCCAGGAACACCGCCCGCGCCGCCCACGGGGCCCCGGCGGGGGACGTTTCTCTCCTCCCGCCATGAGAGCCGCGCGGCTGACACACAGAGCCCCCGGGCCGGTTTCACACCGGACGGGGGCTTCTTCGCGACTCAAGCCGCCCCGCTCCCTGCCCGGTCACGTCCTGCCTCTGTCGGCGCGGGGACGGGGACGGGACAGGGGCAGGGCACGGCAAGGGCAGGACATTCAGCATTCATCGCCTCCATACCGGGGCGCAGCACCGACCACACGCCGAAGGCCCGACATCTCCGAGGAGACATCGGGCCTTCGACTGTCACTGTGGGGCTAACAGGATTTGAACCTGTGGCCTCATCCTTATCAGGGATGCGCTCTAACCAACTGAGCTATAGCCCCGCCGCGCTGTGCGCTGACTTCTGAAGATTAGCGCACGTCGGGGCCAGTCCCAAAATCGATAACCTGCGCCCTACTCGTCCTCGGCCAGCGTGAGCTCGACGCCGCCCACGAAGCCCGCCGACAGGTTGTAGATGAACGAGCCCAGGGTCGCCAGCGCGGTCGCCAGAACCACATCGATCACGGCGATGACCGAGGTGAAGATGAGGACCCGCGGCAGCGACAGGAACGACTGCAGATCGAAGCCGTTGTTCTCGTTCGAGCCGGTGGCCTCGCTGATCGTGCCGCCCACGGTGGAGAAGACGCCCATCGCGTCCATCACCATCCACAGCACCGCCGCCGCCACCACCGTGCAGATACCGAGCGCGATGGAGAGCAGGAAACTGACCTTCATCACCGACCACGGGTCGGCCTTGGCCACCCGCAGACGCGCCTTGCGGGTACGCGGAGTGGTCCGCGCCCCGGTCCGCGTCCGCCGGGCCGCCTGAGCGGCGCCGATGCCCTGCGCACCGCCCTGGGTCCCGCCCGCGGGCGAGGGGTATGCCTGCGGCGGGTGATACGGCCCGCCCGCCTGCCCAGGTGCGGGCTCGCGCTCACCGGGCAACGGCCCGGTCGCGTATCCCTCGTACTGGGGCTGAGGCCCCCGGGTGTCCGTCACAGTGCCCCCTTGGGAGTCCGTGGCAGGGCCACGGGCACCGTTCGCTCCAGCTCCGGAAGCGGCCGAACCGGCGCCCGTGGCTCCACTCACGCTCTACTCCTCGTGCTCCCCTGTCGAAGGCTGCGTGCCTTCGACATTGCCCTCGACCGTGCTCTCGGCAGCCTGCGCCGTCGCGGCCTCGGTGTCCTCGGACCCCTCGACCTCTTCGGCCTCACGGCCGGCTTCGGCGTTGCGGGCGATCCCGACGACGGCATCGCGCTTGCCCAGATTGATCAGTTGGACGCCCATGGTGTCACGGCCCGTCTCCCTGACTTCATTGACTCGCGTACGAATCACACCACCGCCGAGCGTGATGGCGAGGATCTCATCAGTCTCCTCGACCACCAGCGCGCCGACCAGCGAGCCCCTGTCCTCCACGATCTTGGCAGCCTTGATTCCCAGGCCGCCACGACCCTGAACGCGGTACTCGTCGACGGGGGTCCGCTTCGCGTACCCACCATCGGTGGCAGTGAACACGAACGTACCCGGCCGGACAACATTCATCGAGAGCAGTTCGTCTCCTTCGCGGAAACTCATGCCCTTCACGCCCGAAGTGGCACGGCCCATCGGGCGCAGCGCATCGTCCGTCGCAGTGAACCTGATCGACTGGGCCTTCTTGCTGATGAGCAGCAGGTCGTCCTCGGCCGATACCAGCTCCGCACCGATCAGCTCGTCGTCGTCGCCGTCCGCCGTCTCCCGGAGGTTGATGGCGATGACACCACCGGAACGCGGCGAGTCATAGTCCTTCAGCGCGGTCTTCTTCACGAGACCGCCCTTCGTGGCCAGGATCAGATAGGGCGCGGCCTCGTAGTCACGGACCGCCAGGATCTGGGCGATCCGCTCGTCCGGCTGGAAGGCAAGCAGGTTGGCGACATGCTGACCACGGGCGTCTCGGCCGGCATCCGGCAGCTCGTACGCCTTCGCCCGGTACACCCGGCCCTTGTTCGTGAAGAACAGCAGCCAGTGGTGCGTCGTCGACACGAAGAAGTGGTCGACGATGTCGTCTTCCCTGAGCTTCGTACCGCGCACGCCCTTGCCGCCGCGCTTCTGCGAGCGGTAGTCGTCCGTCTTCGTGCGCTTCACATAGCCGCCGCGCGAGATCGTGACGACGATGTCCTCCTCGGCGATCAGGTCCTCGATGGACATGTCACCGTCGAAGGGCACCAGCTTGGAACGCCGGTCGTCGCCGAACTTGTCGACGATCGCCGCCAGCTCCTCGCTGACGATCTGCCGCTGCCGCTCGGGCGACGCCAGGATCTGGTTGTACTCGTTGATCTTCGCCTGGAGCTCGTCGTGCTCGGCCGTGATCTTCTGGTGCTCCAGCGCGGCCAGCCGGCGCAGCTGCATCTCCAGGATCGCGTTCGCCTGGATCTCGTCGATCTCCAGCAGGCCCATCAGGCCCTCACGCGCCACCTCGACCGTCTGGCTGCGCCGGATGAGGGCGATGACCTCATCGATCGCGTCCAGCGCCTTGAGCAGGCCGCGCAGGATGTGCGCCCGCTCCTCCGCCTTGCGCAGACGGAACTTCGTACGCCGGACGATGACCTCGATCTGGTGCGTAACCCAGTGACGGATGAACGCGTCGATCGACAGGGTGCGCGGCACACCATCGACCAGCGCCAGCATGTTCGCGCCGAAGTTGGTCTGCAGATCGGTGTGCTTGTACAGGTTGTTCAGCACGACCTTGGCGACCGCGTCCCGCTTCAGCACCACGACCAGACGCTGACCCGTACGCGACGAGGTCTCGTCACGGACGTCCGCGATCCCGCCGATCTTGCCGTCCTTCACCAGGTCGGCGATCTTCTGCGCGAGGTTGTCGGGGTTGGTCTGGTACGGAAGCTCCGTCACGACCAGGCACTGCCGGTTCTGGATCTCCTCGACCGCGACGACCGCGCGCATCGTGATCGAGCCACGGCCGGTGCGGTACGCCTCCTCGATGCCCTTGCGGCCCACGACGAGCGCACCCGTCGGGAAGTCGGGGCCCTTGATCCGCTCGATCAGCGCTTCCAGGAGCTCCTCCTGCGAGGCCTCCGGGTGCTCCAGGTACCACTGGGCACCGTCCGCGACCTCACGGAGGTTGTGCGGCGGAATGTTGGTCGCCATACCGACCGCGATGCCCGCGGAACCGTTGACCAGCAGGTTCGGGAAGCGCGCCGGCAGAACCGTCGGCTCCTGGTTGCGGCCGTCGTAGTTGTCCTGGAAGTCGACGGTCTCCTCGTCGATGTCCCGGACCATCTCCATGGACAGCGGCATCATCTTGCACTCGGTGTACCGCATGGCGGCGGCCGGGTCGTTGCCCGGAGAACCGAAGTTGCCGTTGGAGTCCACCAGCGGCATGCGCATCGACCAGTGCTGCGCCAGTCGCACCAGCGCGTCGTAGATCGAGGAGTCACCGTGCGGGTGGTACGTGCCCATGACGTCACCGACGACACGGGCGCACTTGTAGAAGCCCTTCTCGGGCCGGTAACCGCCGTCGTACATCGCGTACAGCACCCGGCGGTGGACGGGCTTGAGACCGTCCCGTACGTCGGGCAGCGCACGCGAGACGATGACGGACATCGCGTAGTCGAGGTAGGAGCGCTGCATCTCCGTCTCGAGCCCCACGGGCTCGACACGCATGCCCACACCCGCGACGGCGGGCTCCTCTTCAGGGGTCACAGGGGTGTTTTCGTCGGCCATTGCTGGTCAAAGTCCTTTCGAGCTGCGGCTTGCTTGTACGGCCGACTCAGATGTCGAGGAAGCGGACGTCCTTGGCATTGCGCTGGATGAACGAGCGCCGCGCCTCCACGTCCTCACCCATCAGCACCGAGAAGAGGTCGTCAGCCTGCGCCGCGTCGTCCAGAGTCACCTGGCCGAGCACCCGGTGGTCCTGGTCCATCGTGGTGATGCGCAGCTCCTCGGCGTTCATCTCACCGAGACCCTTGAAGCGCTGGATCGAGTCCTCCTTGATCCGCTTGCCGTTCTGCTTGCCCAGCTCGACGAGCGCATCGCGTTCCCGGTCCGAGTACGCGTACTCGAAGTCGTCCCGGCCCCACTTGATCTTGTAGAGCGGCGGGCGGGAGAGATACACGTGCCCGGCCTCGACCAGCGGACGCATGAAGCGGAAGAGGAACGTCAGCAGCAGGGTGTTGATGTGCTGGCCGTCGACGTCGGCGTCCGCCATGAGAATGATCTTGTGATAGCGGAGCTTCTCGATGTCGAAGTCCTCGTGGACCCCGGTACCGAAGGCCGAGATCAGCGCCTGGACCTCGGTGTTCTGCAGGATCTTGTCGACCCGGGCCTTCTCGACGTTCAGGATCTTGCCGCGGATCGGCAGGATCGCCTGGTACATCGGGTTACGGCCGGACTTCGCCGAACCACCGGCGGAGTCACCCTCGACGATGAAGATCTCGCACTTCGTCGGGTCGTTGGACTGGCAGTCGCTCAGCTTGCCCGGCAGCGAGGCGCTCTCCAGAAGCCCCTTACGACGGGTCAGATCACGCGCCTTGCGGGCCGCCACGCGGGCCGTGGCCGCCGCGATGCCCTTGCGGATGATGTCGGCGGCCTCGTTCGGATTGCGGTCGAACCAGTCCGTCAGGTGCTCGTGGACCACCTTCTGGACGAAGGTCTTCGCCTCCGTGTTGCCCAGCTTGGTCTTCGTCTGGCCCTCGAACTGCGGCTCGCCCAGCTTCACCGAGATGATCGCCGTCAGACCCTCACGGATGTCATCACCCGTGAGGTTGTCGTCCTTCTCGCGCAGCAGCTTCTTGTCCCGCGCGTACTTGTTGACCAGCGTCGTCAGCGCCGCGCGGAAACCCTCCTCGTGCGTACCGCCCTCATGCGTGTGGATCGTATTGGCGAAGGAGTACACACCCTCGCTGTACTGCGTGTTCCACTGCATCGCGATCTCGGCCGAGAGGAGACGCTCCTTGTCCTCGGCATCGATGTCGATCACCGACTGGTGAATGACATCGCCCTTGCGGGAGTTGAGGTACGTCACGAAGTCGACGATGCCGCCTTCGTAGTGGTACGTGACCGTACGGGCCTGCTCCTCCTCGGCGACCTCGGCCACCTCGGCGACATCCGCACCCGCCGTCGCCTTCGCCGACTCACGCTCGTCGGTGAGCTTGATCGTCAGACCCTTGTTGAGGAACGCCATCTCCTGGAAGCGGCGCGCCAGGGTCTCGAAGGAGTACTCGGTGGTCTCGAAGATGTCCCCGTCGGCCCAGAAGGTGACCGTCGTACCCGACTCCTCGGTGGCCTCGTTACGAGCCAGCGGAGCGGTGGGCACACCGAGCTTGTAGTCCTGGGTCCAGCGGTAACCGTCCCGCTTGACCTCGACGGAGACGCGCGAGGACAGCGCGTTCACCACGGACACACCGACACCGTGCAGACCGCCGGAGACGGCATAACCGCCGCCGCCGAACTTACCGCCGGCGTGCAGCACGGTCAGCACGACCTCGACCGCCGGCTTCTTCTCCGACGGCACGATGTCGACCGGGATACCACGACCGTTGTCGATCACACGGACCCCGCCGTCGGCGAGGATCGTGACGTCGATCGTGTCCGCGTGCCCGGCCAGGGCCTCGTCGACCGAGTTGTCGACCACTTCCTGTACCAGGTGGTGCAGGCCACGCTCACCGGTCGAGCCGATGTACATGCCAGGTCGCTTGCGGACCGCGTCCAAGCCCTCGAGGACGGTGATCGCGCTCGCGTCGTACGAGGCGGTGACCTCGCCCGTGGTGGATGTCCCGCCCGGGGCGGTCACCTCGACGCTCTCACCGGGTGTGGACGGAATGTTCTCGTTGGGGTTGCCGGAATCGGCCACGAAGCGCCCTTTCTGGCACAGCACAGGCCGTTCTCCGGACAGTCGGGAGCGGCTGCGTCGTTCGGCTTGTATCGACGACTCCCGCGAGCATGCGGGATTGTCCACCAGTCTACCGGTAGCGCCGACATGAATGGGGGTTTGCCGGTACCTGAGTCCGCATGTGCCGCCCTGAATGAGCGCCTGACGACTCCCCATATTCGGGAAGGGGCTTAAAGAGGCTCACGCGGGCATTGAGCGCTTCGACCTGTCAACCTCTCACTACCGTGAGGGACGCCCCACTCCCACCGCGTGGTTTCAACCACCACATAACGGCACAACACGGATGCGACGGACAGCACCGCCGAGCAGACGGCACAAAACCACGAAGAGATACGGAACAGAGCCCCACAGAGCTCAGAAACCAGCAAAGACCCAGCTCAGACACCTCAGCCGTACGTATCCCCAGGACCCGTGCTCCCCGGCGCCCGCAAAGGACCGAACCTGCGCTGCGGACCACCCGGCCCCAACACCTTGATCAACCTCACCGTGCCATGCCCCAGATCCGCATTCAGCCGGGCAACCAGCTGAGGCGCCAGCAACCGCAGCTGCGTCGCCCACGCCGTCGAATCGCACTGCACCGTCAGCACCCGCTCGTCCGGATCCTCGTCGTACCGCAACGGCACACAGTGATTGGCCAGATCCTCACCGACGATCTGCGGCCACCGCCCCATCACCCCACCCACCGCCGCAGGCGTCTCCCAGCCACGCTCAGTGATCAGACGATTGATCGCCGCACCCAACGGCAACGGATCCCGACCGTCCGCCCGCGCCCCCGAACGCAGACCGCCACCCCGCCGAGCCTGCTTCTTCTGCTGCGCCGCAGCACCACGCGCCCGCGCCTGCTCCTTCGCCGCACGCAACGCCACCCGCGCCAGATCCACACCCGACGGCTCCGGCTGCTTCCCGTCCACCGGCCACCCCGGCAGCTCCGTCCGCTCCTGCGGCGACTCCCCAGAAGCCCCGGAAACCTCACCACGCCCGCTCACAGCCGCTCCACCTCACCCGAGGACACCGAATACCGCGTCCCCGCCAGCACACCCGGAACATCGTCGTCCACCGCAGCCGTCACCAGCACCTGCTCACCCTGAGCCACCAGCTCCGCCAACCGCTCACGACGACGCGCATCCAGCTCGGCAAAGACATCGTCCAGCACCAGCACCGGCTCATTGCCCTCACCGCGCAGCAGATCGTACGAAGCCAGCCGCAGCGCCAACGCGAACGACCAGGACTCGCCATGGCTCGCGTACCCCTTGGCAGGCATGCCCCGCAGCCCCAGCAAAAGATCATCACGATGCGGGCCGACCAGCGTCACACCCCGCTCGATCTCCTGCTTACGGACCTCCGCGAGGGCGGCGATCAGCTGCTCGTACAGCTCGTCACGGGTACGGGCCGGCTCCACGTCCGCGCCGACCGAACTGCGGTACTCCAGTGCCACGGGGCCACCGCCGGGCGCGACATCCGCGTACGCCTTGTCGGTCAGCGGCTGCAGGGTCGCGATCAGATCCAGCCGCTGCGCCAGCAGCTCCGCACCCACCCGGCCCAGATGCTGATCCCACACATCCAGCGTGGACAGATCCATCGACCGGCCACCGTGTCTGCGCGCCATCGCCGCCGACTTCAGCAGGGTGTTCCGCTGCTTCAGCACCCGCTCGTAATCCGAACGCACACCCGCCATCCGCGGCGAACGCGCCGTGATCAGCTCGTCGAGAAAGCGCCGGCGCTCCCCGGGATCCCCCTTGACCAGCGCCAGATCCTCCGGCGCGAACAGCACCGTACGTACGATCCCCAGCACGTCACGCGGCCTGACCTGCGACGATCGATTGATCCTGGCCCGATTGGCCTTGCCCGGATTGAGCTCCAGCTCGATCAGCTGCGAACGCTCGCCCTGAGTGACGGCAGCCCGGATGACCGCCCGGTCCGCACCCATCCGCACCAGCGGCGCATCGGAGGAGACGCGGTGGCTGCCCAGCGTCGCGAGGTAGCCGACGGCCTCCACCAGATTGGTCTTGCCCTGGCCATTCGCCCCCACGAAAGCGGTGACGCCCGGATCGAGAGGTACCTCGACCCGGGCGTACGAGCGGAAGTCGGCCAGCGAGAGATGCGTGACATGCATGGGTGTACGCCGACCTTCCCGGCTTCCTGCTCCGTGCTCCGTAGCGCGGGCCGGTGATGCTGGTCCGGCCCGCCTTCCGATGCGGTTACTTCTTGTTCTCGACCGCGTGGCCACCGAACTGGTTGCGCAGCGCGGCGATCATCTTCATCTGCGGGGAGTCGTCCTGCCGCGAGGCAAAACGCGCGAAGAGCGACGCCGTGATCGCGGGCAGCGGCACCGCGTTGTCGATCGCGGCCTCCACCGTCCAGCGGCCCTCACCAGAGTCGGCGGCGAAACCACGGAGCTTGTCCAGGTGCTCGTCGTCATCCAGCGCGTTGACCGCCAGGTCGAGCAGCCAGGAGCGGATGACCGTGCCCTCCTGCCAGGAGCGGAAGACCTCGCGCACATCGGTGACGGAGTCGACCTTCTCCAGCAGCTCCCAGCCCTCGGCGTAGGCCTGCATCATGGCGTACTCGATGCCGTTGTGAACCATCTTCGCGAAGTGGCCGGCGCCGACCTTGCCCGCGTGGACGGAACCGAAGTCGCCCTCGGGCTTCAGCGCGTCGAAGACCGGCTGGACCTTCGCCACGTGCTCGGCGTCGCCGCCGTACATCAGCGCGTAGCCGTTCTCCAGGCCCCAGACGCCGCCGGAGACGCCGCAGTCCACGAAGCCGATGCCCTTGATGCCCAGCTCGACCGCGTGCTTCTCGTCGTCGGTCCAGCGGGAGTTGCCGCCGTCCACGACGATGTCACCGGGCGAGAGCAGTGCGGCCAGTTCGTCGATGGTGGACTGGGTTGCGGCACCGGCCGGCACCATCACCCAGATGACCCGGGGGCCCTTCAGCTTGCCCACCAGCTCTTCGAGGCTGTGGACATCGGAGACATCCGGGTTGCGGTCGTAACCGATGACGGTGTGGCCTGCGCGGCGGATGCGCTCGCGCATGTTGCCGCCCATCTTGCCGAGGCCGACGAGACCGAGCTCCATCAGAGATTCCTTAAGCGTTGTGCCGATTCGTACCCAAGGACGAGACTACGCCCGGCCGGGGACAGACCGGCGGGCACGCTCGGCACTGAGCGCGCCCGCCGGAAACTGCCGTCACAGAACCGAAGGCCGGATCATCGGACCAGCGATCAGCCGGAGAGGCGGACCGGCATGATCAGATACTTGTATGCGTCATCCGCCTCGGCATCCACCGCGGGACGGCCGCTGAGCAGCGCGGGCTTGGTGGACGTCGTGAAGGAGAGCTGGGCGACCGGGGAGTCGATCGCGCTCAGCCCGTCCAGCAGGAAGGTCGGGTTGAAGGCGATCGAGATGTCATCGCCCTCCAGCACCGCGTCGACCCGCTCCACAGCCTGTGCATCGTCGCTGGAACCGGCCTCCAGGATCAGCACACCCTGCTCGAAGCTGAGCCGCACCGGGGTGTTCCGCTCGGCGACCAGAGCCACACGCTTGACGGCCTCGACGAACGGAGCGGTCTCGATGACCGCGACCGAGTTGAACTCGGTGGGGAACAGCGTCCGGTACTTCGGCAGATCGCCTTCGAGCAGTCGCGTGGTCGTACGGCGGCCCGCGCCCTCGAAACCGATCAGGCCCTCACCGGCACCCGAGCCGGACAGCGCCAGAGTCACCGTGTCACCGCTGGTCAGCGCCTTGGCGGTGTCCAGCAGCGTCTTGGCGGGGACCAGGGCGACAGCCGAGGCATCCGGGTTCTCCGGCTTCCAGAGGAACTCGCGGACCGCGAAGCGGTAGCGGTCGGTGGAGGCCAGGGTGACGGTCTCGCCCTCGATCTCGATCCGCACACCGGTCAGCACCGGCAGCGTGTCGTCACGGCCCGCGGCGATGGCGACCTGGGCGGCGGCCGAGGCGAAGACCTCGCCCGGGACCGTGCCCGTGGCAGTCGGCATCTCCGGCAGCGCCGGGTACTCCTCCACAGGAAGGGTGTGGAGTGTGAATCGCGAGGAGCCGCAGACCACGGTCGCCCGTACACCGTCTGTGGAAATCTCCACCGGGCGGTTGGGAAGAGCGCGGCAGATGTCGGCGAGCAGCCGGCCGGAGACCAGCACCGTGCCGTCCTCCTCGACCTCGGCGTCCACCGAGACCCGGGCCGAGACCTCGTAGTCGAAGCTGGAGAAGCTGAGGGCGCCGTCCTCAGCCTTCAGCAGAAGGCCCGCAAGAACGGGCGCCGGCGGACGGGCCGGGAGGCTACGGGCCACCCAGGCCACAGCCTCCGCGAGTACATCGCGCTCCACCCGGATCTTCACCGGAACCGCCTCCTGCTGTTGCTCGCTCGCCCTGCTGGCCTTCGTCGTCTGATCGGGTCTCCCGCCGATGACAGGGGGAGGACGCCGGGGACCAGTCTGACGTACGGCACCGACACTCGGTGCTGCTCGGGGTCAAGTCGCGACAAGAGGTTCGGGGAGCTCCGGCGCCGAGTTGTGCACAGGCCCCACTTCGAATCGGATTCCGGGCTAACTCTAGGTGGCAGTAGTAGTAGGGCCTGTGGAAACCGTGGATAACGTCGTTTTCGCAGGTCAGGCCCCGTTTTTTGTCCACCGACCCTGTGGGTGGCACCGGTGGACAACCCGGTGCTTCTGTGGACACACGAAAGTTCTGCACACCCGATGCACAGGACAGGGGGACTTCTCCCCAGGGCTGTCCCCAGCTTTACCCACGTTCCCCACAGCCCAACCGACCCTCTTGGTGTGACGCCTTTCACTCGGCGCGGTGAAAGGCGGTGTTGCGTTGCCGAACAGTGGACAGAGGTGTGGAGAAGCTGGCCAAGGCTGGGGACAACATGGCTCGGTCTGTGGGCTGCCGGTGGACAACATCATCCGTCCCTTGTGGGCGAAAAATCTGTCCACAGCCTGTGGATCATCGTTGACCACAAATCCCCAGGTCCTTGACCTGGCCTGATGGAGTATCGGCAACCGCCCCTGTGGAAGCAGTATGGACAACTTTTGGATCCCCAGGCTGTGGAGGGGAAATTCTCCCCAGATCTGTGGAGAACGGAGCGTGGGCGCCGCGTATTCGAACACCGCGACTGAGCCGAAGCTTCGGGGGCCGGGGTCGGAAGAGGGTTCGCGGCGGACTTCGAAGCTGCTTCGGCGGCTCCGGAGGGGCTTTGGAGGGGCTTTGGAGGGGCTCGGGGTGGGCTCCGGGCCAGGCCCTGAGGCACGCTTCGGGCAACGGAGAAGGGCGCCTGGGAAACCCCCGCGGGGGTTTCCCAGGCGCCCTTTCGGCGCGTAAGACGCGTGTGCCGGCGGCCCGTCAGCCGTTCTTGATGCGGTTGGTGAGCTCGGTGACCTGGTTGTAGATGGAGCGTCGCTCCGCCATCAGCGCACGGATCTTCCGGTCCGCGTGCATCACCGTTGTATGGTCGCGGCCGCCGAACTGCGCACCGATCTTGGGCAGTGACAGATCGGTCAGCTCCCGGCAGAGATACATGGCGATCTGGCGGGCCGTCACCAGCACACGGCTGCGCGACGTTCCGCAGAGATCGTCCACCGTCAGACCGAAGTAGTCCGCGGTCGCCGCCATGATGGCCGTCGCCGTGATCTCCGGCGCCGAGTCCTCGCCACCCGGGATCAGGTCCTTCAGGACGTGCTCGGTCAGCCCGAGGTCCACCGGCTGGCGGTTGAGACTTGCGAAGGCCGTGACCCGGATCAGCGCCCCCTCCAGCTCCCTGATGTTCCGGGAGATGCGGGAGGCGATGAACTCCAGTACCTCCGGCGGGGCGTTGAGCTGCTCCTGCACCGCCTTCTTACGGAGGATCGCGATCCGCGTCTCCAGCTCCGGCGGCTGCACATCGGTGGTCAGACCCCACTCGAAACGGTTCCGCAACCGGTCCTCCAGGGTCACCAGCTGCTTGGGCGGCCGGTCCGAGGACAGCACGATCTGCTTGTTGGCGTTGTGGAGCGTATTGAAGGTGTGGAAGAACTCCTCCTGCGTCGACTCCTTGCTCGCCAGGAACTGGATGTCGTCGACCAGCAGGATGTCCACATCGCGGTAGCGCTTGCGGAAGGTGTCGCCCTTGCCGTCGCGGATCGAGTTGATGAACTCGTTGGTGAACTCCTCGGAGCTCACGTACCGCACCCGGGTTCCCGGGTAGAGGCTGCGGGCGTAGTGCCCGATGGCATGCAGCAGGTGGGTCTTGCCGAGCCCGGACTCCCCATAGATGAAGAGCGGGTTGTACGCCTTGGCGGGTGCTTCGGCCACGGCGACCGCTGCGGCGTGCGCGAACCGGTTGGACGCACCGATGACGAAGGTGTCGAAGAGGTACTTCGGATTCAGCCGGGCCGCCGGTTCGCCGGGGCCGGGCGTGGGGGCGGGCTGTGCGCCCATCGGCCCGGTGGCACCGCCGGGCCGCCCGGTGCCGGCGCCGCCCTGGTGGTGCTGGGGGTCCTGCATGCCGTGGCGTTCGGGGCGCTGCTGCTCGTAACCCTGGCGCTCGGGCGGCTGCGCACGGTAGTCGTGCTGCGACTGCTGGGGGCGGCCGCCGGCGTACGGCTCGCGCCACTGCTCCCCTGACGTGTCGCGGTCCTGGAATCCGCCGAGCCGGGGCTGCTGCCAGGAGAGATCCTCCTGGGTGCGCGGCCACGCACCGGGTTCGGGGCGCTGCTGCTGGTAGTCGGGGTAGGCGGGCCGAGCGGTCGGCATGCCGTCGTCGGAGGGCCGGTGTCCGTATCCGTCGTAGGCGTCGTTGTGCTGACGCTCGTCGTGCTGCGGACCTTGGTAGCGGTGCTGCTGCTGGGGCTGCTGGGACTGGTGCATCGGCGGTCCGGGCGGGCTCGGAGGTTCGCCCGCGGAGTCGTCGACGGTGATCGCGATGCGGATCGGGCGGCCGCATTCGCGGCTCAGCGTCTCGCTGATGAGCGGCGCGAGCCGGCCTTCGAGGACTCGCTTGCCCCATTCGTTGGGGACGGCGAGCAGTGCCGTGTCGGCGACCAGTGCGAGCGGCTGGCAGCGCTCGATCCACTGCTTGTCCTTCGGCTCGATGCCCTGCTGGCCCTCCCCGAGGAGTTGCTCCAGCACTCGTGGCCACACTGCGGCAAGATCGGCAGGTACATCAGCCACAAGGCACGCTCTCTCGCTGGTCCCACGAATGTGTGGTTCTCGGGACGGGATGGGTCGGGATGGGTGAGGACCGGCAGGCAGGAAGAAAAAGAACCGGAGTTCAGCCACGGTAGTCAGGGCGACCCGCGTGGTTCAAGTTGTTGTCCACAGGCTGTGTACAGCATGGGGTGCCGTGGAGCCGGTTTGACCGGATGGCGTAGCCGCGCGTACCGTGACCAGGTCGAGTTGTCGATGGCTGCTGCCGCCTGCCTCCGATGGGCAAAGATCACGATCTGTGATTGTGAAGCGGTGCACTAGGGCGTTTACGCGAGTCTCTCGTGGGCGCACGGTGACAGCCAGGCGATGTCCCGCCAACACACGAGTCATTTCTGGAGCCCCCGAGTGAGCAAGCGCACCTTCCAGCCGAACAACCGTCGTCGCGCGAAGACCCACGGCTTCCGGCTGCGTATGCGCACCCGTGCCGGCCGCGCGATTCTCGCGTCCCGCCGTGGCAAGGGTCGCGCCAACCTGTCCGCCTGATCGCTTACAGGTCATGACGTGCTGCCTACCGAGAATCGGCTGAGGCGGCGCGAGGACTTCGCGACCGCAGTACGTCGAGGACGCCGGGCCGGCCGCCCGCTACTCGTCGTTCATCTACGCAGCGGTGCCACGGACCCGCACGTGACTGGGGAGATTGCTCCCCCGCCGCGTGCGGGTTTCGTTGTCAGCAAAGCCGTGGGTGGCGCGGTTGTACGCACAGCGGTGAAGCGCAGGCTTCGCCATCTGGTCCGCGAACGGCTGGCCCTGCTGCCCCCCGGTAGCCTGGTTGTCGTACGAGCGTTGCCCGGTGCGGGCGACGCCGACCATGAACAGCTGGCCCGAGACCTGGATGCTGCTCTGCAGCGGCTGCTGGGAGGGGGCGCGCGATGAAGTACCCGTTGCTGGCTCTCATCAAGTTGTATCAGTGGACGATCAGCCCGCTTCTCGGGCCTGTCTGCCGTTACTACCCGTCGTGTTCCCACTATGGATATACGGCGATCGACCGGCACGGAGCGATCAAGGGAACTGCGCTGACGGCTTGGCGCATCCTTCGGTGCAATCCGTGGTCACCCGGTGGCGTGGACCATGTTCCACCACGTAAACGTCCGCGTTGGCACGAACTGCTGCGTGATGCCATACGCGGTGGCAAGGGCGGGGACTCCGCCGCTGATGTGCCTCCCGGGGGGTCGGTTCTCGACCCCGCGAGCCCGGCCGCAGAGACTTCGCCCAATGCTCAAGGAGCCTGATTAGTGGACACGATTGCCAGTCTGTTCAGCTTTATCACCTGGCCTGTTTCATGGGTCATCGTCCAGTTCCACAAGTTGTACGGAGCGATCTTCGGCGATGACACGGGCTGGGCCTGGGGCCTGTCCATCGTGTCCCTGGTGGTGCTGATCCGGATCTGCCTGATCCCGCTTTTCGTGAAGCAGATCAAGTCGACCCGGAACATGCAGGTGCTCCAGCCGAAGATGAAGGCGATCCAGGAGCGCTACAAGAGCGACAAGCAGCGCCAGTCCGAAGAGATGATGAAGCTGTACAAGGAGACGGGTACCAACCCGCTCTCCTCGTGTCTTCCCATCCTGGCGCAGTCTCCGTTCTTCTTCGCCCTGTATCACGTGCTCTCGGCCATCGCCTCGGGCAAGACGATCGGTGTCATCAACCAGCCGCTGCTGGACAGCGCGCGGCAGGCACACATCTTCGGTGCTCCGCTGGCCGCGAAGTTCACCGACAGCGCCTCGGAGGTCGCCGCTCTCGGTGCCTCTCTGACCGATGTCCGGGTCGTCACCGCGATCATGATCGTGATGATGTCGGCGTCGCAGTTCTTCACCCAGCGCCAGCTGATGACGAAGAACGTCGACCTGACGGTCAAGACGCCGTACATGCAGCAGCAGAAGATGCTGATGTACATCTTCCCGGTGATCTTCGCCGTCATGGGTATCAACTTCCCCGTCGGTGTCCTCGTCTACTGGCTGACCACCAACGTCTGGACCATGGGTCAGCAGATGTACGTGATCAACCAGAACCCGACCCCGGGCAGCAAGGCGCAGGACCAGTACCTGGGACGTCTGCTGAAGAGCGTCACCGCTCACGGCGAGGTTCGCGGCAGGACGAGGCGCAATACGGTCAAGCGGATCGTGTCCAAGGGCGCGGATCGCAATGACATCGAGCGGAAGTTCATCACGGGACTGGCCAAGCTGGGCCTCACGGCCCAGGAGGACGGCACGGTGAGCAAGAGCGATACGGCTGCCCTTGCCGAGTCCGAGGGCGGAGCCGCGCAGCGGCGTCAGCAGCCCAAGCGCCAGACCAAGGCCCAGCGTCAGACCGGTACGGCCCAGCAGGCGGGGGCGAAGGACGCCGATTCCACCGAGTCGGATGCCAAGACCTCCCTGCAGAAGCCGACCGCAGCGCAGGACGACAAGCCCAAGCCGGCGGGCAAGCCCGCGTCCGGCTCCTCACGCCAAGCCAAGTCCGGACAGCGCAAGGGCCCGCAGCGGCCCAAGCACCCGTCCAAGAAGTAAGAAGGAGTCCATCCGTGACGGAAGGCACCACCTCCACGGCCGCTGAGGGCAGCGACACCTTGACCCGCCTTGAGCAGGAGGGCGAGATCGCAGCGGATTACCTTGAGGGCCTGCTCGACATCGCCGACCTCGACGGCGACATCGACATGGATGTCGAGGCGGACCGGGCCGCGGTCTCGATCATCAGCGAGTCGGCACGTGATCTGCAGAAGCTCGTGGGCCGCGACGGTGAGGTGCTGGAGGCGCTCCAGGAGCTGACGCGGCTTGCTGTCCACCGGGAGACCGGTGACCGCAGTCGGCTGATGCTGGACATCGCGGGCTTCCGGGCCAAGAAGCGGGCGGAGCTCGCCGAGCTGGGCGCCAAGGCCGCGGATGAGGTCAAGAACACCGGTGAGCCGGTGAAGCTGGACCCGATGACGCCGTTCGAGCGCAAGGTCGTGCACGATGCGGTAGCGGCCGCTGGTCTGCGCAGTGAGTCCGAGGGCGAGGAGCCGCAGCGCTTCGTCGTCGTTCTTCCGGCCTGATCGGACCCTTGTTCTGTCGGCCCCGTCTGTTCGCAGGCGGGGCCGATCTTTGTCAGCCTGATAGTCAGCCACCCACAGTGCGGTAGTGCGGTATGGAAGGACGGTTCCCGTGACGGCGGAGGTAGAGCTACCCCAGGCGCCCGATGAGGCGCGGGCGGTTTTCGGTGAGTTCTTCCCGGAGGCTGTCCGGTACGCGGAGTTGCTGGCGGATGCCGGGGTGAAGCGGGGGCTGATCGGTCCGCGTGAGGTGCCGCGGCTGTGGGAGCGGCATCTGTTGAACTGTGCGGTGCTCTCCGAGGTCGTGCCCGAGGGCGTCACGGTCTGCGATGTGGGCTCCGGTGCCGGCCTTCCGGGTATTCCGTTGGCGCTGGTGCGTCCGGATCTGAAGATCACCTTGCTGGAGCCTCTGCTCAGGCGGACGAATTTCCTCCAGGAGGTTGTCGAGCTGCTCGGCCTGGACCATGTGACGGTCGTGCGTGGCCGGGCCGAGGAGGTGCTGGGGACGCTTCAGCCGGTTCACGTCGTGACGGCTCGGGCCGTGGCGCCGCTCGACCGGCTCGCCGGCTGGGGTGTTCCGCTGCTGCGTCCTTACGGAGAGATGCTGGCGCTCAAGGGGGATACGGCCGAGGAGGAGATCGTCGGCGCGCGTGCCGCCTTGAGCAAGCTCGGTGTGGTGGAGACCGAGGTGCTGCACGTTGGAGAGGGCGTGGTTGATCCGATGTCCACGGTGGTGCGTGTGGTGGTCGGGGAGAGTCCGGGCGGTGTGAGGTTCGCCGCAAAGAGAGCGAAGGCTGCTAGGACAAGCCGTACAAGGCGTCGTCGCTGACGCCTCAGCTCACGCTGTGGAATCAACCATTACGTATGGTTTTTCTGTCTGTTCGTGATGCTCCCGGCAAGGGGTCATACGTGCCCCGCGCGGAGTGTCGTGCCCCTGTAGCTAGGCTGCAGGGGCATCGTGTTTCACGTGAAACATCGCTCTCTGCTGCAAGGGATCATCAGCCGTGGTCGCGCGGCTGCCGCACCGCGGCACCGCAGACCCGTTAGGGCTACGGAGTTGTCCACAGAAGTGGATTCATCCACAGAAGAGCGGGCCTCGCTGGTTCACGACCCCGAAAGCATGGCAGGCTCTGTTCATTGCGAGCCTGAAGTCGAGGAGAGTGAATCCTTGCGGTCCGACGCCAACATCGCGGGACCGATGACCGATCCGGTCCCCGGTCCCCGAACCGAATCGGCGGGGGAGGGTGTTTCACGTGAAACACCGCCGCCGATGGACGACACACCCATCGGTCGCGCGGCCCAGCTGGCGGTCGAGGCCCTAGGCCGCGCCGGCGAGGGCCTGCCCCGTCCTGACCGGACGCGCGTCATGGTGGTGGCCAATCAGAAGGGCGGGGTGGGCAAGACGACCACGACGGTCAATCTTGCTGCCTCGCTGGCGCTCCATGGCGCACGTGTTCTGGTGGTCGACCTTGACCCGCAGGGGAACGCCTCTACGGCTCTGGGGATCGATCACCATGCCGAAGTCCCCTCCATCTACGACGTTCTGGTGGAGAGCAGGCCGCTCTCCGAGGTGGTGCAGCCTGTTCCGGACGTCGAAGGTCTGTTCTGTGCCCCCGCCACGATCGATCTCGCCGGTGCGGAGATCGAGCTGGTGTCACTGGTGGCGCGGGAGAGTCGATTGCAGCGCGCGATCCAGGCGTATGAGCAGCCATTGGACTACATCCTCATCGACTGCCCGCCGTCGCTCGGTCTGCTGACGGTCAATGCCCTGGTGGCTGGCGCCGAGGTGCTGATCCCCATCCAGTGCGAGTACTACGCGCTGGAGGGGCTGGGGCAGCTGCTGCGCAATGTGGACCTGGTGCGGGGGCATCTCAACCCCAATCTTCATGTGTCGACGATTCTGCTGACCATGTACGACGGCAGGACCAGGCTCGCCTCGCAGGTCGCGGAGGAGGTGCGCAGCCACTTCGGCAAGGAGGTGCTGCGGACGAGCATCCCGCGGTCGGTGCGCATCTCGGAGGCACCGAGCTACGGGCAGACCGTGCTGACCTACGACCCGGGTTCGAGCGGGTCGCTGTCGTACCTTGAGGCGGCGCGTGAGATCGCCCTGCGGGGCGTCGGGGTGCAGTACGAGGCCAAGCATGCCCATGCGGACAGTGGGAACAGCCAGCAGAGTATTTCGGAGGGGATCCAGTGAGTGAGCGTCGAAGAGGGTTGGGGCGTGGGCTAGGTGCCCTGATCCCCGCCGCTCCGCAGGAGAAGCAGGTGCCGCCCACGGGGGTGGGACCGGCTTCTCCCGGAGCGGGCCCTGTCCTGACGGCGGAGCGGGGGGTGGCCGCGGCGAAGGTGGCCTCTCTGGCTGCCGCTCCTCTTGTGCCGGAGCCGAGCGGCCCGGTTTCGGGTTCCGGGGCAGCCGCAGAATCCGTGGGGGCTGCCGGGGCGTACTTTGCCGAGGTTCCTCTCGGCTCCATCACCCCGAATCCTCGGCAGCCCCGTGAGGTGTTCGACGAGGACGCGCTTGCCGAGCTGGTGACCTCCATCAAGGAGGTGGGTCTTCTTCAGCCCGTCGTGGTGCGGAAGATCGGCCCGGAGCGCTATGAGCTCATCATGGGTGAGCGGCGCTGGAGGGCCTGCCGTGAGGCGGGTCTTGAGCGGATCCCGGCCATTGTCCGGGCCACGGACGACGAGAAGCTTCTCCTGGACGCGCTTCTGGAGAATCTTCACCGGGCTCAGCTGAACCCGTTGGAGGAGGCGGCAGCGTATGACCAGCTGCTCAAGGACTTCAAGTGCACGCATGACCAGCTGGCCGACAGGATCGGGCGTTCCCGCCCGCAGGTGTCCAACACGCTGCGTCTGCTGAGGCTGTCGCCTCCCGTGCAGCGGAGGGTCGCGGCCGGGGTGCTGTCGGCCGGTCATGCTCGGGCGTTGCTGTCCGTGGATGACTCGGAGGAGCAGGACAGGCTGGCGCATCGCATCGTGGCCGAGGGGCTGTCGGTGCGTGCGGTCGAAGAGATCGTGACCCTCATGGGCTCCAGGCCCACGAGCTCTGCCAAGGCCAAGGGGCCGCGGGCTGGCGGCCGGGTGTCGCCCGCCTTGTCCGACCTTGCCTCCCGGCTCTCGGATCGCTTCGAGACCAGGGTGAAGGTCGACCTCGGGCAGAAGAAGGGGAAGATCGTCGTCGAGTTCGCATCGATGGAGGATCTGGACCGCATTCTCGGCAGCTTGGCGCCCGGCGAGGGGCGCGTGCTGGACCAGACACCGTCCGAGGATCCTGCCGAGGGCGAAGAGGGCTGACCTCTGCCGGATGGGTGGGGGCGGGCTGCGTTCGGGTGGATACCGGAACACAGCCCGCCCTTTGCTTTCTCTCGGTGTCGGCTTCATCTCTGGGTGGATACGATGCGTTCTGGTATGGCACATCCGGCTTGAGCCACCTCAGCGGAGGGAGGGCCATGCAATCAGTGAGCCGCAGCCGACTGGTGACAGTAGGGCTGGGCCTGGGGGCTGTCGGAGGGTTCATCTGCAGCCTGCTCCTTGAACGGAGTGCACTGACTGCCGCACGAGATGCGGCGGGCGAAGGAAGCGAGGAACAGCCTTCATGGGGCGTCGGCTCGTACCGCTCACATTGGACAACCTTTCCGATCTCCCCAGACGTTGCCGGTCGTGTGTTTTCTGGGAGCTTGATCCGGTCAGCGGGGAAGCTGCAGTAAAGGCGGGAACGCCCGAGCTGGAGAAAGAGGCATGGATCTCGGCCGTCCTCCTGGAGTGGGGGTCGTGCGGCCGCGTTGTCTATGTCGATGATGTGCCGGTGGGCTTTGTTCTCTACGCACCGCCGGCCTATGTACCGCGTTCGACGGCCTTTCCGACGAGTCCCCTCTCCCCCGACGCCGTGCAGTTGATGACTGCCTGGATCGTGCCGGGATACCAGGGACAGGGGCTGGGCCGGGTCATGGTGCAGACCGTTGCCAAGGATCTGCTGCGTCGGGGATTCAAGGCGATCGAGGCCTTCGGCGATGCGCGGTGGAAAGAGCCGGCCTGCGTGCTTCCCGCGGATCATCTGCTGGCGGTCGGCTTCAAGACCGTGCGGCCGCATCCCGTTCATCCGCGGCTGAGACTGGAACTGCGCACGACGCTCTCCTGGAAGGAGGACGTCGAACTGGCGCTGGATCGCTTGCTGGGTGCGGTGCAGAAGGAGCCGGCGTTGCGGCCACTATGATCCGGGAGCTCATGACAACGTGAAACGGGTCCATCCCCTCGGGGATGGACCCGTTTCACGTGAAACAGCGGACCGCAATCCTACTCGCCGATGAAGCCTTCGAGGTCGCGGATGATCGCGGCCTTCGGCTTGGCGCCGACGATGGTCTTGGCGACTTCGCCGCCCTGGTAGACGTTCAGGGTCGGGATGGACATGACGCCGTACTTGGCGGCCGTGGCCGGGTTCTGGTCGATGTTGAGCTTGACGATCTCGATCTGGTCGCCGTGCTCAGCAGCAATGGCTTCGAGGGACGGCGCGATCTGGCGGCACGGGCCGCACCACTCGGCCCAGAAGTCCACCAGTACGGGCTTGTCACTCTTCAGGACGACCTCGTCGAAGGTGTCGTCGGTAACGTTCTTCAGGGCGCCGGCCACGGCGACCTCCTTAAGTTCTTGGGGTGTGGGGTGAGGGGCGTGGATCAGATGGTGGCCGCAGTGGCCTTCTCCTCGTCGGCGAGAGCGGCGAGGAAGCGTTCGGCGTCGAGAGCGGCCGAGCAGCCCGTGCCGGCAGCGGTGATGGCCTGCCGGTAGGTGTGGTCGACGACGTCACCGGCGCCGAAGACACCGGTCAGATTGGTGCGCGTCGAAGGAGCTTCGACCTTGAGGTAGCCCTCTTCATCGAGGTCGAGCTGGCCCTTGAAGAGCTCGGTGCGCGGATCGTGGCCCACCGCGATGAACAGGCCGGTCACCGCGAGTTCGGACGTCTCGCCGGTCTTGGTGTTCCGAAGGGTCAGGCCGGACAGCTTCTGCTCGCCGTGCACTCCGGCAACCTCGCTGTCCCAGGCGAACTTGATCTTCGGGTCGGCGAAGGCACGGTCCTGCATGGTCTTGGAGGCACGCAGTGAGTCGCGGCGGTGGACGATGGTGACCGACTTCGCGAAGCGGGAG
This sequence comes from Streptomyces sp. NBC_01217, assembly GCF_035994185.1. Taxonomy (NCBI): domain Bacteria; kingdom Bacillati; phylum Actinomycetota; class Actinomycetes; order Kitasatosporales; family Streptomycetaceae; genus Streptomyces; species Streptomyces sp. NBC_01217. Next base: position 4,578,204 of record NZ_CP108538.1, read on the forward strand.
AGGAAGGTCGCCTCCTCCATCGCGGTGTCGCCACCGCCGATCACGGCGATGTCCTGGTCCTTGAAGAAGAAGCCGTCACACGTTGCACACCAGGAGACGCCGCGCCCGGAGAGGGCGTCCTCGTTGGGCAGGCCGAGCTTGCGGTGCTGGGAGCCGGTGGTCACGATGACGGCCTTGGCGCGGTGCACCGTGCCCGCTGTGTCGGTGACCGTCTTGATGTCTCCGGTGAGGTCCACGGAGACGACATCGTCGGGGACGAGCTCGGCGCCGAAGCGTTCGGCCTGGGCGCGCATGTTGTCCATGAGCTCCGGGCCCATGATCCCGTCCTGGAATCCCGGGAAGTTCTCCACGTCGGTGGTGTTCATCAGCGCACCGCCCGCAGTGACGGCGCCTTCGAACACCAGCGGCTTCAGGGAGGCGCGTGCGGTGTAAAGAGCGGCCGTGTAGCCCGCGGGGCCGGAGCCGATGATGATCACATTACGGACGTCGCTCACGGGTTTCTTCCTCGTCTCTGCAGACTGCCTACTGTCCACGCCTACTGGGGTCGGTTCAACGACTCTCACCCCACCCAACGGATCCTACGGGGGATGCATTCCCGACGTGCCGGGGCGGCGCCCGGTGCGATTTTCAGCGGCGGGTGTAGGCGTGCGTCAGCAGGAGCTTTCCCTTGGCGGAGGGCTCTTCCCAGACGCAGGCCGCGTCGACGACATAGGCCTGGACGCGGGTTGCGTCGGAAGGATGGGGCAGGACGACAAGGAAGGCGTCCGAGCCTTCGTAGGTGCCCTCCTCCGCGGCGATGGCCGCGGTCTTCCGCCCGATGCCCTGTTCTACGCAGGGCGGGATGGACACGGTGGATGCGCGCAGTGGCGTTCGAGTCGACTCGGAGGCGGGAGCGTCGCTCTTGGGCGTCGACTGTGCCTCGACAGACGGCGCCTGCTTCCCTGTATCGACTCCGTCCGGCTGCGTGCCGGCACTCAGAAGGAGCGTGTGCACCCGGTCTTCGAGCGTGGACTCCGAGAGGGGTGCTGCGCCTTTTGCCGCCGAGCTGGAGCCGCGGTCGGCTGTCTTGAAGGAGGAGTCCCCCTGGGACGGCGAGACGTTCTGCAGCACGAAGACGCTCATACCGACCACGGCCGCACCGAGAGCAGCACCGAGTACGGCTGCGCGGCGTCGACGTCGGACCGGGCGGCGGCCGGGACCGGTGGTTGCCCTGGGATGCCCTGCAGGGCGGTCCGGGTGGCTGGGCTCCGTGTCCGGCTGCTGTGCCGTGGAGAGTTCTGTTTCACGTGAAACATGCGCTGTTTCACGTGAAACATGCGCCGCGCGCTCGGGTGCCGAGGCGCTGAGAGCTTCGTCGGCGAGCGCCGCGTCGATGCGCCTTGCGACATCGTCGGGCATGCGCTGTGGCGCGGGCACAGTGCCGAGGAGCTCGCGGATCTCGATGAGGGAGGTGTGGACATCACCGCAGAGCGCGCAGTCATCCACATGGCCGCGCACCTCTGTCGCGCGTGAGGGCGGGAGCAGTCCTTCCGTGAGGTCGGAGATCTCCGAGACGTCCGGGTGCCGGGTCGTGTCGGTCGTTGATGTCATGTGCGCCCACCTCCGCCCTTCACTGCAGCTGGATCGCTTGTCCCCGCATCCTTCGGCCTCGATGCAGGTGGGACGGACGGACGTGGCGTCCGGTTCCTTTCCGCGGTGGGTCCACCGGCTTCTGCGCCTTCACTGCGTAGATGAGTGAGCAGAGGAGCCAGCCGGGCCCGGCCTCGTGCGCAGCGACTTTTCACGGTGCCTGTCGGTACTTCGAGGATGCGTGCAGCTTCGGCCACGGGGTAGCCCTGCATGTCCACGAGCACGAGTGCGGCGCGTTGTTCTGCGGGGAGAGTGGCGAGTGCCGCCAGGAGCTCGCGGTGCAGATCCTGGCGCTCCGCCGGTGCCTCCGCGGACTCGTGCGGCTCAAGGAGCTGCTCGAACCGTTCGGTGTCATCGACCGGCGAGGTCTTGCGGGTGGCGGCCTTGCGGACCCGGTCAAGGCAGGCGTTGACGGTGATGCGGTGCAGCCAGGTGGTGACGGCGGACTGGCCGCGGAAGGTGTGGGCGGCCCGGAAGGCGGAGACCAGGGCGTCCTGGACGGCGTCGGCGGCTTCCTCGCGGTCGCCCAGGGTCCGGAGTGCTACGGCCCACAGCCGGTCGCGATGGCGGCGTACGAGCTCACCGAAGGCGTCGGGTTCACCGGCCACATGGCGAGCGAGGAGGTCTGAGTCGCTGAGTGGTTCCGACGGCTCGGCGGCCACGCCCCTCCCCTCCCTCTCACTGCGTCAAGGTGCGTCTGTCTATCACGAGCAGGCCGGGCCGGATACATGAAAGGCCGGTGGGAAGGGACTCCCACCGGCCTGTTCCGTCAGCCGAGTACCGAGATCTCCGAGATTCCGCCGCGGTAGCCGCCGGTTCCGTCCGACGGCAGTTCGGTGACATGGATCAGGATGTAGCGGGTCCGTACGGGCTCGGTGAACTCCTCGTCGAGGTTGCTTCCTCTCGTAGCGAGCTTCGTGAGCCGCTTGGGGAAGTCCGAGAGCGAGGACAGGGCGGAGCCGTTCTCATCAGCTGCGAGTACCTCGGCCTTCTGTCCGCTGCGGTACATCACGATCTTGAGACCGGTGACGTCCTGGACGCTGCCGAGGTCAACGACTATGCCGCTGCCATCTCTGCGGGGCGCGAGGTTGCCGAAATTCGGGTAGCCCTCGTACCTGGGGGTGATCCAGGCAGTGTCGGACTTGCCGTCGATGGCGTTCGGTGCGTCCTGTTGCTTGATTCCCGACCCGCTGGGCATGAACTCCGTCGCATCGCTGAGCCGCAGCGGCTTGAGCGGGGCCGGAGGCTTGTTGTCGTTGTTCTTCGGGGTGGTCTGTGTGCTGTCGTCTGTCCCGGAGCCGTTGCTGCGGTCGAGGAGCGTCTCGGCCAGCTGCCAGCTGCCGAGGCCCAGCGCGGCGATGAGCAGTGCGGACACCGCCCACTTGAGCACCTTGCCTGTGCGGCTCTGGAGCGGGGCCGGAGGCACCGCGATCACGGGCTGCGTGGCGACGCCGGGGCCTGCCGGCGGGCGCCCGTAGGTGCCTTGCTGGTAGGTCGTGCGCTGGTATTCCGGGGGCGCCGTGAAGGTGGGCTCCGGAGGGCGGATGCGAGGCATCGCGGCAACGGCCTTGGCCAGCTCGTCCGGGGTGGTGCACGGCTGCTCCTGCCGGGAGGCGGTGGCGCCGTCATTGACCAGTGCGCGCATGGCAAGCTCGGAGAGGCCGCGGTGGACACCGGCCCGCACCTGGTCCGGGGCGATCAGCCCCACTCCCTTGGGCAGCCCGGACAGGCCGTAGGCGTCGGTCTCGTACGGCCAGCGCTGGGTCAGCGCGGCGTAGAGCAGGGCTCCGATCGCCTCGGTGTCCGCGCGCTGCGGACCGTCGGAGGCGATACCGCGCAGGGCGGCGTTCACCGCGAGGCCGCGGATCCGGTACTGCCCGGTCGAGCTTCGCAGCACCGCTCCCGGGGTCAGCCGCAGATGTGCGAGACCTTCCCGGTGTGCTGCTGCCATGGCCTGGGAGACCTGGCTGACGAGCTGGTACGCGTCGTGCGCGTCCATCGGTCCTGAGGCCAGCAGGGAGGTGAGTTCGGTGGCGTCGGGGAGCCATTCGTGGACGACGTAGACGAGGTCGCCCTCCTCCACCGCGTCGAGTACCTGGACGAAGCGCGGGTCGCCGAGCAGCGCCGCGGACCGGGCCGCGGCCAGCACGGAGCGAGCCCGCGGGTGGTCGGCGGGGAGCAGATGGACGCCCACCGCGCGGCGCAGTTTCTCGTCCACGGCGCGCCAGCTGCTGAATCCGTCCAGACGGGTGACGCACTCTTCGAGCCGGTAGCGTCTGGCCAGTTTGTGTCCGCTGTGCAGATCAGGGGTCGGCAGGGTGGCCTCGGAGCTGATGCGCTCGCCGTCCGTGTCCTGCGGCTTTGTGCCCGTTGTTTCCTGAGCTTCTGCCGTCCCGTCGGTCGTGGCCTCGTCCGCCTTGGCGGCCAGCGGTTCATCACCGCTGTTGTCGGCCACGTCGACGGCAGCCGTGCTACGTTCCGCCACCGTCGTTCCTGCCTCCCCATCCGTTGCGCGATGCCAGCCAGCTCTGCACAGTCACGCCAAACAGTCACGCCAATTGTGCCCACACTCCGGCGCTATGCACGACACGCAGAGGGCGGTGATGGTTGTGCGGCCGGTGAATCTCAGCGCCCGAGCCGCCCTCGGACCATGCCGACCATGCCGTTGATCTCTTCGATCCGCATCCGCTTGGCGGCGACGAAGAAGATGCCCAGCAGAACGGCCCCACCGCAGATCAGCGCGACGAGGGAGCCGAAGGCGCCTTCGCCGAGGCCCAGGAGGACAGCGAAGCCGACGGCGCCGCCGAGCACCGCTGCCGGGATGGCGGCCAGGCACAGACGGGCATAGGTGCGTACGACGTGGGCGCCGTCCAGATCGCCGCCCAGCCGGTTGCGCAGCCGCCGCCAGGCGATGCCCACGCCGACGGCGTAGGCGAGTCCGTACGAGGCAGCCATACCGACCACGGCCCACTGGGCCGGCAGGACCACGTAGCAGAGGGCCGAGGCTGCCGCGTTGACCGCGGCGACGATGACTGTGTTGTAGAAGGGCGTCCGGGTGTCCTCGTACGCGTAGAAGCCTCGCAGCACCACGTACTGCACGGAGTACGGGATGAGACCGAGACCGAAGGCCATGAGGATGAATCCCATGGAGCGGGCGGCTTCGGTGCCTGCGGAGGCGTACAGGAGGGTGCACATCGGCAGGCCGAGGGCGAGGAACGTGAAGGCCACCGGCACGATCGCCACGGCCGAGTTCCGCAGCCCCTGGGAGATGTCGTCGCGTACGGCGCCCGGGTCGCCGTCGTGTGCGGCGCGGGAGATGCGGGGCAGCAGGGCCGCCATGACCGACACGGTGATGATGGCCTGCGGCATGCCCCAGATGAGCTGGGCGTTGGAGTACGCGAGGAAGCCGGTGCCGTCCTTGCCGGACAGCTTGCCCGCCGAGGTCGCGAGCTGGGTGACGACGATCACGCCTGCCTGGTTGGCCAGGACGAACAGGACGGTCCACTTGGCCAGCTTGATCGTCTTGCCGAGCCCGTGTCCCTTCCAGTCGAAGCGCGGGCGGAACCGGAAGCCGGCCTCACGCAGATACGGGACCATGGCCAGGGCCTGGACGACCAGACCGAGCAGCGTGCCGATGCCGAGGAGCCGGATGCCCTCCGGCGGGATCGTCTGGACGCCCATCCGGGATTCGGCGGAGGTGCCGTAGACCCAGATGAACATGCCGAACGTGAAGATCATGACGATGTTGTTGAGGACCGGGGTCCACATCATCGCGCCGAACCTGCCGCGGGCGTTGAGGATCTGGCCCATCACGACATGGACGCCCATGAAGAAGATGGTCGGCAGGCAGTACCGGGCGAAGGTCACGGCGACGCTGTTGGCGGCCGTGTCCCTGGCGATTGTCGGCGACATCATGTGGATCAGCCACGGAGCGGCGAAGACCGCGATCGCGACGATCACGCCGAGTGCGACCATCACGAGGGTCAGCAGCCGGTTCGCGTAGGCCTCGCCGCCGTCCTCGTCGTCCTTCATGGACCGCACGAGTTGGGGGACGAAGACCGAGTTCAGCCCGCCGCCCACGGTGAGGATGTAGATCATTGTCGGCAGGGTGTAGGCGATGGTGAAGCTGTCGCCGAGCAGTGCCGCACCGAGCGCGGCGGTGATCACGAGACTGCGGACGAATCCGGTGAGCCGGGACACGAGCGTGCCGGCCGCCATCACCGCACTGGACTTCAGCAGCCCTGAGGCCCGGCCGGCGGCCTTCGGCGGAGCGGGCGCCGGGGCCGGCTGGGGCTCGGCGGGAACGGGAGAGGAACCCGTCGGGCCCTCCTGGTCCCGGAACAGGTGCGCGAAGGCGTCAGGCTGCTCGTGCTCCTGGGACGCCTGGCTGACGAGATCGTCCACTCCGACGAACTGGGTGGTCGCCGGGTCGTCGCCGTACGGTAGGCCCCGCAACGGGCCGTCGGGCTCGGGCGGCGGGGGCTGCGCCCAGATGCGCGGATCGGGTGCGTACTGCGCCGCGGGCGGCTGCTGGTAGAGCGCCTGGGGCTGCTGGTAGGTGCCGGGGGGCGGCGGCGGGTGCGCGGCGCGGTCGTAGAGCGCCTCGTTCACCGGGTCCTGGACGGACAGATCCTGGGCCCGGTAGGGATCGTGGTCGTATGCGGCCTGCAGGTACGGATCGGGCGTCGGCGGGACCTGGCCCGGCTCGGGCGGCAGCGGAGGCCCGCCGGAAGACCCGGCTCCGCCCGCACCCTGACCGCGGTCACCGTCGTACGGCGCGTTCATCGAAACCCCACCTCATCGTCCCCGGCCGACAGGCCACGACAGACATCGCTCAACGTTCCACTTTCTCACCCGGGCCCGAGGGCGCCCCGTTTTCCGGACCGGTGTCCGGCGTCGGGTCACTCGGCTGCTCGGGTTCACCGCCGTTGTTCCCGGCGGTGCCGCTCGCGTTGGCCCGCTTGCGCTGGGTGTACATCCTGATGCCTGCGAGGACCAGAAGCAGCAGTCCACCGGCGATCACCAGCAACACGGTCGGAGTGAGCTCGGAGACCTTCACGGTGAAGGTCATCTCTCCGCCGTACGGCGTGTTGTCCTCGGTGTAGAGCTGCGCGGTCATCTGCACCTGGCCGTTGATGTTGGCCGCCGCGTCGAACTTCACGGACTGGCTGTGGCCGCCGGCGATCCGGATCGGCTGTTCCGCCACGGCTTCGCCGTCGTTCAGCTTGAGCCGGGTCGGATTCTCCGATTTCAGCCGGAGGACCAGATGGTCCACGCCCTGCAGCAGTCTGTTCTGCACAGTCACCGGGATCGTGGCGCTGCGGCCGGACAGGGTGACGTCCGACTTCGAGATGAGCTGAACCTCGTTGATGAGGCCCTGCAGATAGGTGCGCACCGAGTCCCGGTACTGCTGGGCCTCCAGGGGACTGCCACGCCACGACGTCGACATGGACCGGTTGACCGCGTTGCCGAAGGGGGTCACCACCCGCTCGGGCTGGGTGAGGATGACCTGGAAGTTGTCGAGCGAGACCTGGGTGGACTTGATGTCCTGGAACGCCTGGGTGGGCAGCTCCTGGCTCCGGAGCTTCTTCGGGTACTGCGACGACCTGGGGACCCTGGTCGTCGCGTCGGCGTCGGGCTTCGCCTCGGCCGCGTCCACGAGCCCGAGCGGCTCTGTCCAGCGTTCGTCGTCGAGCGTGTGCAGTGCACTGGCCATCGACTGGGCCTGGGCGACCGTGGGCATCCGCTGCGGTGCGACGACGATGCTTCGTTCCTTGTCCGTGTCCTGCTCGCTCAGGGCGAGGGTCAGAGCGAGGAACTTCTGTATGGCGAGGGTGGAGCTCCCCGCCTTCGACATGTCGCCCTGGAAGGCCGTGGAGAGCCGGGCGTCGGTGACCACCGCGGTGGTGCCGCCGCCGATCGGCCGGGCCGCGGTCGGCGTGTACGGCAGACCGCCGGTCTCCTGGAGGCTGTCGCTGCGGGCGATCACCTTGTGGGCGCCTGCCGAGGTGGCGACATCGACGATCGACGGGTCGATCGCCCCGTCGACGGGCCACGCGAAATCGGTCGACGGCTTCACATGCAGGATGGTCTGCACCGTTGTTCCGGCCACATCGGTGGCGGTCTGCAGGTGGCTGAGGGTGCCCGACACGTTCTTGCCGCGGTGTGCGATGGACGCCAGGTCGGGGTCGGCGAACGGCAGCGCGACGACTTCGCCGTCCGCCACAGCGGCCTGTAGCTGGGTGAGCCACTTCTTGGCGACGTCCTGGTTCTTGCCCGCGACGGTGGTGTCGCCGGACTTGACGCGGTAGTTCCTTGCCATCGCATCGACGCTGGCCAGCAGGTCCGGGTCGATGACCCAGGTCACGGGCAGCCGACTGCCCAGCGAGACCAGCTGTTCGAGGCGCCCGCCCGGAGCGATTTCGGCGGCCAGGCCGTCGTCCGCGAACACAGGCGTCTGCTGGTCGTCGGAGCCGGTCTCGGCGGTGACGTGGGCCGATGCGATGAGCGGCCAGAGGTAGGTGACCTTCGTCCTGGAATCGCGCTCCTCTTCCTGCCAGGGCAGGAAGGTGCGCTGGATCCCCAGGACCTGCTCGTACTGGGCCCGGGAAGTCTGCCCCGACAGTGAGACACCGAGCTGGTAGACGCCGTCGTCGCCGAGCCCCAGTTTGCCGACGGGGACGGACAGCGAGAAGTTCTGGCTGCCCCCGGAAGGGAGCTTCGCGAACTTCACCGTGTACTTGCCGCCGAGCGGTGCGGGGTCACTGCCGAGCACGTACCCGGTGCGCTTGGCTGCGGTGTCGATCGACGTCCTGCCGAAGAGCCTCGGGCCCACGCGCAGATCGACCCTCGCGTCCGTGATCGTGTCCTTGCCCCTGTTGGTCACGGTGCCGGAGACGGTCAGCGTGTCCCCCTTCACCGGCGCGCTAGGAGCGACGCCGGCCAGGGTCACCTTGACCGTTTCGGAGCCGGTGGGGGCCTTGGTGGTCATGCCGGCCTGTGCGGCGGGCGCGGCCAGCAGAGCAGCGACGAGCGGTGCCCCGATGATCAAGGAGGCTGTGCGCCGCAGCCACCGGCGAGCAGAAGAGGGACCGATCCCCTGGATGTCTGCCGCCTCGGCCACGCGCCTACCCGTCCCTCGTCGTTGTCAGTTGGTGTCGATGGTTGTCGGTTGCTGCGTCCCCGCATGGTAACGATGCGCGCGGGTGCCAAGTGCTGCGGAGTCCGCTACATGATCGGAAGAGTCTCGCAGGACGGGACGAAACCCGGACGACCGGGCCGGTCCGGGCACGTACCCTTTTCTGTTGTGTCGAATGCCAATGAAGACAGCTCCCGTGCCCTGACCCAGGTGCAGCACCGCGCAGTCAGCGAACTGCTGCGGGTGTCACCGGTCGCCGACGATCTCGCACGCCGTTTCCAGGATGCCGGATTCAGTCTCGCCCTGGTCGGCGGCTCGGTCCGGGACGCGCTTCTGGGCAGGCTCGGGAACGACCTGGACTTCACGACCGACGCCCGTCCCGAGGCCGTACTGAAGATCGTCCGACCGTGGGCCGACTCGGTATGGGAGGTCGGGATCGCCTTCGGCACCGTGGGTGTCCAGAAGGACGGATACCAGATCGAAGTCACCACATACAGGTCGGAGGCGTACGACAGGACCTCCCGCAAGCCCGAGGTGTCCTACGGCGACTCCATCGAGGAAGACCTCGTCCGCCGCGACTTCACGGTCAACGCAATGGCCGTCGCGCTTCCGGAGAAGGACTTCATCGATCCTCACGGCGGCCTTGAGGACCTGGCCGAGCGCGTACTGCGCACTCCCGGGACACCGGAGGAGTCGTTCTCCGACGATCCGCTGCGCATGCTGCGTGCTGCTCGCTTCGCCGCACAGCTGGACTTCGACATCGCCCCCGATGTGGTCGCAGCGATGACGGAAATGGCCGGGCGCATCGAGATCGTCTCCGCCGAGCGGGTCAGGGAGGAGCTCAACAAACTGCTCCTCTCCACCAACCCCCGCAAGGGGCTGGCACTGCTCGTCGACACGGGACTGGCGCAGCAGGTGCTGCCGGAGCTTCCCGCTCTGCGTCTGGAAAGTGACGAGCATCACCGTCACAAGGATGTCTATGAGCACTCGCTGACCGTTCTGGAGCAGGCGATCGACCTGGAGGAGGACGGTCCCGATCTGGTGCTGCGCCTTGCCGCTCTCCTCCATGACATCGGCAAGCCGAGAACGCGGCGCTTCGAGAAGGACGGGCGCGTCTCGTTCCATCACCACGAGGTGGTGGGCGCCAAGATGGTCAAGATGCGAATGGCCGCACTCAAGTACTCCAACGACATGGTCAAGGACGTCTCGAAGCTGGTGGAGCTTCATCTGCGCTTCCACGGCTATGGCGACGGTGAGTGGACCGACTCCGCGGTGCGCCGGTATGTGCGCGATGCGGGGCCTCTTCTGGAGCGGCTGCACAAGCTGACCCGCTCGGACTGCACCACGCGGAACAAGCGCAAGGCCGCTGCCCTCTCACGGACGTATGACGGGCTTGAGGAGCGCATCGCGCAGCTTCAGGAGCAGGAGGAGCTGGATGCCATCCGGCCCGATCTGGACGGCAACGAGATCATGAAGACCCTGGGTGTCGGTCCCGGTCCGGTGATCGGTAAGGCCTATGCGTTCCTGCTGGAGCTGCGCCTGGAGCACGGGCCGATGGAGCATGATGTGGCGGTCGAGAAGCTCAAGGAGTGGTGGGCCTCGCAGAGCTGAGACTGCCGGAGGGGCGACCGGCACCAGCCCGGTCCGGGCGCCGGCAAGGGGCGGGCGCGGTCATGTTTCACGTGAAACATGACCGCGCCCCGCTGTGGCGAGGGGTGCTGTTTCACGTGAAACAGCACCCCTCGCCGTATCCCGCACATCAGAGCGCCCTGTCGGCCCGGCTCCACCGGAACAGCAGCAGGGAGGTGACCGTATAGAGCACGGCTACCCCGATCACCACCACGAACGACTTCCCATCGGGGGGCAGCATCAGCGCGGAGACCGCGGCAGCACCCACGAACGCCACATTGAACAGCACGTCGTAGAGGGAGAAGACCCGGCCGCGGAAGGCGTCGTCCACCGAGGTCTGCACCACCGTGTCCGTCGCGATCTTCGCGCCCTGGGTGACGAGTCCGAGGACGAACGCCGCGACCAGCATCGGTACGGGGACGAACCACAGCCCCAGCGCGGGTTCGAGGATGGCGGCCGCCGCTGCGCACAGTGCCATCCAGCGGAACCGGCCGAACTGCCCCACCGCCCAAGGGGTCACCACGGCCGCCGCGAAGAAGCCCGCACCGGAGATCGCCACAGCGAGCCCGAGTAGGGCCAGGCCTTCGGATTCGCTGTTGGACCAGGCGTACCGGCAGAGCATCAGCACCATCACGGTCAGCGCCCCGTAGCAGAAGCGGATCACGGTCATGGAGACCAGCGCCCGGGTCGCCTGCTTCCGTTCCGCCAGATGGCGCAGTCCGCCGGAGAGCCCCCGTGCGGTGATGGCGAACGCGTCCCTCAGACGGATGCGTCGCCCGTCCTGATCCGGCCCGAGGAGCCCGGTGGCAAGGCTCAGGGATGCCAGCGCCGAAGCAAGGTAGAGAGCCGCGCCCAGCAGTACCACCGCCGCATCGGAGTCGGCGAGTACGAGCCGCACGATGAACGCGAGCCCGCCGCCGGCCGTGGCGGCGAGCGTGCCTGCGGTCGGTGAGAGGGAGTTCGCCAGCACGAGCCGGTCCCGGTCGACGACACGCGGCAGCGCGGCCGAGAGCCCGGCCAGCACGAAGCGGTTGACCGCGGTGACGCATAGCGCCGAGGCGTAGAAGAGCCAGGTGGGCGCGGAGCCGAGGATGAGGAGTGCGGTGCAGCAGGCGAGTGCGGAGCGCAGCAGATTGCCGTACAGAAAGACCTGACGGCGCGGCCAGCGGTCCAGCAGGACGCCGGCGAAGGGGCCGATGAGCGAGTACGGCAGCAGCAGCACGGCCATCGCGGAGGCGATGGCCCCCGCCGAGGCCTGTTTCTCCGGGGAGAAGACGACGTGAGCCGCCAGAGCCACCTGGTAGACGCCGTCGGCCGACTGGGAGAGGAGTCGTACGGCGAGCAGGCGACGGAAGTTCCGAAGGCGCAGAAGGACGCGCAGATCACCTACGACGGGCATGCGATCAAGGGTCACATACGTTGAGGGTCCCCGGGCGTATTACCCGGGGACCCTCAACGGTGCGGACAGCAAGGAGCGTTGCCGCTCATCGCCGAGCCGCGCCGACGCACCGTATGCGGCGGCGTCAGTTGGCGACGTCGCCGCGGATGAACTTCTCGACGTTCTCGCGGGCCTCGTCGTCGAAGTACTGCACCGGCGGAGACTTCATGAAGTAGGACGACGCGGAGAGGATCGGGCCACCGATGCCGCGGTCCTTGGCGATCTTCGCGGCGCGGACGGCGTCGATGATGACACCGGCGGAGTTCGGGGAGTCCCAGACCTCGAGCTTGTACTCCAGGTTCAGCGGAACGTCACCGAAGGCGCGGCCCTCGAGGCGCACGTACGCCCACTTGCGGTCGTCCAGCCAGGCCACGTAGTCCGACGGACCGATGTGGACGTTGTCCGCACCGAGCTCGCGGTCACGGATCTGGGAGGTGACGGCCTGCGTCTTGGAGATCTTCTTGGACTCGAGGCGCTCACGCTCGAGCATGTTCTTGAAGTCCATGTTGCCGCCGACGTTCAGCTGCATCGTGCGGTCCAGGATGACGCCCCGGTCCTCGAAGAGCTTCGCCATCACGCGGTGCGTGATGGTGGCGCCGACCTGCGACTTGATGTCGTCGCCGACGATCGGGACACCGGCCTCGGTGAACTTGTCCGCCCACTCCTTGGTGCCGGCGATGAAGACCGGGAGAGCGTTGACGAACGCGACCTTGGCGTCGATGGCGCACTGCGCGTAGAACTTCGCAGCGACCTCGGAGCCGACCGGCAGGTAGCAGACGAGAACGTCGACCTGGCGGTCCTTGAGGATCTGGACGATGTCGACCGGAGCCTCGGTGGACTCCTCGATGGTCTCGCGGTAGTACTTGCCCAGGCCGTCGTGGGTGTGGCCGCGCTGGACGGTCACGCCGGTGCTCGGAACGTCGGCGATCTTGATGGTGTTGTTCTCGCTGGCACCGATGGCGTCCGCGAGGTCGAGGCCGACCTTCTTCGCGTCGACGTCGAAGGCGGCGACGAACTCGACGTCCCGCACGTGGTAGTCGCCGAACTGGACGTGCATCAGACCGGGCACCTTGCCGGCCGGATCGGCGTCCTTGTAGTACTCGACGCCCTGGACCAGCGAGGCGGCGCAGTTGCCCACGCCGACGATGGCTACGCGAACCGAACCCATTCCGGTTGCTCCCTGTGTGTAATGGATGTTCCCGATGAGGCCCCCGCGGATCTGCGGGGACCTCACTTTGAGGTGTCGTCGGACGGATCCGGCGGGGTGTTGGCCCGGTGCCGGGGCAGGCCGTCCGTCTCTCCTGCTGTGTTCTGCTGAGCTTCGCTCCCGGGCGAGGACCGTCGCTGGTCCCGTCCCGACCGCTCGCTCTCGATGAGCTCGTTCAGCCAGCGCACTTCGCGCTCCACGGACTCCATGCCGTGTCGCTGCAGCTCAAGTGTGTAGTCGTCGAGGCGCTCGCGAGTGCGGGCCAGCGAGGCCCGCATCTTCTCCAGGCGTTCCTCCAGCCGGCTGCGCCGGCCTTCCAGCACCCGCATCCGCACTTCGTGCTCCGTCTGCCCGAAGAAGGCGAAACGGGCTGCGAAGTGCTCGTCCTCCCAGGAGTCGGGGCCGGTGTGCGAAAGGAGCTCCTCGAAGTGCTCCTTACCTTCTGCCGTCAGCCGGTAGACGATCTTGGCGCGACGCCCGGCCAGTGAGGAGGCGGGGGCGACCGCACGGCCGGTCGCGGGCGGAAGGTCGGCCGGGGAGTTTCCCGGCTCCTCGATCAACCAGCCGTTGGCGACCAGCGTCTTGAGGCAGGGGTAAAGGGTGCCGTAGCTGAAGGCGCGGAAGATCCCCAGCGAGGTGTTGAGACGTTTGCGCAGCTCGTACCCGTGCATCGGGGATTCGCGGAGCAGGCCGAGAACGGCGAATTCGAGGATGCCTGAGCGCCTGCTCAATTTCGCCTCCTCCCTCTCCGGGTGCTCCTGCGGAGCCCTGTGCCGAGCTGATGTGCCGAGCCGATGTATCGACTCGATACATCACGACGATAGATCGCTCACCGCTCTGCGACAAGAGGGGACATCGTGAACGGCGTCACATCGTGAATTCGTAGGAACCGACTTGCGTTATTTGGGGTGAAGTTCGGCCCTAGGGGGGTTTTGACCGTGCGTAGTCTGTGCGGCATGCAGACCACCGGGAACCGTGAGACGCCCGTGCGCGTCAGTCTTCGCGGACTAGCCGGATGTACTGCGGATGAGCCTGTCGCAGGGCTGGTCCGTAATTCGGGGGGACCGGATCTCAACTGCCGCTTCCAGGCGCTCTTGCCTGCCCGAGGAGTAGTCGTTCCATGAGCGAGCACCGTCGCAAAACGCCGCAACCGCAAGGTGGCGGACGCGCAGCGGCCAGACGAGCCGCCCAGCAGTCCTCAGGACGCCGCGCCGCTCCGTCACGCGGAGTAACTGATGAGTCACCTTCCGATTCGTACGGCGGAGATCGCCCGTACAGCGGACGAGCCGAGGCCAGACGAGCCGCCCAGCGTGGCGGCGGGAGCCGGGGTGGTGGCGGCGGTGGTGGTGGTCGCCGCCGCGGCGGCGACGGCGGATACGAGGGTCCGGGCAGGGGGCGTGGCCGCGGTGGCCAGCGTCCCGTCAAGAAGCGCTTCATCGACTACCCGCGCGCCGGGAAGTACGGCGTGCGGCGCTGGGTGCCGTCGTGGAAGCTGGTCTCCGGCCTCTGCGTCGGCTTCCTCGGCCTGCTCATGGGCCTCGGCGGCATCGCCTACGCGATGGTCGGCACGCCCGAGGTGAAGGACACTGCGACAGCGCAGAACAACGTCTACCTCTGGGACGACGGCTCGCAGATGGTCGCCACGGGCGGTGAGGTCAACCGTCAGATCATCGGTTATGCGCAGATCCCCGCTGCCATGCGGAACGCCGTCATCTCGGCCGAGAACAAGTCCTTCGAGCACGACTGGGGCATCGACCCCATGGGCATCGGCCGCGCCTTCTACAACATGGCCACCGGTGGTGAGACCCAGGGTGGTTCGACGATCACCCAGCAGTACGTGAAGAACTCCTATCTGTCTCAGGAGCAGACCCTGAGCCGGAAGGTCCAGGAACTCTTCATCACGCTCAAGGTCACGAACGAGAAGGACAAGAAGGACATCATTCGTGACTACCTCAACATCTCGTACTACGGGCGAGGCGCCTCGGGGCTCCAGGCGGCGGCGCGTACGTACTACGGCAAGGACGCCACGGAACTGAATCCGAGCGAGTGTGCCTTCCTGGCCACGCTGCTCAAGGGCGCGAGCTACTTCGACCCGGCGGGCGCCCCCGAGGTCGACCCCGAAGAGGCCACCGCGGAGAAGAACACCGCGCGTGCCAAGGAGCGGTGGAAGTGGATCCTCGATGAAGAGGTGAAGGACAAGCGGCTGTCGCAGGCGGAGCGCGACAAGTACACCGAGTTCCCGATGCCCAAGTCGCCGAAGAAGGACGCCCAGCTGGGCGGTCAGGTCGGCTACCTGGTCGACCTCGCCAAGTCGTACTTCCTCAACAACAACACCCATGGCGTCACGGCGGAGAAGCTGGCCCAGGGCGGCTACCAGATCCACACCACCTTCAACAGGAAGAAGGTCGAGGAGCTCAACGCCGCGGTCAAGAAGGTCTACGACAGCAAGATCAAGCCGAAGCAGCGCCCCAAGACGGACACCCATGTCCAGTTCGGCGGCGGGTCGGTGGATCCGAAGACCGGTGCCATCGTGGCGATCTACGGCGGTCAGGATGCGACCAAGCACTACACCAACAACGCGAACCCCACAGGCGCGCAGGTCGGTTCGACCTTCAAGCCGTTCGTGTTGGCGGCGGCGATGGAGTACGGCAAGCGCGACCCCGAGCTCGGCCCGGACCAGGATGCGTCGCAGCGCGAGAAGGTCTCGCCGCTGAGCATCTACAACGCCGACAACAAGCTGAAGATCAAGAAATACGACGGTCAGGTCTGGGTCAACGAGGAGGGCAAGGAGTGGCTGCAGACCAACGACGGCAATGAGTCCAGGGGCAACATCACCCTTCGCGAGGCGATGCAGTGGTCCGCCAACTCCCCGTACGTACAGCTCGGCATGGACGTCGGCACCGACAAGGTGAAGGACATGGCCATAGCCGCCGGTCTCAAGGACGACGACAGCATGGCGAATTCGAATGTGCCGTCGTTCTCCATCGGTACGTCCTCGCCCAGTGCCATCCGCATGGCCGGTGCGTACGCGACCTTCGCGGCCAGTGGGCAGCAGCGTGAGCCCTACTCGGTCATCGAGGTGAAGGACGAGGGCGAGGTCGTCTACCAGCACAAGGACGTCACCAAGCGCGCCTTCGGTACCGATATCGCCGACAACGTCACCGATGTCCTGAAGAACGTCGTCGAGAAGGGAACCGGTACCCCCGCGCAGCTCCCCGGCCGCGACGTGGCGGGCAAGACGGGTACGACGGACGACAACAAGTCGGCCTGGTTCGTCGGCTACACCCCGCAACTGTCCACGGCCATCAGCATGTACCGGATGGACGACGACGAGAAGAACAAGGACCGCGAGTTCGAGAAGATGTACGGCACGGGTGGTGAGCAGACCATCCACGGTGCCTCTTTCCCGGCGCAGATCTGGCATGACTACATGGCGGACGCGTTGAAGGGGCAGCCTGCCCTGACATTCCCGAAGCCGGAGCCGATCGGTGAGAAGGTCTACGGCGGCGGCGCACGGAGCCCCAAGCCGACGCCCAGCGTGGAATTGACGCCTTCGCCGACCGCTTCGGAGCCCGAGCCCTCGACGACCCCGTCCCTGCCGGTGCCCGACCCCAGCAACACCTGTGGCGCATGGGACTGGAACTGCCAGAACAACAACGGCGGGACCAACAACGGCGGGACGAACACCGGCGGTACCGACGGCGGTACCGACGGCGGCGCCTCCAGCTCCCCGTCGACGTCCGTTTCGCCACCGACCGGCGGCAGCGGCAACGGCGGCGGCAATGGCAACGGCGGCAACGGCGCACTCTTCGGGGGCCCAGCCGGCTGACGCCCGTCCGGCCGGGCGGACAGCTGATTCGGCCGACCGGACCCGGTCATGACGAAGCCCGGTCCCAGCTGGACCCGGTCACGGGGGCCGCCGCACCCATCGGTGCGGCGGCCCCCGTCGTTTCCACAGTCCCGTACGGCAGGATGAGCGGCATGCCAAGCGCAGAAGACACGAGTGTGCACGAGGAACGGTCTGTCGTACGGCCCACGCACCAGGACGAGATCGCCGAGGCCGGCAGCGAGCTGATCGGCGGGCGGTCGGGGCGCTGGACACGCCTCGGCAGCACGGCACTCACGCCCGTGGGCGTCATCGCTCTGGTGGCCCTCGGGATGTTCGCGCTGGGCATGGTGCAGAAGCTGCCCTGCTACAACTGGGCGTGGTTCAGGGGTGCCGGTTCGCAGTACACGCACGCCTGCTATTCGGACATTCCGCACCTCTATGTGGGACGGGGCTTCTCCGACGGCCTCGTGCCGTACTTCGACCGGCTGCCCGGCGACATGCAGTACCTGGAGTACCCCGTTCTGACGGGCGTGTTCATGCAGATCGCGTCCTGGCTGACACCGGGCGGATCCATTCAGCACCGCGAGCAGATGTACTGGATGGTCAACGCGGGCATGCTGATGATCTGCGCCGTGATCATCGCCGTGTGTGTCGCCCGTACGCACCGGCGCCGTCCCTGGGACGGGCTGCTGGTCGCTCTCGCGCCCGCCTTCGCGCTCACCGCGACGATCAACTGGGACCTGCTGGCCGTCGCGCTGACGGCCGCGGCGATGCTCATGTGGTCCCGGGGCCGGGCGCTGGCGTTCGGGCTCCTCATCGGGCTCGCCACGGCCGCCAAGCTCTATCCCCTGCTCCTGCTGGGGCCGGTCTTCGTGCTGTGCTGGCGGGCGGGCAGATGGCGGGAGTTCGGCCTGGCGGCGCTCGGGGCGGCGGCCTCCTGGCTGGTGGTGAACCTGCCGGTGATGATCTACGCGCCCGAGGGATGGAGCAAGTTCTACTCGTTCAGCGAGGAACGGGGCATCGACTTCGGTTCCTTCTGGCTGATCATCACCCAGCGCACCGGCATGCGCATCGAGACATCGACCGTCAACCTCGTCTCCGAACTGCTCATGGTCCTGCTGTGCGTGGGCATCGCCGTGCTGACACTGATGGCGCCGCGCAGGCCGCGCTTCGCGCAGCTCGCCTTTCTCGTCGTCGCCGCGTTCATCCTCGTCAACAAGGTCTACTCACCGCAGTACGTGCTGTGGCTGATCCCCCTGGCCGCCCTGGCCAGGCCGCGCTGGCGCGACTTCCTGATCTGGCAGGCGTGCGAGGTCATGTACTTCCTGGGCATCTGGATGTACCTCGCGTACACGACGAGCGGCGACAAGCACCAGGGGCTGCCCACGGAGGGCTATCAGCTGGCGATCGCCCTGCATCTGCTGGGCACGCTGTACCTCTGCGCCGTTGTCGTACGGGACATCCTCATGCCGGAGCGGGACGTCGTACGGCGCGACGGGTCGGACGATCCGTCCGGCGGGGTGCTCGACGGGGCCGGGGACGTATTCGCGCTGGGACCCGCGGCGCATCCGGCGCGGCATGCCGTCCCCGCCGTCGAAGGACCTTGGGTGGACTGGGGCGCGGTACACGGACCCGCCGCCGACTGAGAGCCGGGTCCCTCCGGAACCCCGGAGAGACCCGGCGGCTTCCTAGCGGTCGACGAGACGGTCGAACTGGGTGGTCGTGTGGCGCAGATGGGCCACCAGCTCGTCACCGACCTTCGGCTCCTGCGCGTCCGAGGGGACGAACAGGATCGACACCTGCATGTGCGGCGGCTCGGCGAACCAGCGCTGCTTGCCGGCCCAGACGAACGGCGACAAGTTGCGGTTGACCGTGGCCAGGCCCGCGCGGGCGACCCCCTTGGCACGCGGCATCACACCGTGCAGCGCCTTCGGGGCCTCCAGGCCCACGCCGTGCGACGTACCGCCGGCGACGACCACCAGCCAGCCGTCGGCGGCGACCTTCTGCTGGCGATAGCCGAAACGGTCACCCTTGACGACGGGCGTGACGTCGAGAACGGCGCCCCGGTACTCCGTCGCCTCGTGGTCGCCGAGCCACAGCCGGGTGCCGATACGGGCACGGAAGCGGGTCTGCGGGAACTGCTGCTGCAGCCGGGCCAGCTCCTCGCTGCGCAGATGGCTGACGAACATGGTGTGCAGCGGCAGCCTGGCCGCCCGCAGCCGGTCCATCCAGCTGATGACTTCCTCCACGGCGTCCGAGCCGTCCGTGCGGTCCAGCGGCAGATGCAGGGCGAAGCCTTCGAGGCGTACGTCCTCGATGGCGGCGTGCAACTGCCCGAGTTCCTCCTCCTTGACGCCGTGGCGCTTCATGGAGCTCATGCACTCGATGACGACCCGTGCGCCCACCAGGGCGTGCACGCCGTCCACGGAGGAGACGGACCGGATGACGCGGTCGGGCAGCGGCACCGGCTCCTCGCCCCGGCGGAACGGGGTGAGGACCAATAGATCGCCGCTGAACCAGTCCTTGATGCGGGCCGCCTCGTAGGTGGTGCCGACAGCGAGCATGTCGGAGCCGAAGCGGATGGCCTCGTCGGCGAGCCGCTCGTGACCGAAGCCGTATCCGTTGCCCTTGCAGACCGGTACGAGGCCGGGGAACTGGTCGAGGACGGATTTCTGGTGCGCCCGCCAGCGCGCGGTGTCGACGTAGAGGGAGAGCGCCATGGCCGGTCCGGAACCCTTCTGGTGGCTGCGGTGTGTGGGAGGTGTGCGGTGTCGAAGTCCCCATTGAAACGAATGAAGCCGGTTTCGTCAGCGGGACGACGCGTATCAGCGGCGCGACATATAGATGTCGAGTGCCTTGTGCAGGAGCTTGTTGAGCGGGAAGTCCCACTCGCCGAGGTACTCGGCAGCCTGCCCGCCGGTGCCCACCTTGAACTGGATCAGACCGAAGAGGTGGTCGGTCTCGTCCAGCGAGTCGGAGATTCCGCGCAGGTCGTAGACGGTGGCCCCCATGGCGTACGCGTCGCGCAGCATCCGCCACTGCATCGCGTTCGAGGGCCGGACCTCGCGCTTGTGGTTGGCGGAGGCGCCGTACGAGTACCAGACGTGCCCGCCGACGATCAGCATGGTCGCGGCCGCGACGTTCTCGCCCTCGTGCCGGGCGAAGTACAGCCGCATCCGGTTGGGGTCCTCATTGTTGAGGGCCGTCCACATGCGCTGGAAGTAGCCCAGCGGACGCGGCCGGAAGTGGTCGCGCTCCGCCGTGATCTCGTACAGCCGCTGCCACTCGGCGAGTTCCGCGTAGCTGCCCTGGACGACCTCGACGCCGGCCTTCTCGGCCTTCTTGATGTTGCGTCGCCACAGCTGGTTGAAGCCCTTGTGGACGTCTTCGAGCGACCGGTTGGCCAGCGGGACCTGGAAGACGTAGCGGGGCTGTACGTCACCGAATCCGGCGCCGCCGTCCTCGCCCTGCTGCCAGCCCATCTTCCGCAGCCGGTCCGCGACTTCGAAGGCACGCGGCTCGATGTGGGTGGCCTCGACGTCGCGCAGGCGCTTCACGTCCGGGTCCTGGATGCCCGACTTGATGGCGGTCGAGTCCCAGCGGCGGATGACGACCGGCGGGCCCATCTTCACGGAGAAGGCGCCCTGTTGCTTGAGGTGCGCCAGCATCGGCTGCAGCCAGTCGTCCAGGTTGGGGGCGTACCAGTTGATGACCGGGCCCTCGGGCAGGTACGCGAGATAGCGCTTGATCTTGGGCAACTGCCGGTACAGCACCAGGCCCACGCCGACGAGCTGGCCGGTCTTGTCGAACCAGCCCAGGCTCTCCGAGCGCCACTCGGCCTTCACATCTGCCCATGCCGGGACCTGCATGTGACTCGCCGCAGGCAGGTTCTGGATGTACGCCAGATGCTGCTCTCGGCTGATGGTCCTCAGGGTCAGACTCATGTCGGGGCGCTCCTCGGCAGGTGTGTCCCCATCGGTCAGGGGCTCCGGCTCTCGCGCCGAAGCCTACTGCGACCGGGGAGCGCGCCGTCTGGCCCTATGGGCCCCAGGACCTTTCGCCTGGATCAGGCCGTGCTCGTACGGGAAGCGGCGCGAGGCCCCGGTGAGGGGGCCTCACGCCGGCCCATGCGTGCGGCTGTGTCCGGTTGTGCCTGGCTGTGTCTGTCCGGAATCAGCCCACCACGCCACCGAACAGTCCGCCGTGGGCCATGCCGAGGAAGAACCCGATGGCGGCCGCGCCCATGCCGATGATCAGCGGGAACCTCTCGCGCGTGGTCACCGAGATGTACTGCCCGTACGCAGCCGTGAGGATCCCGATGAGCCCGGCCCACGAACTGATCAGATGCAGGCTGTGGAACATCGCCGTCACGAAGGCGAGTGCGCCGAGGACGAGAGTCACCGCCACCAGGGTTTCCTGGAGCGGATGAGGCTTGCCGTCCGTGGCGAGAAGGGAGACGGGAGGACGGGGTCGTATTGCTTGTGCCATGGAGTACCTCCTGGCCGAAAGGGGCGCATCGTGGCGCCGGTCACACCCGATGTGTCCAGATTGCGTCTCTTGAGCACCGGATTTCAACCGGAAGCCGGTGTGCGGGTACTCTGTAACGTCTGCACCGGTGTCTGCCCAGGCCAGCACGTCAGCCCCCTCCTGATGGAGAGCGTTGTCAGTGGCGGCTGTTTTACTCGGAGACACTGTTGCTTTACGCATCACGACCCTCCTGCCACGGAACGACCGTGGCCGCTGAGTCCAAAGGAGGTGGGTTCCACATGCGTCACTACGAGGTGATGGTCATCCTCGACCCCGATCTCGAGGAGCGCGCTGTCTCCCCGCTGATCGAGAACTTCCTCTCCGTCGTCCGTGAGGGCAACGGAAAGGTTGAGAAGGTCGACACCTGGGGCCGTCGTCGTCTCGCTTACGAGATCAAGAAGAAGCCCGAGGGCATCTACTCGGTCATCGACCTGCAGGCTGAGCCTGGGGTCGTCAAGGAGCTCGACCGCCAGATGAACCTGAACGAGTCGGTCCTCCGGACCAAGGTCCTCCGTCCCGAGATCCACTGAGCATCTAGCTCAGCGGTCATCGGGTTCGAGTAGCAGCAAGCAGCCAGAAGCAATCCCCGCCGAGAGGTTCACCCATGGCAGGCGAGACCGTCATCACGGTCGTCGGCAATCTCGTCGACGACCCCGAGCTGCGCTTCACCCCGTCCGGTGCGGCGGTCGCGAAGTTCCGTGTCGCGTCCACTCCCCGCATCTTCGACCGGCAGACCAATGAGTGGAAGGACGGCGAAGGCCTGTTCCTCACCTGCTCGGTCTGGCGGCAGGCGGCGGAGAACGTCGCCGAGTCGCTCCAGCGAGGCATGCGCGTTGTCGTGCAGGGCCGGCTGAAGCAGCGGTCGTACGAAGACCGCGAGGGCGTCAAGCGCACGGTCTACGAGCTGGACGTCGAGGAAGTCGGCCCCAGCCTCAAGAACGCCACGGCCAAGGTCACCAAGACCACCGGTCGTGGTGGTCAGGGCGGCCAGGGTGGATACGGCGGCGGCCAGCAGGGCGGCGGCAACTGGGGCGGCGGTCCCGGTGGCGGTGGCCAGCAGGGCGGCGGCGGCGCTCCCGCCGACGACCCGTGGGCCACGAGCGCGCCGGCCGGCGGCCAGCAGAGCGGGGGCCAGGGCGGCGGAGGAGGCTGGGGCGGAAGCTCCGGCGGCTCCGGCGGTTCTGGCGGCGGCTACTCGGACGAGCCTCCCTTCTAGGGCAGCTCGTACCCCCACTTCTTGATCACACAGGAGAAACACCATGGCGAAGCCGCCTGTGCGCAAGCCTAAGAAGAAGGTCTGCGCTTTCTGCAAGGACAAGACCCAGTACGTGGACTACAAGGACACGAACATGCTGCGGAAGTTCATTTCCGACCGCGGCAAGATCCGTGCCCGCCGCGTGACCGGCAACTGCACGCAGCACCAGCGTGACGTCGCCACGGCAGTCAAGAACAGCCGTGAGATGGCGCTGCTGCCCTACACGTCCACCGCGCGATAAGGGAAGGGTGACCGAATCATGAAGATCATCCTCACCCACGAGGTCTCCGGCCTCGGTGCTGCGGGCGACGTCGTCGACGTCAAGGACGGGTACGCCCGTAACTACCTGGTTCCGCGTGGCTTTGCCATCCGCTGGACCAAGGGTGGCGAGAAGGACGTGGCGCAGATCCGCCGCGCCCGCAAGATCCACGAGATCGCCACGATCGAGCAGGCCAACGAGATCAAGACCAAGCTCGAGGCTGTGAAGGTCCGTCTGGCCGTTCGCTCCGGCGACGCCGGCCGTCTCTTCGGCTCCGTGACCCCGGCCGACATCGCCTCGGCGATCAAGGCCGCCGGTGGCCCCGACGTCGACAAGCGTCGCGTCGAGCTCGGCTCGCCGATCAAGACGCTCGGCGGACACCGGGTGTCCGTGCGTCTGCACCCCGAGGTCGCTGCGCAGCTCGGTATCGAGGTTGTCGCTGCCTAAGGGCACAGCTCACCAGAGCAGGTGAAGGGCCGTACCCCACGGGGTACGGCCCTTTGCTGTTTCACGTGAAACAGGGCGTCTTCATGTGAAACAGGGCGTCGGCCGGTGGTTCAGCGGGTGGCTCCGGTGACGATCCACTTGCCCGATCGGGTGCGCAGCCAGAGTGTCACGAGGCGGACGGCCATCATCAGGGTCATGGCCCACCACAGCGCGGTCAGGCCGCCGCCGAATGCTGGTACCAGCAGGGCGACCGGTGCGAAGACGGCCAGCGTGACGAGCATGGCCCAGGCCAGATACCGCCCGTCTCCGGCACCCATCAGCACTCCGTCCAGGACGAAGACCACGCCGGCGATCGGCTGGGACAGCGCCACCACCAGCAGCGCCGGGATCAGAGTGTTCTGAACGGACTGGTCGCCGGTGAAGAGGGGGACGAACAACGGCCGGGCAAGGACGATCAAAGCACCGAACACCACCCCGGACGCGATGCCCCACTGCACCATGCGGCGGCATGCCTCTTGTGCGCCCTTGGCGTCATCGGCTCCCAGATATCGGCCGATGATGGCCTGCCCCGCGATGGCGATGGCGTCGAGCGCGAAGGCCATCAGACTCCAGAGGGAGAGGATGATCTGGTGCGCGGCGATCTCGGTGTCGCCGAGTCGGGCGGCGACGGCTGTGGCGATCAGCAGCACGGCACGGAGCGACAGCGTGCGGACCAGCAGTGGAACACCCGCCTGGGCGCTGGCCCTGATGCCTGCGGCATCGGGCCGAAGTGAGGCGTCGTACCGGCGAGCTCCCCGTACCACCACGACCAGATAGGCGGCGGCCATGGCGACCTGTGCGATCACGGTGCCCCAGGCCGATCCGGCGATGCCGAGTCCGGCGCCGTAGACGAGCCCTGCGTTGAGGGCTCCGTTGGCCGCGAAGCCTCCGACGGCGACATAGAGCGGGGTCCGGGTGTCCTGCAGACCGCGGAGCACACCGGTCGCGGCCATCACCACGAGCATGGCCGGGATGCCGAGGCTGGAGATCCTCAGATAGGTGGTGGCGTAGGAGGCTGCGGTGTCGGAGGCGCCGAAAGCGTCCACGAGCCAGGGTGCGGTGGGGAGCGTGAGGGCGATGACGAGGATGCCGAGCAGGAGGGCCAGCCAGATGCCGTCCATGCCCTGTCGGATCGCGGAGGCCAGATCGCCCGCTCCGACCCGTCGCGCCACCGCCGCGGTGGTGGCGTACGCGAGGAAGACGAAGATGCTGACGGCGGTGGTCAGCAGTGCGGCGGCGACGGCCAGGCCGGCCAGCTGCGGTGTGCCGAGATGGCCGACGATGGCACTGTCGACCATCACGAAGAGCGGCTCGGCGACGAGCGCTCCGAAGGCGGGGACGGCGAGCGAGATGATCTCGCGGTCGTGCCGTCGGCGACTGGGCGGCGGGGGTACCGGGGCCTGGATCATGGGGGTCAATCTAATCTTCCACAGGTAATGGATGCAATGCCAATGAGGTCCTTACATTTTCTGGGACTCGGTGTTCTCCGGTGCGCTGTTTGTCGTGATCTTGTGCTGACTTGGAAAGTTTTTCTCCCCCACAGCCCGTGGATGGAGAAAGGCCAGGTCAGGAAGCTGGTAATGAGGGTGCTATGAGTTTGTCCACAGTGCTGTCCCCCGCTCCGTGCACAGGTTCTGTGGAGTTCTCCACAGCATCTGGTGCGTCGTCCACATGCCCTGTGGATAACCAGATTGGCTGACGGTGCTGAGCGGCCTACCGTGGTCCGGCGCCCGCACCCCGTTTCGGCCCTGGAACCCGCAGAACTCGATGCGCCGGAACCGGAGTCGGGCGTCTTGTTTGTCGGTGCTGTGCCGTAAGAAAGAGTGGCACGGCGAGGTCCGCGGAGCGGACGGGAGGAGGTGGCCCGGTGAGCATTCCCGAGCCTTTGGACGACCCCTGGGCCGACACCGGTCCCAGCGACCGTCTGCCCGTTACCCGCCAGCGCCGCGGCGAAGGCCGGGACCGCGGCGAACAGCACGAACGCGGCAGGGAGAGCGGCGGATGGGAGGGCGGTTCCCCCGGCTTCGAGCGGGTGCCGCCCCAGGACCTCGACGCCGAGCAGTCGGTCCTCGGCGGCATGCTGCTGTCCAAGGACGCCATCGCCGATGTCGTGGAGATCATCAAGGGCCACGACTTCTACCGCCCCGCCCACGAGACCGTCTACCAGGCGATCCTCGACCTCTATGCCAAGGGCGAGCCGGCCGACCCGATCACGGTGGCCGCCGAGCTGGTCAAGCGCGGCGAGATCACCAAGGTGGGCGGAGCCCCGTATCTGCACACCCTGGTCCAGTCGGTACCGACCGCGGCCAATGCTTCGTACTACGCGGAGATCGTCCACGAGCGGGCGGTCCTGAGGCGGCTCGTCGAGGCCGGTACGAAGATCACGCAGATGGGATACGCGGCCGACGGCGATGTCGACGACATCGTGAACTCCGCGCAGGCCGAGATCTACGCCGTCACCGAGCAGCGCACCAGCGAGGACTATCTGCCGCTCGGCGACATCATGGAAGGCGCGCTCGACGAGATCGAGGCGATCGGTTCGCGCAGCGGCGAGATGACCGGGGTGCCGACGGGCTTCACCGACCTCGACGCCCTGACGAACGGCCTGCACCCGGGCCAGATGGTGGTCATCGCGGCCCGCCCGGCCATGGGTAAGTCCACGCTGGCCCTGGACTTCGCGCGGGCCTGTTCGATCAAGAGCAATCTGCCCAGCGTGATCTTCTCCCTGGAAATGGGGCGCAATGAGATCGCGATGCGACTGCTCTCGGCCGAGGCGCGGGTGGCGCTGCACCACATGCGTTCCGGCACCATGACCGACGAGGACTGGACGCGGCTGGCCCGCCGGATGCCGGATGTCTCGGCTGCACCCCTCTACATCGACGACTCCCCGAACCTCTCCATGATGGAGATCCGGGCGAAGTGCCGTCGCCTCAAGCAGCGCAACGACCTCAAGCTCGTAGTCATCGACTATCTGCAGCTGATGCAGTCCGGCGGCTCCAAGCGTGCCGAGAGCCGCCAGCAGGAGGTCTCGGACATGTCCCGAAACCTCAAGCTGCTCGCGAAGGAACTACAGCTCCCGGTCATCGCGCTCTCCCAGCTGAACCGTGGCCCCGAGCAGCGCACGGACAAGAAGCCGATGGTCTCCGACCTGCGTGAATCCGGATCCATCGAGCAGGACGCCGACATGGTGATCCTGCTGCACCGCGAGGACGCGTACGAGAAGGAGTCCCCCCGGGCAGGCGAGGCCGACCTGATCGTGGCCAAGCACCGTAACGGTCCGACGGCGACGATCACCGTGGCCTTCCAGGGCCACTACTCCCGCTTCGTGGACATGGCACAGACCTGACCGGGCTTGTTGTAGGGTCTCAGATTTCGCTGCACAGTCTCACGCTCTGCTTCATATCGGCTGCACTTATGCAGTGGCCGTGAGACAAGCAGGTCGGCGCGTTCACTCTTTCGGGCTACTTGGCTCCGAGCTCAGGCGTCCGCTCTCGACGGCGGGCAGTCTGGTCGTACGGACCACGGTCTGGGTGGGGGTACGTCGTGGGCATTGCTGCGGAAGTCGTGGTCAGAGTGCGCCGCCACAATGGCGACGAGGTTGAGGAGTATGCCTGGCCGGCCGTTTCCAAGGATCTGTTGGCCTCTGCGGCGCCGTGGCGGGTATTCCGCTGGCACCGAGGGCAGAAGCACTACTCGGGTACCTACTGGTCAGCGACCATGCGCAACCACGTGATCTACGAATCCCGCCTGGAGCTAGCCCGATTGCTCTTCGCAGACTTCGATCGCAGCGTCCACGGCATCGTGGCTCAGCCCTTCCTGCTTCAGACCGTGCTGGAAGGGAAGATCCGCAAGCACATCCCGGACTATCTCCTGTTCACCGACCAGGTGCCGGTGATCGTTGACGTCAAGCCGCTCCACCGTGTGTCCAAGCCCGAGGTCGCGTTCACCTTCAATTGGACGCGGCAGGCGGTGGAGGCGCGCGGATGGAAGTACGAGGTCTGGAGCGAGCCTCCGACGGTGGAGCTGGAGAACGTCCGATTCCTGGCGGGTTACCGCCGGGACTGGCTGTTTAGCGCCGCACTGCTGGAAGAGCTTCGTGTAATTGATCTCGATGGAGTGCCCTTGGGACGGGCCGCGACCTGTCTGCCTGGCCATTCGGGACCCCAAGTCCGGTCAGTCATCCATCATTTGCTCTGGACGCAGAGTCTTGTTACCGATCTCGACCAGCCGCTCGGCCCGTCGCGCACGCTGCGGCAGCCGGCATGAGCAGGGCCGGGGCTCGCGTCGGAGTCGGTACGCGATTCTGCTACGACGGAGAGAGCGTCGAAGTGGTCGAGCTGGCGGCGACGACCATGGGAAACGAGGTGGTCCTCAAGGACGGGCATGGCTGCGTCCGGCGGCTGTCCCTGAAGGAGCTGTTGTTCTCCGACCGTGCCGAGATCGTTCCTGACCAGGCCGGTCCGTCGGCAGATGACGCTGGGGAGATCGCTTCAGTTGTCCTGAGTCAACTGCGTGATGACGAACGGCGGAAAGTCCTCGAACGAGCGGAACATGTCCGCGAGGTCCTGACGGGCTACCGCTCGGGCAGTGCGGAACTCGCACGCTCAGGAGAACCTCGCACCGAGTACGGGCCCGGTGAGTCGGCCGAGGCCAAGTACGCGGCGAAGGCTCGGGAACTTGGGGTGTCGGTCCGCTCGGTCAAGCAATGGGTCGCGGATTTCCGGCGTCATGGTGAGGCCGGGCTTGTCTCGAAGCGCGGTTTGTCCGGGCCGACGCAGCCGTCGGTCGATGACCGTTGGGTGGAGACCGCGTTGGAGGTGATGGTCGAGCACACCGGTCAGTCGAAGCCGTCGCGGACGCTGGTGATTGAGCGGACGCGGGCCCGGGTGGTTGCCAGGTTCGGTCCGGAGGTGGTGCCGCAGCCGAGTCGAGCGACTGCGTTTCGGGTGCTGGAGGGCCTGGAGCGGAGGCATCCGCTGTTCCGGCTGAGTACGAAGCGGAACCGGGATATCGCGGATCGTCCGGAGGGTCCGTACGGGAAGCTGCGGCCGACGCGGCCGGGTGAGTATCTGCTGATGGACACCACGCGGTTGGATGTGTTCGCGTTCGATCCGCTGACGTTGAAGTGGGTGCAGGCCGAGCTGACGGTTGCGATGGACTGGTACACCCGCTGCATCACAGGGATTCGGCTGACGCCGGTGTCGACTAAGGCGGTAGATGTCAGCGCGGTGCTGTTCCAGTCGTTTCGGCCGAGGCCGGCGGGGCGGGACTGGCCGCGCGGTGCGGTCTGGCCCGAGCATGGCATCCCGCGCACGGTCCTGGTCGACGTCGAGGGTGCCGTCGGTCCCGGGCTGGCCTCGCCACCGCTGGTGCCCGAGACGCTGGTGGTCGATCATGGCAAGGTTTACGTCTCGGAGCATCTGACGAGCGTCTGCCGCCGGATGGGGATATCGATCCAGCCGGCGAGGCTGCGGACGGGCCGGGACAAGGGACCGGTGGAGCGGTATTTCCGGACCTTGAGGGAAGGGCTGCTTGAGGCGCTTCCCGGTTACAAGGGGCCGGACATCCACTCTCGGGGCGAGGCTGCGGAGGACGATGCGTTCTTCTTCCTGGACGAGTTGGAGGCGATGATCCAAGAGTGGACGGCGGTGGTCTATCACTGCAGGCCGCACGCGAGTCTGGTCGATCCAGGGGTGCCGGGGCTGAGGATGTCCCCAGCGAAGATGTTCGAGCACGGGATGGCCAGGGCCGGCTGGATTGAAGTCCCGCGGGACAAGGATCTGGCCTTTGAGTTCCTCGCCACGAAGTGGCGCACGGTCCAGCACTACGGGGTCGAGATCGGTCGGCGCCGCTACAACGGCCCCGGCCTGCCCGAGCCGGGACTGCGAAGCCCGTATGCCGGGCCGGTGAAGAACGGCTGGCCTTTCCAGGTAGACCCCGACGACATCACCCGGATCTACTTCCGCGATTCGGCCACCCGGGCCTGGCACACGCTGGTCTGGGAGCACGCGCCGTCGGTTGAGATGCCGCTGAGCGAGGACGCGTTGACATTCGCCCGGCAGTTGGCCGCCTCGAAGTATCGCTTTCCCGACGACCGGCTCGCCGTTGCTGACTTGCTGGAGCGGTGGAACCTCGGACTGGGCACCACGATCGCCGAGCGGCGCATGGCCCTGCGGCTCTCGCGCGAGCAGGCCGCCATCGAACTTCCGGAGAGTGAGGCGGGGACGGTCGTCTCGCTTCCGTCCGTACGCAAGGCCCTCGGTCAGGACGAGGAGACCGCGAAACCGCAGAAGCCCGGCGCGGTGACGGAAACGGGTGATGACGACGAGGCCGATCTGGAGGACCTCGCCGAAGGGAACGACTTCTACGCCGATGCTCTGGAGGACGTGTGAACGACAGCAGTGTTCCGGAGCCGGACAATCTCGCCCTGTCGCGGAAGGAGGACTTCAAGGCGTTCGCCGAGAGCCCCCGCCGCAGCCGGCCCGATCTACTGACCCGCAAGCAGCTGAAGTCCCTGGCCACGCAGGCACGGGCGGACTACGACCGGCAGCGCCGGAAGTGGCACGCGAACATCGGCCCCATCAAGACACCGCAACTGGCGCAACTGCACGAGGACCTGTGGGACATCGTCGACAGCAACGAGCACGACGGCGACAAGGCCAAGGGGGCGGTTGCCGTCGACGCGTTCCCGGGACTGGGCAAGACAACCTCGGTGCTTGCCTTCGCCCGCGACTTCCACCAGCGGGAGATCGATGAGTCGGGCCCGTTCACAAGCCAGGGACACGAGCGGATCCCGGTCTGCCGGGTCGGGCTGACCGGGAACACCGGGATGAAGGACCTCAACCGGGCCATGCTGGAGTTCTTCGGCCACCCCGGACAGGGACGTGGCACCACCGCCCAGTTCGGACGGCGGGTGCTGGACTGCGTGTTGTCCTGCGATGTCCGACTGGTTGTTCTGGACGATCTGCACTTCTTGAGATGGGGACAGAACAGCGGCATCGAGGTGAGCAATCACCTGAAGTGGATCGCCAACGAGTTCCCGGTGACGCTGCTGATGGTGGGGGTCGAACTTGCCGAGAAGGGCCTGTTCGGCGAGGGAACCAACGGGCGCGACACCGCTCTGGCCCAGACGGGCCGTCGCACCACCCGTCTGGGGCTGCGTCCGTTCACCATCGAAGCGGAGGCCGGGCGACGGGAATGGCGGCAGATGCTGCTGGCCCTCGAACAGCGCCTCGTGCTCACCGACAAGCACCCCGGCATGCTCGCGGACGACCTGTCCGACTACCTCTTCGCCCGCAGTACCGGACACATCGGCTCGCTGATGACGCTGATCAACCGCGGCTGCCAGCGGGCGGTCCGCACCGGCGCCGAACGTCTCGACCAGGAGTTGATGGACCGGGTGAAGAACGATGAGGCATCCGAGGCGGCCCGCCTCGAGCTTCAGGCCGCGTTGGAGAAGAAGCGGCTGACCAGCCGTCCGCGATCCCGGAGCCGACGAGCCGCATGAGACCGCCGGCCCGCACCCTGCCGATCCGGCTGCCCCCGCTGCCCGGCGAAGCCCTGGATTCCTGGTTGGAGGCGCTGGCACGACGGCTGGACACCTCGCTCGGTGAAGTGCTGCGACATCTGGGGTTCCCGGTCAGGGAGCGGTCCGGGAACCACCTTCGGGACATTCCCCCGGACTGGACGGTCCTGCTCAACGGGCAGCAGACCGCGGCCGTCGCGCACGCAAGTGGGCTGGACGAGCAGACCGTCACGACCCTTACTCTCGCCCACTACGACTCCAGGGCCGCGCGCATCGACTTCCAGCGTCGGTACGTGAACCGGCACGTTCTCTGGGGCCGCAGTCGAGGCTCCCGGTTCTGTCCAGACTGCCTGAGGGATACCGACGGCCGATGGCAGCTGTTCTGGCGACTGGGTTGGGCGTTCGCCTGTCCCCGTCACGGCCGCCTGCTGGCGGACTGTTGTCCGCAGTGCGGACGTATCCCCCGTCAGCGCCCCCGCTCGGGCAGGGTCGTCCCTCACCCGGGAGTCTGCGGCAATCCGTCCGCCCACCAGGATGGTCGAGGTCCTGGGGGCTGCGGTTTCGATTTCTCACGGACTCATACGCTCTGGCTGCCTGCAGCACATCCCGCGCTCGCGGCGCAGGAGAAGCTGAGGGATGTCATTGAGTCCGGAACCGCAGCCTTCGGCACCTACGCGATCAGCCCCCAGCAGTCCCAGACGGCACTGGCAGATGTCCGGGCTATCGGTGGGCGGGTGCTGGCCGACCTTCCAGAGCACGTCGCCAGAAGCCTGGTTCCGGCGGACATCGCCGAGGAGCATTTCACCCCCGACCCGGGCTCCCGGCTCGCCCTGCGGGCGACTGAACGGCCCGGTTTTATGGCGCCACCACGAGCGGCGAGTATTGCCGTCGGGGCGATCATCGCCCTGCACGTTCTTGATCAGCCCGACATCCACCAGGCAGGGGCCGCGATGCGCGGCTTACTGGAGGCGATGCGGGACGAGCTCTGGCAGATCACCTCCACCAGCATCGATAGCTGGGGACGTGGCCTGAGCCCCGTGCTGAAGGGAGTTCAACTGGCGGCGCTGGCACCGTCCTTGCGCCCTAGCGAACACATCCGATATTGCACACCCACCGACCTGCCCAGACGCCCGGGAAAGACCAGCCAGGACATCGCCCAACGGGCCCGGAAGATCCCGAGCACGTTCTGGAAGTTATGGACAACACGGCTCGTCCCATCCGATGGCGTCTATCCCCGCACGCTCGCCCCGGTCCTGGCCGCCATGCTCCTGACCGTCGACAGCCGGACTACCTTCGAGGAAGCCGCCGCCTACCTCGGAGGAGTCACCGACAGAATCGACATCTCCCGCATCCTGCAGATGCTCGACGACCAGCCGCATTGGCCGGACACCGTTAGAGCTCTGGTTCGGTTGGCCGACCACCTCGATGCTGTTCACGTTCCCGTCGACTACCGGCGACGCCGTGGTCTGGACTACACGAATCTGCTGCCGACCGAACGCTGGCTGGAGATCTGCCGCCGCACAGACACAAGCCCGGGAAGCGGCCGCCGTGAACGCATTGCCCGCAGCCACCTGTTCCAGCGCATCAGTGGGCTTCCCCTCGAAGCGGCCCCCGACCACCAAAGACTCAACGAAGCAGAGTTCCGAGCCCAAGCCGCCCGTTTTGCCGCCGTGCAAACCCCCAAGCTGGCCGAAGCGCTGGCCTACGAAGCCAGAATCTTCCTCGCCGAGCACCGTATCCGCGACGAGCCCGTGACCTGGCATCCTCCCGCCACTTTGCTGAGCGGACTCGAACTTCCCGGTCCCGACCCAGCACACATCGACGTCTCCCGTCTGCACCGACTCGTTCGCCAGCACAAAAACCCGGTTCAGTACGCAGCCGATGTCCTCGGCACGAGCATCGAGGCGGTCCGGCACATTCTGGACGAACGCCCAGCACCCGAACCTCCGCCGAAGAGCACAGTGAGACCCATGCCCCGCATCCGCATGCGGGCACGCCAGGAAGTGCCGCCCGACACCTTCTCCCGCCTCTACCTCGACGAGCACCGCTCTCTTGACGACATCGCCGAGCTCACCGGCTTCTCCCGGAAGGTGCTGACCGCTCTCGCGCGGGAATACGGCGTCTCTCTGCGCAGCGGGAACCGGGACTACAGACGTCGCGGAGTAGTCGAGAAGGACTGGCTGACGGAGCAGTACGTCGTCCATCGCCGGACGCTGGCCGACCTCGCCCGAGAGAAGGACATGAGCCCCACGAACATGGCCCGATGGGCCCACACCCACAACATCCCCCTCCGCTCTCCTGGAGGAAGAAGCCACCACACTGCCCTCCGCGCAACCGATCACGCCGAGGAGTAGGGAGGGAGTCAGTCCCGACGCTGACTGCTGGAGCCAGCCATTGCTGGCCCGCAGTTCGCCGGAAGTCTCTCCACCACCATGGAGATGGCCTCCTCTGCCGTGTCAGCTTCACCGACGACTGTCCCGCGGGAAGGCCCGCAGACTCGGTATCGTCCGTCGCTCAGTGGGTCGACGAACGGCACGTCCCATGAGTACGGGAACCCGGTGCAGGTCGTGAAGTGAAGTGACCAGTGGCTGGTGAACGGATACAACTGCCGCAGCTTCGGGTCGGTCGACGCAGTCTCGGCGAGCGCCAGTGTCTGGCGGGCGAGGTCGAGACGATCGGCCTCCTGGCGCAAGTCCTCCAAGAGGAGCCGCCACTGCACAGTGACCGCTTCGGCTGGACCGCGTTCATGCGCTTCGGCCAGTTCGCTCACCTTGATGAAGGGGGCAGCCTTCTCGATCTCGCGGAGCCGGGCCCCGTTTCGCCAACCTGCTGCGGCTCGGGCCAGCTTTTCCAGATCGGAGGTCGAGCCCGAGAGCAGTTGAACGCCTTGACGCAGGCCATTGATGTTGAACCAACGGCTCTCTGACCCGATGAAGATCCAGCAGGGTTCCCGGTCAGGAGCTGTGCTGGCCACGCTGGCTGTCCGCAGCGGGTCCGAGTCGTCGCTCAGCACCGCATCTAGGTCCAGCCCCTGCTCGGCAGCAGCCAGTGCCAAGGCCGCAGCCAGACTGCCGGCAGCCGCAAGATCCGGATAGAGAACAGGGTCGGCGGGAGTTGGTTCGTGTCGAGCGGGGCGCGGGGAGTTCGAGGTCACCGCCGGAGTCTGCCGTCTGCGCTGAGGAAATGGCCACCCTCGTGAGACGGATCTTCCATGCCGCACGGTGAGACAGGTCGCACCGCACCAGGTCAGCGGGCTGTGTCATGCCATGAGACGCGAGATCCTACACTTGTGGGGGCCGATCCGGTTCAGTAATCGAGCCCGTATCTCAGCAACGTCGGGTGGTTCAGTCGGCCCATGTGTCCAGCCCGGGAGCAGCGGGCGTGGAGTGGTGTTGTCGGCGTACGGTTGGGCGCCATGCGGATCACGAAGTACACCCACGCATGTGTGCGGTTCGAGCGCGATGGCCGGGTGCTGGTCATCGATCCCGGGACGTGGAGCGAGCCGGCTGCCCTGATCGGCGCGGACGCAGTGCTGGTGACTCACGAACACGCCGATCACATTGATGTCCTTCGCCTGGCGGGGCTCGGCGTGCCGGTTTACGCCCCGGCCGAAGCGAACATTCCACGGCTGGAGGTCACGGCGGTTTCCTCAGGTGTGGAGTTCACTGCTGCCGGCTTCCGCGTACAGCCGGTCGGCGGGCGTCACGCGTTCATCTACGCCGGCGAACCGGATTGTGCGAACCTCGGCTACATCATCGACGAGGCGATCTACCACCCTGGTGACTCGCTGCACGTCCCCGAGCAGCCGATCGAGACGCTCCTGGTTCCGGCCCAAGGATCGTGGATGAAGACGGCGGAGGCGATCGACTTCGTGAAGGCGATCAAACCGCAGCGGGCGTTCCCGATCCACGACGCGCAGATCAACGGTCGCGGCCTCAGCAGCGTCAACGGCTGGCTCGCCGAGGAGACCGACAGCGGTTACCGGTATCTGATGCCCGGCGAATCCGTCTGAAGTGATGTCCAGACTCGCAAATTGACACAGCCAGGGCTCTGTCCTATCCGGCGGGAGTGCCCGGCCGGCCCGCAGCTATGGGCCCTGGACCCTGCTGGACCACGAGCAGTGGTCCTGCGAGGACTCGACGGACCCCCGGCCCCCGATCGCTATCCGGTCGCGAGTGCCGTTTCGCGCAGACGTGCGGCGTCCTTGCCGGGTGGCGTGCCGAATTGGCGGCGGTATTCGCGGCTGAACTGCGAGGGGCTCTCATAGCCGACCGCGTAGGCAGTGCCCGCGACGTCGCCCGGATCGGCGATGAGCAGCAGGCGTGCCTCCTGCAGGCGGATCTGCTTCTGGAACTGGATCGGGCTCATCGCGGTGACCGCCCGGAAGCTGCGGTGGAAGGCCGATGGGCTCATCCGTGCGGTCTGGGCGAGGTCGTCGACCCGAATCGTGTCGGCGTAATGGTCGCGGATCCAGCGGACGGCATGGCCCACGCAGCTCAGGCTGCTGTCGGCGAGGCCGAGCTGGCGGACGGTGGCGTCCTGTTCCCCCGTCATGAGCAGCCAGAGGATCTCCCGTTCGACCATCGGGGCAAGCACCGGCAGGTCGCGCGGTCGGTCGAGCAGGCGCAGCATCCGTACCGCGGCGTCGATGAGCTCGTCGGAGGCGTCGCTGACGGCGATTCCCGACGGCGCCGCGACGCCGCGGCCGACGCGCCGGAAGTCGCCGGCCGCCGGATCCAGCAGCAGTTCCGCGATGACCGACGGCCGGAGGACGAGTCCGAAGCCGAGCGCGGGCTCAGCCGGGCTGGCCTCGGTGAACTGGCCGGTGACGGGCAGGTCGACGGATGCCACGAGGTACTGCCCAGCGCGGTACTCGTAGATACGGTCGCCGAGCGCGAGACTCTTGGCACCCTGCGCGATGAGAGCCAGCACAGTGCCTGTGGTGGACGTTGCCGGAGGGGCCGGCTCCGTCACGAGGGAGACGAGCACTCCGTCCAGAGCGGCGGTCCCGCCGTCGTGAGCATGCCGGGTGATGAGGGTGCGCAACTCGTCCAGGAGCATGTATCGATTGAATCATCCACGCGTCGTGGCGGATACCCGTTCCTGGCATAACAAGCAGGATGAGGCAAGAGAGTGCCAGGATTTGTCTATGGATTCCTGGGGTGGTGCTGCTTCGATTGAGGAAAGCGGCGAGAGCATTCGGCAGTCCGGACCGACCGGACACGGTGCGGCCGCACCGCATGGAAGGAACAAGACCCATGACCACAGCCATCGTCACAGGCGCCAGCTCCGGCATCGGCCGGGGCGCAGCCGTCCAGATCGCCAAGCGCGGTTCCGGCGTCATCCTGACCTACAACAAGAACCCCGAGGGAGCCCACGAGACCGTCGCGGAGATCGAAAAACTCGGCGGCGCCGCCGTCGCGCTGCCTCTGGACATCGGCCGCAGCGAGACCTTTCCCGCCTTCAGGGAGTCTGTGTGCCGCGCTCTTGCCGACACCTGGCAGGCGGACTCCGTCACGTACCTCGTGAACAATGCCGGGTTCGGCCGGATGTCGATGTTCGAGGACACCACCGAGGAGCTGTTCGACACGTTCGTGCGGGTCATCCTGAAGGGGCCGTACTTCCTCACCCAGACCATGCTGCCGCTGCTGCAGGACGGCGGCGCCATCGTCAACGTCACCAGCAACTCGGCTCTGTCCTCGGGCTTGGAACCCGGCTACTCGGCCTACGCCTCGATGAAGGGCGGCCTCGTCGTGCTCACCCGCTATCTCGCCAAGGAACTCAGCGTACGAGGCATCCGCGTGAACTCCGTCGCTCCGGGCCCCACGCGCACCCGCCTCGCCGACGACGCCTTCGCGAAGTACCCCGAGGTCATCGCGCCGATCGCCGCGAAGACCGCGCTGGGCCGGGTCGGCGAGGCCGAGGACATCGGCAAGGTGATCGCCTTCCTGCTCTCGGAGGAGGGCGGCTGGATCACCGCGCAGGACATCGAGGCCGCCGGTGGCTACAACCTGTAGCTACAGGAACAGTGGCATCTCCGGCGGCGGTCGCGCGGCCTCCAGGCGGAGTCCAAGCACGGCGAGGTAGCCGGCCCGTATGCCCAGTTGTGCGAACTCGTGGCCTCCCGGACACTCCAGGAGTCGCCGAAATGGGTTCGCCACACCCCGGGCTTTGCGGGTAGTTGTTGAGCATGACCTCCCCATCTGAACAGTTGCTCCCCGGTACGCAGCGCGCTCTGCTGCACCGCATCGCCGTCGCGCAGTCGGAGGGCCGGACACCCTCGCTCGTCGCCGCGGTACAGCGGCAGGGGCAGACCGTCTGGAGTGGCTCCCGCAGCTGCGTGGACGGCCATGCCCCCGACGCCGACACCCAGTTCAGGATCGGCTCGATCACCAAGACATTCACGGCGGTGCTGGTCCTTCGGCTGCGCGACGAGGGACTCCTGGACCTGGAGGACCCGCTGGAGAAGCATCTGCCCGGCACGGGCGTCGGCGGAGTCACGGTTCACCAACTCCTGGGCCACAGTGCGGGACTGGGAGCCGAGTCACCCGCACCCTGGTGGGAGAGGACCCCGGGCACCCTGCGGCCCGAGCTGGCCGATGTACTCGGCGGGCAGACGCGGATGCACATCCCGGGCCGTCGGCACCACTACTCGAACCCCGGCTACACACTGCTGGGCGCCCTGATCGAGAAGGTGCGCGGGGCGAGCTGGGCGGAGGTGCTCCAGCGCGAGATCCTGGAACCGCTGGGCATGCACCGTACGAGCCCCCAGCCGCTGGCACCGCACGCGGGTGGCTGGGCCGTGCACCCCTGGGCCGATGTCATGCTGCCCGAACCGGTCGAGGATCTCGGGCTGATGGCCCCGGCCGGCCAGCTCTGGTCCACGACCGGCGATCTCCTCCGCTTCGCGGTCTTTCTCGCAGAGGGGGACGACCGGGTGCTCGGCGCCGCCTCCGTGGAGCAGATGCGTGAACCGTCCGCGCCGGCCGAGTCCGGTGACTGGGAATCCCATTACGGCCTGGGTCTTCAGCTCGTACGGAGGGACGGCCGCACGCTCTTCGGGCACACGGGCTCGCTGCCCGGCTTCCTGGCCGCCCTGTGGCTCAGCGTCGAGGACGATGTGGCGGCCGTCGTGTTCACCAACACCACGTCGGGGGTGCTGGCCGGCAGCGTTGCCGCCGACCTCGTGAAGATTGTCGCCGAGGCCGAGCCCCGCATCCCGGAGCCCTGGCGCCCGCTGCCCGAGGCCGACGCGGAGCTGCTCGCGCTGACCGGGCCCTGGTACTGGGGCACACATGCCAACGCCCTGCGGCTGACCTCGGACGGCGGGCTGCAGCTTGGGCCTCTACGAGGCTACGGACGCGGCGCCCGGTTCGCCGCACAGCCCGACGGTACCTGGATCGGTCTCAACGGCTATTACGCGGGGGAGACGCTGCGGATCGTCCGGAACGGCGACGGCAGCGTGAACCATCTCGACCTGGGGTCGTTCGTCTTCACACGGGAGCCGTACGACCCCGCGGCGGCTGTTCCCGGCGGCGTGGACGAGGGCGGCTGGCGGGGCCTGGAAGCCTGAGCCCCACGTTTCACGTGAAACGGGAGGGGGCGGCCGGCTCAGGTCGTCAACTCCCGTTCCAGCGGGGTACGGAAGCGTGGAGTGATGCGAGCCCGGCCCACCCATTGCGACAGCCGGGATACTTCCGTCTCGATCGCGGCGGTGGCATCCCGGCCGACGTCGGAGAGCAGCCGCCAGACCGGCTCACCATCGGCGCGCTGTGCCCAGCCGCCCACGATCTCGCCGTTCCACCACACGGTCGGGCCGATGTTGCCGGACCGGTCGAAGAGCGCCTCCCGATGGCCGTCGGGAAGGTGGAATCCGCGATCGGCCCAGCCCATCGCGCTGGGGTCGAGTGACGGAAGCAGCGCGGCCCAGGGTTCCGGGGCCGCATCCGGTCCCAGGTCCTCCGGCAGGACCCAGCCCGTGGCGCCGTTGTCGAGCAGGACCTCCTGGGCTCCGACCGCTGCCAGTGCCTTGCGGACCTGACCCAGCCCCCAGCCCGTCCACCACTTGAGATCGGCCTCGGTCGCCGGACCGTAGGAGCGGAGCCAGCGTCGTGCCAGTTGCGCCTGCGCCTGCGCGGGTTCCTCGGACGGCCAGGGCGCGGTCGAGGTCCAGCGGAACTGGCTGGAGGTCCAGGAACCGCGTGGCCGGTCCCTGCGGATGCGGCCCTCGGCTGCCAGGATCCGGATGACACGGGAGGCGACGCCCTGCACTCCCTCGTACTTCTTGCCGGGGAAGACCGTGATCTTGGCGCGCAGGGCAGCCACGGCGGCGGAGAGTTCGCTGCCGGTGACGGGACCGTGGGCCGTCAGGGCGGCAAGGGTCTGCTGTTCGGTGTCGGCGAGCCAGTGCTCGTCCAGTCCACTGCCGTCGTTCGCCAGGTGCTTGAGGAAGGTGCGGCGTTCCTTGGCGGCCACGGCCCGGGCGTTCGATGCGTCAACGTACGGGGCGAGTTCCTGCGATACGACGAAGAGGGTGTTGCGCATGGAGAGCTGCCGGACCAGCGAGACATCTTCGTAGAGCGCCCGTTCCACTGCGGCGACGCTTGCCTCGGACATCCGGGCGCACGCGGAGAGGAAGACGGTGGCGGCGTCGGAGGCGTGCAGAGCGACGACCGCGTCGGCCACGGTCACGGGGGACACGGTCCGTGCGGACGGGGCCAGCAGATGTCGCCGACCGAGTCTGATCCTGCGTTGTTCGTCACTGATGCGGTGCACAGACAACCTCTCGGATTCCGGACGGCGATCAGAGCGTGAGCTTGAAGCCCACATGGCTGGCGGTGAAACCGAGCCGCTCGTAGAAGCGATGGGCATCGGTCCGGGTTGCATCGGACGTCAACTGGATCAACTGGCAGTCATGGCGCCGGGATTCATCCACGGCCCATTCGATCAGCCGCGTGCCGAGACCGCTTCCGCGCTCCTCGGCATGGACGCGGACGCCCTCGATGACCGAGCGGGTCGAGCCGCGTCGGGAGAGCCCGGGGACGACCGTCAGCTGCAGGGTTCCGACGACGCGGCCCGCACGCACGGCGACGACCAGGTGCTGGTTCGGGTCTTTTGTCAGCCGCCGGAATGCGGTGCCGTACGGGGTGAGGTCGTCCGGCGACTCACGCTGTGCACCCAGCGGATCGTCGGCGAGCATGGCCACGATCGCGGGAATGTCGGTGAGGGCCGCGGGGCGTATCTCCAGATCGCTCATGGCCGGCAGACTACGCAGATCGGGCGCACGGTGCGGGGAATCCCCGGCCCGCCCCGGGGCGCTCGCAGCGGCTGCCTGGCTGCTCATGCGACCGGTACGGGGGCCTTCAGCGCTTCGACCGCCCTGACGAGCGGGGCCAGCTCGGGATTCCTGGCGGCTTCGTCGAGTGCGGCGCGCAGGGCGGTGTCATTGGTCGGCCGGGCCTCGGAGAGCAGGGCGAGGCCGGCATCGGTGACATCGGTGTAGATGCCGCGGCGATCGGTGTCGCAGAGATACCGGGTCAGCAGTCCGCGGTCCTCAAGGCGGGTGACCAGGCGGGTGGTGGCGCTCTGGCTGAGCACGACGGCGTCCGCGACCTGCTTCATCTGGAGATGGCCGCCGGGGCCGTTGTGCTGCCGGCTCAGGACATCGAGCAGGGAGTACTCCCGCACGCTGAGCCCGTGCCCGGTCTGCAGCGCCCGCTCGATACGGGCCTCGATCTTCCCGTGGAGCAGGGAGAGCGCGCACCAGCTCTGGGAGAGGGCGGTCAGTGCGGGGTCTGTCGCTGTCATCGGGTCTCTCCTCCGTGTCGGAGCTGCTTGCGTCCAGGATAGGCGACTATTGCAATAGCCCGCGCTTGCAATTAATCGGCGTCTGCAATTATTGTGGACGCTCGTAAGGCGCAGACGCAATCTTCAGGGAAGGTGAAACCCATGCCGCTCGCGCTCCTCGCCCTCGCCATTGGGGCTTTCGGTATCGGAACCACCGAGTTCGTGATCATGGGGCTGCTCCCCGAGGTTGCCGCGGACTTCCAGGTGTCGATCCCGACCGCAGGATTCCTTGTCACGGGATACGCCCTCGGCGTCGTCCTCGGCGCTCCGCTGATGACGGTCCTCGGCACCCGGGTCACCCGCAAGCGCATGCTGATGCTGCTGATGGGGCTGTTCGTCGTGGGCAACGTCGTCTCCGCCGTCGCCCCGGTCTTCGGCGTGATGCTCGCCGGACGGGTGATCGCCTCACTCGCCCACGGTGCCTTCTTCGGCATCGGATCGGTCGTCGCGGCCGATCTGGTCGCCCCGCAGAAGAAGGCCGGAGCGATCGCCATGATGTTCACGGGCCTCACCGTCGCCAATGTCGTCGGCGTACCGCTGGGCACTTACATCGGACAGAGCGTCGGCTGGCGGACCACGTTCTTCGTCGTCGCCGCGCTCGGTGTCATCGGCCTTCTCGGCGTGGCCAGGCTCGTCCCCGAGCAGCCCCGGCCCGAGGGAGTACGGCTCCGCCACGAGCTGGCGGCGTTCCGCAATGTGCAGGTCCTGCTCGCCATGGCGATGACCGTGCTCGGCTTCGGCGGAGTCTTCGCCGCGATCACCTACATCACCCCGATGATGACCGAGATCGCCGGATACTCCGCGTCCTCCGTCACCTGGCTACTGGTCCTCTTCGGACTGGGCATGGTGGGCGGCAACCTGCTCGGCGGCAAGTTCGCCGACCGCCATCTGATGCCGATGCTGTACGTGTCGCTGGGCGCTCTCGCCGTGGTCCTGTCCCTGTTCACGCTGACCGCCCACAACAAGATCGCGGCAGCCGTCACCATCGTGCTGATCGGGGCACTGGGCTTCGCCACCGTGCCGCCGCTGCAGAAGCGGGTGCTCGACCAGGCATCCGGTGCTCCGACCCTCGCCTCCGCCGTCAACATCGGTGCCTTCAACCTCGGCAACGCGCTGTCGGCATGGCTCGGTGGCCTCGTCATCGCGGCCGGGCTTGGCTACACCGCGCCCAACTGGGTCGGCGCCGTTCTGGCCGCCTCCGCCCTGGTCCTCGCGGTGGTCTCCGGCGTTCTGGAACGTCGCACGGTCACCGGGGGCCGACTTGTCGCCCAGCACAGCCCCGAACCGGCCGCGACCCCTGCGGCCCAGCGCTGACCCTCTGACACACCACCCCCCCTGACGCACCGTCGCCTCACACACCATCCCCATTCCCTCTCACACAGCACAACATCGAACCAAGGAGTCATTTCCATGAGCACCAGCACCAGCACCGTTGCCGTCGCCCCGCTGACCA
The DNA here is from genome assembly GCF_035994185.1 of Streptomyces sp. NBC_01217. Lineage (NCBI taxonomy): Bacteria > Bacillati > Actinomycetota > Actinomycetes > Kitasatosporales > Streptomycetaceae > Streptomyces > Streptomyces sp. NBC_01217. The sequence continues at coordinate 4,620,425 of NZ_CP108538.1, forward strand.
CCCAGGACGCCGAGGCGCTCATCGAGTCGGCCCGCAGTGCCGCTGAAGCCGCCGGTGTCGCCGTTGCCGTCACGATCCTCGACGCGGGCGGGCACCTGCTGGCCTTCCGGCGGGACGACCGGGCCGTCCTCATCGCCGGCGAGACCAGCACCCGCAAGGCGTACACAGCCCTTCAGCTCAACGCCCCCACCGCCGACCTCGTCGACGCGGTCCAGCCGGGCGGGCTCTTCCACACGCTGCCGACCGCCCTCGACCGACCGCTGCTCTTCATCGCCGGTGGTGTCCCGGTCCACCGCGACGGCCGGCTCATCGGCGCCATCGGCGTCGGCGGAGGCGCCCCCGACCAGGACCACGGCTTCGCGACGACCGCTGTGAAGGCTCTCGCCTGACGCTCATGACCGGGCCAGGGCCGATGTCGGTTCGAGGCCGCGCGAGTCAGCCCGTCGCTACGGTCAATGGAGCGTAGCGACGGGTCCAGTCGCCCGGCAGGTCCGGGGTCCCGTACGTCATCACAGTGGTCACCGAGCCGGCCTGCAGACCGCACTCCTTGAGCCAACTGAGCAGCTCCTCATGGCGCGCATCGATGTCCGCGCGCAGGGGAAGATCCGTCGCCTCCGCGAGCGAGGCGACGAGCGCCTGCGCCGTGGCGGTGTCGGGCGCGATCAGCGGGCCGACCACATGTGTGCGGGCGCTCGGCCAGGTCGCCGCGTATCCGACGAGCTTTCCGCCGTCCTCCGCGACCCGTATGTGGTCGGCGTACGCGGGCAGCCGGGCGAGCACATGCGTCCGGTCGGTGCCGAAGACATCCGAGTCCAGCCGGACCAAGGCCTGCAGGTCCTCCGCCGTGGCCGGACGGACAGTTGTAGCCGGACGGACCACCGCGGCGGACGCCCCGTCGCCGGTCGGCCGGAAGAATCCGGTGACCCGCTGGGCACGGCCCACGGCCGCGAAACCGAGCTGTTCGTAGAGCGGCTGCCCCGCAGCTGTCGCATACAGACTGAGGGGCGTGTCTCCGGCCCCGTCGATTGAATGGCGCATCAGGCGACGTGCGACCCCCTGGCGCGCATAGCGCTCGGCGACGAGCAGCATGCCGATGGCAGCCAGTCGCGGGCCGTAGGAGGTCACCACACAGGCGGCCATCAGTCCCTTGCCCCCGGGATCGTCGATGCCGTAGCCGGTTCCTGCGGCGAGGAGCAGACCCCACCTGTGCTCATCGCGTGGCCATCCGCGGTCTTCGCAGAGATCGGCACAGGCGACCAGGTCACCCAGGACGAGACGCCGGATGGGCAATTCGGCGAGCGGACGGGGCAATGGGGTGGGCATGAGGGTCAGGCTGTCCGACGCGGTGATCGCTCGTCCACTCTTTTACCGGCTCCGGCCAGGGTGCGCAGCCGTTGGCCGCGCCGGGTCAGCCCCCAGGGCTTCAGCACCGATATCGCGGTGATGAACAGATACGTTGCCGTCGCCACCGACGGAGCGACCACCAGGTCGATATCGACGGAGCCGCGCATTGCCGCCTCGTTGATGCCGGGGCGCAACGAGAAGATCGACAGTGCCGCGGTGATCAGGGTGAGCCAGAACTTCGTCCAGACCCACCGGTGCCGGGCCAGTCCCCAAGGTGTACCGAGAGCCAGAACGAGCCCGCTGAGCAGGGAGAACAGAGCGACCGGGACGATCAGCCAGTCTCCGAAGATCTTCATGGCGCGGGTGGCGGCGTGTGCGGTGGCGGGGTCACCGGTGAGGAAGGCCGTGACTCCGAGCGTCAGCAGTCCGATGGTCAGCCCCAGCCAGCTCACGGATACCGAGACATGTGCGACGAGGAGGCTGCGGCGAGCGGAGCGTTTGAGTGGTTTCACGTGAAACACGGTGCCCGGAACGCAGGCGGTCGGGCGTCTGACAGCGGGAGTAACCGCGCGTACTCGCCCGGGCGTACGGCCGCCGTTCCTCTGCGGCCTTCTCGTATCGCTAGTTGAAGGAGAGCCGGCGCGTACACCGCCCCACCGATGCGGATATGGGCGGCTGCCATGGATTCACGGCTCGGCCATGGGACAAGGGAGCGTATCGGTAAAACCTGTTCGGATACCCGGACTTCCGGCTATTTATCCGGTCTGCATTCGCGGCGAGGCATGCTGGGACACGGCCCGCGGGCCGTGTGAGTGCGCAAGGCGACCAGAAGACGTTCTAGGCGAGGCACAGCATGGATGCTCCGGCCACCGGGTGGACCGAAGACGGAACGGGCGGATCTCCCGACGCGACCCTGATCCACCGCACCCTGGCCGAGATCTCGCCCGTCGCGGATCAGGCGACCTCGTACTTCTACGCCCTGCTCTTCATCCGGCACCCTGATCTGCGCGCGTTGTTTCCGGTCGCGATGGATCATCAGCGCGACCGCCTTCTCCGCGCGATCCTCACCGCGGCCGACCGGCTGGACGACCCCGGGGCGCTGTCCGACCACCTCGGAGAACTGGGCCGGGGACACCGCAAGTACGGCACGCTCTCCGCGCACTATCCCGCGGTCGGCGAGGCGCTCCTCGGGGCGCTGAGCCGATATGCGATCACCACCTGGGACGCGGAGACCGAAGCGGCGTGGGTCCGTGCCTACACCGCGATCTCGCAGATCATGATCGATGCGGCCGCCGAGGACGAGCAGCGGGCTCCGGCCTGGTGGCATGCCGAGGTGGTCTCCCACGACCTCAGGACCCGCGACATAGCGGTCCTCACGGTCCGCCCCGACCAGGCCTATCCCTTCCTCGCAGGCCAGTACGTGACGATGGAGACGCCGTGGTGGCCCCGCATCTGGCGGCACTATTCCTTCGCCTCGGCGCCCCGTCCCGACGGTCTGCTCACCTTCCACATCAAGGCGGTACCGGCCGGCTGGGTCTCCAATGCCCTGGTGCACCGGGCCCGGCCCGGCGACATCCTGCGCCTCGGCCCGCCCGCGGGCTCGATGACGGTCGACCACTCCACCCACAACGGTCTGCTCTGCCTGGGCGGCGGCACGGGCATCGCGCCCATCAAGGCGCTCGTCGAGGACGTGGCGGAGCACGGCGACCGGCGTCCCGTGGAGGTCTTCTACGGGGCACACAGCGACCGAGATCTGTACGACATCGACACGATGATGCGGCTCCAGAAGACCTATCCCTGGCTCGCGGTGCGGCCGGTGGTCTCCACCGGCCCGGGGACGGGGTCGGGCGGTCTGAAGGGACCGTTGCCCGAGGCCGTGCGCCGGTGCGGCCCATGGCACGAGTACGACGCCTATCTCTCGGGCCCGCCCGGCATGATCCGCAGCAGCGTGGACGTGCTCAGGGGCATCGGCATGCCGGCCGAGCGCATCCGGCACGACTCCGTCGAGGAACTGGCGGGCATCGCCCCCGCCTGACCGCCGGCGCCCGAACCGGGCAGCGGCGGCCCCCGCCGCGCACCGGCCGGAAGAGCGGGCAGGAAAGAAACAGCGGCAGCCGGTCAGCCCAGATCGGGCGCGTGCATCGCCCGTACGCCCTCGATATTGCCGTCCAGGTAGTGCCGCAGCGACAGCGGTACGAGATGAACGGCGGCGATCCCCATCCGGCTGAACGGCACCCGTACGACGTCGTACTCCCCGCAGGGGTCCTCGATCTCGGGGCCGTGGCGACGGGACAGGTCCATCGACTCAAGACGGCAGACGAAGAAGTGCTGGACTTTGACGCCCTTCACTCCACCGCCCTCGATGTGCTCCACGGTGTCGACGAAACAGGGAACCACATCGGTGATCTTGGCGCCGAGTTCCTCGTCCACCTCGCGGTGCAGGGCGTCGACGACGGTTGCGTCCTCGGGCTCGACCCCGCCACCGGGGGTGAGCCAGTACGGATCCACCCCGGGCTTGGTGCGCTTGATGAGGACGAGGTCGTTGCCGTCGAGGAGGATGGCGCGTGCGGTGCGCTTGACCACAGGACGTTCGGTCATGGCAAGAGAGTGGCCCACGGAACCGGTTCTGAAACACCGGACCCGCGCCGGACCGCCCAGCGCTCACCAGTCGGCGGCGGCGCGCAGCAGCCACTCGTGCGCTCGCGCGATGTGCGGCAGCGCGAGCGTGCCGGTCCGTACTGCCAGGAAGTAGGTGCGCAGCGGAGGCACGGGAGGGTCAAGGAGCGCCACCACCTCGCCCCGCTCCAGCGCTCCCTCGCACAGATAACGCGGCAGTACGGTGAGTCCGGCGCCCGCCGCCGTGCACTCCAGGACCGCCCGGAGATCCGGCGCGATGACGGCCCCCGCAGCGGCGGGCCGGCTGTCGAAGACGGCGGCCCAGTAGCGGGAGACGAGCGGCAGGCTCTCGTGCACCTCCACGACCGGCATCTGGTCCAGCACCGCGGGTCCTTTGTGCCGCAAGGTCCCGGGCCCGAGGCGCCCGGCCCAGCGCGGCGCGGCGATCAGTACGTGCTCCTCGTCGCAGAGCGGAGTCGCGGTGAGCAGTCCACCGCGCGGTCGGGCCGTCGCAATGGCCAGATCTTGGTGACCGGCGGCCAGCCCCTCCAGTGTCTCATCGGCGCCGGTGAAGAACGAGCTGCGCAGAGCCAGGCCCTGGGCGATGAGAGGGGTGAGCGCCGGCAGGGCGCGTATCGACGTGAACTCGGGCGGCCCGGCCAGGTGCAGCGTCCGTACGCCAGACTCCTCGTCGAGCTCGGTCTCGGCGATCTCGATCAGTGCGTCCAGATGGGGCGCCGCCCGGTGCGCGAGCTCGTCGCCGATCGTTGTCGGGGTCACGCCGCGGGCCCTGCGCAGGAAGAGCGGGCGGCCCAGTTGCCGCTCCAGGGTGCGGATCTGCGAGGTGACCGCGGGCTGGGAGAGGCCGAGCAGGGCGGCGGCCCTGGTGAAGGAACCGGCCCGGTGCACCGTGACGAATGTGCGCAGCAGGGCCAGGTCCATGTTCCCGCCCCCTCCCACCCTCGCGACGCTTGGGACCCGTACAACTATAAATATGTCGATAGGTCGCTGTCGCTACTGTGATTGGACACTGACTGAGAGTCAATTAGCCTTGTTCAGGCGGTTCTTCATATGGGGAACCGGGACGGTCCGAGCCATGAGGGGGGAGGCTCGGGCCGTCCGTACCGGCGGTCTGCGGCTCAGCTCTCGCTCATCGCCGCGTCCAGTGCCCGCTCCACGTCGGCCACCAGGTCGTCCGGGTTCTCGGCGCCGACCGAGAAGCGAATGAAGCCCTCGGGTACGGCGTCACCGCCCCAGCGTGCCCGCCGCTCGGCGGTGGAGCGCACGCCGCCGAAGCTCGTCGCGTCGTCGACCAGCCGCAGTTCGGTCAGGAAGCGCTCGGCCCGCTCGCGGTCGGGCAGTACGAACGACACCACGGAGCCGAAGCGCCGCATCTGGCGCACGGCGTTCGGATACGAAGGGTCGGTGGGCAGGCCGGGGTATCGCAGCCCGGTCACCTCCTGGCGCTTGCCCAGTGCCTCGGCCAGGGTCAGGGCGGTGGCGCACTGGCGGTCGATCCGCAGCTCCAGCGTGGCCAGCGAACGGTGCGCGAGCCAGGCCTCCATCGGCCCCGGAATCGCACCGACGACCTTGCGCCAGCGCCGTACCCCCGCGGCCAGTTCGGGATCGCGGCAGGTCACATGGCCGAGCAGAATGTCTCCGTGTCCGGTCAGGCCCTTGGTGTCGCTGGCCACCGAGAAGTCGGCCCCCAGTTCCAGCGGGCGCTGGCCGAGCGGTGTGGCGAGGGTGTTGTCGACGGCCACCAGCGTGCCTGCCGCGTGTGCGGCCCCGACGAGTCGGCGCACGTCGCAGACATCGAGCCCAGGATTGGACGGGCTCTCGATCCACAGCAGCTTGGCGCCGTCGAGGACCGCCAACTGGGCATCGCCGCCGGTCGGCGCGGTCCGCACCTCGACGCCGTACGCCTCCAGCTGCTCACGCACCAGCGGCAGCGCCTGATAGCCGTCGTCGGGCAGCACGATCACATCGCCGGTACGCGCCTGGGACAGCAGCACGGCCGAGATCGCCGCCATTCCGGAGGCGAAGACGGTGGTCTCGACCGGCTCCCCCGGCGCCTCCAGCTCGCCGATGGCGCGTTCCAGATGCGTCCATGTCGGATTGGTGTCCCGGCCGTAGGTGTACGGACCGGCCGGTTCACCGGAGAGATGGAAGTGCGCTGCGAAGACCGGCCCGGGCAGGGTGGGCTCGAACTGCTCCGGTTCGGGCAGCCCGGCCCGTACCGCCCGGGTTCCGTCACCCATGGTGCTCATACCGCTTCCTCACTTCTCTCCCCGGTGTGCCACCGGTCCTGCCTGCACTGTTTCAGTAGGTGTCGGGTCAGTCCTCGTCGGGCAGCACCACATTCAGCGCCCACGACACGATCGAGATGATCAGACCGCCGAGCACCGCGGTCCAGAAGCCGTCGACGTGGAAGCTCAGGTCGAACTGACCGGCCAGCCAGGAGGTCAGCAGCAGCATGAGCGCGTTGACCACCAGGGTGATCAGCCCCAGCGTGAGGATGAAGAGCGGCAGGGTGAGCAACTGCACTATCGGCTTGACCACAAAGTTGATCAGGCCGAAGAGCAGGGCGACCACGATCAGCGTGAGTACCTTGCGACCGGTGCTGCCACCACTCAGCGTGATGTCCTGGAGCAGCCAGATGGCCACGGCCAGGGCACCCGCGTTGGCGATCGTCTTGACTACGAAATTCTTCATGTGTCTGATCGTGGCAGACATGATCGGTGGCGGACACCGGCAGGACAGAGGCAAGGGGCGGACAGGCCATGAAGGCATTCAGGCTGGACGAACTGGAGGCGGAACGGGCCGCCAACGACGGCGCGTATCTGCAGTTCCTGAAGGAACGGAACATGTCCGTCGGCCTGTACGCACTGGACGCCGGCGAACTCGACCCGCAGCTGCCGCACAACCAGGACGAGGTCTACTTCATCGTCAGCGGCCGCGCCTCGATCACCGTCGGCATGGAAACCACGCAGGTGGGCAGGGGAAGCGTGGTGTACGTACCCGCCGGTGTGGCCCATAAGTTCCACCACATCACCGAGGACCTGCGGGTCATGGTGGTCTTCTCCCCGCCGGAGAGCTGAGCGGCTCCAGCTGGGCGGCTCCAGCAACGGACGGCGATCCGCTCTCAGGGATCCCTAGGGGGTCGATCAGGGGACTTCAAGGGCTGCGGGCTCCCCGCCGGCCCCCTCCGCGCCTCTAGCATCGAAGTATCGAAGCTCCGGAACAGGAACTCACAGAGACGAGGCAAGGACGATGGCCGTGCGGGAGATATTCGCGGGGATGCCCTGGTGGGTGAAGTGGATCGCGGTGCCGGTCATCGCGATCGTCGTGTTCGGCGGTCTGATCGCCAGCGTGATCGGGTTCGTGATCGGTCTGCTCTTCAAGGTTCTGGTCTTCGTGATCCTGGTCGGTGGACTCGTCTTCGTCGTACGGAAGTTCATGTCCTCCTCCTCGCGCGGCGACTGGTAGGACGATCGGAAGCCGGGCGGGGCGTTAGCCCAGCTGAGCTAAGCGCAAGACGAAACCACGCCCCTTGCGGATGCGGCCGATATGGTGGCAGTCCGCTGCCACCACCTGGGAATCAACTGTCCGTCGCCACCCTGACCAGTGGTTTGTACGGCGCTCGGCCTCCGGACCCCAGTCATGCGGCGGTCTGTGGGGGTGGCCCCCACAGATGGGCTGATCGCCCGTCACCATGCCTGGGGGTGACCGTTGACCACGGCATCGAGCACTGCTGTCCCGACGCTGATCGGTTCGGTCCAGCGAGCGCTGAGGCTGCTGGAAGCCGTGGGCGCCCATCGGGACGGGGCGCCCGCGAAACAGCTGGCCAGGGAGGCGGGACTGCCCCTTCCCACGGCCTACCATCTGCTGCGCACCCTGACCCATGAGGGTTATCTGCGGCGGGAGAACGGCGTGTTCCTCTTCGGGGCCGCCGCCGAGCGCCTGGTCGGCGAGGGATCGCCGCAGATTGGGCACAGCAGAATGACCGAGTCGCTGGGGCGCTGGCGCGACACCATCGGAGCACCGGTCTACTGCGCCGTCTACCGCGAGGGCGAGATCGAACTCATCGCGGTCGCCGAGAATCCCGCCACACCTGCGGTGGACGAGTGGGCGTCCTTCCGGGAGACCGGGCACGCCCATGCGATCGGGCAGTGTCTGCTGAGCCAGCTCGACGAGAAGGCCCGCGAGGACCATCTGGACCGGCACCCCGTCCGGCCGCTGACCCGCTACTCGGTGAGGGACCGTCCGACGTTCCTTGAACGATTGCGATCGCTGGAGCGAATGGAACCTGTCATCGAACGACAGGAGTACGCCCTGGGGACGGTCTGCGCAGCCATCCCGATCACCGCCGGATTCACTGCCGCCGCGATGGCGATTTCGGTACCCCTGGAACAAGAAGAACGGTTGCTCCCCGCAGTCGAACAGCTACGTGGCGAAGTGGCCAACCTCTTGCGTTCGTTCGTGTTCTCTATCAGTATCTGAAAAATCACTCCTTGTGATCTGCTATCGCGTGCACCACGATGGCGTCAATAGGGCCATGGGGGATCATTCCTGGCCAGATTCATCTACTGCGGGGTTGAACGATGCGCGAGTCGGTTCAAGCTGAGGTCATGATGAGCTTCCTCGTCTCCGAGGAGCTCTCTTTCCGGATCCCGGTGGAGCTCCGGTACGAAGTGTGCGATCCGTATGCGATCCGCATGACCTTCCATCTGCCCGGCGACGCCCCCGTCACCTGGGCATTCGGCCGTGAGCTGCTGCTCGACGGCCTCAACAGCCCCAGTGGCGACGGCGATGTGCACATCGGGCCCACGGAGCCCGAGGGGCTGTCCGACGTACACATCCGTCTTCAGGTGGGTACGGACCGCGCTCTCTTCCGGGCCGGCACAGCGCCACTCGTGGCCTTTCTGGACCGGACGGACAAGCTCGTGCCGCTCGGGCAGGAGTGCACGCTGGGTGACTTCGAGGGCAATCTGGAAGAGGCCCTGGGCCGGATCCTTGCCGAGGAGCAGAACGCTGGCTGAGGAGCACGGCGCCGCCGACCGGCCCGCGGTTCGAACAGCACACCTGCTGAATGGGTGAATCGCTCTCCGTACGGAGGCGTTCAGGGTTTTGTCCTACGACGACGGCCCTTCCCGGTCCGTACAGGTGCCGAAGCTCCGGCTTCCGCGCCGTCCCCCGTGCGGTCCGCGGAGACGACCAGCGCAGCGAGCACCGTCGTCACCGGCACCGAGGCGACCAGTCCGATCGAGCCGACCAGCGTTCGTACGATCTCCTCCGCCACCAGCTCGCTGTTGGCCACCGTCCCCACGCTGCTCTGGGCGATCGAGAACAGCAGCAGCAGCGGCAGTGCGGCGCCCGCATAGGCGAGCACCAGCGTATTGACGACCGAGGCGATGTGGTCGCGCCCGATCCTGATCCCTGCCCGGTAGAGCCCCCGGGCACCCATCGTCGGGTTCGCCTGGTGCAGCTCCCAGACCGCCGATGTCTGGGTCACTGTCACATCGTCGAGTACCCCGAGCGAACCGATGATGACACCGGCCAGCAGCAGACCGCTCATGTCGATGTGCGGGTACAGGCCGTGGATGAGGCCGGTGCTGTCGTCGGTGTTGCCGGTCAGGCTCGCCCAGCCGATGAAGAGCGAACCGAGCAGCCCGATCAGCAGCAGTGAGATCAGCGTGCCGATCACCGCGACCGAGGTGCGGGCGGTCAGGCCGTGACACATGTAGAGCGCGATCAGCATGATGGCACTGGCCCCCACCACCGCGACGAGCAGCGGATTCGAGCCCTGGAGGATGGCCGGGAGGATGAACAGGGTCAGCACCGCGAACGACACGGCGAGCGCGACCAGCGCCATCACCCCGCGCATCCTGCCCACCGCGACCACCACCAGGGCGAAGATCGCGGCCAGCAGCGCCATCGGGAACTTCCGGTTCACATCCGTCACCGAGTACTGCAGATCGTGGGGCGCGTCGGGGGCGTACGCCACGACCACGCCCTGCCCCTCGCGCAGCTGACGGGGTGCGTCGGGCTGGACGATCTCGACGAAGGTCCGGCCCTTGTCGTGACCGGTCGTCACCTCTACCGTGGCCTTCTCGCACAGCCCGGGCCCGCTGTCCGAGGGCGGAGTGGTCTCGCCGCTGGTGGGCATCTGTGCGGCGTTCACGTCCTTGCAGTCCACCTTGTCGATGTTCACCACCTTGCCCTGCTGGGTCTGCCGGTCGAAACCGACACCGGTTCGCTCGTGCGGGGGCGCGCCGCCCGGCCAGAGCACCAAAAGGCCGACAACGACCGCGGTGGTGAACGGGATCAGAACGGCCGCGATGACCTTGCGCAGATGCTTGGAGACGGGCGCGGCGGGGCCATGGCTGTGCGAGTGCCCGTGCTGATGGCCCTGCGGTTCGGGGTCGATATGGGGGGACGTCACCGGCCGATCATCGCAAGAAGAGAAGGGCCCTCTGTTCATTACGCGGGACAGGGCGCTAGCGTGGAGGAACCTTTGCACACGCGGGAGCTCGGAGCACCGGGCTGAGAGGGCGCTGATATCCGTACAGCCGTACGGGACAGGCTGCGCCGACCGCCGAACCTGTTACCGGGTAATGCCGGCGTAGGGAGTAGGTCTCATGACCACATCGGACGCACGCACGCCTGCCTCGAACCAGAGCGACGAGGCCGGGAAGTCCATCGGCTGGCACAAGGGATACGTCCAGGGCTCACGCCCGGACCTCCGGGTGCCGGTCCGTCAGGTGCACCTCACCAACGGCAAGGACGTGACGCTGTACGACACGTCGGGGCCGTACACCGATCCCACCACCGAGACCGACGTCCGTCGCGGACTCGCACCGCTGCGGGAGAACTGGATCATCGCGCGCGGCGACACCGAGGAGTACCCGGGCCGCCCCGCCCGCCCCGAGGACGACGGGCTCAAGCACACCTCGCCGCGCGGTGGACTGCGCAACCTCGACGCCGTCTTCCCCGGCCGTCCGCGGCTGCCCCGCCGCAGCCGGGACGGACAGCCGGTGACCCAGCTCGCGTACGCCCGCCGGGGCGAGATCACCCCGGAGATGGAGTACGTGGCGATCCGGGAGAGCGTCGAACCCGAGGTGGTGCGCGAGGAGATCGCCGCGGGCCGCGCCGTGCTGCCGGCCAACGTCAACCACCCGGAGATCGAGCCGATGATCATCGGCAAGCGGTTCCTGGTGAAGGTCAATGCCAACATCGGCAACTCCGCGGTGACGTCCTCCATCGAGGAGGAGGTGGAGAAGATGACATGGGCGACGCGCTGGGGCGCCGACACGGTCATGGACCTTTCCACCGGCCGCAACATTCACACCACCCGTGAGTGGGTACTGCGCAACTCCCCCGTGCCGATCGGCACCGTCCCCCTCTACCAGGCCCTCGAAAAGGTCGATGGCCGCGCCGAGGAGCTGACCTGGGAGATCTACAAGGACACCGTCGTCGAGCAGGCCGAGCAGGGCGTCGACTACATGACGGTCCACGCCGGCGTGCGCCTGCCGTACGTCCCGCTGACCGCCCGCCGCAAGACCGGCATCGTCTCCCGCGGCGGCTCGATCATGGCGGCGTGGTGCCTCGCGCACCACAAGGAGTCGTTCCTGTACGAGCACTTCGAGGAGCTCTGCGAGATCCTCGCCGCGTACGACGTGACGTACTCGCTGGGCGACGGGCTGCGCCCCGGCTCGATCGCCGATGCCAACGACGAGGCCCAGTTCGCCGAACTGCGCACGCTCGGTGAACTGAACACGATCGCGAAGCGGTTCGGTGTCCAGACCATGATCGAGGGCCCGGGCCATGTCCCGATGCACAAGATCAAGGAGAACATCGACCTCCAGCAGGAGATCTGCGAGGAGGCGCCGTTCTACACGCTCGGCCCGCTGACCACCGATGTCGCCCCGGCGTACGACCACATCACCTCGGGCATCGGCGCGGCGATGATCGCCTGGTGGGGCACGGCGATGCTCTGCTACGTCACACCCAAGGAGCACCTCGGCCTGCCCAACCGGGACGATGTGAAGACCGGCGTCATCACGTACAAGATCGCCGCCCACGCGGCGGATCTGGCCAAGGGACACCCGGGCGCGCAGGACTGGGACGACGCGCTCTCCGACGCCCGGTTCGAATTCCGCTGGGAGGACCAGTTCAACCTGGCCCTCGACCCGGTCACGGCACGGGAGTTCCACGACGAGACCCTCCCGGCCGAGCCGGCGAAGACGGCGCACTTCTGCTCGATGTGCGGCCCGAAGTTCTGCTCGATGAAGATCTCCCAGGACATCCGCCGCGAGCACGGCGGTTCGCAGTCGGAGATCGAGGCGGGCATGGCGGAGAAGTCCAAGGAGTTCGCGGCGGCCGGCAACCGGGTCTATCTGCCGATCGCGGACTGACCCGCAAGAACGAGATCGACCGGCGGCTGCCCGGGGGAGTCGCCGGTCGTCCGTGTTCAGGAGCGCTGTGCCGCCCACGTCGGGCATGGTGAAGGTCACGAACTGTTCCGCGCGGACCACGATGAAGGCCATGCCCTCGTCGACGTAGGAGGCGAGGGCATGGCCACCGGGTCACTGCGCATGCAAGTGCCCTCTGGGCCTTACGGACAAGGAAGGCGGCCAGACCGAGGCGGTCAGTCCAGTTCGTGTTCGGGGCCGCCGAAGTCGGGGCTGGTGAAGTCGGGGCTGGTGAAGGTGGGGCGGGGGCCCGCTGCCGGGCCGTCGTCCGGGCTGGTGAAGTCCGGCCGGCTGTAGCCGATCTTCGGGATGCGGTTCGCCGAGCGGTGCGGGGTGCGTGAGGCGGGTCCGGCGTCGGGGTCGGCGAGGGCGTCGCGCAGGAACGGCAGGATGCCGCGCTCCAGCAGTGCGTGGCGCCATGCCTCTCTGGCGCGCGCCACATCCTCCGGGAGCTCCTCCCCGGCGTCCTCGGCGGGCTGCGCAGTCGCCCCGTTGCGCAGTGCGGTGACGAGCAGTCCGACGGCGGCGGCCAGGATGGCGGCGGCCATGACGGCCGCGAAGAACCAGCCCGCGGTGACCATGGTGGCGGCGAAGGACGGCGTCGGATCGAGCAGCCTCAGCAGATAGCCGGTCAGCAGGAATATGATCGCGGCGGTGCCGGCGAGCACGGGCGCCAGGACCGTGACGACGGCTCCTATGCCGGCGCCCGACTGGTTGGTGTCCCCGGTGGCGGACCCGGGGCCCGCGTCCTGGTCCGTACCCTCGGCCGGTCTGCGCAGCTCCTGGCGGGCCTTCACATAGTGCTCGTACTCGGTGGAGGCCGTCGCGGTGATCAGCGCCGTGGCGTCCAGCGCCATCGTGCGCAGCTGCACGGCGTTCAGCCGCTCGCCGACCGCGGCCAGATCCGGCCGTTCATGGGCGTGACGCAGTGCGTCGTCGAGGATCCGCTCGTACTCGGGGCGGTCCTCGGCCAGCAGGTGCGGAGCGCTGTTCATGTGCATCCCCCGATGCTCCGTAGGGCCTGAATACCCGCTCGTTCCGGGCAGTTGGGCGGAAACGGAGGAGAGCCTGCTACTGATACGCCGATGGTAGAGCGCCCACGGCACGGGGTGACAGGGGGTTTCCGGAAATAGGCCCAGCGTTCGGCGTGGTCAGGTCGTGGATGCGTCTGCCCAGAAGAACGTCAGTCATGCAGGGGCAGTTGGACGACCAGTAGCTTTCCGGCCATGGTCACTCCGCCGTCCATGGCGATGGCGAGCCCGTCCGCGTACACGTGCGGGCCTTCGACCACGGGGCCGGAACCGTCCTCTCCGTCCTCCGAGCCGACCTCGCCGAGCAGGTACGGAATGGGGCTGTGACCATGGACGACGCGCTGCCCGCCGTAGGCCGACATCAGCTCCCGAACGGCCTGCGGCCCCGCCTCGTCACGGAAGGCGAACCGCTTGGTCAGCTTGCGGAAGACGTCCCAGCACTCATCGGCGTCGTTACGCGTGAGAATGGCGTGCACGGTGTCGTTGACGTCCTCGATGGTGGCGCCGTAGTCGAGGTACGCCGTCGTGTCGGAGTGCATCAGCAGATGCCCGTCCTCCTCGACGATCGCGTCGAGTCGGGACATCCACTGGAGGTGGACGTCCTGGAGCCGTTCCATGTCGTTCTTCTGACCGCCGTTGAGCAGCCAGGCGGCCTGGAAGGTGGCGGTGCCCGCGCCGGAGTTGACCGGGGTGTCGCCGAACCGCTTGGCGCCGATGAGCAGCAGTTCGTGATTGCCCATCAGTGCCTTGCAGTAGCCGCCCGCGGCCGCGGCCTCGGCGGAGAGGCGCATCACGAGGTCGATGACGCCGATGCCGTCGGGTCCCCGGTCGGTGAAGTCGCCGAGGAACCAGAGCCGGGCGTTGCCCGCGGACCAGTTGCCCTCGGCGTCGATGAGGCCCTGTTCGGCGAGGGCGGCGTGAAGTTCGTCCAGATAGCCGTGGACGTCACCGACGACGTACAGCGGTCCGAGTCCCGGCTCGGGGACGGGCCGCGGGTCGGGGACGGCCCGCACCTGGACGGTGTCGCCGCGGTTGATCACGGGAAGGTCGCGCGCGGTGGGTGTGTACCCCTCCGGCAGCTCGTCCCCCGGAACGGCGTTGCCCGGGTGCGACGGTGAGGGCGGCACCGGGGTCTGCGCGTAAGGAGGTACGCGGAAGTCGCGCAACGTCGCAGTCCGCACCACGGGTTCCTGACCGGCCCCCTGTGTCATCGACCCCTCCACCACCGTCGCGCCGCCGTACACCTGACGGGCCCTGCTGGTCGGGGCGGTCCGCGGTGTCGTGCGCCCATCATAGGAATGCGGATCGTGCTGTGTGACGCACCAGGGGTGGTGAATCCGGGCGCACATCAGGTTCACCGGCCGTTTGGTCCGAAATGGCCTGATCAGTCCCCGGCGGGGGAGCGCGGCGCGCTGACCGTGGTGCGGGGCGGACGGCGTTGCGAGGACGTCCGGACGATGAGCTCTGTCGGTATGACCTGCTCCACCGGTCCGTCGTGGTCGACGCCTTCGATGGCGTCGATCAGGAGCTGGACGACCGCCGTGCCGATTCTGCGCGGCTTGAGCGAGAGCGTGGTGATGGGGGGCTCGGTCGTCGCGTACACGGTGGACTCGCTGCAGCAGACGAGCAGCAGGTCCTCGGGGACGCGCAGGCCGTACCGGCGGGCGGCCGCCAGCAGATCGGTGCCATTGGGGTCGAAGAGTCCGTAGACGGCGTCCGGCCGGTCCGGGCGGGCCAGCAGCCGGTCGGCGGCGACCGCACCCGCGCACGGGTCGTGGGCGGGATAGGACTCGTACACCGGGTCCTGACCCACGCGCTCGCACCAGTGGAGGTACGCGGAGGTGGACAGACGGGTGTACGTGTCGGTGGTGGTGCCGGTGAGCAGGCCGATGCGGCGGGCCCCGGCGGCGGCCAGGTGGTCGAGGAGATCGAGTACGGCGGCCCGGTGGTCGTTGTCGACCCAGGCGGTGACGGGCAGCGTTCCGGCCGGCCTGCCGTCCGAGACGACGGGCAGCCCCTGGCGTACGAGCTCCGTGACGACCGGGTCCTGGTCGGAGGGGTCGATCACGACCGTGCCGTCGAGAGCGACGTTCGACCAGACGTCATGGCGTGAGGTGGCGGGCAGGATGACGAGGGCGTAGCCGCGGGCGAGCGCGGCGGAGGTGGCCGCTCTGGCCATCTCGGCGAAGTAGGCGAATTCGGTGAAGGTGAAGGGTTCGTCCCCGTAGGTCGTCACGGTCAGGCCGATGAGGCCGGACTTGCCGGTACGGAGGGTTCGGGCCGCGGCGGAAGGGCGGTAGCCCAGGCGCTCTGCGACCTCGCGGACATGGCGGCGGGTGGCGTCCGGGAGCCTGCCCTTGCCGTTGAGCGCGTCGGAGACGGTCGTGATGGAGACCCCGGCGGCGGCGGCCACATCCCGGATTCCCGCTCGTCCTTGCCGGCCGCCGCGCCGGGGTGTCTCCGTCCGGCTCACCTGGTGCTTCCCTGCTGCTGTCATGGCGAGCCGATAGTAGGGCTCGCAGGGGAGGTCGGACCGGTCGCACATTCACTCGTCGACAGGCACGTTTCTGCATGATCATCAAGCGTCAAATACCTTGCAAATCAATGGCGTTGGCGAAATCGGCCGCAGTGTGTCATGTGCCGAACCCGATGGGCCTGCTAAATGGTCGATGTCTCGAAGAGGTCTCATCTCACCTCTTCGAGGGACGCGCGCCACGGAGTGAGCTACCGGCGCGCGCTGGCGGGGAAAGCGCTCCCCCCATTCGCGGTCGCACCGGACGATTGGATGCCGCGGCCATTCGCAGCGGCGCGCAATCCTCATAAGGTGAGCAGTATTGATGTGTACAGACGGTCGAGGAGGACCTGCGGTGAGCGAGACGAGCCCCAAGCTGCGCGCCGAGCTGGACGGCGTCCCCGCCTATGTACCGGGCAGGCCGGCGGCCGCCGGTGGACCGGTCGCGTTCAAGCTGTCCTCCAACGAGAATCCGTATCCGCCGCTGCCCGGGGTGATGGAGTCCGCTCTGGCCGCGGCCGCGAACTTCAATCGCTACCCGGACATGGCCTGCACCGGTCTGATGAACGAGCTGGCCGACCGTTTCGGTGTTCCCGTTTCGCACCTCGCCACCGGAACCGGCTCGGTCGGTGTGGCCCAGCAGCTGCTCCAGGCCACCTCCGGCCCGGGCGACGAGGTCATCTACGCCTGGCGCTCCTTCGAGGCGTATCCGATCATCACGCAGGTCAGCGGTGCGACCTCGGTGAAGGTTCCGCTGACCGACGGTGACGTGCACGACCTCGACGCGATGGCGGACGCGATCACGGACCGCACCCGGATGATCTTCGTGTGCAACCCGAACAACCCGACCGGCACGGTGGTGCGCCGGGCCGAGCTTGAGCGGTTCCTGGACCGGGTGCCGGGTGATGTCCTGGTGGTGCTGGACGAGGCGTACCGCGAGTTCATCCGTGACGCCGAGGTGCCGGACGGCATCGAGATCTACCGGGACCGGCCCAATGTGGCGGTGCTGCGGACGTTCTCCAAGGCGTACGGACTGGCGGGGCTGCGGGTCGGTTTCGCCGTGGCCCACGAGCCGGTGGCGGCCGCGCTGCGCAAGACGGCGGTGCCCTTCGGGGTCAGCCAGCTCGCGCAGGACGCGGCGGTCGCCTCGCTGCGTGCCGAGGACGAACTCCTGGGGCGGGTCGGTTCCTTGGTGTGCGAGCGCGACCGGGTGCAGCGGGCGCTGGCGGACCAGGGGTGGACCGTGCCGGAGTCCCAGGCGAACTTCGTCTGGCTGCGGCTCGGGGACCGTACCGCCGACTTCGCCGCGGCGTGCGAGCGGGCCGGTGTGGTGGTCAGGCCGTTCGTGGGCGAGGGGGTACGGGTCTCGATCGGGGAGGACGAGGCGAACGACCTGTTCCTGAAGGTGACGGAGTCGTACAGCAGGGCGCTGTAGAGCGCGCGGAGTAGCACCGCAGGGAACTGTGGAGCGCACGGAGTAGTACCGCAAGGAGCTGTGGAGCGCGTCGGCCGCTCGCGGACGCCAAACGTGTCTGGGCCCCGTACCTCGTTCGACCGAGGTACGGGGCCTTCGTGTTCCAGGCCCGGCAGGCGCCCGGAGCGCAGCACTCCGGGGTGTCTGCTTCGGGGGGATTGATCGGAACATCCCAAGAGGGGTACCCCGCCTGAACGTCCCGAAAGTCTGTGCGCCATAATTGCTTGTGAATGTGAACGCGTTCACAAGCGTGTCCTGTTTCATCCCATGATTAGTCGGATTTAAAGGGCAAACTGCCGGTGTGACTACGGCGACGTAAGGAGATGACGACGTGGAGCTGGCTCTGGCGCCGGAAACCCTGGCGCGATGGCAGTTCGGTATCACCACCGTCTACCACTTCCTCTTCGTCCCACTGACGATCTCTCTCGCCGCGCTCACCGCCGGCCTGCAGACCGCCTGGGTGCGGACGAACAACGAGAAGTACCTCAGAGCGACGAAGTTCTGGGGCAAGCTCTTCCTCATCAACATCGCCATGGGCGTCGTCACCGGCATCGTCCAGGAGTTCCAGTTCGGAATGAACTGGTCTGACTACTCGCGGTTCGTCGGCGACATCTTCGGTGCCCCGCTCGCGTTCGAGGCGCTCATCGCCTTCTTCTTCGAGTCCACGTTCATCGGGCTGTGGATCTTCGGCTGGGACAAGCTGCCGAAGAAGATCCACCTCGCCTGCATCTGGATGGTCTCCATCGGGACGGTCCTGTCCGCCTACTTCATCCTGGCGGCCAACTCCTGGATGCAGCACCCGGTCGGCTACCGGATCAACAAGGAGCGCGGCCGGGCCGAACTCACCGACTTCTGGCACGTGCTCACCCAGAACACCGCGCTCGCGCAGTTCTTCCACACCATCACCGCTGCCTTCCTGGTCGGAGGCGCGTTCATGGTCGGCATCGCTGCCTTCCATCTGGCGCGCAAGAAGCACATCCCGGTGATGCGGACCTCGCTGCGGCTCGGACTGGTCACCGTGGTCATCGCCGGACTCCTCACCGCCATCAGCGGTGACCAGCTCGGCAAGGTCATGTTCAAGCAGCAGCCGATGAAGATGGCCGCCGCCGAGGCGCTCTGGGAGGGGCAGGACTCGGCACCGTTCTCGATCTTCGCGGTCGGTGATGTGGCCAAGGGCCACAACACCGTGGAGATCTCCATCCCCGGGATACTGTCCTTCCTCGCGGACGACGACTTCACCTCGTACGTCCCCGGCATCAACGACATCAACAAGGCCGAGCAGGAGAAGTTCGGCCCCGGCGACTACCGGCCCAACATCCCGGTCGCCTTCTGGAGCTTCCGCTGGATGATCGGCTTCGGGATGGCGTCCTTCGGCCTCGGCATCCTCGGACTGTGGCTGACACGACGGAAGTTCATGCTGCCGCCGGGTATGCGGACCGGTGAGGACGAGGTGCCTCATCTGGTCCTCTTCAAGAACAAGGCCCTCAGTCCCAAGCTCGCCAAGTGCTACTGGATCGTCGCGCTCTGGACCCTGCTCTTCCCGCTGATCGCCAACTCCTGGGGCTGGATCTTCACCGAGATGGGCCGTCAGCCCTGGGTCGTCTACGGCGTGCTCCAGACCCGCAACGCGGTCTCCCCCGGCGTCTCCCAGGGCGAGGTGCTCACCTCGATGATCGGCTTCACCCTGCTCTACGCCACGCTCGCGGTGATCGAGGTCAAGCTGCTCGTGAAGTACATCAAGGCCGGACCGCCGGAGCTCACGGAGGCCGACCTCAACCCGCCCACCAAGATCGGCGGCGACGACCACGACGACGCCGACCGGCCGATGGCCTTCTCCTACTGAGAGCAGAGGAGCTGAGAGATGGAACTCCACGACGTCTGGTTCGTACTCATCGCCGTCCTCTGGACCGGCTACTTCTTCCTGGAGGGATTCGACTTCGGGATCGGTGTCCTCACCAAGCTGCTGGCCCGCGACCGCAAGGAGCGCCGGGTTCTGATCAATACGATCGGGCCCGTCTGGGACGGCAACGAGGTGTGGCTGCTCACTGCGGGCGGTGCGACCTTCGCCGCCTTCCCCGAGTGGTACGCCACCCTGTTCTCCGGCTTCTACCTGCCGCTGCTGATCATCCTGGTCTGCCTGATCGTGCGGGGCGTCGCCTTCGAGTACCGGTCGAAGCGGCCCGAGGAGAAGTGGCAGACCAACTGGGAGCACGCGATCTTCTGGACCTCGCTGATCCCCGCCCTGCTCTGGGGCGTGGCCTTCGGGAACATCGTGCGCGGCGTGAAGATCAACGCCGACATGGAGTACGCGGGCACCTTCTGGGATCTGCTCAACCCGTACGCCATCCTCGGCGGACTGGTCACGCTCACCCTCTTCACCTTCCACGGCGCCGTGTTCGCGGGACTCAAGACC
Source organism: Streptomyces sp. NBC_01217 (assembly GCF_035994185.1). Classification (NCBI taxonomy): domain Bacteria; kingdom Bacillati; phylum Actinomycetota; class Actinomycetes; order Kitasatosporales; family Streptomycetaceae; genus Streptomyces; species Streptomyces sp. NBC_01217. The sequence continues at coordinate 4,640,289 of NZ_CP108538.1, forward strand.
GTCGGGGACATCCGGGAGCGGTCGCGCAAGCTGGCGCTGAAGCTGGGGCTGGTCACCGCGGTGCTCGCCCTCGGCTTCCTGCTCTGGACCCAGATCGACAAGGGCGACGGCTGGAGCCTGCTGGCGATGGTCATCGCCGTGGTGGCGCTGGTCGCTGCGATCGTCGCGATAGCGGCGGGACGGGAGGGCTGGTCGTTCGCGTTCTCCGGAGTGACCATCGTGGCCGCGGTCGCGATGCTCTTCCTGACGCTCTTCCCGAACGTCATGCCGTCCTCGCTGAACGACGCCTGGAGCCTCACGGTCACCAACGCCTCGTCCACCCCGTACACGCTGAAGATCATGACCTGGTGCGCGGGGATCGCCACTCCCGTTGTCCTGCTCTACCAGGGCTGGACGTACTGGGTGTTCCGCAAGCGCATCGGTACGCAGCACATCGCCGAAGCGCACTGAACACGCCTGGGGCCTGCCCGGCGGAGCAAGGCAGGACAGGCCCCGGCCCACCGACCGAGCTCACTGGGGGCTGTTTCACGTGAAACCGATCGACCCGCGCCTGCTCCGCCACGCCCGCGCCACCCGCCTCTTCCTGGTGGCCGTGGTGGCACTCGGAGTTGTCGGGGCGGCGCTGGTCATCGCCCAGGCCATGCTCATCGCCGAAGTGGTGGTGGGCGGGTTCGAGGACGGACTGGCCGCCGCCGGACTGCGGACCCCACTGCTCCTGCTCGCGGCGGTCGCGCTCGGCCGGGCGCTGGTGTCCTGGCTGACCGAACTGGCCGCCTACCGGGCCAGCGCGGCGGTGAAGTCCGAACTGCGCGGCCGGCTGCTGGAACGGGCCGCCGCGCTCGGGCCGGGCTGGCTGAGCGGCCAGCGCACCGGTTCGCTGGTGGCGCTCGCCACCCGCGGTGTCGACGCGCTCGACGACTACTTCGCGCGCTATCTGCCGCAGCTCGGACTCGCGGTGGTCGTCCCGGTGGCGGTCCTGGCGCGGATCGTCACCGAGGACTGGGTCTCGGCAGCGATCATCGTGGTCACGCTGCCGCTCATCCCGCTCTTCATGATCCTGATCGGCTGGGCCACCCAGTCACGGATGGACCGCCAGTGGCGGCTGCTGTCCCGGCTCTCCGGGCACTTCCTCGACGTGGTCGCCGGACTGCCGACGCTGAAGGTCTTCGGCCGGGCCAAGGCGCAGGCCGAGTCCATCCGCACCATCACCTCGCAGTACCGGCGGGCAACGCTGCGGACCCTGCGGATCGCGTTCCTGTCGTCCTTCGCCCTGGAGCTGCTGGCGACCCTGTCGGTGGCCCTCGTCGCCGTCACCATCGGCATGCGGCTCGTGCACGGTGAACTCGACCTCTACACCGGCCTGGTGGTGCTGATCCTGGCGCCCGAGGCCTATCTGCCGATCCGCCAGGTCGGAGCGCAGTACCACGCCGCCGCCGAGGGTCTCTCGGCAGCGGAGGAGATCTTCTCGGTCCTGGAGACCGAGCCACGGACGGGCGGCACGGCGGACATCCCCAAGTCGCTGCGGCTGGAGCTGGAGGGGGTGACCGTACGGCACGAGGGCCGCAGCGAACCCTCGCTGGACGGTGCCTCGCTGGTGGTGGACGAGGGGGAGACCGTCGCCCTCGTCGGTCCGAGCGGTGTCGGCAAGTCCACCCTGCTCGATGTGGTGCTGGGATTCACGGCCCCCGACGACGGGCGCGTGCGGGTCGGCGGCGCGGACCTGGCGACGCTGGCGCCCGAGCGCTGGCGGGAGCGGATCGCCTGGGTGCCGCAGCGCCCGCACCTCTTCGCGGGCACGATCGCGGAGAACGTACGGCTGGCCCGGCCGGACGCCGACGACGGGGCGGTGACGGCGGCGCTGCGGGACGCGGGGGCATGCGACTTCGTGGCGGAACTGCCGGACGGCGCGCAGACGCTCCTCGGCGAGGACGGTGCGGGCGTCTCCGCCGGTCAGCGCCAGCGCCTCGCACTCGCACGGGCCTTCCTCGCCGACCGGCCGCTGCTGCTGCTCGACGAGCCGACCGCGAACCTGGACGGCGAAACGGAAGCGGGAATCGTCGAGGCGGTACGCAGGCTGGCAGCGGGGCGGACCGTGCTCCTGGTCGTGCACCGCCCGGCGCTGCTCTCGGTGGCCGACCGCGTGGTGACCCTGGAACCGGGCGCGACACCTCGGCCGGAGAAGCCCGCGGCGCCCGCCGCGGCGCCGCGGGCGACGAGCGCACCCGAGGACGAGAGCGACGCGGTGCCGGAGTCCGGGGTGCTGCGGGACACCGCGGCCCGCTCCGGCCGGATCCTCGCGCGGGTCAGGGAGGCGGCAGGAGCACAGCGCGGGCAGCTGGCACTCGCACTGCTGCTGGGAAGCCTCGCCCTGGGCTCGACCGTCGGGCTCATGGCCGTATCCGGCTGGCTGATCTCCCGCGCCTCCGAACAGCCCCCGGTGCTCTATCTGATGGTCGCCGTGACCGCGACCCGCGCCTTCGGGCTCGGACGGGCCGTCTTCCGCTACGCCGAGCGCCTGGTGTCGCACGACGCGGTGCTCAAGATGCTCGCCGAGCTGCGCGTCGCGGTCTACCGAGGACTGGAACGCATCGCGCCCGCCGGTCTGCGCCGAACCCGGCGCGGGGATCTGCTCTCCCGGCTCGTCGCCGATGTGGACGCCCTGCAGGACTACTGGCTGCGCTGGCTGCTGCCCGCAGGGACCGCGGTCGTCGTGGGAGCGGTGACCGCCGGATTCATCGGCTGGCTGCTGCCTGCGGCAGGCCTCGTGCTGGCTGCCGGACTGCTGCTGGCCGGAGTGGGAGTGCCACTGGTCAGCGGTGCCTGCTCCCGTCACGCGGAACGCCAACTGGCCCCCGCACGCGCCGATCTGGCCACCCGGATCACGGACCTGCTCGGCGGGACCGCCGAACTGACCGTCGCGGGCGCCCTGCCCGCGCACTCGGAGCGGACCCGGGAGGCCGACGGCGTCCTGACCCGCATCGCCGCCCGCGCGGCGACCGCCACCGCACTCGGCGGCGGTCTCATCGCCCTGATAGGCGGCCTCACCGTCGTCGCCACCGCACTCGTCGCCCTCCCCGCGGTGCACGACGGCCGGCTCGCGGGCGTCGAGCTCGCGGTGGTGGTGCTCACGCCGCTGGCCGCGTTCGAGGCCGTGACCGGTCTGCCGCTCGCCGTGCAGTACCGGCAGCGGGTCAAGCGGAGCGCGGAGCGGGTGTACGAGGTGCTGGACGCTCCGCTGCCCGTGCGTGAACCCGGCAGTCCGACCGAGACACCTGGATCGCCGTTCCCGCTGGAGGTACGGGAGCTGTCGGCCCGGTACGCGGGAGCGGGACGGGACGCCCTGGACTCCGTCGACCTGACGCTGACGGCCGGCCGGCGCATCGCCGTCGTCGGACCGTCCGGCTCAGGGAAGACGACCCTCGCCCAGGTCCTGGTCCGCTTCCTGGACGCACGCTCGGGGTCGTACCGGATCGGCGGCGTCGATGCCTGCGCACTGGAGGGGGACACGGTCCGGCAGTTCGTCGGGCTGTGCGCCCAGGACGCCCATGTCTTCGACAGCTCCATCCGCGAGAACCTGCGACTGGCCCGTACCGGTGCCACGGACGGCGAACTGCGGACCGCTCTCGACCGGGCAAGGCTGCTCGACTGGGCCGAGGCGCTGCCCGACGGGCTCGACACCCTTGTCGGCGAACACGGCGCCCGCCTCTCCGGCGGCCAGCGCCAGCGCCTCGCCCTGGCCCGGGCGCTCCTCGCCGACTTTCCCGTGCTCGTGCTGGACGAGCCCGCGGAACATCTCGACCTGGCGACCGCGGACGCGCTGACCGCAGACCTGCTGGCCGCCACCCGGGGGCGTACGACGGTGCTGATCACCCACCGTCTCCAGGGGGTCGAAGCCGTCGACGAGGTGGTGGTGCTCGACAGCGGCCGAATCGTGCAGCGCGGAACGTACGCCGATCTCGCCGCCGAGGAGGGGCCACTGCGCCGAATGCTGGAGCGCGAGCGGGAGACCGTACAGCTGCCCGAGGAAGCCGTGGGCGTACGGGCATGAGCCGGGCGGCACAACAGACGCCGGGCATGAGCCGGGCGGCACAATAGCCGACTTTCCTCACCAATGGGGACTAACTAGGCTCGGTGTATGTCAGAGCAGGATCCGAAGGACCGACTCGAAGCCGCGACCCGGGCGACCCGCAGCCTGCAGGGCCTGTCCAGCGAACTCACCGCCCGAGTACCGCAGCTGCTGGAAGCCATGCGATCCGTCGGCACGGGCCTCGAACTGCACTCCACTCTCGACCGGATCTGCGAGACGGCGGCCGAACTCGCCCACTCCCGCTACGCCGCCATCGGCGTCGTCGACGAGGAAGGTGCGGGGCTCTCCGACTTCGTCACATACGGGGTGCCGGACGAGGTGGCGCACGAGATCGGCCGCCGCCCCGACGGACACCGAGGGCTGCTCGGTGCACTGATCCACGACCCGGTACCGGTGAAACTCGCCGATCTGACGGCCGATCCGAGGTTCGCCGGATTCCCGCCCGGCCACCCCCCGATGCGGACCTTCCTCGGCGTTCCGATCCGCGTACAGGGAGAGATCTTCGGAAATCTCTATCTGGCCGAGAAGGACGGCGGGGGCGACTTCAACGACTACGACCTGCACATGGTGCGGGTGCTCGCCACCGAGGCCGGGATCGCCATCGGCAACGCCCGGCTGTACGAGGCGGCACGCCAGCGCGAGCGGTGGATCGACGGTTCGGTGGCCGTGACCACCGCTCTGCTGTCCGGCGGGGACGCCGATGACGCGCTGGCCGTCGTCGCCGAACAGGCCCGCCGTCTCGCCGCGTCCGCCGCCGGGATCGTGCTGCTGCCGGCCGAGGAGGGCGGCCTGGAGATCGTCGCCATCTCCACGGACGAGCCCTCCGCCCAGCTGGGGGTGCTCATCGGGCCGGAGAGCCCGGTGGTGGCGAAGCTGCTGGGCGGCGAGCCGGTCTTCGTGGACGACGCGGCCACCGATCCCCGCATGATCACCACGTTGGCCCACCGGTTCGGCCCCAGCATGCTGCTGCCCCTGCACAGCGGCGGACGGGTGCTGGGCGCGCTCGCCACCCCGCGCTCCCGGGGCGGGAGACCGTTCACGGAGACGGAACGGACCCTCGCCACCCAGTTCGCCTCGCAGGCCGCACTCGCGCTGATGATGGCCGAGGCACAGCGGGACCGGGAACGGCTCGCGGTGTACGAGGACCGTGACCGGATCGCCCGCGATCTGCACGACCTGGTCATCCAGCGGCTGTTCGCCACCGGAATGATGCTGGAGAGCGCCCAGCGCCGGTCGGTCGTGCCCGAGGTGCAGACCGGTGTGGGCCGGGCGGTCGACGAGCTGGACGTGACCATCCAGGAGATCCGTACCGCGATCTTCGCGCTGCAGCAGGAGCCGGCCGAGGCGCCGTCGGGGCTGCGCACCCGCGTTGTGCGCGAGATCAACATGGCGGCGGTCCCGCTGGGCTTCAAGCCCTCGCACCGCTTCCTCGGCCCGGTCGACTCGCTGGTCGGCGAGCTGACCGGCAAGAACCTGATCGCGGCGCTGCGGGAGGCGCTGTCCAACGCCTTCCGGCATGCCGACGCCTCGCTGATCGAGGTGGTCGTCGACGCGACCGTCACGCTGCCCGACGGGAGGGACGCGGTGCGGCTGTCGGTCGCCGACGACGGGGTGGGCATCCCGGAGGGCGGCCGGCGCAGCGGGCTGCGGAACCTGGCGCGCCGGGCGGAATCCCTCGGTGGTGCGAGCTGGTTCGGGCCCGGCATCCGGGAGGACGGGGGCGGCACGACGGTGGTGTGGGAGGCGCCGATCTGAGGGCTGGGCGGTCGAGCGGCTCAGGGGCCTGGTTGTCCGGTCCCGGTCCTGATCCCGGTCGCCCGGCCGCTGGGGGCGCCGCCGGGCTCGGGTCTCAGAGTGCCGATCCGGGAGTTCGGCGTTCGGCGAGGATCCGCTCGATGACGACCGCGACTCCGTCGTCGTCGTTGCTGGCGGTCCGGCCGGAGGCGGCCGCGAGTGCGGCCGGGTGAGCGTTGCCCATCGCGTACGAGGTGCCCGCCCAGCGCAACATCTCCACGTCGTTGGGCATGTCGCCGAAGGCGACGACCTCGGCGGGCGAGATGCCGCGCTCGGCGCAGCAGAGCGCCAGGGTGCTGGCCTTGGAGACGCCGGGACCGCTGACCTCCAGCAGGGCGGTGGGGCTGGACCTGGTGAAGGAGGCCAGGTCGCCGGCTGCCGTGCCGGCCAGGTCGAGGAAGTCGTCCGGGGTCAGCTCGGCGTGGTGGGCGAGGAGCTTCAGGACGGGGGCGCCGGTGCCCGGCGTCTCCTCGTGGAGCAGCTTCTCCGCGATGGCGACGGTGGCTCCCGGGTCCAGATGAAAGGGCGGGTAGACCGGTTCGTAGTGGATGCCGGTGGCCAGCTCGACGGCGAAGGAGGTACCGGGAGCGGCGGCGCGCAGTGTGCGCACGACATCAAGGGCGATGTCGCGCTCCAGCGGGTGGACCTTGACCAGCTTGCCGTCCGCGTGCAGATCCGCGACCGCGGCGCCGTTCGCGCAGATGGCCAGTCCGTGGCCGTGGACGTGGTCGCTGACGACATCCATCCAGCGGGCCGGGCGGCCGGTGACGAAGAAGACCTCGAGACCGGCCTTCTCGGCGGCGGCGAGTGCGGCGACCGTACGGTCCGAGACGGTCTTGTCATCGCGCAACAGGGTGCCGTCGAGGTCGGTGGCGATCAGCCGGAGAGCGGCAGGCGGAGGCGGGTCGATAGCTGAGGTCACAGGCCCATTCTCGCGTACGGAGGTGCACGGGCGTGCAGAGGGGCGCACGTTTGAGAGCGCGCGCCCCTGACTAGGGGAACATGCCTGAGGCATATGCCATTGGATCCCGGACGGCCGCGCGGACTGATCGGCTGCCGGGCCGGTCGGAGGCGATGCCGGGCGGTCGCCCGTCGTGCCGGCCCGGTCGGTGATGGCCCCGGGGCCGTCAGTGGCCGAGCTGGGCCAGACCCTCGGTGGCGATTCGTTCGAAAACCTTCTCGTCCGCCGCGAAGTCGGAGTCCGGGATCGGGGTGTGAATGACGATCTCCGTGATGCCCAGCGCGAAGTGCGTGCCCGCGAAATCCACGAAGGCGTCGAAGGACTGCAGAGGGCGGTCCGGTGTGAAGCCGGTGAGAAGGATCTTGTCCAGCTCGGCGGCATCCCGGCCGATGGACCCGCAGGCCGCGTCCAGCCTGGAGAGCTGCCCGCGGATGGCCTCCACGGACTGCTCCGGGGTGCCCGCTTCGTACAGCTTCGGGTCGCCCGTGGTGACCCAGGCCTGTCCGTACCGCGCGGCGAGCTTCATTCCGCGCGGCCCGGTGGCGGCCACTGCGAACGGCAGCCGGGGCCGTTGCACACAGCCGGGGATGTTCCGGGCCTCGTTCGCCGCGTAGAACCGGCCTTCGTGCGTCACCGAGGGCTCGCGCAGCAGCTGGTCGAGCAGCGGTACGAACTCGTCGAAGTGGTCGGCGCGTTCGCGCGACGTCCACGGCTCCTCGTCGCTCCGGCGCAGTGTGGTGGCATCGAAACCGTTGCCGCCCGCGCCGATGCCGAGGGTGACGCGTCCGCCCGAGACGTCGTCCAGCGTGATGAGGTCCTTGGCGAGTGTGACGGGGTGCCGGAAGTTGGGGGAGGTGACGAGGGTGCCAAGGCGCACTCGCCGGGTGACGGCGGCAGCGGCGGTGAGGGTCGGTACCGCGCCGAACCACGGTCCGTCGCGGAAGGTACGCCAGGCCAGGTGGTCGTAGGTGTAGGCGGCGTGGAACCCCAGTTCCTCGGCGCGCTGCCAGACCTTCCGGCCCTCGCTCCAGCGGTGGATCGGCAGAATCACAGTGCTCAGACGCATGACTACGACCATACGGGTCCGAAAACCGACGGGCCCGGTTGCGCGGTCAGTCAGGCAGGCGCAGGAATTCCGGCGGTACGGCGGCAGCGAGCCAGACCCCGTTGGCGCTCACGTGGAAGGTGTGGCCCGCGCGGTGCATCGCGGCCGCGTCCACCGACAGGACGACGGGGCGCCCGCGCCGGGCGCCGACTCTGGTCGCCGTCTCGCGGTCGGGCGAGAGGTGGACGTGCGTGCGGTTCATGGGGCGTAGGCCCTCGCTCCGGATCGCGTCCAGGGAGCCGCCCACCGTGCCGTGGTAGAGGTACGAGGGTGGCTCGGCCGGCGGGAGAGCGAGATCGACCGGGACGGTGTGGCCCTGGCTCGCACGTATGCGGCCGTCCTGGACCGCGAAGCGCCGCTTGTCGTTGACGGCGACGACATGATCGAGCTCGGCCCGGGTGATGGGGAAGTTGTTGCGGGCCGTGGCACGCAGCAGTTCGTCGATCGTCACCCAGCCGTTGGCGTCGAGCGTGATGCCGATCCGCTCCGGCTGGTGCCGCAGGTGCTTCGAGAGATATTTGGACACCTTGACGGTGCGTCTTTCGTCCATCCCGCCAGAGTGCCCGCGGGGGTCGTTCACGCGCATCCGGATATCACCTCGATTCACTACAGCAATTTTATTCGCTGCGGCAATCTTCGTCCACAGGTTTGATCCACAGCCAAGTTGACTTATCCACAGGCTAGTTGGCGATTCTGTGGATAAGTGACCGGGGAATCAACCGTTTTGTTCAATATGCGTGACATTATCGCCTGATGAGGCAAGTGCATCCAATGTCCTTGACTGCACCTCGCGTTCAGCTGCTGCCGTGACGAAGGCGGACACGTTCGCGGGGCCAACCAGCCGCTGTACGGAGCGAATTGTCTCCCGAGGCAGATCCACCTGGCGCGTCGCGGGCATCTCGGCCTCCGGGGTGAACGGGGTGTCCGCGTCGAGGTGGTGCCGCAGATGCAGTGTGGCGAACGTCCGCATCGCACGGGCCAGTTCGGCGTCCACCGTCTGCTGGGCGAGCGGGCGCAGCCTGCGCACCATGGCGGCCGCTTCCGCCGCGTCCGAGTCCGCCGGCGGGCGATGGCCGAGATAGCGCGCGAAGACGTGCTCGGTCGTGAACTCCAGGAAGCGTGAGGCTATCTGCTCGACCTGACCCCGAAGTTCCCGAAGGTGGCCCGAGATCGCACTGAGCGGTACGCCGGCCGCGTACAACTCGACCGCCACGGCGAGCTCCTGGGGGCTCGGCACCAGGAACTCGTCGTCCCGGCCCGGGATGCGTTCGAGTACGCCGAGGTCCACCGCCTCGGTGACCGCCTCGTCGTCGGGGCTGCCGCCGAACCTGGCGTTCAGCTCGGCCCGGGTGATCCTGTCCGCCTGCTCGTCCGTCCAGGGGCCGTGGACCTCGGCGACGAGCCCGAGCACCCCGCCCAGGCCACGGCCCGTGTCCCAGGCCTCCAGGAGCTCCTTGATGCTGGCCAGGGTGTAGCCGCGATCCAGGAGATCGGCGATCTGCCCGAGCCGGGCGAGGTGGGTGTCCCGGTACACATTGGCCCGGCCGCGCCGTTCCGGAGTGGGCAGCAGGCCGCGGTCCTGGTAGGCGCGGATCGTACGGACCGTGGCGCCGCTCGCATGCGCCAGATCCTCGATCCGGTACTCGGCGGCGGACCGGCCGGCCACCGACGACGGCTGCCCGGGGCCGCTCACAGCGGCGGCTTCAGCCGGGCGATCCCGCGCAGCGCACCGGGACTGAACCGGGACAGGAGCCGGGCACCACGGGCCTCCGGTGTCACCGGTACGACGGCCTGGTTGCGCACCACCGCCTTGAGAATCGCGTCGGCAACCTTCTCCGGCGGATAGTTGCGCAGCCCGTAGAGCCGGCTGGTCCGCTTCTGCAGGCGTTTCTCCTCCGCGGCGTCGGCACCCGCGAAGTGCGTCGTCGCGGTGATGTTCGTGTTGACGATGCCGGGACAGATCGCGCTGACTCCGATCGACCGGTCGGCGAACTCGGCCCGCAGGCACTCGCTGAGCATCAGCACGGCCGCCTTGGAGGTGCTGTACGCGGGCAGCGCCCGGGAGGGCTGATAGGCGGCGGCGGAAGCCGTGTTGACGATATGGCCGCCCTGGCCCCGTTCGGCCATCTGCCTACCGAAGATCCGGCAGCCGTGGATGACGCCCCACAGATTGACGTCGAGGACGTTCTTCCAGTCCTCGCTCGTGGTCTCCAGGAAGGAGCCGGACAGACCGATCCCGGCGTTGTTGACCAGGACGTCGACGATGCCGTACTCGGTGGCGACCTTCTCGGCGAGCTTCTCCATCGCCTGCTCGTCGCTGACGTCGACCGCTTCGCCCCAGGCCGCCGGGGAGCCGATCAGCCGGGCCATCTCCGCAGTCCTGGCCGCCCCCTCCGCGTCCCGGTCCACGGCCACCACGCGGGCGCCCGCCTCGGCGAAGGCGAAGGCGGTGGCCCGCCCGATGCCGCCTGCCGCGCCCGTCACCAGGACCAGCCGGCCGCCGAACCGGTCCGCGTACGCCCCGGTCGGCGCCGTGTCCTGCACCGGCCGGCCGTCCTCCTGGGCCGCCTCGTTGGCTGCGACGAACTCGCCGATCCAGGAGGCGAGCTGGTCCGGTCTGGTACGCGGCACCCAGTGCTTGCCCGGGAGTGAACGCCGCACCAACTGCGGAGCCCACAGCTCCAGTTGGTCGTACAGCCGCTCCGAAAGGAAGATGTCGCCGGTCGGCGTGATCAGCTGGACCGGTACATGTGCAAAGGCGTCGGTCCGCGGCCTGCTCAGCCGGGCCCGGACGTTGTCCCGGTAGAGCCAGGCGCCGTGCGCCGCGTCCTCGGGCAGGGAGGGCGTCGGATAGTCGCCCGCGGGCACTTTTTCCATCCGCTGGAGAATCCGCGGCCACTGCTTGCCGAGCGGACCGCGCCAGGCCAGCTCGGGCAGGACCGGCGTATGCAGCATGTAGATGTACCAGGACTTGGCGCCCTGGCCGAGCAGCTGACCGATCCGGCGCGGGGTGGGCCGGGTCATCCGCTGCTTGATCCAGTGCCCGAAATGGTCCAGAGAGGGCCCGGACATCGAGGTGAACGAGGCGATCCGGCCCTCGGTCCGCTTGACTGTGACGAACTCCCAGGACTGGACCGACCCCCAGTCGTGTCCCACCAGATGCACCGCCCGGTCCGGACTCACCGCATCGGCGACGGCCAGGAAGTCATCGGTGAGCTTCTCCAGGGTGAAGCCGCCGCGCAGCGGTGCCGGTGCTGTGGACCGGCCGTGTCCGCGCACGTCGTACAGCACGACGTGCCACTGATCGGCCAGCTGCCTCGCCACATCCGTCCAGACTTCCTTGCTGTCCGGGTAGCCGTGCACGAGGACGACCGTCGGCTGCTCCTTGTCGCCCAACTCGACGACACACAGCTCGATTCCGCCCGTACGCACCCGGCGCTCGCGCGCGCCCGGCAGATTCAGCAGACTCATGCCGCCACCTTCTCCTCGGCCCAGCGCCGCACATGCGGCAGATCGTCGTCCAGCCAGAAGGCGCTCTGTTCGGGGTCATTGGAGTCGGTGACCACCAGGATCTCCTCGAACTTGGCGCCCGTACCCCGGAATCCGAGGTGGGGTTCGACCGCCCACAGTCCGGGCTGCGGCGGATGATCGGAGAAGCGGTAGGGGCTCCACAGCGGCGACCAGCCGTCCCGGTGTCCGTGCAGCGCGTCGCTCAGCAGCCCCTTGAGCGACTGGGTGCCGAAGCCGAACACATGCGGGGACCGGCGGCGCTCTGCAACGCGGTCGACCTTGTGGGCTATGACGCCGAAGGGGTACGCGCGATGCCTGTTGGCGTACCCCTGCTTGATCATCAGGCGCTCGACGTCCTCGTAGATCTCGCGCAGCGAACGCCGCTCCCGCACCTCGCGCAGGATCAGCTCGCGGTGGACCTCCAGATCGGCCAGGAGCCTGTCGTGCAGCGGGCTGAGCCCGAGACAGCCGGAATAGCCGATGTCCGCCGTGAAGCCCTTGTGGACCGGGGCCATGTCGAGGATGAACGCCATCCCCGGCTCCAGCCTCCGGTCGGTCGGGAAGAACTGCACGGGCACCTTGAAACCGGCGAACGCCGTGCGGTCCCCGAACCAGGCGAAGGGAAGGTGGAACCAGTCGCGCACACCGCGCTCGCGCAGCCAGTCGCGCTGCATGCGGGCGGCCTCGCGCTCGGTCACCCCCGGCGTCAGCCGGGCGGCGACCGCCTCCGCGCAGTCGTACGCGAGACGTTGCACTTCTCTGAACCCCCGCAGCTCCGGGGCGTGTTCGTCCTTCACTGCCGAGGTCATGCCACCGTCCGTTCCCTGCCGTGTGCGGTACGTGCCCGTAACGTGACACTGATGAATGTGACAATGTCTGCCGACTGCGTCAAGAGGTGCGTGGAGACCTGTGGACAACTCGGCGAGGCCGATGCCCCCGGCCTCCGGGGTCCTCCCTTGTGCTGGCCCCCTACGGGCCCGTACGTCTGGAGTCTGATGCGGATCCAGCCGCCTGGGCTGATGACCGGTGTGGTCCGCACCACTACTTTCGAAGACGTGACTGTGATCGCGACCGAAAGCCTGAGCAAGCGGTTCCCCCGGGTGACCGCGCTTGACCGGCTCTCCTTGGACATCGGCCCCGGTGTGACCGGGCTGGTGGGTTCCAACGGAGCCGGCAAGTCCACATTGATCAAGATTCTGCTGGGTCTGTCCCCCGCCACCGAAGGCCGGGCCGCGGTGCTCGGGCTCGACGTCGCCACCGACGGCGCCGCCATCCGGGAACGGGTCGGCTACATGCCAGAGCACGACTGCCTGCCGCCGGACGTCTCGGCCACCGAGTTCGTCGTCCACATGGCGCGGATGTCCGGACTGCCGCCGACGGCAGCGCGTGAGCGCACCGCCGACACGCTGCGCCACGTCGGTCTGTACGAGGAGCGTTACCGCCCCATCGGCGGCTACTCGACCGGCATGAAGCAGCGCGTGAAACTGGCCCAGGCACTCGTCCACGACCCGCAACTGGTCCTGCTCGACGAGCCGACCAACGGCCTCGACCCGGTCGGGCGCGACGAGATGCTCGGACTGATCCGCCGGGTGTACACGGACTTCGGCATTTCGGTCCTGGTCACCTCGCACCTCCTGGGCGAACTGGAGCGCACCTGCGACCACGTCGTCGTCGTCGACGGCGGCACACTCCTGCGCTCCAGCTCCACCAGCGACTTCACACAGACCACCACGACCCTCGCGGTCGAGGTCACCGACAGCGACACCCACCCGGACGGCACCGACGCGCTGCGCCAGGTCCTCGGCCGGGCCGGCGTCAAGCTCCTGGGCCACGACGGTCTCGACGGGCAGGGGCTGCCCGGGGCGGGCCACATCCTGCTGGTCGAGGCGACCGGCGAGGAGACGTACGACGTCGTGCGCGACAGCGTCGCCGGGCTCGGGCTCGGCCTCGTACGGATGGAACAGCGGCGCCACCACATCTCCGAGGTCTTCCGTACGGAAGACGCACCGCAGTCCGCAGCCGTGGCGCAGACCGTGCCCGCGGCCGCCGGGGCCGTACAGCAGCAGAGTCAGGAGCGGTCGTGATGAGCACCGAAACCGGGGCCGTGAGCGGGAGCGAGACCTCCCGGATCCACAACATCGGGTACCGCTCCTACGACGGTGCGCGGCTGGGCCGCAGTTACGCGCGGCGCTCGCTCTACTCGCAGTCCCTGCGCGGCTCCTTCGGACTGGGGCGTTCCGCGAAGTCCAAGGTGCTGCCGATGCTGCTGTTCGGCGTGATGTGCATGGTCTCGGCGATCATCGTCGCGGTCGCCGTCGCCAACCCGACGGCAACGGCCCTACCGATCAAGTACACGGCCTTCGCGATCTATCTGCAGGCCGTCATCGGCCTCTTCCTCGCAGCGCAGGCACCGCAGTCGGTCTCCCGCGATCTGCGCTTCAAGAGCGTGCCGCTGTACTTCTCGCGGCCGATCGAGCGGGTCGACTATGTCGTCGCGAAGTTCGCGGCCATGGCGTCCGCGCTCTTCATCCTCACCGGGGCGCCGCTCGTCATCCTCTACGCGGGCGCGCTGCTGGCGAAGTTCGACTTCGCCGACCAGACCAAGTGGTTCGGACAGGGGATGGTGTCGGTGGCGCTGCTCTCCGTGCTCTTCGCCGGACTGGGCCTGGTGATGGCCGCGCTGACGCCGCGCCGCGGTTTCGGCGTCGCCGCGGTGATCGCCGTGCTGACCATCTCCTTCGGAGCGGTCTCCACGGTGCAGGCCATTGCCTGGCAGACGGGTTCGACAGGGGCCGTCGAGTGGCTGGGGCTCTTCTCCCCCATCACGCTGATCGGCGGAGTACAGACCGCGTTCCTCGGGGCCGACTCGGCCTTCCCCGGAGGGGAAGGCCCCGGGGCGGGGGTCGGCGTGGTCTATCTGATCGTTGTTCTCGCGCTCGTCGCCGGCTCGTACGCCGTACTGATGCGCCGCTACCGGAGGGTCGGGCTGTGACCACCATCGAGATCGACCACACCTCGCGCTGGTTCGGCAATGTGGTCGCCGTCAACGACGTGAGCATGACGGTGGGCCCGGGCGTCACCGGGCTGCTCGGCCCCAACGGCGCGGGAAAGTCCACGCTGATCAACATGATGGCCGGATTCCTCGCCCCGTCGACGGGCACGGTCACGCTCGACGGCCAGGCGATCTGGCGCAATGAAGCGGTGTACAAGAAGATCGGGATCGTGCCGGAACGGGAAGGGATGTACGACTTCCTGACCGGCCGGGAATTCGTTGTCGCCAACGCGGAACTGCAGGGACTCGGCGATGCGGCGGCGCAGAAGGCGCTGGCCACGGTCGAGATGGAGTACGCGCAGGACCGCAAGATCTCGACGTACAGCAAGGGCATGCGCCAGCGCGTGAAGATGGCGTCCGCCCTGGTCCACGAACCGTCGGTGCTGCTGCTCGACGAGCCGTTCAACGGGATGGACCCGCGCCAGCGGATGCAGCTGATGGCGCTGCTGCGGCAGATGGGGGCGCAGGGCCGTACCGTGCTCTTCTCGTCCCACATCCTCGAAGAGGTGGAACAGCTCGCCTCGCACATCGAGGTGATCGTTGCAGGACGGCATGCGGCGTCCGGTGACTTCCGTAAGATCCGCCGGCTGATGACGGACCGGCCGCACCGCTATCTCGTACGCTCCAGCGACGACCGGGCCCTCGCCGCAGCGCTCATCGCCGATCCGTCGACCGCCGGCATCGAGGTGGACCTGGGCGAACAGGCCCTGCGTATCCAGGCGGTCGACTTCGGACGCTTCACCGAGCTGCTGCCGAAGGTCGCACGTGAACACGGAATTCGTCTTCTGACCGTTTCGCCGTCCGACGAGTCCCTCGAATCGGTCTTTTCCTATCTCGTAGCGGCCTGAGTAGTGGCCTGAAAGGAGCTGTGAAGCGTCATGTACGACCCCACAGTCGCCCGGCTCACCTACCGGGCCCTGCTCGGTCGGCGCCGGGCCGCCATCCTCTTCGTCCTGCCGGCGCTGCTGGTGGCCATCGCCGTGGCGGTACGGGCGTTCGCCGGAGCGGACGACCAGGTCGCCTCGGACGTGCTGGGCGGCTTCGCCATCGCCACGATGGTGCCGCTGATCGGCGTGATCGCCGGAACCGGAGCCATCGGTCCCGAGATCGATGACGGATCGATCGTCTATCTGCTGGCCAAGCCGGTGAAGCGATCGACGATCATTTTCACCAAGCTGATCGTGGCCATTGCCGTCACGATGGTCTTCTCCGCGCTGCCGACGCTGGTCGCGGGGCTGATCCTCAACGGCAACGGCCAGCAGATCGCGGTGGCGTACACCATCGCGGCACTGGTCGCCTCGATCGCGTACAGCGCGCTGTTCCTGCTGCTGGGTACGGTCAGCCGGCACGCGGTCGTCTTCGGCCTCGTCTACGCGCTGGTGTGGGAGGCGCTGTTCGGCAACCTGGTGCCGGGTGCGCGCACGCTCAGCGTGCAGCAGTGGTCCCTCGCAGTCGCCGAGAAGGTCGGCGGAGCGGGCACGATCACGTCCGATGTAGGCCTGCCCGCCGCGACGGTCCTGCTGGCGGCGGTCACCGTGGCAGCGACCTGGTACGCGGGGCAGAAGCTGCGCACGCTGAAGCTGGCCGGCGAGGAGTGATAGTGACCGGCGGTCTTCCGCTGGACACCTCTGCCGTTCCCCGTTCCTGATCACTCCGATTCTCGTCAACCCTCGCCTCCTGGGCGAGGGTTGACGCATTTCGGACAGTAGTACGCGTAACTGTACGGTTATCGGTTCGTTGTGCAGGGTGCGTGGAGGCAACTGGAATCCGTGGCGTCGTAGCTTTCGTGAAACAGGGATTGCCGATGCCGGTGGAGCAGTACCCATCGGATCGGTCATTGAGTGAGTGGCAACCGTGAGCGTCCTCCGCCCCTCAAGCCCGGGACAGGGCTGTCCATCGTCGGTTTCGCGTCTTGCGTTTCACGATCGGAGGCATGCCCATGCCCACGGAAGTCGCCCTGCTCGAATCGCGCGCGCTGCGCGTCGAGCAGATGGGGCGCGTCGACGTCCTCGACAAGGTCAAGAGCCTTGTCATGCTCCCGGACGGAATTCACCTTCGCACAGAGGATGTGGCTCGCTACTTCGAAGTATCCACAACCGCAGTCAGGAGGCTTACCGACCGCCATCAGAACGAGCTCGTCGAGAACGGAATGCGCGTGCTGCGCGGCGCTGAGCTGCGATCCTTCCATAGCGACATGATGTCGCTATGGGTGGGCGAGGTGCCGGAAAGTTATCCACAGGCAGCTACCCAGCTCAGGCTCTTCACCCGCAGGACCGTGCTCAACGTCGCGATGCTTCTTCGCGACAGCGACATCGCCCGATGCGTCCGTACGCATCTGCTCGACGCCGAGCAGGACCTGCGCGCGGGGTACACCTCGCTCGAACACCGCGTCACCCGGGTCGAGAGCTGCCTCGCAGGAGTGGGCAGTGCGCTTCAGGAGCTCGGGCCCGTCCTCAACCGGATGTCGCACCGGCTCGACAGCCTCGACCGGAGGCTGGAGGTCACACATCAGGTCGTCGGCGCCATGAGCGTGCGCCTGGGCCATCTGTCGGAGGACGTCGTCCGTATCGACGGCAGGATGGATGACCTCGCCCGCCACCTGAAGGATCTGAGCCGCCGCAACAAGCAGCGCTGATCCGAAGGCTGTACACGGCCTTTCGGTGTTGCCCGAAAATGGGTGGCACCGAAAGGCCCTTCCGGGCACAGTAGTTGGTGCTGCACACGGCGAAGCCGGTGCAGCACCACGGGACAACAACAGCCGCACGCCGACACGCACACCACTGGCCGGGAGAGGAGCGCGACGATGACCGAGAGTCCGAGTCCGTCGAGTTCCCAGCAGGGCGGGCCCGAGCCGGCACCGGAGTAGTCTTCGACGACTCCGCCGCGCCGATCGGAGCGCAACGCCCGGGGCGGCCCTGTCTGCGCATCGCGCGGCCGCCCTCCCGGAGGATTGGCCGAGTGGTAAGGCAGCGGCTTGCTAAGCCGTCGTCGGGGCCGTAGACCCCGCGCGCGTTCGATCCGCGCATCCTCCGCAGAGGCAGCACCGCGTACCGAAACCTATACGGGTACCAGCACCCGTACGTACGGGTACCGGTACCCGTTCCCGTAGCAGCGCTCCTACGACTGGAGCAGCCGCTCCAGCACCACAGCGATGCCGTCGTCCTCGTTGGACGCGGTGATCTCCTGGGCCACGGCCCTCAGATCCGCGTGCGCATTGGCCATCGCCACACCCCGCTGCGCCCAGGCGAACATCGGGATGTCGTTCGGCATGTCGCCGAAGGCCAGCGTGTCCGCGGCCCTCACACCCAGCCGGCGCGCGGCCAGCGAGAGCCCGGTCGCCTTGCTCAGCCCCAACGGCAGGATCTCCACCACACCGGGACCGGCCATGACCACGTCCACCAGATTGCCCACGGCCGCACGCGCGGCCTTCGCGAGCGCGTCGTCGTCGAGCTCGGGATGCTGGATGTACACCTTGTTCAGGGGAGCCGACCACAACTCCGCCGGGTCCTGGGCGAAGACAGCCGGAAGCGGCCCTTCCTGCACGCGGTAGCCGGGGCCGACCAGCACTTCGCCGTCGAGCCCGTCACGGCTCGCGGCCAGCGCCAGCGGGCCGACCTCGGCCTCGACCTTGGACAGCGCGAGACCGGCGAGCTGCCGGTCCAGCGTCAGCGAGGTCAACAGCTTGCGCTCGCCCGCGTGGTAGACCTGCGCACCCTGGCCGCAGACCGCGAGCCCCTCGTAACCCAGGTCGTCCAGGATGTGCCGGGTCCACGGGACCGCACGGCCGGTGACGATGATGTGCGCGGCACCGGCCGCGGTGACCGCGGCCAGCGCCTCACGGGTGCGCTCGGAGACCGTGTCGTCGTCACGCAGCAGCGTGCCGTCCAGATCGGTCGCGACGAGCTTGTACGGGAAGGTCACTTGGCGACCGGCTCCAGAACCTCGCGCCCGCCCAGGTACGGCCGGAGCACCTCGGGCACCCGTACGGAGCCGTCGGCCAGCTGGTGGTTCTCCAGGATCGCCACGATCGTGCGCGGTACGGCGCACAGCGTGCCGTTCAGTGTGGCCAGCGGCTGGAGGACCTTCTTGCCGTCGCGGGTGTCGCGCATCCGCACGGACAGACGGCGCGCCTGGAAACCGTCGCAGTTCGACGCGGAGGTCAGCTCGCGGTACTTGCCCTGCGTCGGGATCCACGCCTCGCAGTCGAACTTCCGGGAGGCCGAGGCCCCCAGATCGCCGGTGGCGACATCGATCACCTGGAAGGGCAGCTCAAGAGCGGTGAGCCACTGCTTCTCCCAGTCCAGAAGCCTGCGGTGCTCGGCCTCGGCGTCCGCCGGGTCGACGTACGAGAACATCTCGACCTTGTCGAACTGGTGGACGCGGAAGATGCCCCGGGTGTCCTTGCCGTACGTACCGGCCTCGCGGCGGAAGCACGGTGAGAAGCCCGCGTACCGCAGCGGCAGCTTGTCGGCCTCGATGATCTCGTCCATGTGGTACGCGGCGAGCGGGACCTCGGAGGTGCCGACCAGGTAGTAGTCGTCCTTCTCCAGGTGATACACGTTCTCCGCGGCCTGGCCGAGGAAGCCGGTGCCCTCCATGGCGCGCGGGCGGACCAGCGCCGGCGTCAGCATCGGTACGAAACCGGCCTCGGTGGCCTGCGCGATCGCCGCGTTGACGAGGGCGAGCTCCAGCAGCGCGCCGATGCCCGTCAGGTAGTAGAAGCGCGAACCGGAGACCTTGGCGCCGCGCTCCATGTCGATGGCGCCGAGCTTCTCGCCGAGCTCCAGGTGATCCTTGGGCTCGAAGCCCTCGGCCCCGAAGTCACGGATCGTGCCGTGCGTCTCCAGGACGACGAAGTCCTCCTCGCCCCCGACCGGTACGTCCGCGTGGACGATGTTGCCGAGCTGGAGCAGCAGGCTCTTGGCCTCGGCGTCGGCCTCGTCCTGTGCCGCGTCGGCCGCCCTGACGTCGGCCTTCAGCTGCTCGGCCCTCTTGAGGAGCTCGGCGCGCTCCTCCGGCGAGGCCTTGGGGATGAGTTTGCCGAGCGATTTCTGCTCGGAGCGGAGTTCGTCGAAGCGGACGCCGGACGACCTGCGCCGCTCGTCGGCGGAGAGAAGGGCGTCGACGAGCGCGACGTCCTCTCCACGGGCGCGCTGGGAGGCGCGAACACGGTCGGGGTCCTCACGGAGCAGGCGAAGGTCAATCACCTCTCCAGGCTACCGGTGTGCGCTTCTCCAGCTCGAACCGATATCGCCAAGCGTGTCACTTTGTCCGAATTGCCTGAATTGGTAATGCTGGGGAGCGTTATGGAGCTGAAGCTGATCTCTGCTGTCAATAAAAAGTCCCTACTCCCCTAAATGGGGCAGAAGGTATCTATGATCTTGACGCATCGGCCTTGCCTGGAAGGGGAGTTGGCGATCACTTGTCCACAGGCGCGGGTACCTCGTGGAGTTATCCACAGGCTGTGAGGAAGATCTGTGGATGCCGGAAGAGATCATTCCGAAACTCGCGTAAGGGCTCATGGATTCTCCGTTCAAACCCGCTTCAGACGCTCGTTCGGGTGGGAATTAGCCCCCCTAAAGAGTTGATCAATAGAATTGGGGTGACACGGGGCAACCAGGGTGACCTGCCGACCTGTGGATGTATCTGGGCCGACTGGAGCGATATGTCGACCATGTCGTGTTGAGGTGTCGACTTGTCCCCAGGTCGAGAGCGGCCTCTGTGGATAACTCTGTGGATGATGAAAAGTGGTAGATAGTACCAACGGTTCAGGCGTACTGAAACCCGGCATATCGCCCAAGGAGGCACCGGGTTTCGATGCCAGCTGCCCCGCCCGGGGACTGTCAGCCCCGTACCGTTGCCGGCCTCGTACCGTTGTCGGTCCCGCCCCGGGGACCGTCAGCCCCGGCCGTCCAGATTCCGGGCCAGCCAGTCGGATGCCTCCGTGAACTCCGCGTCCGACGTGCCCACCCGCAGCGGTCGTACATCCTGCGGTGCCACTCCGGCCCGCGGGTACGACCCGAGGAACCGCACCTTCGGGGAGATCCGCTTCAGTCCCATCAGCGCCTCGCCGACCCGCCGGTCCGAGATGTGCCCCTCGGCGTCCACCGCGAAGCAGTAGTTCCCGATGCCCGCACCGGTCGGCCGCGACTGGATCAGCATCAGGTTCACCCCGCGCACCGCGAATTCCTGGAGCAGTTCGAGCAGCGCACCGGGGTGGTCCTCGCCCAGCCAGATGACCACCGACGTCTTGTCCGCGCCCGTCGGCGCCGCCGGCCGGGCCGGGCGGCCCACCAGCACGAAACGGGTCTGTGCGTTCACCGCGTCATGGATCTCGGTCACCAGCGGTTCGAGGCCGTACGTCGCCGCCGCGAACTCACCGGCGAAGGCGGCGTCGTACCGTCCCTCCTGCACCAGCCGGGCACCGTCGGCGTTGGAGGCCGCCGACTCCCACACGGCGTGCGGGAGATTCGCGGCCAGCCAGTTGCGCACCTGCGGCTGTGCGGCGGGGTGAGCGGTGACCGACTTGACGTCGGACAGCTTGGTGCCGGGCCGCACCAGCAGCGCGAAGGTGATGGAGAGCAGCACCTCGCGGTAGATCATCAGCGGTTCGCCGGTGGTCAGCTCATCGAGCGTCGCGGTGATGCCACCCTCGACGGAGTTCTCGATCGGTACGAGCGCTGCCGCGGCCTCCCCGCTGCGCACCGCGTCCAGGGCCACCGGTACGGAGACCATCGGGACGAGTTCGCGGGTGGCGGCTTCCGGGAGCGTACGGAGGGCGACCTCGGTGAAGGTGCCTTCGGGGCCGAGATAGGCGTAGCGCGTGGCGGACATACCGTCACCCTAATGCGCTCCGGTCTCTCAGGACTCCAGTAGCCGCTGACCCACGTACTCACCGTCCGCCGCACCGCCCGGCACCGCGAACAGGCCGCTGGCCTCGTGCCGGATGAACGACGAGAGGGCATCGCCCCGGTCCAGCTTGCGCTGCACCGGCACGAAGCCCCGCAGCGGATCCGCCTGCCAGCAGATGAACAGCAGCCCGGCGTCCGGGGCGCCGTCCGCCGAGATGCCGTCGTGGTACGAGAAGGGGCGCCGCAGCATGGCAGCGCCGCCGTTCTTGTCCGGGGAGGAGATCCTGGAGTGGGCGTTGTCCGGGATCAGGAGTTTGCCGTCGGGGCCAGCCTTGTCGAGGTCCATCTCGGTGGTCTCGGTGCCGCCGCTCAGCGGGGCGCCGTCCTTCTTGCGGCGCCCTATGACCTGCTCTTGCCGTTCCACGGAGAGCTTCTCCCAGTCGTCGAGCAGCATTCGGATCCGCCGTACGACCGCGTACGAACCGCCGGCCAGCCAGTCGTACCGCGCATCCGTTGCGGCGGGTACGAAGATGCGCCGGTCGAAGTCGCTCTCGGCGGGCTTCGGGTTGTTGGTGCCGTCGACCTGGCCCATCAGATTGCGGGCGGTCATCGGCTGCGCGGTGGCGCCGGGGCTGCGGTTGAAGCCGTTCATCTGCCAGCGGACCCTGGCCGCCGTGGCGGCCTCCTTCTGTACGGCGCGCAGCGCGTGGAAGGCGACGAGTGCGTCGTCGGCGCCGATCTGTACCCAGAGGTCACCGTTGGAGCGCTTGGCGTCGATGTGGTCGGAGGAGAACGGCGGCAGCGGGTCGAGTCCCGGTGGCCGGTGATCGACCAGGCCGGTGCGTTCGAAGAAGGTGCGGCCGAAGCCGAAGGTGAGGGTCAGCGAGGACGGTCCGGCATCCAGCGCGATCCCGGTGTCATGGGACGTGCCGTCCGCCGCGCCGCTGTCGGCGGGCTCGCCGGCCATCAGGCGCCGGGCCACGGCCGACCATCGGCGCAGCAGTGCGGCCGCTTCCCTGCGTCCCGCGCCGGGTGCCAGATCGAAGGCGACGAGGTGGCCGCGGGCCTGAAGCGGAGTGGTGATCCCCGGTTGATGTTTCCCGTGAAACATCACCTGGGTGGAGCCGACCGCGGTCAGCGCGGTCGGCTCGTCGGGCCGGGTCGTGGCATAGCCGGTCGCGCCGCCCGCCGCGCCGAGCACCAGCCCGGTCGCACCGGCCGCGCCCGCGGTGCCGAGCAGCCGCCGCCGGGAGAGGGCGCCGTTGACGGGGGCTCTGTCGTCCCCGCTGCCTTCGGAGGTCTTCCTGCCGCCGCTTCGATTGGCGCTGATGCTGCGGCTCATGTCGCTGCTTCGCTTCGCGCTGCTGTTTCCGGTCACGTTGCTGTTTCCGCTCACGATCCTGCTCAGCCGATCTTCACGTTCTTGTCGATGGTCGTCTGATCGATGTCCGACGTGCGTACGGTCACCGCGACCTTCCAGTTGCCCGCCATCGGGATCTGGACGCCGCTCGCGGTCCAGTGGCCCTCGGTGAGCCGGACAGGGACGACGGGGAGCGGGCCGATGTCCTTGGATTCGAGGGTGAAGGCGAGCTTCAGCTCGGGGACGTCCATGGCCTTGCCGTCGATGTCGTCGATCCAGATGTGGAGTTCGTTGGCGCCGGTACGGGCGGGGTCGATGTCCATCCGCACGGTTCCCTCGCCGTTCTTGCCGCCCGTGTCGAAGGGCAGCGTCAGATTGACCGGGCCCGCGGGTGCGGGGGCTGCTGTCGCCGTCGAGGTGCGCGCGGCTTCTTCGGTCCGGCCGGGCTCGGTCGAGGTGAGGACGGTCGTCACGGCCAGCAGTGCCACGGCGACCCCGACTTCCGCCAGTACCGAACGGCGGAGTCCGGACCGGTCGGGGTCGGCGTCGCGGATGCGCTTCTTCTCGGCGGTGGCGACGGCGGCCCTCTGCCGGGCGAGCTGGGCGGCCCGCGCGGGGTCCTCGGACACGGATGCCTGTGTGGCGCCGTCGGCCTCGGTCTCAACCGCAGTCCTGACCTCGGCCTCTTCGGCCTCTTCGGCTTCGGCCCCTGCTCCCGCCCCCGTCGTGCCGACTCCGCCCGTGGCCAGCTGTGCGGTCCAGCGGCGTGAGATGGAGGCGATGCCGACGAGCACGGCGACGAGTCCCACCTTCACGAGCAGCAGTTGCCCGTACCCGGTGCCGGTGAGCGCGGACCAGGTGCCGACCTGGCGCCAGGACTGGTAGATCCCGGTGGCGGTGAGGACGAGCACGCTGCCGAACGCGATACGGGAGAAGCGTCGTACGGCGGTGGCTCCGATGTCCGGCGTTCGGTACAGCGCGACCAGCAGTGCTGTCAGCCCGCCCAGCCAGGCGGCGACGGCCAGCAGGTGGAGCACGTCGACCGGCATGGCGATGCCCGGCTGGATTCCGGTCGAGGCGTGTTCGGCGAGTGCCCAGGTCCCGGCGATCCCGGCGGCGATCACCGTGCCGCCGATGGCCAGTCCGAAGGTGAGGTCCTTCTTCTCGCGTTCGTCCTCGCGCTTCGCGTACGCCCCGAACAGGACCGCGATGAAGAGCGCGGATGCGCCGAGCAGCAGCAGCCGGGACACGAGCGCCGCCCCAGGCTTGGTGTCGAGCACGGCTTTCAGGCCGTCGAGGTCGAAGGCGTCCGCGA
Source organism: Streptomyces sp. NBC_01217 (assembly GCF_035994185.1). Classification (NCBI taxonomy): domain Bacteria; kingdom Bacillati; phylum Actinomycetota; class Actinomycetes; order Kitasatosporales; family Streptomycetaceae; genus Streptomyces; species Streptomyces sp. NBC_01217. The sequence goes on from NZ_CP108538.1 coordinate 4,664,324, forward strand.
GCTTTCCGGAGCCGGTGTACGGGTTGCGCAGGAGCAGCATGGCCAGGGTGGC